>JBGAJQ010000008.1:0-60010 GCA_044224875.1 Gemmatimonadaceae bacterium | reverse complement strand
AGCGAGGTGCTTGGGGAGCTCCTGCAGGGCGACCCACGCAGTGAGACGAGATTGACTGGCGCCGGCCCTCGTGCTTCCTGAGCTTCCGGTCACCCCGGACTCTGGGGAGGTATGAATCGCGCCTTGGAGTGTGCCTTGCATCGTGACCGCCTTGCCGGCGAACCGGCGTTCGACTCGGCCCACGTGAGAACCACAGCGAAGGCCGACACCCGAAGTTCGGCGCCGGCCTCAATGCCCGGCGAGAGGTAAGGGCGCCACCTCTGTCGGGGAAAGCACGACGCGGTGCGCAGGGCAAATGACGGTCGCGGAGTACCGCCTTGCTATGACCTGCAGGTGCTGATGGGTTGGACGGGAGACGCAGTATCGGGCCGCCAGCGTCGGGTCTCGAAGCTTCGTAACTCACCGAGCCAATGGTCGGCGCCCTCACCGATAGCTAAACGCGACGTGCGGGGCTGAGCTCGAACTGAGCCGCCCCGCACGTTCCCCCAAGCTGCTAGCGCACCACCCGTCCCCACTCCGCGCTAGACAGCCCTACTTTCCCCCTCCCAACCCGAACATGAGGCCCGCGCTCAGCGTGGCAGCACCGGCACCAACATCACCGTAGAACGCCATCTTCGGCTTCCAGAAGTAGCGAAGACCGGCTCGACCAATGAAGTAGGTGGCGCTGGCGTCGTACGTACCACCGTACTTCGTGCTGACCGATTGATACCCAAGACCCAGTCCTACAAATGGGTCCAACTTCGGATTGCTCGTCACCTTGAAGTGGTAGTTCGCCGTGACGCCGAACGGGATGTAGGTGAATCCGTAGTCCGTGCCGGCGTACACGTTCGACCAGTGGTAGTAGTCGGCAGAGACCTCGATGCCCAGCACGCCATCCCCAAGGTCGGGAAGGGCCTTGATCGCATGCTCGAAACGGCCACCGATAGCCATGTTGGCACTTCCAAGGTTTCCGAAGCCGATCACCGGGCCGATGTCGGTGTATCCCGGCGCATATGCGGCCGATCCGCCGCTCTTCTGGGCCGCCGCTGGTGCGGCAATGAGCGCGAGCGCCGCGACGACTGCCGTCACATTGAATCCCCGGACCATGTTTCCCCCTGTCGATGGTGAGTTGCGTGAGTGCCAAGTGGACTCACGAGGAACGACCGCCCTTCGCCCTCCCTACGAATAGCGCAAAAGCCGGTCGAATCGTGTCATTCGTTCGGGTTTGAGTGGTTCGGCCGCGGAATTGGCGCGAGGCGCCACGTGTCGGATGAGCCACCATCGGGCCCCGCAGCGCTCGGTCGGTCCGGGCCGACGGTGTGGGATAGGACGCGGGTTCGCCGCCCGGCGTCGTCAGCGCAGCGGCGAGTGTGCCGCGACCATTGCCTGACCCAGGGCAATCCCCCCGTCGTTGGGCGGCGTCATGCGATGGGTTAACACGCGGTGTCCCGCCGCTTCCAATCGCCGGCGCGCGAGCGACAGCAGCAGCGCGTTCTGAAACACGCCGCCAGTCAGCCCGATGGGCACCGAGCCATGCACTCTCGTGAGCCGCTCGGCGAGCACCGCGATCGCATCGGCCACTGCCTCGTGTATGCCACGCGACACGCTGGCTGCGTCAACGCCATTCGCGATGTCGGCCGCAACGGCACGGAGCACGCTCCCGCCATCGAATACAATGGGAGCGTGGCCCTCAGCCGTCAGGTCAAACTTGTAGTGCTGCAGTGACCCGGCCGAGCGTGCCAGCGCCTCCAGTTCGATCGCCGCCTGGCCTTCGTAGGAGACCACGTGCCGCACGCCGGCCAGCGAGGACGCCGCGTCAAGAAACCGACCCATCGAGGTGGTATCGACGCAATTCAGTCCGCGCTCCAGCTGGATCCCCAGCACACGCCGGTGATCCGGCGTCACGGCTTGCACACAGGGCAGCTCTTCGCTCCACTCCACACCGGCCGCGCGCAACTGGGCGAGCGCGATGCGCGCGGGATTCCGAACACCGGCATCTCCCCCGGGCAAGGGCGTGGCCCCAAGGTGGGCCACCCGCTGGAACGAGCGATAGTCGCCCAGCAACACCTCGCCCCCCCAGATGGTGCCGTCGGTGCCATAGCCGGTGCCATCAAACGCAAAGGCCAGGATCGGTCGGTCGCCAGCTTCACCATGCTCCGCCATTAGCGCCGCCAAATGCGCGTGATGGTGCTGCACGCGGATCACCGGCACCGCATGGCGTCCTGCCCAGCGCTCGCCCCAACGCGTGGATTCATACCCAGGGTGAAGGTCGCAGGCCACGCGGTCCGGCGTGATGCGAAAGAGCCTGAGCAGATGCTCGGCGGCGTGCTCCATGGCCAGCAGGGTCTCCAAATTGCCCAGGTCGCCGATGTGTTGCGACAGGATCGCGTACCGATCGCGCGTCACACAGGCCGTCGCCTTGAGTTCAGCTCCAACGGCCAGCACCATCGGCACGACTGTCGGCAGCTGCACCGGAAATGGAGCGTAGCCGCGCGAGCGCCGAAGCGGCACCTCGGCATGGTCGACGACTCGCACCACCGAGTCATCGCACACGACATGGATTCCCCGGTCATGCATCAGGAACGCATCGGCCAGCGTCTGCAGTCGCGCACGCGCCTCGTCATTGTCGCGGGCGATAGGTTCCTCACTCAGGTTCCCCGATGTCATCACCAGCGGCCCATTGGCCACGAGCAGCGCGTGCAATGGCGCATACGGGAGCATGACGCCGATCGTCGACTGTCCGGGTGCCACCTCGCGAACGAGGTCGAGTGATGGATCGGCCCGTCGCGCCAACAGCACGATGGGGCGTTGGGCACTGCCTAACAGCACCTCCTCGTCCGGTGTGACCGCGGCGAAACGGCGCACTGTCGGCAGATCGGCCGCCATCACCGCAAAGGGCTTGTCACGGCGCCCCTTGCGTTCCCGCAGCACCCGCACGGCTGCAACGGATGTGGCCTCGCACGCCAGGTGAAAGCCGCCAACGCCCTTGACGGCGAGAATGCCGCCCCGAGACAGCACGCCGAGCGCCGCCCCCAGGGCCGCTTCACCATCCAAAGCCGTTACTGGCCCGGTGCCCGACAGCTCAAACGACAAGCGGGGACCGCAGGCCGGGCAGGCATTCGGCTGGGCGTGAAACCGTCGGGAGTGCGGATCGTGGTACTCGGCGTCGCATGCGGCGCACATGCGAAACGACGACATCGTCGTGAAGGGACGGTCGTAGGGCAAGTCGCGGATGATCGTGAATCGTGGACCGCAGTTGGTGCAATTGATGAAGGGATACCGATAGCGCCGGTCCGATGGGTCGTTGAACTCCCGCAGACACGCGTCGCAGGTGGCGACGTCTGGCGATACCGGGGTGATCTGCCGATTCGGGGCACCGCTGGAAACGATCGCAAACCCCGCCCCCCCAGTCGTCGCGATTTGATGGCTCTGCACCTCCTCCACCATGGCTAGGGGAGGCGCATCGTCCCGCAATGCGCGCAGGAACGTCCGGCACGATTCCTCCGACCCCTCCACCTCGGCGAAGACGCCGGCCCCGTCGTTCCCTACAAACCCACTCACACGGCAACGCTCGGCTAAGGCAAACACAAAGGGCCGAAAGCCCACCCCTTGCACGATGCCGGTCACGCGCACCGAGTACCTAACGATCGATGTCACGAGGTGGTCAGCACGGACGACCGCAATTCTGGGAGACAACACCTACCGTAGGAATTCGCGGCGCTGCGATCGACCCTGCGGTCATGCGGCACCGGAAACGCCTTCGCGGATATGGTATTGCGTGGCATCCTCAAAAGATGCGCGGCCGAGGGTCGAGTGGCACCCCTCGCGCCCTATCGGGGAGTTCCCACTGGACTTCCCGTCGGTCGCGCTCAAGGCTTAGGGCGCAACCGGCCATGAGCCCTGATGCACGAACTCTCGATCGCCACCAGTATCGTCGATGTTGCGTTGGAAACCGCGGGACGGATCCAGTCCCCCTCCCCGCAGGTGACCGCCGTGAACGTGCGCATCGGTCGGCTGGCGGGCGTGGACGCCGATGCCCTGCGGTTTTCGTTCGACGTGGTGACACAAGGGACGCCGCTCGAAGGCGCGCGCCTCGAAATCGAAGAGCTTCCGGTCATCGTCTGGTGTGACCGCTGCCAGCGCGATCTGGAACTCCCCGCCGTGAACTTCATGCATTGCCCGGTTTGCGATGACATTTGCGGAATTATCCGCCAGGGCAAGGAGCTGCAAGTGACTTCGTTGGAGATCGAAGAATGACCACGCGAATCGTCGAGGTGCGGGCCGGCATCCTCAAGAAGAACGACGAACTGGCGCGAGGGCTGCGTCGCACGTTCGAACAAGCCGGCGTCTTCGTCGTGAACCTCGTCTCCAGCCCGGGGACGGGGAAGACGGCGTTCCTCGAGCGCACGCTCACGCACCTGCGACAGCATGGCGACCGCGCCGCAGCCATCGTCGGTGACCTGGAGACAGACAATGACGCCAAACGCCTGGCGCGAAGTGGGGCGCCAGTACGACAGGTAAACACGCACGGTCGCTGCCATCTGGAAGCCGAGAATATCGGGAGCGAGCTCCAGATGTTCGAGCTGCCGGAGCTCGACTACCTCTTCATCGAAAACGTCGGCAATCTCGTCTGTCCCTCATCGTATGACCTCGGCGAGGCCATGCGAGCCGTCCTCCTTTCCGTCACCGAGGGCGAAGACAAGCCGCTCAAATACCCGACGATGTTCAACTCGGCGGACGTCGCCATCATCACCAAGATCGACTTGGCCGCAGCCTGCGAATTCGATCGGGCCGCCGCCCACCAGGCCATCAGGGACGTGCGCCCCGGCATGGAGATCCTCGAGGTCTCCGCTAAGTCAGGCGAGGGGATGGACGCGTGGTACGCCCTCCTCGCCCAACGCCGGCGAGCAGCCAAAGCGAAGTGAATCCCTGGTGTGCTCGGCGCCTGCTGCTACCAGTGCAGCGCCGACGGCCTTGCTGCGTATCCGGTTCCATTCGTTACTCCGCCATCCGGTCCCGTCCGCCTCGCCTTGTGTCCTCTTTCCCCCTATCACTCGCCGGGTAGTCTCGTACGCCAAGGCGGGCGCCGCGTCGGCATTCTAAAATCGTCCGTCCCGTCTACACCTATTCCGGATCTCGCGCATGTGCCTCGCGGTCCCAGGACGAATCATCGACATCCACGATGCCGGCGGCATCAAGATGGGTCGCCTAGACTTTGGCGGCATCCAAAAGGAGGCCTGCCTCGCGTATGTCCCCGAGGCCAACGTCGGTGACTACGCGATCGTCCACGTGGGGTTCGCCATCAGCTTGATCGATGAGGCGTCGGCCCAGGAATCGCTGCGGCACTTCCGAGAGCTGGGCGTGCTCGAGGAAGAGCTGGGCGAGGCACCGCCCGAGCAGTACCGCGGCCCAGAGAGCTGCCCGGTTCTTCCATGAAGTATCTGACGGAGTTTCGGAATGGCGAGATTGCTCAACGCATCGCCGCCGAGATTCACCAGGTGACCACGCGACCGTGGTCGCTGATGGAGGTGTGTGGCGGGCAGACGCACAGCATCCTCCGCAACGGCATCGATCAGCTGCTACCGAGGGAGATTGAGCTGATTCACGGGCCGGGATGTCCGGTCTGCGTCACACCGCTCGAAGTGATCGACAAGGCGTTGGCCATCGCGGCTCGGCCTGGCGTGATCTTCACATCGTTTGGCGACATGTTGCGGGTGCCGGGGTCGGATCGCGACTTGTTTCGCGTGAAGAGCGACGGAGGGGACGTTCGCATCGTGTACTCGCCGCTGGATGCGGTGAAGATTGCCCGTGAGAATCCCACTCGTGACGTGGTCTTCTTTGGCATTGGGTTTGAGACGACGGCGCCCGCCAATGCGATGGCGGTTCACGTGGCCAAGCGTGAAGGGTTGAAGAACTTCTCAATGCTGGTGTCGCACGTTCTGGTACCGCCGGCCATCAGTGCGATCATGGAGGCGCCGTCCAATCGCGTGCAGGCATTCCTGGCCGCGGGACACGTGTGCAGCGTCATGGGGTTCTGGCAGTATCCGCCGCTTGCATCGCGATACCATGTGCCGATTGTCATCACGGGGTTTGAACCGCTGGACGTGCTGGAGGGGATCCGACTGGCCGTCCATCAGCTCGAACGTGGTGAGGCGCGCGTGGAGAATGCGTACGCGCGGGTCGTGACCTTCGACGGGAATCGTCCGGCGCAGGCGCTGTTGGAGGAGGTATTCACCACCACGGACCGTGCGTGGCGCGGCATTGGGGTAATCCCCGCCAGCGGATGGCGGCTCTCGGATGCCTATCGAGAGTTTGACGCCGAATCGCGATTTGACGTCGGGGATATTCGCACGGTGGAGTCGCCGCTGTGCCATAGCGGTGAGGTTCTACAGGGCGCCATCAAGCCCAGTGCCTGCCCGGCGTTTGGTACCGCGTGCACGCCACGCACCCCTTTAGGCGCGACGATGGTATCCAGCGAAGGGGCGTGCGCGGCGTACTACAACTACGGGCGACTGGTCACGCTCGACAAGGCGACGACCTGACATGACGCCAGTCGCCAGCATCGACGCCGACGCTTGGGCGTGCCCGCTGCCGTTGCGGGACTACCCGAATATCGTGATGGGTCACGGTGGGGGCGGGACCCTCAGCGCCGACCTGGTCGAGCACATCTTCAAGCCGGCCTTCACGAACGCGGTGCTCGACCGGCTCACGGACTCCGCGGTACTCAGCGTTCCGGCTGGGCGACTGGCTTACTCGACTGATTCCTTCGTCGTGCGGCCGCACGTCTTTCCGGGGGGGAGCCTCGGGTCGCTGGCGGTGAACGGCACGGTCAACGACATCGCCCTGAGTGGTGCGCGTCCGTTGTACCTGAGCGCCGGGTTCATCCTGGAAGAGGGCTTTCCGATGGCGTCGCTGGCGCGCGTGGCGAGCGACATGGCTTTGGCGGCCCGCTTGGCGGGCGTCACCATCGTGACTGGCGACACGAAGGTCGTGGAGCGGGGGCATGGGGATGGGATCTACATCAACACCGCGGGCATCGGCGTAGTGCGTGAGGGCTCCGACGTGAATCCGGGTCGCGCCCGGCCCGGCGACGTGGTGCTGTGCAGTGGGACGTTAGGCGACCACGGCATGGCCATCATGAGTGTGCGGGAAGGGCTGTCCTTCGAATCGGAGATCGTGTCCGACTGCGCCGCCCTCAACGGGTTGGTCGATGCCATGCTGGATGCCGCCCCCGACGGCATCCACACATTGCGCGACCCAACCCGCGGAGGGTTGGCGTCTTCCTTGAATGAGATCGCGGCGCAGGCCAAGGTCGGCATCGTGATTCGTGAGCAGGACGTTCCGGTACGCTCCGAGGTCCGTTCGGCCTGCGAACTCCTCGGGCTCGATCCCTTCTTTGTGGCCAACGAAGGCAAGCTCCTGGCCTTGGTCGATCCCGAAGTAGCGGACGCCGTGCTTGCCGTGATGCGGGCACATCCTCTCGGTCAGAGCGCGGCGCGGATCGGTGCGGTGACCGATGCCCACCCTGGCTTGCTGGTGGCGCGAACCGGGATCGGTGCGACGCGTGTGATCACGATGCAGATTGGGGAGCAGCTCCCGCGCATCTGCTAGTCGCGCGCGCCTGATCCCGGCGAGGCTGGGCGCTTGGCCGGATGCCACCGGCAGCCCTCGGTACACCCTTTCGAAGCCAAACGTGAAGCGACGTGACTTCCTTCGCAGCGTTGGAGCTGGAACCGGTTCGCTGGCGCTCTGGCCCGGACTCGACCCCAGCGGTGTTCTGCCGGGGCGCCGCCCCGATAGCGCTGGCGCAGATGGTGCTCCCGAGGCAATCCGTGGGATTGCGACGGATGCCAGTGCAGATCGCATGGCGTGGTGGCGCGACGCACGCTTTGGCATGTTCGTACACTTCGGACTCTATTCCACGTTAGGCGGAGAGTGGAAGGGGAAGGAAACGGGGTCGCACGAGTGGATCCGGAACAACGCCAAGATCCCACACGACGAGTACATCCAGCTCGCTCGCACATTCAATCCCACGCACCTGGATGCCGATGCGATCGTTCGCTTGGCCAAGGAGGCGGGGCAAAAGTACATCGTCGTCACCACCAAGCATCACGAGGGGTTCTCGCTCTTCGATTCCGCGGCGACGACCTACGACGTCATGGCCACGCCATACCGGCGCGACATCATGCGCGACTTTGCCCGCGCCTGTCGCCGCCACGGCCTGCGCCTCGGCTGGTACTACTCGATCATGGACTGGTATCACCCGGACTACCTGCCACGGCGGGACTGGGAGGCCCGCAGCGCCACGGGTGCGGACTTTGCGCGCTATGTCGCCTTCGTGCGCGCGCAGGTGCGCGAGCTGCTGACCAGGTACGGCGACATCGCCGTGATGTGGTTCGATGGCCAGTGGGAACCGACGTGGAACCACACGCTCGGTCAGTCGGTGTACGACCATTGTCTCGCGTTGCAGCCGCCAGTGATCGTGAACAACCGCGTCGATGTGAAAGTCGAGGGCGGTACGGACACGATGCTGGGTCGCGGACGGGCCGGGGACTTCAGTACGCCTGAACTCGAGGTGCCCGCGACCGGCCTCCCCGGCGTTGACTGGGAGTCCTGCATGACCATGAACCACAACTGGGGCTACTCCAAGTTCGACCACGACTTCAAGAGCGTATCACAGCTGGTTGGACTGCTGGTGGAGACCGCATCGAAGGGGGGCAACCTCCTGCTTAACATTGGCCCAATGGGCGATGGCCGGGTGCCAGAGGAGAGCACGAAGGGGCTGCAAGGCATAGGTGCTTGGATGCGGACCAACAGCAGCGCGATCTATGGAACCACGGCGACACCCTTCGCCGACGCGCTCTTCCGCGTGACCCAGAAGGGGAACCGTTTGCACGTGTTCGTCCATCCCTGGCGTGCCGGCGAGTTTGAACTGGCGGGACTACGCGACGTCCCCCGTGCGGTCACACTGCTAGCCGACGCGTCGGCGGGTGCGCTGCCGGTGCGCCGAACGGCCGGTGGTATCGGCATCACTCTTCCAGAGCGCGCCCCGGGCGAACTCTACCCGGTGCTTGTGCTCGACTTCGACGCCGCGCCCACCATCTCCCGGTAGGAAACACGTTGACCGCGCCGCGCCGCCGGGACGCCAGGCGTTCATGCGGTGGACAGGGGGGCCGCAAACCAGAAAATGCGGCCCCGCGCATCCAGAGCTTCAGAACGCCGTCGGGTTGTGGGCGGCCTGCTATACCACTGGCTCGAATCGCGCCTGGAAGAACCGAAGGTACTTCGGCTCATACACAAAACGTAGCCCGCGCGCCCGTTCGCGCTGGTCGAACACGGATTTCACGGACTCCGCCACCACGTCCATGTGCGCCTGCGTGTAGACGCGGCGCGGAATGGTCAGCCGCGTCAGCTCCAACTTTGGACGATGATGGTCGCCGGTGCTGGCATCTCGGCCAGCACTCACAATGCCTCGTTCCATCGACCGCACACCAGAGTCCAGGTACAACTCTGCCGCCAGCGTCTGCGCCGGCAAGAGATCCTGCGACAGGTGCGGATAGAATCGCTTGGCGTCCAGGAAGATCGCGTGGCCACCGATCGGCTGCATCATGGGCACACCCCAGTCATCCAGCAACTCGCCCAGGTATCGCACTTGGCCGATGCGCGCCCGAATGTGGGCGTCCTCGACGGATTCCTCGATGCCGATGGCCATGGCCTCCATGTCGCGTCCGGCCAGGCCGCCATAGGTGTGCAAGCCCTCGTACAGGACCACGAGGTTGCGAAGCTCCTCGAACATGGGGAAGTCGTTGAGCGCCAGCCACCCGCCGATGTTCACCAGCGAGTCCTTCTTGGCGCTCATCCAGGCGCCGTCCGTGTAGTCGCAGAACTCACGTAGAATCGCCGCGATCGGCTTGGACGCATACCCTGGTTCGCGTTCCTGAATGAAGAATGCGTTCTCTGCCATGCGCGTGGCATCGAGGAAGATCTTGATGCCGTGCTGGCGGCACAGGGTGCTCAGCTCCCGCACATTCTGCATCGACACGGGTTGCCCGCCCGCCATGTTTACGGTGCCAGCGAGGCTGACGTAGGCGATGTTGGCCGCGCCAACCCGTTCGATGAGCGCCTGCAGCTTACTGAGGTCCACATTTCCCTTGAATGGGTGTGGCGCCACTGGATCGTGTGCCTCATCGATCACGATGTCGACAAACGTTGCGCCAGCCAGTTCCTGGTGCGCCCGCGTGGTGGTGAAGTACATGTTGCCCGGTACGAACTGACCGGGGCGGATGGCCACTTTGCTCAGCAAGTGTTCAGCGCCGCGCCCCTGGTGCGTCGGCACGAAGTACTGGTACCCGTAGTACTTCTGGACGGCAGCCTCGAGCCGGTAGAAGTTGCGGCTGCCGGCATAGGCCTCGTCGCCCGTCATGATTCCCGCCCATTGGCGGTCACTCATGGCGCTCGTGCCACTGTCCGTCAGGAGGTCGATATAGACGTCGGCCGAGCGCAAGAGAAACGTGTTGTAGCCAGCCTCGGCGAGGGCTCGCTCGCGCTGGGGGCGGTCCACCACGGAGAGTGGCTCCACCATCTTGATCTTCCACGGTTCGGCCCACGATCGGCGGCCGAACTGCTGACCCATGGTCTGAGGGACGTGGTTTGTCATGGCCGGGAATGTGCGAGCGCGCGGCGAGGGCGTCCGTCCGGTGTTTCCCGACGTGGCGACAGCTATTCCCGAGGTGAGATCCGACGTGCCGTCGTGCAGGCCGCGGCCAGCATCTTGGGCTGACCCTCATCCCGACGCGGCGACCGGAGAGCGGGCGCCTACCGCTGCACGTGCCAGTTGAAGTTGGCGTGCCCTAACGCCTGCATGATCCGAACCCATGGGATGACCATCATCTCCATCCCGCGTGCCGCCGTGATGTCGCCCAAGTCCAGGATATCGCCCCACTGGAACCACGTCTTGAGGAAGTCGGTCACGCGGGTCTTTGCCTGTGGGTCGTTGCCACAGAGAAACATGGTGTGGGGCCCGGTCACCTTGGACGGCTGGACCATCACTTCACAGTTCACCGTGTTGAGCGTCTTGACGACACGTACGTTGGGATATGCGCGCTGGATGGACTCGGCGACCGAGTCGGTGTTGCAGACGGTGAGCGTGGGCGGCATCCCCTTGGAGAAGTCGAGGGGGTTGGACACGTCCACCAGGATCTTACCGCGCAAGGTCGTCGCCGCGTCCGCCAGATTCAACGCCGCCATCGACTGTGCCCCGGCGGTGCAGTTGAACACGACCTCTCCAAATGCCGCCGCCTCGGCGAACGTCCCATGCGCGGCGTGCCCACGGTGCGAGGCAACCCACGCCGATGCAACCGCGTTCGACGCTGAGCGAGATCCCAACATCACGTCGTGGGTGAGTTGCACCAGACGGCTAGCGATGGTCTGGCCAACGATGCCAGTACCGAGGATTCCGATCTTCATTGGGAGATCTCCGTCAGGAACGAGCCGATTGCTGTGCAACGCGCGGGCCGGCTGGCGTTCGCAGGTTGCAGGAGGTGCAACAGCCTACTCCCGACCAGTCTGCCACGCCGTGCGGCATCGCACAAGCACGTTAGGTATTGGCCCTGGTTGAAGCCTCACGTTCATGTGCAGTTCACGAGAATAGGCCATTTCACGCGCGTCGCCGCCAGCCCGAAGACCTGGCGTCGCGCGGCGACCGAGGTCCCGCGACTCGGCTGTCGTGACGAGTGGCGATTGGAATTCGCGCTCAGTTCTTTGCCCGGTCCTCACGAACGTCGGCGTTCTTCGAATTCTCCAGCAAGCGCTCGACATGGACGGCCTTCGCCAGGCCCGCCACCGTAGCGCTCACTGAGTTGGCGCCGGTCGTGTCTCCCTGTGCTAGCAACACTTGGGCGAGCACACTCCCGGATACCAGGTAGCTGAACGGGACGCTAACCGACGGCCTGTCTACCCAGTCGTTGCGCGCGATGATCGCGGCGGGGCCCTGGTACACGTCGTTCCACAGGGCGCGGGTGCGAGGGACGTCGATCCAACCGTCACCCTCAACTTTCACATGACCTTCGGCACCGGTGATTGGCGCCGGTACCACGGCCTGCGCCAGGCCGCGCGAGATCACGTTGTCCGTGAGCCCCATCTGCTGCGCGTAGTTGCCGGTGGTGCGGCTGATGTAGAGCGGTCGATCGGGCCAGGAGTCCAGCAGCATGCGCAACACGAGTAGGTCCGCCTTCTCCAGAATCCCGCCACCCGTGCCGTCCGGCGTCAGCCGCTCCGGTTCGATCACGGCACGAAGGCCCGGGCGCTCGAACACGACAGGTTCTCGCACCACGACGTACTGGGGAATAGAGTCCGCTTGGGCCAAGGTCAGTCGTAACGGCGGTGTGGTGGGCTTCGGCCACGAGCGCGCACGATAGATGGCAGGCCCCTTCGCCGCGTCGTATTCATAGATCGGTCGCCGGATCATGGCGCGTGCGTACCAATCGGTGTTCATCAGGGACAACACACCCACCGTCACGTCGCGCCGGATGCCCTCGACTTCCTGCGCGTACCAGAGCGGGAAGGTGTCGTTGTCGCCTCCGGTGATGAGGACCGCGTACGGCTCCACCGAGTTCAGGAGATCGTGCGCAAAGGCCAAGGTGGTCCGGTCGCCGCGGCGTGAAGCGGCCGACCAGTTGGCGAACAACGGAACAAACGCCAGCAGCAACGCCGGTGTCGCTACGCGATAGGCACCTAACGCTTCGATCCGCGGCGACCTGCGCAGCCCCTCGGCGACACTCTCCCACACGTACGCCAACCCAAGGCCGATCCATACAGACAGCGCCGAGAAGCTCCAGATGAAGAAGTAGTCCCGGTCTCGCACCTCACGAGCGACCGAAAGGTCAGGGTCCTGCGACGCGCCGTAGCGAAAGTTCAGGTAGTAGATGAGCGCCAGCGTCATGAGGAAGACGAGCGGGCCGAAGTACCAGAACGACGCGCGATGACGGTGGTAGTGGACCCACCCGCCGATGGCGGCCAGCAGCAGGAACGCCACCGCCAATGCGTGCTGCGCGGCCGGATGTTCGTTCTGCGCGTCCCGCCACCACTGCCAACGGAAGTACAGCCACCACATCCCCACCTGCGCCGTGAACGGCGCCTGACGAACGGAGAGGTCGGGCTTGCCGTACTGCTCCCGATTGAAGTTGTAGCTGAAGGCATCCCACGTTCCCTTGGAAAACGTGCACGAAATCTTGAGACCGTCGCGGCAGGCCGTTGGCTCTCCCTCATTGATGGCGGGTTGGTACGCGGCGCGAATCGGTTGCGTGGCAAAGGGCGTGAGTCCGAGCAGGGCCAACGCGGCCCCGCCAAGGAGGAGACGCCAGCGCAGAAGTGTCCTGGGCCGCCGCAGCAACACAACCAGCGCCACCGCGGGTGCCGGCAGCATGCCGGCCATGTGATTCGAGTAGCCAAGACCCAGGAGGTACGCGACCAGGAGCAGCAGGGCATCGGCTGACTTACCGTCAGGCGCATCGATCCACCGGAACATCAACCAGCTGATGGCGGCCATCATGGCGAGGGACACTGTGTAGACCTTCTCGTTCACCACGGATTGGTTCCATACCGTGAAGGCCGTGGCACCCACGAGGGCAGCGATGGCGGCGACCGCCAGACGCGGCTGGCGTGGCAACCAACCTCGCGCAACTCGCTCGACGGTCAGGAACCAGAACGCCGCGGATGCGGCGCTGCACAGTGCGGCCAGGACGTTCAAGCGCACCGCGACCGTGCTCGCGATGGGCAACAATGCAAAGACACGACCGATCAACACGAACAGCGGATTGCCGGGCGGGTGCGGCAGGCCCACCGTGTAGGCAGCGGCGATGTACTCACTGGTGTCCCACATGGCGGTGGACGGAGCCAGCGTCGCCAGATACAACATCAGGATGGCGGCGCCGACGACGGTGGCCGCGAGGTACGGTGGGCGCGCATCCGGGACATCCGGCACCGAAGATTGGCGGCCGCGTCGCCAGATCGCCGCTGGGACGAGCACCAGGTACGCCAGCACGAGCAGGATGGGGCCTGTCGTAATCCCGCCGCGCACGAGGTCGACAAAGCCCGCGAGGAGGGATACGGCAGCGGCTATCGTCAGCATCAACGACGAGCGATCGGATCGAAGGTTCCAGGGCGTCATGGCCGGCTCAAGGACAAATTTTTATCACGTTGGGATGCATCGAAGCGTGCAACGGGCGTTTGGCTTAGGGTTGGTGCGCCAGCAGCGTTGGCAGGTCGCGACCCATCGGTTGCGCCAGGGCGAATCGCGCGAGAGCGCGCACACGCGGGCTGGGATCGCGCTGCGCCGCGGCGCGCGCGACGTCGATGGAGTCGCGGCGCTGGGCCAACCCGGCGGCGGCGTAGGCGCGTGATTCCCAGCGAGTGTCGCCCAGCAGGCTGGTGAGGGCGTTCCGCGAGGGAGACAGTCGGACCGTGGCCGCTGGCAATGCCAGACCCAAGGTGAGAGCGGTTGCAGCTGCAACCTGCCGCCACGTTCCCGCGCCGGCCGGTCGTCGCGGACCGACGATGGCTGCCAGGCGTCCACGCAATCCGTTGCGCGGCACACCGCCGCCAAGGGCCGTGCCCAGCGCGCCAGCAGAGCGGCCATGCGTACTGGCCATGAGCAACAATTGCGCGTAGTCGCTCGCTCGGACACCGGCCGCCAGCACACGGTCGTCGCAAGCGATCTCCATCTCCGTACGCAGCCTCGACGCCGTCCACCAACTCACGGGATGGAACCAATAGAGGCCGCAGGCCAAGCGCGACGCCAGCACCGCCAGGACGTCGCCGCGCGCAATGTGCGCCAGTTCGTGCATGAGTGTGGCGCGCACTTCGTCGTCATCCCACTGCAGCGTAGCTGCCGGCAGGAGGATTACAGGTCGAAGGACGCCCAACGTCTGCGGGACGACGTCTGCCTGGATCACACGCAACGTGACACGTCGTCGCACGCCCATCGCGCCCTGTGTCTCCGTCAATAACGCCAAGAGGCGACGATCATCCGACCGGCACGCCTGCCGCGAAAGACGCCAGCCGGCAAGCACCGATCGCATGACGGGCACCAAGGCCGTCACCACGCCCGTCAGGTACACCATCCACAGCACCTGAACGAGTCGCTCGAACATGGGGAAGGTGGCGCCCATTCCGCCGCCGGAGGCCGCTCCCGAGAGCTGCAACCGCCCCAGGGCAATCAAGGGGGCCGCGAGGTCGTCGGGGATGCTCCACGCCAATCCGCTATACGGCAGCAATCGCCCCACATAGATGACCAGCAGTGCCGCCGCGGCCCCCTTCCAGATGAGCGCACGCACCGACGCCGGCGCGCGGCGTGCGAAGAGCACGCCAAAGCCCGCGGCGAGCAAGGGAACGCACGCCAGCAGCGACAGTGAGTATACGTGCGCCACTGCACGGGCACTGTCGGCCGGTGTCGGGAACGGCGGGGTCCACATGCGCCTAACGCCCCTCCGAACGCAACCGCTGGATCACCGACTGCAACTCGGCGCGTTCACTCGAGGAAAGCGGTCGTTCGGTGTCGTCCACCAAGGCCGCCAGCGCCGCCGTGCGCGATCCGTTGAAGAAGGTGCCAACCAGGTGTCGCAGCGCCGAACGTTGCGCAATGGTGTGCGGTGTGGTCGGGAGATAGACGTGTCGCGGGCCATCCTTCACGTGGCGAAGGTGCCCCTTGTCCTCGAGGATGCGCACCAAGGTTCGAACCGCCGCCAAGTGCGGAGGGTCGGGAAGTGCAGCCCGGATCTCGGCCGCGGTCGCGCGCCCCATGCGGTAGACCGCATCCATGATCTGGCGCTCGCGTCGACTGAGGGTGCTGGGAGATGAGGAGGTCGGCACAGCGCTCCGGTCCGAATGCATAAACTCTGGGACGAACACACCGCGCGCATCGAGACGCGAAGCGAACCCCATCGACATGTCACCCAGGAACACTCGAGGTGAGCCCCTGTGATCGCCTACCTCGCGCTGGACTCGCCAGAAGGTGAGACAAAATTTTGTCACACGGATCGGACGCTGTCAAGACGGACCGGATAGGAAGCGTCAGAGCGCGGCCAGCACGCCGTTCATGAGTTGCGAGAGCAGTGCACCCACCACGCTCATCGACAGTCCCCAGACGATCAGCTGCTTGAACAGCTGACGGGATTCTGAGGTGTCACTCACGGTCGCCAAGCACAGTGCGCCGAGTGTGGAGAGCGGTGAGACGTCTACCAGCGCGGAGCCGACATTGATGCTGAGTGCAACGGCCAGCGGGTCGCCGCCGCCAACCTTGGAGACGAGGGACGGAACGGTCGGCAGGAAGGCGGGCAGGACCACCCCCGACGTGCTGCTCCAGGTGGAGATCAGGCCGGTGATGAATGCGATGGCGCCGTTGAGCGTGGCGGGCGATGCGACCTTGGCCAGCAGGGACGAGAAGAGTTCCATCCCTCCCGTTTTCTCCAGCACCGCAATGAGCACGGACACGCCGCTGACCATCACGATCACGCCCCACGGGATCTTCTTCATGGCCGCCGATTCATCGGCGGCGCTCACCAGCACCAACAGGGCGGCGGCCCCGAACGCCGCCATTCCCACATTCAGCTTCAACACCATCACCCCGACGATCCACGCCGTCACGATGCCGATGGTGAGCCAGTGACGCTGCTCGAACGACGCGATCTCCATGTCCATGGACGACTCGCCGGCCGTCGCCGTGGAATGCCGGCGGATCAGGATGACGTATGCCACCAGGGATACGAGGGCGTGCGCAAGAAAATTCGCGAACCACACCTTGCCGCTGTGTCCAACGATCCCCGCCTCGGCCATCTTGGTGTTGGCGATGATCCCCACGGAGCTGATGGGCGAGAGGTTCCCGGCATTGGCGCCGTTGGCCACCATCAATGAGGTGAGGAATCGCGAGATACCGGCGCGGGTGCAGATGGGCATCGCCAATGGAATCACGAGCGCCACGCTGGAGATAGCGCCAGGGCCAACGGACGAAATGGCAAACGCGATCGCAAAGAAGATGATCGGCAGCAGTCTGGCATTCCCGCTCGCCAGCTTCACGGATCGTTGGGTCAGACGCTCGAGGGTCCCATTCGCATCGGCGAGTGAAAAGAGGAGTGCGACGCCTGCCAGGGTCACGAAGAGGGATGTCGGAAATCCCGCCGTGACCTGGTCCGGCTTCCACCCTGCCAGGTACACCCCAATGATCCAGGCAAAGGCGATCGACAGGACCCCGACATTGAGCCGGGAGACCATGCTCAGCACGATGGCGACGAGGAGGGCGAGCAGTGACGCGACCGCTGGCGTCATGTGGAGCTCCACGGGGGAAGGAGGTGCTTCTGGATCTTGCCTAACGCGGTTCGCGGCAGGCTGTCCACGCGTATGAAGGCGCGAGGAATCTTGAACGAGGCAAAGGAGCGCACGCACACGTCGCGCAGCCGCCCGGTTTCGACCTCATCGGTGACCAGGTAGGCCACCGGTACCTCACCGCGGCGCTCGTCCGGCACGCCGACCACGACGACCTCGCGCACCCCGGGTTGCTCGAGCAGCACTTCCTCGATCTCTCGCGGGTAGATGTTGAAGCCGCCGGAGATGATCAGGTCTGAACTGCGACCGCGCAGGGTGAAGTATCCATCCGCCGAACACTCGGCCAGGTCACCAGTCCGAAACCAGCCGTCGCGGAAGGCCTTGGCCGTCGCGTCCGGGTTGTTCCAGTAGCCCGACATGACGTGAGGGCCGCGCACCTCCAGCTCGCCGACGGTATCCGCTGCCACCGGAAGAACATTCGCATCGACAATCCGCGCGCTCACGCCGGGGAACGGGACCCCCACGGTTCCGGCACGACGTTCACCGGCGTATGGGTTGCCCAGGTTCATGAGCGTTTCGCTCATGCCGTACCGCTCGAGAATGGTGTGTCCGAATTTTCGCTCGAACGCCTGGAGGACCTGGGCCGGCAGCGGTGCCGATCCGCAGACAAAGAGCCGCATGGGTGTCCCGATTCCGGCGGCAACGTCGTCTGCGACTTCGAGGAGTCGCACATACATCGTCGGCACGCCAAAGAACAGGGTCGCTCGGAACGAGGTGAATGCCTGCACGGCGCGTTGCAGCTCGAACCGTTCCAGCAGCCGCATGCGACAACCACTGGCCAGCCAACTCAGGACCCCGTTGCCCAGGCCATGTACGTGAAAAAGCGGAAGCGCCGCCAGGTAACGGTCGGCCGCCGTGATGCACCAGCACATCGTGATATTCGCCGCGTTCGCCAGGCAGTTGTTGTGGGTCAACACGGCGCCCTTGGACCGGCCGGTCGTTCCGGAGGTGTACACGATCAGGGCGGGAGCATCCCCGTCGAGTGCAACGCGCACGGCGTCGGGCGACGGTGGTTGCTGTTCGACTTCCCGGCACAGCGCGTCGATCGTGATCGCCGACGGCGCCGCCAGAAAGAACTCGAGGTTCTCCTCGCTGGTGATGGCCAGCGCCGGTTCGGCGTCTTCCACAATGTGCGAGACTTCGCGGGAGCGATACATCACGTTGATCGGCACAAACACCGCGCCCAACTTCATGCAGGCGATGAAGATCTCGAGAAACTCGATCGAGTTCGGCAGCTGAACCGCCACCCGATCGCCGCGGTGCACGCTCCGCGCCTGCAGCGCCAGCGCCATGCGGCGAGCGCGCCGGTCGATCTCGCCGAATGTCAGAGTCTCGACGCCTCCGTCGGGTCCATCGAGATCCAGGGCCGGTCGGTCGTGACGCCCCAGCAAGGACAGGTCGAAGAGATCGGCGAGTTGCATGCTGGCGAAATAATGCGCCCGCCGGCGCGTCGCTCGCTAGGCGCGCGCTCGGTAGATTGGTCGCGAGATGATGTGGACCACGAGAGCCGTACTTGCCGTTGCGTTGACGGGCACACCGCTGGTGCCCGCGCGTGCGTCCGCACAGGGCGCCAAGGGGTTGGCGATCACCGCACCTGCCGCGCCGGGGGGCGGCTGGGATCAGCTCGCTCGCACGTTGCAACAGCTCCTGGATTCCACGGCGATCGCCCTAGGCTCGCACGTCGATAACATCCCCGGTGCGGCGGGCACGATTGGGCTCGCCCGTTTTGTCTCAGGAAAGCGCGGTGATTCCCGGGCGTTGCTGGTGACCGGTCTCGTGATGCTCGGGGGGATCGCCAGCAACCGCTCCCCGGTGACGGTGGAGCAGACGACGCCCATCGCGCGCCTAACGGGTGAGTGGGAGGTGCTGGCCGTTCCCGCGTCGTCCCCGTACACGTCGCTGGGATCGCTGCTGACCGCCTTTCGTCGCGCCCCCGGAAGTGTGTCCTGGGGTGGTGGATCGGCCGGAGGTACCGACCAGATCCTGGTGGACCTGGTGGCCGAAGCCGTGGGCGTGGAGCCGTCGCGAACGAGCTACGTGGCATTCTCCGGTGGAGGCGAGGCCGTCACGGCCCTCCTTGGCGGGCAGGTGTCGGTTGGCGTCAGTGGTTGGAGCGAGTTCGCCCCGCACCTGGCGAGCGGCCGGCTTCGCGCCCTCGCGATCTCGTCGCCTCAGCGCGAGCCCGGGATCGACGTCGCCACGCTTCGCGAACTTGGCGTTCCCGTGGATCTCGCCAACTGGCGTGGTGTGGTGGCCCCGCCGGGCATTTCGCCGGCAGACCGCATGCAATTGGTTTCCATGCTCGAGCAACTCGTCCGCACGCCGGCTTGGCTCGCCGAGCTGCAACGGCGTGGGTGGTCTGATCTCTGGTTGCCGGGTGACGCATTCGCCCGATTCGTCCAGGCGGAGAGCAGGCGCGTCAATACACTGGCGACCCGCCGGCGCGGCGGGCGTGGGTCCACGCCTACCACAGTGCGCCATGTGTCATTGGCGAGCGTGGGGGTATGGGGTATCCTGCTCACCCTCCTGCTGACGGGCATCGTTGCGCTCCGACCGCGCATTGCGGCGGCCCGGACGCGGCAAGAGCCGCGGTCCAACCGGCCCTTGTGGCACATCGCCCTCGGCATGGGTCTGAATTTGCTTCTGGCACCGTGGACCGGGTTTGTCGTTGCCTCCACCGTGTTGTTCTATCTGACGGCGCGTGCCTTCGGCGACCCGTATAGGGTGCGGAACCTGCTCAGTGCCGTGCTGTTCTCCGCGGGCGTCTACGCCACGTTCACGTACCTGCTGGGGATGCCGTTGCCGGTCGGGCGACTGTGGGGAACGGGATGAGCGCGTGGGAAGGTTTGTGGCACGGGTTCGGGGTGGCACTGACGCTGGCGCACCTGGCGTATGCCCTCCTCGGTGCCGCGTTAGGCACGGCGGTGGGCGTGTTGCCAGGCATCGGCCCGGCCATGACGATCTCGCTCCTGCTGCCGGTGACCTTTGGTGTGGAGCCGGCCAGCGCGCTCATACTCTTCGCTGGCATCTACTACGGTGCGATGTACGGTGGGTCGACGACCTCGATTCTCCTCAACGCCCCGGGTGAGAGTGCCACCGTGGTCACGGCGCTGGAAGGCTACCAGATGGCACGGCGCGGGCGCGGCGGAGCCGCCTTGGCGACGGCAGCGGTCGGGTCGTTCGTGGCGGGGACCATTGGGACGTTGCTACTGGCGGCGCTCGGCCCGCGGTTGGCGCAGATGGCCCTGGTCCTCGGACCAGCGGAATACTTTGGGCTGATTGCCGTGGCCTTTGCTGCCGTCGCGGCATCCAGCACCGACGCACCCCTGAAGAACGCACTCGCGCTCTTCATCGGCCTCACCATGGGAGCGATCGGCATCGACGCGCAAACGGGTCAACCGCGCCTCACGTTCGGGGTCCCGCAGCTGCTGGACGGCATCGACACGGTCGTGGTGGCGGTCGGCCTCTTTGCGATCGGGGAGACGCTGTATGCCGCGTGGCGGGGACCGGAGCAGACGGATGTCCTGGTCACCGACCGCGGCCCGTTAGGTCTTACGCGCGCCGACTGGCGACGGTCGTGGCCAGCCTGGCTGCGTGGGACCGCCATCGGCTTTCCGATCGGGGCGGTGCCCGCCGGCGGGGCCGAAATTCCCACCATCCTGTCGTATGCACTCGAACGCCGCCTAACGAAGCACCCCGACGAGTTCGGGCGTGGCGCCATCGAAGGCGTCGCCGGTCCCGAGGCCGCCAACAACGCGTCCGCGGCAGGTACGCTCGTCCCTTTGCTCGCCCTCGGTCTCCCCACGACGGCGACGGCCGCGATGATCCTCGCCGCCTTTCAGCAGTTCGGCTTGCAGCCCGGTCCACTCCTCTTTCGTGACGCGCCCGACCTGGTGTGGGGGCTGGTTGCCTCACTCCTGATCGGGAACGCGATGCTGGTACTGTTGAACCTGCCCTTGATCGGGATCTGGATTCGCCTGCTCAAGGTGCCGGCACCGCTGCTCAATGCCGGAGTCCTCGTGCTGGCGACCGTGGGAACGTTTGCGATGCACCGTTCGGTGGTCGACATCGCCATCCTGTTTGCCATCGGATGGCTCGGCTTCCTGCTCAGGCGCTTTGCGGTTCCGCTCGTCCCGGTTGTGGTGGGTACGATCCTTGGGCCCCTGGCTGAGCAACATCTCGAACGGGCGCTGGTGGTATCTGACGGTCGCTGGATGGCCTTATTCCAGCGTCCTGGGTCGGGAAGTTTGCTCGCGGTGGCCATCGCGATCGCGCTCTGGTCCATCTGGCGCGCCCGTCGACAGGCGACCGTCAGCTCCTACGATCCAATCGGTCGAGCGTAGGCAATTCCGTCGGACCACGTCCCGGTCGGCGCGGAGCGAACGATCTCGGCACGTTCCAGGTCGATCCAGATGACACGGTTGCGGCCCTGAAGGGTCACAAAGGCCCACCGGCTATTGTGCGAGACGGCGACGCCCTCCGGCGATGGCGATCCGGGGACCTCGGCGGTCGTCACCAGCGAGTCCGCCGGCACGGAGATCACCGCTCGCCGTGTGCTGGTCTTCGCATCCAACAGGTGGATCTCGCCGCGCACCGGGTCGGTGACGATCACCAGGCGGCTATCCGGCGTCACGGCCAACCGATACGGCATGCCG
Source organism: Gemmatimonadaceae bacterium (assembly GCA_044224875.1). GTDB lineage: Bacteria > Gemmatimonadota > Gemmatimonadetes > Gemmatimonadales > Gemmatimonadaceae > JABAQJ01. The sequence continues at coordinate 38,000 of JBGAJQ010000008.1, read as the reverse complement.
AATCCACGCACCGTATCCGGCCGAGTTGCGCCTGACGGATCGACAGAGACCACGATGCTGTCCGCGTTGCTGCCGACCCAGACCCGCCGCCCGTCCGGTGTCACCGCGATCCCTTCGGTGGCGCGGGCGACTCCGATCGTGCGCGTGGAATCTCGTCCTGACGGATCGATCACCGAGATGGAGCCGTCGGCAATGTTGGCGCTGAAGTAGCGATCGCCGTTGGCCGTGACCGCAACCATGTGAGAGGTACGCGCGTTGGTCGGCAACGTCCGGACAACGCGACCGGTGGCGAACTCAATGACAAGAAGTAATTGCTTGGTCTCGCAGGTGACGACCAACAGCGTGTCCCCGGGCAGGAACTTGGCTCCGTGGGGTCGCCGATACTCACCGAGGTCGATCGTACGGGTCACCTGCGCGCGAGCCACGTCGATGACCGTGAGTGTATTGCCGGGACTGCCGCGAACACCGTAGTTCGAGACGACGGCCCATCGGCCATCGTGCGAGGCCGCTACTTCGTGCGGTCCACGTCCTGTCGGCAGCGTGGCGCGCACGGTTCCACGCTCAGCATCAACAAGGGTCGCTGAGCTGTCGTTCATGTTGCTCACCACGATGGTGCCTTTCGGCCAGTCGCGTTGCGCCTCGAGCGGTTGTCCGCAAATCGGCCCGACGGCCAACAGAATCGCAGTGAGCGTGCGGAAGCGGGGTTGCATGACGCAACTTCGGTCGCTGGATCACCCGGCACAAGGACGCCGTGACGAGTGGAGCGATCCTTCGACCCAGCGAGAGGCGCTAGGACGTTCGCGTGCCGTGTGCCAGTCGGTCGCCGAGCACATTGATGGAGAAGACCGCCAGAAAGATCATGGCGCCGGGAAAGAGCGCCAGCCACGGCTCGGTCGTCATGGTCGTTTGCGCTTGGTACAGCATGTTGCCCCAGCTTGCCGCCGGCGGCTGCACCCCTACACCAAAGAAAGAGAGCGCGGACTCGAGCAGGATGCCGCGGCCCACGGCGAGCGTGGTGCTGACGGCCATGGCCGGCGCCGCGTTTGGCAGGATGTGCATGGGGACGATCCGCAGGTCTCGAGCGCCGGTCGCCCGAGCCGCTTCCACAAAGGGTCGTTGGGCCAGCGAGAGCACGTCGGCCCGCACCACGCGTGCCGTCTCCATCCAACCAACGACGCCGACCAATACGATCAGGAGGGGAATGGAGGGCTGGAGAATCGCCGCCGCGATCATCAACAGCGGCAATCGAGGGATCGCCAGCATGGCATCCGTCAGGCGCATCAGTAGGCTATCGAGCCAACCGCGACGGTACCCGCCAACCCCCCCAATCACGGCACCTAACGCCGATGCCAGGAGCGCCGACAGGACGCCAACGGCCAGTGACACGCGCGCACCGTACCACACGCGCGTCAACACGTCTCGACCCAGTTCGTCCGTGCCAAACCAGTGAGTGGCGGTCGGTGGCAAGCGACGCTCGGCAAGGTTCACGGCGTCGGGAGCAAAGGGCGCCAGCAACGGTGCGAGCGCGGCCAAGGCGAGGAGTATCGCCACCAGGACGAGGGGCCACGACCGCCACCAGGCGCGCGTCATGCGGACACGCGCGGGTCTAACCATCGGTACGTCACATCAGCCAGCAGGTTCAACACGATCACCGCCACCGACGAGACCATCAAGAAAGCCATCAGGACGGTGTAGTCGCGCCGCGCGAGGGCTTCCGTGAACAGACCACCAAGCCCCGGCCAGGCGAACACGCTCTCCGTAACGACCGCGCCGGACACCATGATCGCCGCGTCCAGCAGGATGACGGTGACAAAGGGCAGCAACGCGTTGCGTAGCGCATGCCGTCGCACGACCGTCCGCTCCGGCACTCCTTTCGCACGCACGGCGGCGATAAAGCGCTGGCCGAGTGCCTCCAACATCCCCGCTCGCACATAGCGCGACCACGCCGCGGCGTGAACGGCGGCCAGCATGATGGCCGGGAGGATGATGTGTCGCAGGTGATCGAACGGGCCGCCACCGATGATCGAACGCCGCCCCGAGGACGGCAGCCAGCCTAACGCGACGGCGAAGACGAGTTGCAGAACGAGGCCGAACCAGAAGATGGGGAGCGAAATGCCGGCCACCGACAGGGTGCTGACGACGCGATCCGCCGCACGACCACGCCGGACAGCGCTCACGATGCCTGCCGGTACCGCCGCCAGGCCCGCCAGCAAGAGGGACACAGACATCAGCTCCAGCGTCGCCGGTACCCGCTCCGCGAGACGCTGAACGACCGGCCGGCCGTCAGAAAACGAGTATCCCCATTCGCCGGTCGCAAAGCCCTTCAACCAGGCCACGTATTGAGCGGCGAGTGACCGATCGAGACCCAACGCCTTCTTCAACCTGACGATGTCTTCGGGTCGAACGTTGGGATTCTCGAGATACATCGTCAGTGGGCCGCCCGGCGCCGCGTGAATAAGCGCAAAAATCAGGACGGAAATGACGAGCAGCAGGGGCAACGTCACCAGGAGGCGCCGAACCATGTGAGCGAGCACGACAAGATTCTACCGCGCGTGCGCCCGCTCGGGAGGTGGCTGAGCCCGGCGCATGAGGGGCTCAAGTCGAATGGCAGCTCTAAACGTCGGAACGGGCGGCCGCGCGTGCTGCGATCCTCACGTCGTCAGCCGCGGGCTCACTGCGCGATGTCTTCATTCTCCCGGTCGTCGCACCGCAAGACCGGTTGCCATCTGGTGCTGCCTGACGACCCGGCTACGCCCGCGCCACCTCGAAGATGTGCACGTCTGGCTCTCCGCTCGCCTGACGTCGCACTCGACGAAAACCGTTTGACTCGAGGTGCCGGTAAAACTCTCCTTCGTCCACCAGCGACTCGTGGAACTCCCCCACAATGACTGCCACGTCGCGCAAGCGTCCGTCCATTCCTTGCACAACGTCCAGCTCACTTCCTTCGACGTCGAGCTTCAGCACGTCGACCGTCTGTATTCCCTGCCGGTTCATGTAGTCCATCAGATTCACGACGGACACGTCGACCGAATGATGTGCGGCGCCGTTGGCCTTCAGTGAATGCATTGCCGCGATCTCGGACACGTGAAGCGGCCGAACGGCAGTCTCGCCGCCCAGGGCAGCCGCATGGAGACGTGCACCGGGAAGCGTGCGCAGGTTCTGAGTGAGCAAACGAAAGTTCGACGCTTCCGGCTCAAAGCAGTGCAGACGAGCGCCGGGATACGTGCTGGCAAAGAAGAGCGAGGCGATGCCGATGTGGGCGCCGCCATCGACGATCAGGGGACGATCTGCAACAGCCGTCGTCAGTCGGTATTGGCGCTCGCGCAGGATCTCAGCCAGCGTGAAGATGTCGCTCTTACGCATGCTCAGACCGCGGTTGGAGCCATTGAGCGACAGTTCGAGCGAAACTTCCGATCGATTGTTCACGTCGGCGAGGAGTGCTGTGTAGCACGCAAGCAGGGCCCGCTTTGCTGAGAGTGACGGCGCGTACTCTCTGCTCAGCGTGAGGAACTCGACGGCGCGATCGAACTTCTTGCGGAAGACAACAGGTAGGTCAACGCTCAATGAACGATCTCAGTTGTGGCGGACTGGAGTATGCCTGACTCGGATGTGCAGTTATTGCAGTTAGGCAATGTTGGTTGCGTCGCGCGCGCTTACGTGTGCAAAGGTCACAGATTCTGGCGGGATGCTCCTCGTTGATGAGATTGTGACAGAGTCATGCATAACGAGCCGGTGTTAGGCCATTGATGGCGTGTGATCGCGTTGCCCAACCTCGCACGATTTGAGAGGTCGAAACCGACGGCCTCTACGCGGGGGCCATCTGCGATCGCGGCGTTCGACCACTTGCCGATGGCCGTGTGCCTGTGGGCGTCTCAAGGCGGACATCGAGGCGCTCGGAGGTCCGTCTCCAGTGCATCAGGTCGGGCCCGCAGGGTCACCGGTTCATGGGCGTCAGCTCCCAGACAGCGGGTTCATGCTTGCCGAGGAGAGAGGAGGGAAGCAGCTTGGGGCGATGTCCCCTTCCTCCGTGTGTGAATGAGCGAGTCGCCATCCCGTCGAGACTTCGTCCAGCGCATGGGCGCCGTGGGCGCCTTGTGGATGCTGGGTGCGCGCGGAGCAGGCATCTCCCTATCGCCGGAGGCTCAGGGCCCTGAGGACGTCGACGCTCCTCCAGTCCTCCGTTTTTTCACGCCAGCGGAGGCGAGGGACGTCGAGTCGATCGCTGAACGGATCATCCCCTCTGACGATGGTCCGGGCGCCAAGGAAGCGGGGGTCCTCTACTTCATTGATCGAGGGCTGGCGACATTCGCGCGCGAGCTGCAGGCCCCGGTCCGAGCTGGCCTCGCCGACTTGGCGAAGCGCACCACCACGCGACACCCCGGCGCCAAGAGCTTCGCCCAGCTCGCTCCCGAACAGCGGGACGCGATTCTGCACGACATCGAGGGCACTGAGTTCTTCGGAAGCATGCGCTATGCGACTATCGCCGGCATGTTCGCTCTGCCCGCGTACGGCGGCAACCGAGAGTACGTCGGGTGGCGAGCGATCGGACTCGCCGGCGCCATGGAGTACGCCCCTCCATTCGGCTACTACGATCGGCCCGACATTCGCCGACAGTTGTTAGGCCGGGGAGGCGACGAATGAGCGTTCCGCACCGCGCGACATTCCAGCCTCGCGAAACGGTGGACTTCGTGGTGGTGGGGTCGGGTGCAGCTGGCGGAGTGGTCGCGCGCGAGCTCTCGCGAGCCGGCTTCACGGTCGTTGTGCTGGAGCAAGGGGCGCGATTTGGGCGCCCCGACTTCCATCACGACGAGATCGAGGTGATGGTGAACCACAAGCTGTCGGTGAACCAGAAGACCAAGCCGGTCACGCATCGCAAGACGCCAGCCGACACCGCAAAGCCACGTCCGTACCTGGTGTATGGTGTGGCCGTTGGTGGAGGCACGGTCCACTTCACGGCGAACTACTGGCGGTTTCGTCCGATCGACTTTCGCGAGTTCTCGACGCATGGGGCCGTGTCCGGCGCTGACATGGACGACTGGCCAATCACCTACGAGGAACTGGAGCCCTATTACGCGAAGGTCGAATGGGACATTGGGGTCTCTGGCCAGGCTGGTGTAAATCCCAAGGATCCACCGCGTAGTCGTCCCTTTCCGCTGCCTCCGCTTCCTGTCAACAGCGCCGGCGTCCTGATGCAAGTTGGGGGAAAGAAGCTGGGTTGGAGCGTGCAGCCGGCCCCCATGGCAATCCCCTCTCGGCCATATCAAGGTCGGGAAGGGTGCCATCAGTGCGGCTGGTGTTACTCCTTCGGGTGCGAGTGGGGGGCCAAGTCCAGCACGTTGTTCACGATGATCCCGCAGGCCGAAGCCACCGGTCGGTGCGAGGTGCGCCCGCTGGCGTACGTCCGAAAAGTCGAGACCAACGATCGTGGCCGAGTGACGGGGGTGACGTACTTCGACAGCACGCGACGGGAGGTGTTCCAGAAGGCTCGCGCGGTGGTGCTATGCGCGAATGGCGCTGAGACCCCGCGGTTGCTGCTGATGTCGGCGTCGAATCGGTTTCCCAATGGGTTGGCAAATTCCAGTGGATATGTCGGGAAGCGTTTGATGTTCAACGGCGGGGCCAACGTGATCGCCGAGTTCGAGCACCCGTTGAACGGCTACAAGGGCGCCCCGGTCACCATGATCTCGCATGAGCACTACGAGCTGGATCCTTCGTTAGGCATCGCTGGTGGCGGCGGCATCGATTTCCGGTTTGCCGTGTCGCCGATCGAGTTCGCCAACATGCCGGTTCCTGGACACGCAAGTTGGGGACGCCAGTACTGGTCGGAGCTCAAGCAGCGGTTCACGCGCACGGTCGCAGGCTTCGGTCACTCCTCGTCACTCCCCGTCCTCGACAACGGGATCTCACTGGACGACACCGTGAAGGATGCGTGGGGCTTACCAGCGATTCGGGTGACCTATCGCGACCACGAAAACGACATCCGGCTCGAGAAGTACATGGGTGACCGGACGAAGGAGATGCTGGATGCGGCCGGCGCGAAGTCGTCGGTGCTGCTGCCCATCTCCGACGATCCCGGCGCGGGGTTTCACCTGCTTGGAACGTGTCGGATGGGAACGGACGCCCGGCGCTCGGTGGTCAACGCGGGGCACCAGGCCCACGACGTGCCGAACCTGTTCATCGTGGATGGCTCGAGTTTCGTCACGTCGGGTCGCGGTCAGCCGACCATGACCATCCAGGCGCTCGCGTTCCGCGCAGCGGACAAGATTGCCGAGGTGGCGAAGCGCGGGGAGCTGGGCACGTAGTCCCCAGCTCCCCGTCGGAGCCTAACGGTCGTCGGCGTCGTTATCGCCGCCGCGGCGCGCCTGCTCGTCCTGCTCTTTCTCCTGTTGTGGCTCACCATTGGGTGTCGCCTCGTCTCCCTCGCGCGACTGCGCCGCGCCACCCGCCTCGCCGCCACCATTCGTCGCGTACGCGGCCCCTGCGCCGTACTTGTACACGAGCTGGCCCCCGGAGTGTCCGACATTCACGCCAGCTGCAACAACCGCCAGGGTGCCGAGGGTTGCCGCGATCCGCGCACCGCTCCCGACCTTGCCGTTGGCCAGTCCAGCGATGGTGAGCAGAAGCACACCGCCCACCACGGTGGTGAACAGCTGTGCCGCCTCTTCGTGGCGGCCGATCGCGCCTTCGGACACAACCTCCTCGACCTTCTCCTCTTCGGCCTCACCCGTCTCGAGCGAGGTCCATGACGCCGCCAGCAGCATCATGGCGACGACTGAGGTCAGCCCCCACGCCGTGAGCGGCCTTGCCCCACGACGGATCGCCACCAGCGCGCCAACGGCTACCAACGGAAGCAAGACGGCAAGCACCACGGGGAAATGCACAATGGCCGCGTGCAATGGATTCGGAAGCATGAAAATCTCCTGCCGGTTAAGGTTCACCAGCAGCATCACCTTGCACGCCTGCCAGAACCATCCGACAATGGTCGCGAACGCCCATAACAGGCGACGTACGTCATTTGTCGGATAGTGTCCGTGTCCTCCTGGAATGACATTGCGCGATGGAAACGGAGCGCCCTAAGCTGCAAATCGGGTTGGTCATTTTCTTCCTCCTGCTCGTGGCGGGGGGCGCGACCGACCTCATGCTCGACCGTCCGACCACGTGGTGGTCCCTCCACGTCGCGTTTGAAGTGGGGCTCGTGTTGTGCAGTATGGTCTTCGCGGTTCTGATGTTCCGCGGGTGGCGAACCACCATCGCAGAATTGAGGGAAGCCGAAATTGCGCTCACGGTCCGCTCGCGCGAGCGCGACGAGTGGCGTGCGAGCGCACACAAGGCCCTCGAGGGAATGGGCCGAGCCATCGACCAACAATTCCGCGCCTGGCAGCTCACTCGCTCTGAAGGGGAGATCGCGCTGATGCTACTGCAAGGGCTAGGGCACAAGGAAATTGCCGCCCGAACGGGACGCAGCGAGCGCACAGTGCGCCAGCATGCAGCCACCGCATACCAGAAGGCCGGGCTCGCGGGGCGAGCCGAGCTTGCAGCGTTCTTCCTTCAGGGCTTGATATTGCCTAACGGTGGGGAAGGCGCAACGGGATCGTGACCCTCGCGCCTACTTCACTTCCCACTCATAGACATTCCAGAAGATCCCGGTGTTGGTGGGATTTCCCTTGAAGTTCTGGAGCGTGGTGGGAACGGCGTCCAGCCTGGTGACGTTGTAGAGCGGCAACTCCGGCACCAATTCGGCCAGTCGCTGCTGCGCGGCGACGAGGAGCGTCTTTCGCTTCGCCTGGTCCACGGTGCGATCGGCGGCGTACACGAGCGTCGTCAGCGAGTCATCCGCGAGATAGTTGATGTTGCGGCCGGCGGGCGGCGTCTTGTCCTTCGCAAAGAAGGTCACCAGCTCCGGGTCGGATGGCATGTGCCACCAGTGGAGCATGGCGTCGAACTTGCCCTCAAACCACAGGTTACTGATGGCGGTGCCGTCGACCAGCTGGATGCGCGCGTCGATCCCGACATCGCGCCACTGTCGTTGGAGGGCCTGGGAAACATTTTCGCGCACGGCGAAACCGGCTTGCGTCATCAACGTGAACGCCAACGGTTTTCCATCCTTCTCGCGTATGCCATCCCCATTGGCATCCACCCACCCAGCCGAATCGAGCAGGGCCTTGGCGCCGGGCACGTCGAACGCATACGTCCGCACCTGGTCGGTATAGGCCCAGGACAATGGCTGGATGGCGCCGTGGGCGACTGGAGCGAGTCCGTCGAGGATGGTCTTGGCGATCAATTCTCGATCCGTGGCCATGAGCAGCGCGCGCCGGACGCGAACGTCGCGGAAGGCCTCGACCTGTCGTTCGTTGAGGGTGACATGCTCGTACGAGTTGCCCATGACGCGGTGGATCGCGAGTCCAGGCACCCCGGTCAACTCCCGGTACTTGTCCCACGGCACGAGGGCTACGATCTGCACCTCACCCGCCTTGAGTTGATTGATGCGGGTATTGGTGTTGGTGACGAACTTGAACAGGATATTGCGGATCTTCGGGTATTCCGCGCCCCGCCAATAGTTCGGCACCTTCTCCAGCAGGATGTACTCGCCGGTCTTCCATTCCTTCACGTGGTAGGGTCCGGTGCCTAACGGGTTGCGATTGTAGTCACTGGCGCGGTCGATGTCCTTGCCCTCCAGGACGTGCTTGGGGAGGGCGCCGCGGATGAACTGGATCGCGTACGGCGCGTAGACTTCCTTGTAGTGCACGACCGCGGTAAGTGAGTCTGGGGTATCCACCGACGTGATGCGGTCGAACCCGTCCGTACTCTCGGGGTTGTAGCTGGGGCTATTGATGGCATCTACCGTAAACTTCACGTCGGCCGACGTGAACGGTGTGCCGTCGTGCCAGCGGATACCGGGACGCAGGCGCCACGTCACGTCCATTCCTCCATCGGCACGAACCCTCACGGCGCCATTCTCGGGTGATGGGACTTCCTGTGCGAGCCAGGGAATGACGTTCATCTTCTCATCGGTCGTCGTCAGGCCTTCGACCACGCACGTTTGCACGTCCTCCAGGATGTGCGTGCTGAAGCGGTTGAGGGTGTCGGGTTCGCGGTCGTAGCCGACGATCAGAAGCTCGTTCGATGGCCCGCTGGCCGACGTTCCGCCGCGCCCACAGGAGAGACAGGCGCCTAACGTGACTGCATATGCGGCACGACGGCCCACGCCGTACCATCGAAAGGTCCGGACGCGAAGGGAGACGCCGTGGTTCGGATCGGTCATCGGGATCGGTGGTCGGGTATGCGTCACGCCGAAGCGTGGCGCAGCAGAAGCTCGGCGGACACGGGGACCGGAATGGCACCCTTCGACAGGAGCGAGTCGTGGAAAGTGCGGAGTGAAAACCGGCTGGAGCCAAGTCGCCGAGCGACCTCGGCCCGCAGCTCGTGAATCCCCTGCGTGCCCAGCCAGTACATGGACGCCGTGCCGGGAAACATGCTGTTCTTGAGCGCTTCGCCACGGGCGGCCTCTGGCGACATGCCGACCTCCGCGCCGTAGAACGCTTCGGCGTCTGACAACGACATGAGGCCGCCATGGAGTTCCAGGTCGACGATCGCTCGCGCCAGCAGGCGGACGCGCGTATGCTGCTCGGCGACCGACTCATACGGCGTCAAAAAGCCGACTTCGTCCATGAGGTCTGTCGCGTAGCACGCCCACCCCTCGGCCATGGTGCCGCCGCAGAACATGCCGATGCGGCTGGCGCAGTCGATCGCGGCGACTTGGGCAATCCGCGACGGTGCGCGATACGCATACCAGTTCTGTACGTGATGCCCGATCGCGCCGTGATGGACCACGTGATTGAGCTTGATCACGGAGTCATTCCAGGCGCGCAGGTGGCGAAGCTTGGCTTCGTCGGTGGGTATCGCCTCGATCGGGGTGACGACATATTCGACGGGTTGCAGCTGATCGAACGTCGCGGGGGAGCGGTAATACAGGTAGTACAAGTACGGCGCGGCGTCGCGCGTCCACTCCGGGATCGGCACGTAGCGAATTGGGTAGTCGGGCCAGGTCACGAGATCGCGCGCCGTCGCCATCGCGTGGCAGTCCTGCCACGTACGCGTGAATGCGTCGTAGTAGCTGTCGGAGCCGGGGTGGCGCAGCGCCAACTCCGCCTGAACGCCGATCCAGCCATCGGGGTGCTCGTGATGCGCGCGGTCCGCCAGTCGACCTTGCTCCTCGGTCAGTCGCGTACGCAGCTGACGACGGAGCGCGTCCAGGTCGCCGCGATACCAGTGTCCCCGGCTCAGAAGCAGCGCGAGCATCTCGCGGCCGCACCCGTATGAGGGAGACGGATCCCGCGCCGCCCGAGCGAGCCATTGCGCGAACTGGTCCACCGCCTCAGCGGCTCCACGCGTGGCTTCCAGCGTCTGGGCTCCGATGTGCGCGTCGGCCACCTCGGCGGCCACCCAGCGCCGCACTCCACTCGCCAGCAGCACCCTCAGGCCGTCCATCTCGCGTTGGGCCTTGTCACACCACGCCGTTCGAAGGGCGCCACCGGACAGCGTCTGCTGCGCGCCATGCAGGAACTCCGGCAGCGCGCGCAGGCGAGCCGTGAGGGACTGCGCGCGCTCGATCGCGGGAGCAAAGGGGCGTGTGATGAGCGAGATGAGTCCGAACGCCGCCTCGCCGACGACGAGCGACGGGTTGCCACGCTGCATGTGGAACCCGCCGAGCTCGCGCAACTGGATCTCGAGGAAGGCGTCGGCGAGTGTCGCATCGACCAGTAGCCAGTCGGGCATCGCACCGTCGCCCAGTGTACCTAACGCCGGTCCCGCCGCCTGCGCCAGCCGTTCGCGCAACCCTCGCATGTCGCCCCGCGTCTGTTCCACTCCAGCGGGCGACCAGTCGGGATAAGCGCCGTCATGTGTGTGAACGCCGGTGAACGTCGCGTTCACTGGGCGCACGCGGTAATAGGAAGCAAAGAACGCGTCGAGCGCGCGCCGCAACGCATCGTCATCGGCCCGACGCGTTGGGTCGCTCATGTGCGCGCGGTGGACGCGGAGGCGTCGAGCGGCATTGACACCCAGCGCCGCTCGCGGAACGACAGCTCGACGGCGTTGATGACCTCCTGCACGCGCGCGCCGTCCAGAAAGTCACCCTGCGCGGTGTCCTGATCGCTCAGCACTTCACCGACAAACGACGAAACCAGGTTGGCGTAGAAGAGTGTCCGCCAGCTCTCACGCGGGCTGCCGCCGGGCGGGTAGAACGCCGCAGGAACTTCGATCGGCACAAACTCCACGGCATCGGGTTTGGCGCCGCGCAACACCTCGCAGATGCCGAACTCCTCCACTAAACGACAGATGAGCGCCCCCTCGCGCCCGTAGACGCGGGCCTCGATACCCGGATAATTCCCGACCGTCACAAAGCTCGTCTGCACGCTGCCTAACGCGCCGTTGGCAAACTCGCCAATGAAGATGTCACCGTCGTCGATGTTCATGCGCAGGGGCGACGGGAAGCCGCGGACCATACGCTCGGGAATGAAGTTGCGCATGGTCCCCACGACGTCCCGGTACTGACTCCCGACCATCCACATGCCGATATCGATGATTGGCGCGCCGTACCCCTCGAGGGACGACACCTGCAGCACCGTGTGATCGGCGTTCACGTCGACCTGACGCAGCGGGTTGGATGGATCCAGCCACTGGGAGTTCTGTTCGTAGCCGTTGAAGATGAATGGCTCCCCGATGTAGCCCTGATCGATCAGGTGCTTCATGTAGCGCATCGCCGGCGCGTACCGGAACGTGAAACCGAGTTTGGTCTTGAGTTTTCGCGACTTGGCGAGGGCGTGCGCACGCAGCGTCTCACGGTAGTCGAATGCTACCGGCTTCTCGCAGAGCACATGCTTCCCGGCACTGAGCGCCTGCCACGCCAGCTCAAAATGGGTGGCGGAGGGCGTGCAGACATCAACGAGATCGATGTCCGCGCGCCCGATCAGTTCCTCATGGGAGTAATAGACCGATGGAATCCCGAACTTCCTTGCGGCCTCGTCAGCTAGGGCACGCTGGGGATCGGCGATCGCTACAACCTCGCACCGGGTGTCGCGCTGAAATCCGGGGATGTGAGCGAAGTTGGCCCAAGCGCCCGCTCCCAGGACGCCGACGCGGATCTTTGAGGGGGATGGTGGCACGGGCGGTTCGAGCGCTTATCGCTGGCTTGTGGTTAGGTGCTACGGGCCGGTTGGGCGGGCCAATCTACAGCGAGCGACGTTAGTTCGTAAAAGGTCATGGAGCCCAGCCGACGTGTTGGATGTGAAATCGAGACCCGAGTCCCTCCAGGGTCGTCCTAAGTGAGGGGAGGAAGGGGAGTTGTACGTCGCCGGAGCGGGAGACGAGTGGTGGGGTGCGGCACAGACGGTCGCCGGAGATCCGAGCTTTCCAAGGGTGCCGCGCCAATGCTACAGGGATGCGAAGGTCAACAACGCCGCTTTAGGTTACATAATCGCTAGCGGCGAGCGGGCTTGTCCTCTGTGTGAGAGGCGCGGGACGTGAGAAAGGCGAAATCCTGAGGCGTGTAAGAAATGGTACGGTTGTCTTCACGAACTGAGCAGTCAAAATCGCTACGCTCCCGCGGGCTGCAACGCCTGACGGTCGCGGCGGCGCTTGTTGCGTTCGTGTCGGCGTGCGGCATTGGGCGGCTCGACAAGGGCGAGAGACAGGATCAAGGCTCGGCTCAGATGAAGGCGGTGGCCGATGCCTACGCGAGCAAGAACAAGGCGGTTGCGCTGCCGAAGGGTGGGCCCGGCAAGGGGAATACGAACAACGCGCCTCTGACGCGGCGCAGCGACGCGGGCCCGGGTGGGGAAAAGGAAGACAAGTCGTTGCGCCGCCGGATGGGCGAGTTTTTCAAGTTGGTCTCCCCACGCCGCCACGTGGCGCTGACGGAAGAAGAGCCCCCCAAGCGGTTGCGTGGCTTATACGCCTTGAGTGACTCCGGCGATTTCTTTGTTCCCTGCGGCGACACCGCGCAGTACCACGTGGAGGCAACGACTGAAGCGCGCTACCTGTTGATCGAGCGGATGCGATTCATCGTGCGCGGAGTCAACACACCCGTATACGCGGTCTTCACCGCCACCGTCGTGAAGCCAGCGGCGCCTGCGCCGGTCACGGCGAAAACGCCGGGTAAAAAGCCGGCGCCTGTTGCGAAGCCGCCGAAGTATTTGCGCTCGATCTACGTGACGAAGGTGGATTCCCTGACGAACATCATCCCGTCGACGTGCAGGGCGCGACCATCGGGTACGCGAGCCGCGAACCCGAGTGCCTTCGAAGGCAGGGTCAACCCAGGGCCTGGCGCTGCGCGAACGGCGTCATAGCTCCGTAGGGGCGGCCTCTTGCGGGTCGGACGCATCGAGCAGCGTCACCACGTAGTCACGCTGCAACCGATATAGCCATCCACCGTACAGCCCCGACAGCACCAACAGGCTCCACTGTGCGATGCTGGCGCCGCGCCCAGCGCGATAACCCATGGCGCATTCGACACACGTGGCTGTCACGAGCGTCCAGTGCAACATCCGGGGCAGGGCATCCTTCCAGCGCTTCTCCTCGCGGCCTCGGTACTCCGCCACCATGTAGCCCAGCAAGGTGACCCCCGCCACGCGCAACAGGAACCGGAGAATCTCCGCCTTGTCCCACGTCCCAGCCGTGCCGGAAAAGCCAACGCCTAACGAGAACGGCGCCACGCCATTCAGCAGTGGCAACACGATCAACAGGCCAATGAAGATGGCGTAGAACGGCGCGCCCGACCGCAGGACGGGTACCTCGAAACGCCGATTCCACACCGGTCGCCGGGTGCCAGGCGCCGCCGCCAGCCGCGTGACCACGAAGGCGGTAACCGCACTGGCACCAATCGCCAGCGGGGCGCGAGCGATGGCCGGAAACATCCCGACGCCAACACCGGCGGCCGCATACCCCGCCAAACGTCCAGCGCCGATGGGCGACCCCCGATACACGTTCATGTGCCGCAACGTACCCCCGAGCAACATCCCGCCAAACGCCGCCAGGGGCAACGCAATCCATGCCCAGTCGGGCGTGACGGTCGCCACCAGGGCTGACAGCCAGAGCAGCGGAACGGTGAGGTAGATCAGCCCCATCAGCGGCAGTTCGAGAAACAGTCGGCCAATCCACCGAGCATCCAGCGAACGCCGTTGCGCCAGTCGATCGAAAATCACCGCACCGGCAATGGCCCCAAGACCGTTCGTGGCAACGTCCAGCACCGACGTGTATCGCTCGGCCTCAAACAGCTGCAGCGCCTCGATCCCCATGCTGACCAGCAGGCCTGCCGCGAGCGCGCGCATCACCGCGTGCCGCGTGGACAGGTGGGTCGCAATACGGTACAACAGGCCGAGCGGGACAAAGAGCAGCACATTCGCCACAACATCCATCGCATCGCCAGTCCACATCACGCGCAAATGACTCGGCCACGTGAACTGGAATGGCAGCAGCGTGATGATGAGTGTCACGCCGAGCATGTAGACAAGGAGCGCCGTGCCTAACCGCGACGCCGACACTTGTGCCGGCCGAGGAGCGTTGGACCCCGTGGCCTCGGCGGCGGCCGACGGCAGCCCCTCAGGCGTCGTCGCCAGTGCTTCATGAACCAGCGGTTGTGTCGTCGGCGCCCTGTTCGGGGCGGTTGAGGTCCGCAGGTTCAGCATGTAATTCAGGGGCAGCCGGGGCGAAACGCGGACGGAATGTCCGTCACGCTCCTGCGAGTATCGACCGCTGTCACCCGGAAACCTCACACTCCAACTGGTCCACCTGTCGTGCTTTTCGTAGCAGTGAGCAGGCGTGCGCGGTAAGTATTGGAGAATTCGAATGTTGCCGGCGACGACGTTCGACGCGCCGGTCTCTCCACCTCGCATGACCGCCGAATTCAAGGATGCGGTGGCTCGAGTTCGGATCGCGGAGGTCCGGTCGACGCGCCGGCCCTTTGTCACCACATGACGGGTACTCTCGGAGCGGCGCGATTCGGCGCTTCGCTCGACCGGCGCGCGGCCTTGGAGCTGGCGTTGACCGCCGGGCTCTTTCTCGTGCTCTTCGCCGAGCCAATGGCCGGTGTGGCGCGCGCATGGTGGCAAGATCCTGAGGCGGGTCACGGACTCTTGCTCGCACCCCTGGGTGTGTGGTTGGCGTGGCGGCGGGGTCTGGTGGCGGAGGCGCGACCGCAGCGCCTGCTGGGATTCATTGCGATAGGCGCGGGCGTCGCGCTTCGACTGGTTGGGGCACTGGCGGCGGACGCGTTCGTGGGTCGGGTTGCGCTCCTCATGTGCTTGGGCGGTCTCGTGGTCTACGTCTGGGGGCTGCGCCAGCTGCGGCATTGGTGGCTTCCGGTGGCCCTGATTGTCTTGTCGGTCCCCCTTCCCGAAATCATCACCGGGTCCCTGGCCCTGCCGCTGCAGTTGCAGGCGTCGCGATTGGGGGCGGCACTGTTGGATCTTCGTGGCGTCCCGGTGCGCCTGGATGGAAACGTCATTCGCCTTCCAGGGCGCGAGTTGTTCGTGACCGAGGCATGTTCCGGTCTCCGGTCGATGACAGCCTTGTTGAGTCTGGCGGTGTTGATCGGCGGTCTTTGGCTCACGCGAGCGCCCACTCGCGTCGTGCTCCTGCTGTTGGCCCTGCCGATCGCCGTGCTGCTGAACGGACTTCGGGTCTTCCTCACGGGCTTCCTCGTCGTCTTCTCCGATCCGCGCCTGGCCGAAGGATTCATGCACCTAACCGAAGGGTGGTTGATGTTCATCGTCGCCTTTGCGGCGTTGGCGGGCGCGGGATGGCTTCTTTCTCGGGTGGAGCATCGCCGGAGGTTGGTAGCGAATGCGTAACGCCGTCCGTTTCGCTCCCGCCGTCGTGCTGGCGGTCGGTGTGGTAGGCCTTCAGGGAGCAAGACGCCAAGCGTCCACGTCCCTGTTACATCCCCTGGCGGAGGTTCCCGTATCCATCGCTGGTTACCAGGGCGTTGAGCGCACCGTGGACAGCGGATCTGTCCGCGTCGCGGGGATGACCAACTACCTCTTCCGCGTCTATGCGGTGGACTCCCAACCAGCCTTCTCCCTCTACGTGGGCTACTACGACAACCAAACCACCGGACGCACGATTCACTCACCGCGCAATTGCCTGCCAGGGGCCGGTTGGCAGGTTTTGTCGTCAGCCCCAACAATCGTGGATTCGACGAAGATCAACCGCTACCTTCTCGCCAACGGAGACGCTCAGGCGCTCGTGTATTACTGGTATCAGGGACGCGGACGCACGGCGTGGAGCGAGTACCGAGTGAAGTGGGACCTGCTCCGTGACGCCGCCACACGAGGCCGCACGGAAGAGGCGCTCGTTCGCATCGTGGTGCCCATCCGCGGGAGCCGCATGGCAACCAACGAATGGTCCGACCGGGTGGCACGAGCGGACTCGTTGGCGCAGCAGGTCACGCGACAGGTCCTGCCCGCTGTCGGCCGAGTGCTCCCAGGCTGGGATGCTCGCACATGAGGCTGGGAATGCGATCTCAATCGGTGCTGGCCTGCCTGGCGCTACCGGTCACCCTGTGGTCCCAAAGCACGCGCGAGCAGATCCGCGTCGAGGATCGCACACGCGAGTACTGGCTCCACGTGCCGCGTGCGACGGCTCCAGCGGGCGGCTACCCCCTGGTCTTTGTCTTCCACGGTGGCGGCGGAACCGCCCGTCAGATTGAACGAGAGACGAGGTTCACGGCGCTGGCCGACCGCGACACGTTTGTCGTCGTCTACCCGCAAGGCGTGGGGAACCAGTGGAACGACGGGCGAACGGTCCGAAACTCACGTGCCCACGAGGAACACGTGGATGAAGTCGCGTTCGTGCGAGGCATGCTCGACTCCATTAGCCGTCACACGCGAATCGATGCCACGAGGGTCTTTGCCACCGGGATGTCGAACGGTGGATTCATTTCGAACTTCCTTGGTGCGCATCTCGGCGACCGGCTGGCAGCAATCGCTCCGGTTGCCGGCGGCATCGGCCAGGAGGTCGCGTCCACCCTGCGTCCTGCCCATCCCCTGAGCGTGTTGATCCTGCAAGGGACCGACGATCCGCTGGTTCCGTATGGCGGTGGCGGCGTGTTCAAGGGACGCCGCGGCACCACCATCTCATCGGATTCCGTGGTGTCTATCTGGCGGCGAGCGAACGGCCTAACGAGCGACGCACAACGCGAGTGGCTTCCGGACCGTGATCCCAAGGATGGTTGCCGAGTGCAGGTGGAACGCTGGGCGGACTCGGGGGCCGCGCCGACCGTGATCCGCTATCGCCTGGTTGGCGCAGGGCACACCTGGCCAAGCGGTTCGCAGTACTTGCCGCGCGCGCTCATCGGCCGAATGTGCAAGGACATCGACGCTTCCACCACGATCTGGGCGTTCTTTCGGGGAATCCGGCGCTGACTCCAACAGCCCTTCCCGCCGCACAACGGCGCGCTGGAATACATGCAACTTCGCGCCGAGCTTGTGCCGAATTCGTGGCACTTCCAAGTTGAGGACGCCACCAACTCCACTCACATCGGGAGGCTTCGTCATGGCGTTCCGCTCCGGCGTTTACATCGTACCAACCAATCGGTGGTACATCGAACGGACCGTGTGGCTCATCGCGGGGATCGTCCTGCTGGTGTCCACAACGTTGGCGGTACGGGTCAACCCGTACTGGGTGTTCGGGGTGATAGCGACCGCGCTGGCGTCGATTGCCGTGTCACTCACCGGCTTCTGCGTGGTGGGAAACATCCTCGCTCTCCTTGGCTTCACCCCCAACCTTGCACATCCCGACTGGCGACCGGGTCAACCGTATTTCATGATGACCGACAGTTGGTACCTCGAGCGACGTATCTACCTCGCGGTCGGCATCAACCTGACGGTCGCATCGACACTCTCGCTCGTCCACAGCGCCTGGTGGCTGCTGTTCACGGGTTTTGTCGGCGTGGCCATGGTCTGGTTCGCGGCGACAGGCTACTGCATCATGGCCAATGGCCTGTATTGGCTGGGAGCCGAGCCACGGCTGGCGCCTCTCTGCGGCCGTCCGATGGGGACGGAGCCAGCGCGCGAGGCTGTCGTCGGAAATTAGGGTGAAGGGTCGGGCGGGGGCTGCCGATACTCAACAGGGACGCAGGGCTCGGGTGCGGCTTGTCGCGCACCCGGGACAAGCCTGCACCGCCGTGAGTCCTTTCGCGTCCCAGCCATGCTTCGATCCCTTCCTCCAATTCGACTTTCGCTGAACGCCTGTCGCGCGTTGTTGCTGGCTGGTGCCATTGGCGTGAGTGGCTGTGGCAAGGCGGCAACCGGCGCCTCGGCGCCAGGCACGGTGTCTCTGGTTCAAGGGGACCAGCAGTCAGCGCAAGGCGGCGCCGAACTACCCAATGCCATCGTGGTGCGCGTGTTAGGCACCGACGGAGCGCCACTCGCCAAGTATCAGGTTGGGTTCATCGTGGCGCGCGGCGGTGGGGCAGTGTCACCGGCCAGCGCACTGACCGATGAGAACGGCGAAGTGAAGACGAAGTGGACCTTGGGCCCGACGGACGTGCAGCAGACGCTGAAGGCCATGGTGGGGTCGCTGGAACCGCTGTTGATCACGGGCTTCGCGATCATACCGTCCGAATTGATCGTGGCGCAGGGCAACAACCAGGTTGCCAAGGCCGGCGCCGCCCTGCCTAACCAGATCGTCATTCGGGTGGTTGGGGACAACAACACACCCATGAAGGGCATCGCCGTCGCCTTTCAGGTGAGCGTGGGCGGCGGGCTCATCTCGCCAGCCTCGGGTCTTACCAATGCCCTTGGCGAAGTGCAGGCGAGGTGGACACTAGGCCCGCAGGCGGGGATCAACTCGATCGTTGTCTCGTCAGGCAAGCTGCAGTCCGTCGGATTGAACGCCGTCGGACAGTAGCGCTAGCGGGCGGCGGCCTCGATCATGACCGCGGGGTCGTTCGTCAGGATCCCGCGGACGCCCTTGCCCCACAGTCTCTGTGCCACCCGCGGGTCGTCGATGGTCCAGACGTGCACGGGCACGCCTAACGGTTCGAGGATACGCGCGAACCCGCCGACCGGAAGTGGCAATCCCTTATGGACGGTTGGCATGCTCACCAGCTGGAATGGCACTCGCCCTACCGGCCGCCGCAGGAGACCGGGCCAGAACAACTCGCGCATGTGCTGGGGCGATGCGCCGATCGGGATTCCGGTGCCCTGAAAGACATCGAGGGCGTGGTCCACGAAGGACGACGGCACACACCGGGACTCGGCGCCGTGTGCCCGAATCACGCGCAGCACTTCGGCGGACGCGTTCGGAGTCTTGATTTCGATGATCAGTGGTAGGGACGGGAACTCGGTGAGCACATCCTCCAGCGTCGGGGCGACAACGCCGCGGCCGACGTAGGGGAAGGACAAGCCGCCATCCGTGGTGAATCGCGCCCCGGCGTCCAACCGGCGTATTTCGTCCAGTGTCAGGTCGGCGACGCGCCCCGTCCCGCTGGTGGTGCGATCCAGCGAGGGATCGTGCATAACGACGGCGCGTCCGTCACGTGTGAGGTGGACGTCAAACTCCAAGGCGTCGACGCCTAACGCGACTGCTTGCCGGAACGACTCCATGGTGTTTTCTGGAGCGTGCCGGGAGTTGCCACGATGCCCGATGACGAGGCGACGAGGCGGAGCGACAGCGAGCAGCGGATTCACGAGTGTCGTTGCAGCGTGGCCCGGTAAGAGAAGCGTGGATGGGCAAAACGTCAACGGCCAGGCATATGCCCGGCCGTTGACCTGTCCGCCTCGCGCCGAAACCGGCGCGTCCCGCTAGAACGAGTACTGCAGTCGGGTCATCACCATGCGACCGATCAGCGGGGCACCCGGCAGCGTGCGATAGCCGTGGTTGAACACGTTGTCGGCGTTGATCGACCACATGAACTCCTTCGCGCCGGCGAACGGCAGACGCCAGTTCAACCCCAAGTCCACCAATGCCGAGGTCTTGATCGGCTCGTACATGTACGTCTTGTTGGCCACCGATGGGTCGGGGAAGGCAAAATTGGTGGCGTACACGCCCGAGTTCACCGGATAGCCGTTGAAGTAACGGCCGCGAATATCCCATCCCCAACCCTTGGCCTCATCGCGATACCGCACGCCGAGCGATGCCTTGTTGTCGGGAGCGTTCAACATCAGGGCCAGTCCGTTGCTGCTGGACACGCCGGGGAAGATGAGGTCACTCACCCAACTGTACGTTCCTGAGATCGACAACTTGTTCGTTGCCACGTAGTCGAGGGCGAGGTCGATGCCCTGGACGGTGATCTCCTTGTTGTACGAGGTGTACGTGGCGTACACGTCGGTCGCGCTGGCGAAGGCGTCACTGTTGAACGAGACGATGCCGAGCGGGACGCTCTTGGCTGTGTTGGCCACCGTCCGGCCAATGCCAGCCGCAACGATCGGCAACAGCTGCGCGGGAACACCCGCCTGACCCAGCACCGGCCCGAGCTTGGTCGTGAGGTAGTTGGCCAGCGTCGTGCTATCCGCGTAAACCGTCGGCGTCGCCAGTCCGGCGGGGTTGCCCACGTCACCGCGCTTTTCCGACCAGAAGTCCACCGCCAAGCGCAGCTTGTTGGCAATGATGCCCTTGTAGCCGAGTTCGATGGTGTTGTTGTACGATGCCTTGAGCGGCGAGATGTCGGCGATCGACGTGGGGGCGAGGTTGCTGCTGAGCGGATCCGTCAGGTACGCCAGGCGCGTGGAGACATCGGTGGGCGTAGGCGTCAGCGTCTTCATATAGTTCGTGGCCGCGGCAGCGATACCCGCGGCTTGGGCGGCGGACAGTCCGGCCCCCTGCAACGCAGCCGTGATACCGGCCTGCAACGCCGCGGCTTGGGAATTCACGAGACCCGGCAACGCCACGGTGGACGACGCCGGCAACCAGGTGTTGGTATTCTGGGCGCCGGCGAACACGGTGCGCATGCACAGTCCGCCGCTGACCGCCGCGTTGCAGGTGCGATTGAACGACCATCCGGTCTTGGGCGGGTTGCCTAACGCGCGAACATTGTACGGAGACCCACCGACGTTGGCGGCCTGGATCAGGTCGAGGAACCAGGTAAAGTTCGCCGGCGTCGAGAAGGCGCGGTTGAACGTCACGCGGAAGTTGTTCGTGGCGTTCGGCTTGAAGATGAGCGCCACGCGCGGCGAGAACTGGTTGCCCTCGATCTGGTCGTTGTTGTCGACGCGGGCCGCGGCGACAAAGTCCCACATGGAGCTGAGCTGAGACGTCGACTGGATGTAGCCGCCGACCTCCCGAACCTTGTCGATGTCCTCGTTGCGACCGTTGATCGTGTTGCCCGTCCGCGGGTCGGTACTGATGTAGTCGAGCCCGTAGACGAAGTCCTGGCGGCCCTTGGCGAGCGAGAACCCGTGTTGGAGCTGCGCGGCAAACACTCGCGACTGGTCGACGATCGGCTGGCCGCTTCGGAGCAGGTAGGTGCCCGTAAGGTCGGTTCCGTTGTCATTGCCGGCGTTGCTGAGGTTCGCAAAGAGCTGGGCGAAAAGCCGGCCCACACGCATGCGCTGCTGCAGGCTGGTGTAGCTCCAGTTCTTCACCTGGGCGGTGCCGTTAGCACCTGTGAACTCCATGCCGCTTCCCAGCTTCGTCATGCCGATCGTCGACACGAATTCCGAGTTGTCTGTTGGGCGAATGTCCAGGCGGGCCTCGCCGGCCAATCGCTCGAGTCCGTAGTCGCGGACGTTCGGAAGCCCGGCGCGGCCAGCGGGTGCTGACGTCGGGAAGATCGCCGGTTCGGCGGGGTCCTTGTATTCCCAGTCATTGGCACGGAAATACTCCCCCGACAGCTTGTAGCCCACCTTGTCGCTCATCAGTCCCGCGTGCCGTAACGCCCCGCGGAACAAGGAGCGCGTGCCGCCGTCGACGGTGAGCGTCGTGCCCTGTGACGTGAAAGGCGACTTCGTGATCACATGCAACACACCATGTGACGAGTTGGGGCCGTAGAGCGCCGAGGCGGGGCCAAGCAGCACCTCCACGCGCTCGATGTCTTCGTTCGTCGCCGTGGCCAGGAAGGGCACGTTCACGCGCAACGAAGGCACTCCGGCGAAGCGATAGTCCTGCAATTGCAGGATGGAGCCGGAGAATGCGTTGTTGAAGCCGCGGGCGACAATGTTGGAGGCGGCGACACCGTTGCGGCTGACGTCGACGCCAGCCAAGCCCTCCACGTGGTCAGCGACCGTCGCCGAGGTACGCTCCTGAATTTCGCGCACGTCAATGACGGCCACGGAGGCGGGCGCATCCAGTGCCTTTTCTTCCTTTCGAGAGGCCGAGGTCACCACCGGGTTCAGCTCGGTCACAATCTCGGTCATCTGCACGTTGACCGTCGCCGTACCGCCGGCGGTCACCTGCACACCTTCCGTCCGCTTGAGCGAGAAACCAATGCGGGTCACGACCACGGCGTAGGTGCCTGCCGCGAGATTCGCAATGCGGAACGACCCATCATCACGCGAGGTCGCGACCCCAACGACCCGGTCTCCGGCCTGTGCCGTAACTCGCGCCGCCAGGATCGGAGCGCCAGTTCCAGTATCTGTGACCTTGCCCGCGATTGCGCCGGTCTGCGCCAGCGCGGGGCGCGCCGCAGCGGCCACGACCAGCGCGAAGACGAGACGGCGGAGCCGAGAATCGAGCATCAGAAACCTCGAACGAAGGAGGAGGAAGATGGAGGTACGACGGGGGGAAAATTGCGCCCGGCCCAGCAGTTACGCCATATCTTGTTGACGAAAGAATCCTGCCTAGGAGGCTAACCCATCCGCCACGCACGTCGTTGTCGCGGCGCCATCCGCCGATTGGTCACCGGTCCCGCGATCCTCATGCTCGCGCCGGCCGTCCTCCGCGCACAGGCGATCCCGGCGACCTCGCGGCTCCTGGTCGGCGAATTGGCGATTGAAGTCGCAGCTGCCGACTCGTCTCGGGTTCGACTGGCGGTTGCCGATGCGGCCCGGACGGTCGTTCTTGTCGTGCTGGCTCGAGACGCCAAACGGTTTGCGGACTCAGTGGCATCGGTGACGCGCGCGAGGCGACGTGCACGTCGGGTGCCGCAAGAGTGGCGCGTGACGCTAGAAGAGCCAGGCGTGACCGTGGGGTCGTTTTCGTTCACCCGTCGCGACGACGAAACGGGGAGCACGTGGCGTTTGTTCGCCGCGGACAAGGACTTCGACGAGGTACGCGGGTCGGTTAACCCGGAAGACGTGCAAGCCGTGATGGCGGCGGTGAGGCGCCATGCCCAGGCGCTGCTCCCTCCGCCAGCTCCAAAGCGCCGGTCAACCCGTCAGTCACCGCGCCCAGACTCCACCATCAGGCGCAACTGGTCCCTGGCGCGAAGCCCTTCCTCGTTCGATGGATCGAACTCGAGTCCGAGTTCTACCTGGCGGAGCGATTCCCGGGTGTCCCCAAGACGTAGTCTCGCGCGCGCCAGATAGAAGTGGGCCACGGCGATCGATGGGTCGGCCGCCACTGTTCGTTCATACTGCGCGGCCGCCTGGGTCCAGTCCTCGGCCCTGAGGTAGATGTTGCCGAGGTTGAAGTTCGCCATGGGGTCGCGCGGATTGAGGGCCAAGGCCTTACGGTACGCCGCGGCGGCCTCCGCTGGACTCCCCCGCTCGTCGAGGGCGATCCCAAGGTTGATGAGCGCGAGCCCCTGACGAGGATCCAGCTCGAGTGAGCGCCGATATTCGGCAATCGCATTGGCGAGGTCACGCGCTTGCACGTACGCCAGGCCGAGGTTCAGGTACAACTTCGGATTGCTCGGCGCCACCGCAATTGCCTTACGATAGGTGGTAATGGCGGCCGCGGACTGGCCGTTGTTTCTCGCCTTGTCTGCCAGGTAGCCGAGGATGACCGCCCACCGCGCCCGAAGGTTCGGCTCGTCGCGGCCAGCTTGCTCCAAGGCGGATACCAAGGTCGCGTGGACATCGGCATCGTTTCCATCCGCGTAATGGAGCGATGCCAACGCCAGCGCACGAACATCCAGGTCCGCATGCTTCGTCAGCTGCGTCAGTCGTGCGACCGCATCACGCTCTAGCCCATCCATGTCGGCCTCGAGGTGATGATCGAGGAAGTACGCCATGCCGTCGAACAACACGGCGGTCAGGCGCTCGTCAGGCACCAACAGGAGTCGGGCCACCTCAGAGCGATCGGTGAGCGTTCGGGCGCGCACCAGAGCGTCGATCGCCCGCGGATGCGGCTTGATCTCACCGTACCATGCGACCATCTGGGCGTTCAACGCCGACTCGGTCTTGTTCTCGTGACAAGTTTTGCATGCGCTGACCACGCCCAACGACGAGTCAAACGCGGGGCGGGGGATCGGAATGGCATGGTCCGACCGGGAGTACCGGATGGCCGTGCCGATTTCTGGCTCCTGCAGGTACGGCATGTGGCATGAGGTGCAACGACTACCCGGGGAGGTCGCCGCGTGCTTCGTATGTTGTGTGGGCTTGGCCGCCTTGCTGGCATGACAGCTCGTACACTGGCGGTCATCGAATCGGCCGGGCAGGGGATTGCCAACCACGTCTCGGTACTGTTGCGAGTGCGGATCGTGGCAGGAGGTGCACGTCATGCCGCCATTCACGTAGCAGTCGCTGTAGAGGTGCCCCTGTTGGTAAGCGAACGTGCGCACGCGACCGTCCGGCAGGTACGCCGCATCGCCGAGTTGCGGCGTTCGAATGGAATAGTAGGCCTCCAACGGCTTGCCCGACACGAAATTGGGGCGAAGCTGGTCCTTGAGGGCATGGCACTGCCAGCAGACACCTAACGATGAGTCCTTCGAGTATGTCGCGAGCGCGGCGACCGCAAGGTTGCCGCTGGCGACCGCGGTGGGATCCCCGGCCAAGGCGATGTGCTGCCGGCCGGGGCCGTGGCAGGACTCGCAATTGATGTTCAACGCGGTAAAGCGTGTGCGATACCCCTGCGCGCCGCTGTCGGGACGAGTGACAATCTGGCTACCATGGCAGGACGCACAATTGCTGAAGCGCGTCTCGTCGCCTAACGCTCGCGATGGGGGCCAGTCTACGCAGGCCGTGATCGACAGGTCGGGGGTGATCGGGACCCACCCGCGATTGCCGCGACCAATCGTGTTGCAGAACCAGGTGTTGGAGTGCCGAGAGAAGTCAAAGGGCACAAAACGGTACGTCCCGTCGTCCACGCGGGTCACAAACCCCTGCGTCCCTCCCCCCTCCATGTGGCCACCGCCAATGATGCCATCGACGCGGATCACGCGATCGGCGCGACCAACCTGACGAATCGTGAAGGTCGGCCGCCCACCACTGCTGGACGGCGTAACCACGGCATCCTTGAAGCGTATGGGCACACCGTTGAAGCTGCCGAGCACGCGCACGGAGCCCGGCAACCCCCCGGCCGTGCCGTGTGTGGAGCGAGACCACGCCGCGTACTGCGTGGCATGGCAGGAGGCACAGGCCGCCGACCCCACAAAGTCGCTGTCGGCGATGGCGGCATCCTGAAAAGTCGTCTTCGGTGCCGGCAACGAAGCGTCGGCCGAAGTACCCACAGCCCGCCATGGCGGCCAAACGGTCAACACCCCGGCGATCGCGAGTCCGCCAACCGCCAGCAGCAACAGGGCCAGCCGGTTCCGCGTGAGCCGCGGTCCCGCGGCGCCAGTCCCGACCTTCGAAACCCCGCGAGGCTCGCCCCCCGTGTCGCGCGGGGTGGCTGGCCGGCCAGCTCCCTTCTTGCCCCGCTTCCGAGTCACGGTTTGACCTCTCGAGCTTCCCGGGACCAGGCCGGCCCCTGACAGCGACACAGCGTCCGGATGTACGAGACGAGGTCACGGATCTGCGCATCCGACAGGGTCGCACCAAAGGCGGGCATGCGCGGACTCCGGTTCATGATCGCTCCACCACCGGAGATCGTGTCGTACAACGCATCGTCGGAGCGTCGCTCCATGGCCTCGCGCGACGCGTGCGCCGCGGGGGCCACCGGAAGGTGCTTGGCGTTCGGGCCGTCGCCCGCTCCTTTTTCCCCGTGACACGACACACACCATCGCTGGTAGAGGGCTTCCCCCCCGCCAGGCGACGCCACGGCGTTAGGCGACGGAACCGCCGCGTCCGCCGCTGCTGGCGTTCGCGCCGGCAACGCACTGAGATACGCCACAATCAGGTCGCGCAGCGCCGACGTCATGGCCGTCTTGGGCATCGCCGATCCCGGAACTACGACCTGCGGATCCTCCACCATGGCCGCTATGTACGCGGCGGACCGACGCTCGCGCACCGTTGTGAGGTCGGGACCGATTGCCCCCCCCTCACCGCGCAACGTGTGGCACCCAAGGCATGGCAACTGTGTTCGCAGGAGCGACTCGGCCTTTCGTGCCGAAAACGGCGTCAGTGGCGGCCGTTGCGCCAAGATCGCCCGCGCGTGCGCTAGCACCATCGCCAACCCAGTCAGCGCGAGCATTCGGTAGCTACGGCGGCGCGGCGCGCGACCTCTTGGCGATTCGACGATCAGGAGACGTTCCACGCGCACACAATACAGGCCCGTCAACCGCGCGAGCAACGGTCCTGATCCTCCGTCGACTAGCGAGCGCGCATGCGTTGGATAACCAGATCGTGAATGCGCGCCTCCAGGTTGCCAGTACTGCCGCAGGGGATGGGGTCCTTGGAAGGTCCGCTAATGTCCTCGCCCGCGGCCACCACCGCCGTGCGAATTCGCGACTTTCCGCCATCTCCTATTTCAACACGCGAGACCACGGCCAGATGGATGCGATACGAATCGGCGTTTGGTCCGGTAATACCAGATCCGCACTCCACCAAACGCGACATCGGCCCGCCGGCCAGCGTCCGCGTTTTCTTGTAGTTGGTCGCCCCGACATAACGAGTGGCGGAGTCCGTGAGGTTCGTCGGGATCATGAGGTCGGCGTACACGGATCGAAGAATCTGGTAGACCGAGTCTGCACCTCCCGGCACGTCCCTCCACGTCCCCAACGTGTCAAGAAAAATCGGCGCCCCGTAGCCCGGCAGTTGAATCGTGACGCGTTGGACCTGCGCCCCCGCGGCGACCGGTGACGTCGTCACGATGAGGGCTGTCAGCAGCCGAGTGAGGCCCATGATGATCGTGCGGGTGGCGCGGCGATGTCCTTTCATGAATTGCCTCCCGTAGTGTGCGTAGCGGCATCGCGACGATCCGCTCCCGCTTCGAGAATGGAAATCTTCTGCCAGATCTTTCGAGAGAGTCCGTTCGTCAACGACTCCACCTCGTTCACGGCTTGCAGCACGACAGAGTCGTCGAATCGCTGCACGTACAACGCGGCGAGCTTGCTGGTCAGGCTCAACATCTCGCTACAGTAGTCCAGATACCGCCCCAGCTGGTCCGGCGTCATCGTTCGTTGAGGGGACGATGCCGTGTTCGGTTGCGGGGACATGAGCCGCTCTGGGTCCTTGGTCAGCTGGTGCATGTCGACGATGTGGGCGACGCTGCGGAGCTGATGGATGGTTCGGAGTGCCACACGGCGCTTGAGGCGGCGCTCCAGCGTCAGGAAGAACCAGATGGCGATGCCAAGGAACACGGCGTCATTCACGGCCGAATCCATCGCTTGAATCAGCTCGGCGATCGACGCGAAGGATGAGCGCTCCGGCCAGAGCTGACTCACGGTCGCGATGACTCCCGCCAGCATAATCAGCAAGAGGAGGCCGGCCCCGGTACGAAGTGGCCAGTTCGGCACGCCGAGTCGGACAGATTCAACGGCGCAATGTTCGCCGAGTGCGCCCAAGTCGCGTGCGACGTTGACCAGACCGGCCGTCGGAAAGCGCTCCTCGATGCGCTGTCGGAGCCGGTCCACGGTCTCGAGGATCTTCGCAGGGTCGAGCGCGCGAAAAGTCGGTGCGGTCATCGGCATTTGTTTCGAGGGGAATCTACGATTCGATCGCTGACCATCATCGAGTTGCGCTTGTTCAACCTCGTTGGACCCTTTGTGAACCATATCACATTGTCGCGCGCCTGTCCCGGCGAGATTTCCGCGCTCGCGAAACGGCCCCGAACGGGGCCTTCGCATTTTCATCGCCACGCCGGAGAAAGCTCGTGATTCGTTCGCGCCGTCGCTCTGTAGTTGCGGTACTTGCTCTCGCCATCGTCAGCGCCTGTTCGAGCGACAGTCCGTCGCCGACGCTGGCACCGGTTGCCGCCAGCTCGGAATTTGAGCTGTCCGTGGCGGGCGGGTCGATCCAGGCCAGTAACCAATGGACGACGATCGCCCCGATGCCCGTGGCGCGGTCGTATACGGTGACCGCCTCGGCCAATGGCCGGCTCTACGTGATCGGCGGTTCAGACGCCACCAAGATCTACAATTTGGTGACGGAGTGGACGCCGAGCACGAACACCTGGGCGCAGAAGGCGCCGATGCCGGCGAAGCTCAATTCGCAGCTCGGAGCCACGACGTTAGGCTCCCTCGTCTACGTGCCGGGTGGTTGGAACGGCACGGCGTATCAGTCGGTGCTCAACGTGTATGACCCGGCGGCGAACACATGGACGACACGTGCGTCGATGCCGATTCCCGGAGCCTGCGGCGGCTCGACCGCGATCGGCAGTCTGATGTACGTGGGCATTGGCTGCGACAATAGCGGCGAAACGGGGAAACTGCTGCGCTACGATCCGGCCAGCAACACCTGGACGCAGCTTCCCAACTCGCCGGGACATCACTCCGGTGGCACCATCTACGCCGTGAACAACAAGGTGTACTGGGACAATGGAACGACCGGCACCGGTGTGGATGTGTACGATCCCGCGACGAACGCTTGGACCTCCGGTCCAGCGCACCTCACGCAACGTGTGTCGCACGTGACGGGGGTCATCAATAACGTGGCGGTCTCCGCGTCGGGTTACACCACGGCCGGTGCCCTGAATACGAGCGAATACCTGGACGCCAAGGGCGGCAGCTGGGGCGCGCGCGCCAACATGCCCATCGCGGTGGGATCCGCGTCGGGCAACGTGCTGAACGGCGAGTTCTACGTGGTTGGTGGCAACACGGCTTTTTCGATCGAGGCGAGCGTACAGAAGTACACCCCCGGCGACTGGTGGATTACCCAGACGGCGATGCCGACTGCACGGGCCTTCCTGGCCGCCGCCAGTGTCAACACCGATGTCTATGTCATGGGTGGCCGGCCGAACGCCAGCACCACACCGGTCAGCACCGTCGAGCGCTACAACAGTGCGACGGACACCTGGAGCACCGTCGCGTCACTTCCGGCCGGTCGGTGGGCGGCCGCGGGCGCCGCAGTGAGTGGCAAGGTGTACCTCATCGGCGGATTCAGTGCCGACACCGGGACGAGCGCCACCAATACGGTCTTCGAGTACGATCCCGCCACCAACATCTGGACGAGTCGGGCCACCGCTCCCACACCGATCGGCTTCGCGTCCGCTGGTGTGGTTGCCGGCAAGATTTACGTTGCCGTTGGTGCTGACGGTACCAGCTTCGATGGGAAGAAGGTCTATGTCTACACCCCTTCGACCAATACCTGGACAACCATCGCCAACGCCACGAATTCCCACAGCGAGGGAATGGCGACGGGCGTGGGCAACTACTTCGTCGTGATCGGTGGTCGTGGCAATGGTGGCGTGGGGAACGCCATCGACGGCTTCAACACTTCGACGCAGTCCTGGGTCAGCGGCCCGGGCTCGCCGTCGACCGTCGTCGGCTCGTCAGGTGGAGCCGTTGGTACCGCCGTATACCAACTGTTTGGCGTGAACAGCGCCGGCGTGTACCAGAACACGGCGAGTCGGTTTGACGGCGTCGCCAAGACGTGGTCTTCTCGCACGGTCGCCCCGGAAGCTCTCGGCTTCACGGCCAGCACGGTGGTCGCCGGGCAGATCCACACCTTCGGCGGCTTCCGACAGAACGGCACCGCCACGACAGCGAACCGGAAGTACACACCGTAGCCTTTCCCGCTGTGGTCCGCGCCCTCGCACATCCCCTGTGCGGGGGCGCGATTGCTTTCACCGCGATAAGTTCCACGCCGTGAGCGCCCCACGAGACCCGACGGACGTACACGAGCCGTACGCCGCCCTGCGCATCGAAAACTTTCGGTGGTTCGTGGCCTCCCTGCTTACCATGACCATGGCGTCGCAGGTGCAGGCGGTCGTGGTGTCATGGCAGGTGTATCAGATCACGCGCGACCCTCTGTCGTTAGGTCTGATCGGGTTGGCCGAGGTCATCCCGTACGTGTTGGTGGCGCTGCTGGCCGGACACATCGTCGATCGTGGTGATCGGCGCGGCATCTCCTTGCGGGCGTTGGCGGTGCTTTTGGTGGCCGCGATCGCGCTCCTGAGTTTCGCCGCCGGCCCCGCTCTCCCCACGCGCGTGTGGCCCTACTACCTCGTCATCGGAATGTGCGGTGTCGCGCGGTCGTTTCTACAGTCGTCGCGTTCTGCCTTGGTTGCGGAGATCGTGCCGCGCGAGACGTTCGTCAATGCCGCCACCTGGCGTAGTTCCACTTGGCAGCTGGGAAGCGTCCTGGGCCCGGCACTGGGCGGCCTTCTGCTTGGAAGAATGGGAGCCCGCACCGCGTATGCGGTGAACCTCGTGTTCGCGGCCGTGGCGCTCCTGTCCATGGTGGCGATTCGCTACACGCCGGCGCCGCGTGCCAGCGTCAGTACCTCCATTCGCGAGAGCCTCGCGGAAGGCATTGCCTTTGTTCGAAAAGAGCGCGTGTTACTGGGCGCGCTCACGCTCGATCTCTTCGCTGTGCTGTTCGGCGGTGCGGTGGCATTGATGCCGGTGTTTGCGACGGAAATTCTGCACGTGGGGGCTCAGGGTCTTGGGATGTTGCAGGCCGCGCCGGGCATTGGCGCAGTCATCATGGCGATCGTCGTGGCCCATCGCGGACCATTCCAGCAGGCGGGCCGCACGTTGATTACGGTGGTGGCCATTTTTGGCGTGTGCATGATCGGGTTCGCGATGTCGCGCAACGTCTGGCTTTCGTTCGCCCTTTTGGTGGCCAGCGGCGCGGCGGACAACATCTCGGCGGTCATTCGCTCCACGCTCATTCAGGTCATGACGCCGACGGAGCTCATGGGGCGCGTCTCTGCCGTGAATGCGATCTTTATCGGCAGCTCCAACGAACTTGGGGCGTTCGAATCCGGGGCGGCGGCGCGGATCATGGGCACCGTGCCCTCGGTGATCTTCGGCGGCTCCATGACCCTGGCGGTCGTCACCGTGACGGCTTGGCGCGTCCCGGCCCTGCGACAACTCACGCGCATCCGGCGCACCATGCCCTGACGCAGTGTCGGGCCTCGTTAGGTAAGTGTCCAGAATGGGCCGTGTAACCCCACGGCGGAGAAGAGCGCCTGACTCTCGGCGGGTGTGCGCCGCCGCCAGCTGGGTGAGAGGCGATCCCCGTACCATGCTCTCGCCAGCTCCCACAGTCTGGGGAGCGTGACGACACTCCCCGGCGCACGGCCGGCACGTTGGGCCCATGCACGCACGTGCTCTTCCGACCGGAAGAGTCGGATGGTGGCTCAGGTGAACCCGATGTCGTTCCACCACTCCGCGGCAGGAACGGCGAAGTGCGCCACGCCGTGGGCCGGCATGAGTTCGCCGTTTGCGATGGTCACGGTCATGGGCTCGCGGCAATCCGCACACGTTGTTTCCACCCGAACGTCACACTGCAGGGCGGCAGATATCCCCATCGCGTCCCATGCGCAGTTCGCCCACCACTGCCTGTCGCGAGCCGCAACGACGAACGCAGTGGCTACCGCGGAGAAAGGCATCGCCATCCACACCTCGCGCGTCGTCGGATCCAGCACCAGCACGTGCGAATCGGCTAGGCGCTCATAGCTGGAGGCTACGTCTCGCTCCTCAATCCCGATCAGTCGCGCGACGTCCAGACGTGCCGGTATTTGCCCGCTTGCAAAGATCTCGTATACAGCCGTGCGTACGCGCGAATCGACTCGCGGGATGTCATCAGGCGTGATCATGTCGTTTGCCGGCCCGGTTTCGTGTGATTTGGCTGATCGTCCCTCGCACCTTCATACACGGCTACCCAAGACGCGCAACATCTGCTCGCCAGCGGAAGAGCCCAGCAGCGGATCTCTGTCCTCACCTTCATATTCTCGCCGTGCGTTCTCGCCACCAACCTCGCCCGTCACATGACCTCATTCCAGCCATTTGAGCTCGAGCATTACCAGTCGATGTGGGAGCACACGGTCGAAATCAACCTCGCCGACAGCAGCGTAAAATGTCTTCGCACCGACGAGTGGCTCGATCCGGACGAGCGTGAGCGGCTCCTCCGTACCGGTCTATTCTATCCGGAAGTGAACGGCACTCGGCCGCTGCGCGAACAGATTGCCGGGATGTACCCGGGAGCTACCGCAAGCAATG
This sequence comes from Gemmatimonadaceae bacterium, assembly GCA_044224875.1. Classification (GTDB taxonomy): domain Bacteria; phylum Gemmatimonadota; class Gemmatimonadetes; order Gemmatimonadales; family Gemmatimonadaceae; genus JABAQJ01. Next base: position 5,638 of record JBGAJQ010000008.1, on the reverse strand, counting down.
TGCTCGTGACGGTCGGCGCAGCTCAAGCCAACAGCATCATCTGCGACACGCTGCTCACGGCAGGTGATGAGGTGCTCGTGGTGACTCCGGGATATCGTCAGGTGTGGGGGCTGGCGAAGAACGCGGGATGTACGGTGCGTGAAGTACCGTTGTGCGAACATCGTGGTTGGCGGCTTGATCTGGATGCCCTGGAAGCCGCGGTCACCGAACGGACGCGCTTGGTCTCGGTCGTCAACCCGAACAACCCGACTGGGTCGATCCTCACGGATCACGAAATGCAACGCGTGGTAGCCGCCTGTGACCGCGTGGGCGCATGGCTGCATGCCGATGAGGTGTACACCGGCACCGAGCATGGCGACCGCAGCGAAACACCGTCCTTCTGGGGGCGCTATTCGCGCGTGCTCTGCACCAACTCGCTTTCGAAGGCATACGGTCTGGCTGGACTGAGGATTGGCTGGGCAGTCGCCGCCGACGAGATGATTCAGGCACTCTGGCGGCGGCACGAATACGCGGTGATCGCGGCGGCGGCGCCGAGCATGACCTTGGCCGAGTTCGCGCTCACACCAGCCAAACGTCCCACGCTGATCCAGCGACAGAAGCGACTGACGGCCGAGGGTTGGGCCGTCTTGGGACGCTGGCTCGCCACGCAGGATGGCCACTTCGATGTGGTGCCGTCAGAGGCAACAGCCATCGCGTTTGTTCGCTATCACCTGCCCATGGCTTCGTACGACGTCGCGGAGCACATCCGACAGGCCGGGAACGTGCTGGTAGCGCCTGGCGCACTTCTCGGCGCCGAAAGCCACCTGCGCATCACTCTTGGATATGAGCCCCAGAAGGTCCAGACGGCGCTGACGCGCATTGGCACAACCGTGCGTCAGCTTTCGTAGTACCCGCGTCGGGCGTTTGCCGGTGGTTCTTTCGGCGCCCTGAAATTCATCTTTGTTCGACCGGGCGTTCGGCCCCTTCTCCTAACCGAGCACGTCGTATGAACTCTCGTGATGCTCAAACGATCATTGCCATTGCTGCCTTGGCAGCGGCTGCCGATGGAAACCAGAGTGACGCCGAGCGCGACAACATCGCGGCGGCCGCCGCCAGACTCGGGCTACCCGCTGACGATCCGCTCCTGCAGCAAGCCGTGCATGGCGCGGCCGACTTGACGGACCTTGCCTCGAACCTGTCCAACGACGAGGCGCGTGTCGCCGCTTACGACACGGCAGCCGCCGTCTGTCATGCCGACGGCGAGCCTAACGACAAGGAGGCCGCGTTCCTGTCGGCGTTGTCTCGGTCGCTGGGAGCCGTTGCCGGGTCCGCCGAAGCCGCGTCCACCTATTCCGCGACGGCCGGAGCCATGAAGTCGGGTCCCACCAACCCGCCCGCTGGTGACCTGGATACCTTCATCCTCGATCAGGCCATGCTGACCGGCGCCTGCGAACTGCTGCCGCACCGTTTGGCGGGCATGGCCATCCTGCCCTTGCAACTGAGGCTGGTGTACTCCATCGGCCAGCGTCACGGGCAGCAGTTCGACATGGCTCAAGCGAAGGATCTTGCCGCCGTGCTCGGCATTGGTGCAGCCGGACACATGATGGAAGGCATCGTGCGCGGCGTCCTCGGCGGGATTGGACGCGGAATCTTTGGCGGACTCCTCGGAGGGGCCGCAGGCATGGCCGCCGGAACGGCGGTCACCTTTGCCACCACGTACGCCCTCGGACATGCGGCCCAGCAGTACTATGCGCAGGGACGAAAGCTCAGCACGGCCGACTTGAAGGCGCTGTTCGCGAAGTTCCAGGGCGACGCGACGACGATCTTTCCGCGGGTCGAGAACCGGATCCGGGATTTGGCCGGCAGCAGCAACCTCAACTCCATACTCGCCGGCCTTCGCGCTTAACGCCTGTGTTGCGCCCGTCCGCCTGGGGCCCTGGCGTCGTGGCGTGGCATCATCGGATGGCCAGACCTCTCGCGTTCAGGTGCTAGGGTTGGCACCACGCGGGAGGTCGGCAGGCGGAGCCTCTCGAACCATGACCCAATATCGGCGACCAAGGTTCGGCTCTCGCGTGTCGGCGATCGAGTGGTAGCCCAGCCGCTCGTACCAGCGCAGCGCCTCTGTCGTGTACGTCTCCAGATAGCTCGTTAGGCCGAGCGAGTCGAGCCCGTCGAGCGTCTGGCGCACCAGTCGTGTGCCCACCCCTGCGCCCTGGCGCGCCGGGTTGACCCCGAGGATGGAGAGATACCAGTAGTTTGGCGAGACCAAGCCGCGTGTGAAGTCGGCCATGGACGCCCCGATCGCTCGGTACAGGGCGTAACCCTTCGGCGGCAGTGCGACTGCGAGGCGCGCATGCTTGGCCGCGCTCACCGCCGCCGGGATCGGCGTCGGTGCGTGCCAAATAGCCGCACCACCGTCCGGCGGGTCGGTCACTATCACCTTTCCGTGAGCGGCGCCTTCGTCCATCGAGGCCAGGAAGTACTCCACGAGACGATCTTCACGCTCCGACGGACTACACCCCGCCACAATCCCTTCGTAGAACGGATTTCCTACGAACGACGCCGCTAGAGCCCGCGCCGCGATCGGCCAGTCAGCGGATCGCGGCGCGGAGTCTGTCATCGGATTCTTGAAGGTCGCCCAGCGTTAGGCGAGTGAGGCCGCAACGGTCATCGGGACCGCTGCCAACGCTCGCGAGATGATGCAGCCCTTCTTCGTATCCTCAGCAAATCGCTGGAACTCCTCGAGGGACAGACCCGGCACCACGCCACGGGTGACGACATCGATGCCGGTGATCGAGAAGGCGTCGTTCACTTTGTCCAGGTGTACGGAGGCCGTGGTGTCCACGCTAGTAGGTGTATGACCGGCACGCGCCAAAGCCGCGGACAACGCCATGGTAAAGCATGCCGCGTGCGCCGCGCCGAGGAGCTCCTCCGGGTTGGTCCCGGGACTACCCTCAAACCGCGTGCCGAACGAGTACTTCCCTTCAAAGGCGCCACTGCCGAGGCGGATGTTGCCCTTGCCAGCCTTCAGGTCGCCTTCCCAGCGGGCGTCTGCCTTACGAGTGATCATGGATTTGGTCCTCGTGGGTGATCCGGATGGCGCGCTCACGGTGAAAGGCCTAACCACACTCGAGTGCTTGCAAGTGTTGCCGAGCACGCGTCAGAACGGTAGCCACGCGCCTCGAGGTCGGCCACCCCTCCAAACGTCCTGCCTGAAATGACGGATGGGGCAGGTTGTTGGCGAGCGAACGACCCCGCCACGCGGCTCGGTATCCCCCGGTCCTCGACGTATAAAACGAAAACGTGTCGGTCCGCGTGTCCACCAACACGAGGACGTGGCCGAAACCCTTCGCATGTCGGCGTACGCGGTGCGATTGGGGAGTCGGCGAGCACTGGGGGCCGTCGACGGGCGGCAACTACTCCATCAGCGGCGGACTCGCAACGTCGCTACCGCGCCACTGCGATCGCGTCGCGACTCCAAGAGCACCTGCCCTCCGTGCGCCTCCGCGATTTGACGCGACAGGACGAGGCCAATGCCAGTGCCCTCTGGCTTTGTGGTATAGAAGGGGACGAAGAGGTTAGCGGCGCCACCCAGGCCAGGACCGTCATCCGTCACCGAGACATCCACGAACTCGGGGCTGACCGTCCAGCCGACGCGCACGGCTCCCTGCGTCTCCAACGACGCATCCACGGCATTTCGAACGAGGTTGATCAGTGCCTGTTCGAGCTGATCGGGGTCCGCCTCGATCACCACATCGTATCCCGGGACCACGTTCACGGGAAGGCGCGTCTCCAAGGCCGCGACACGACGGACCCACGCACCGACTTCTACCGGTCGCCGCCGCGGCGCGGGCAGTTTCGCCACTCTCGCGTATGCCGACATGAAGCGCGACAGAGCGTCGGCGCGCCCGCCGATCACGCTCAATCCCCGCCGAAGGTCGCTGGCGTCGGACCCGTCGCGCGTCGGGCCGTTGCGCTCGACGATGCCGGAGAGGCTGCCCGCAAGCGACTTGATGGGCGCCAGCGAGTTGTTGATTTCGTGGGACAGCACACGAACCAGCCGCTGCCACGCCTGCAGCTCCTCCTCACGCAGCGCGCGGGTGACGTCGGTGACCACCAGGAGGGTGTGCGGTCGCCCATCCTGCCGAAACGTGGTGCGCCTGATTTCCCAGCGCCCACTGCGCTCCGGGAATGTTCGGTCCGATACCCGAGGCACGGTGCCTTCGAGGTACTCCGCAATGCCTAACGCTTCGGCGCTTCTGCCGGCCAGTCGTTCGGAAGGGAGGGCAAGCAGGCGTTCGCCGGCCCGGTTGGCCAGGCGCAAGGTCCCGTCTCCATCGAACGCAAAAATGGCCACGTCGATCTCCTGCATCACGGCTCGCAGGAGCGCCGTGGCCTCCATGGCGCCTAGGCGCTGGTGGCGCAACGTGTCGCCTAACAAGTTGATTTCCATCAGCGCCAGCCCAAGCGCATCGTCGGACTGACCCAGTCGCGCTCGCAAGGAAAAATCGCCTTCGCGAAGGGCCGCCAGCATGTTGGAGAGCGTCTGGAGTGGGCGGACGACGCGTTCTCGCAAGGCGATCGCGATGATCAGCCAGATGCCGGCCACCAGCGTGCCGAACGTCCAAACGACCTTGGTCGAGTATCCACCGATCCACAGCAAGACCAGCGTCGCCACCACTCCTGGAAGCCCCGCCGACAGCGCCAACAGGAAGACGCGCCGCTCGTGCGGAAAGGAGAAGCGGCGCCGCGGCGCAGGTTCCATCAACGGAGCATGCCCGGTCCGCGCGTGTCCGTCACGCCAGCCGGTGTTGTTCGAGCCGGCGGTACAGCGCGCTCCGCGAAACACCAAGCAACTTCGCCGCCTGTGCCACCTTCCCGCCGGAACGCTCCAGGGCGCGCTGGATGAGCAGCTTCTCGGCCTCATCCAGCGTCAGATCCTCGAACCGCAGGGCCGCCGACGCAGCGCCGGAACGCAGGGCCAGGTCGTGACTCCGTATCAGTTCCCCGGTGGCCATGAGCACCGCCCGCTCCACCGAGTGCGACAGCTCGCGGATGTTCCCTGGCCAGCTGTGATCCAACAGCGACTGCATGGCCATCGCCTCGAAGCCTGTGATACGCTTGCGGTAGCGATCCGCGAACCGCCGCAGGTACTCCTGCGCCAGCACGGGAATGTCTTCTCGCCGCTCGCGGAGCGGCGGGAGGTGAATCTCGATCGTGTTCAGGCGGAACAGGAGGTCTTCGCGGAAGCGCCCCTGCGCCACCTCCTCGCGGACATCCGCATTCGTGGCCGACAGTACGCGCACGTCAACCGTCTTCACGCGCGACGAACCCACGCGTTCGAATTCGCCGCTCTGCAGCACCCGCAGCAGCTTGGCCTGCTGCGTGGAACTCGTGTTGGCGATTTCGTCCAGGAACAGCGTGCCGCGATCCGCCAGTTCAAAACGACCAATGCGGTCGGTCTTCGCATCTGTGAATGCACCCTTCACGTGCCCGAACAGTTCACTCTCGAACACGCCGTCCGAGAGGCCACCCATATTCACCGCGACGAATCCCTGCGCCGCCCGCGGGGACGAGACGTGAAGCCAATTCGCGACCAGCTCCTTCCCCGTTCCGTGTTCTCCGGTAATGAGCACGTTTGCATCTGACGGGCCAATGC
>JBGAJQ010000007.1:0-121516 GCA_044224875.1 Gemmatimonadaceae bacterium | reverse complement strand
GAACACCATCCATTGGTCATCTTCACCACGGCCTACGCCCAGCATGCCGTGACCGCGTTTGAGCTGGGTGCCGCAGACTATCTGCTGAAGCCCTTCGGACCCGAGCGCCTGTCGGCGGCCCTCGACCGGGTCCGCACCGCGCTCGGAGAACCCGCCGCGACCGCCGCACTCGACCGCATGGCCGAGCTCCTGGCGCGCGGTCCAATCAGCCGGTTGTTCGTGCGCGCCGGAGGTGCCCTCATTCCCGTGGCGGTGAGTGCCGTCTCTTACTTCGAGGCGAGCGGCGATTACGTCATTGCGCACGTCGATCAGACGCAACGATGGATCCACCTCTCTCTCAACAGGCTGGAGGAACGCCTGGATCCGAAGCACTTTGCGCGGATTCATCGTACGCACATCGTGAACTTGAACCGGGTGAAGGCGTTCCGACGACACGGCAAGGGCCGCATGATCGCCGAACTCGTGGATGGCACGCGCTTGCCCGTCAGCCGCACCCGCGCGCAGGACCTACGCGAGCTCGGCGTCTAACTGTGCACGTCGCTCGATGACGTCTTGTGTGACGGGCGTTTGCGGGCTGGCGTGACCATCTGGTGTCCCCCTTCGATCAACTCGCGCACCATGCGCCAGTCGACGTCCCCGTCGAGCCAGATGCCGATCCATCCCTGGTGACCAACATACTGCGGGATGAAGACTCGGTCGGGATGCTGGGTGACGAGGATGCCCTGCGTGACGAGCGACGACTTCACCCACACCGCGTCTCGACCCTTGCCGTGATGGTTCCGTCCGCTCGCATAGGTGGCAAACATCCGCCCTCGGGCCCTGAACGTCGGCTCGCCGTGCGAGATGACTTCCGACGCGTCGGGTAGCGCCAGGCAGATTGCCCGCAAGCGCGTGAGCGGCAAGGCGCGAGCCATAATTCTGCGGATATCCAAGAATTGGGATGCACGAACATTGGCGCGTGCGCCCGCAATCGCTAGCCCTCCCGACGGCTGGCCTCCGGTGCCGCGGGTTGCATGGCGGCCCAACTCTCGGCGTAGTCACGCCCCGGACTTAGCACCTGACCGCCATCGCAATACAGAATGGCACCGGTGACGTACGACGCGGCATCACTGCACAGGAAGAGCGCCGCATTGGCGATGTCCCGTCCCGAACCAAAGCGGCGAAGGGGATTCGCCTTGAGCCATGCGGCCCGAATCTCGTCGCTGGGGGCCAGCCGCTCCATCCCCTCTGTGCCGGCGATCGGGCCCGGCACAATGGCGTTCACGCGGATGCCTTCCGGCCCCCACTCCACGGCCAGCGATCGCGTGAGCATGTCCACTCCCGCCTTGGCTGCGCTCACATGTGCTTGACCCCAGTACGCCTCCGTCGACTGCGGCGCCGAAATATTTATGATCGATGCACCTGGTCGGCGTAGCAACGCATACGCGGCGCGGAGCACGTTGAAGGTGCCCATGAGGTCAATGTCCACGACCGTGCGAAAGCCGTTTGCAGAAAGGCGCGCGGCGGGCGCAATGAAATTGCCGGCAGCGCCGGAGACCACGATGTCGAGTGGGCCAAACACGTCATGTGACGCCTGTAGCGCCCGCTCGATACTCGCAAACTCGCGCACGTCGCCCGAGTATCCGTTAACCTGACGGCCGTTCCCCGACAACTGCTCCACGGCACGCTGGACGCGCTCGGCGTTGCGACTGAACACCGAAACCTTGGCGCCAAATGCTGCCAACTCGTGGGCGATCGCGAGGTTGATGCCACTCGTTCCACCAGCGACAAAAGCGTGCTTGTCACGCAGCAGGTCCTGCACGAAGGTCTGCATATGTCTCGTTCTCGAGCGATGAACGAGAATCATCGCTCGTCGTTGCCACCATGCGAAAGGGCGCCGCCCCGCCGACGCGGTGGCGACGCCCTTCTTTGATCGATCCGACTCAGGTCGATACGCCAAAGGCGAAGAGCAGCAGCGCGCCAACGGGTTGCAGCAAGTTGGAGATCATGGTGAAGATGTGGCCGGCCAAGTCCACCACGGCCGCCAGCGCACGCATCTCGTCGGCCGAAAGTTCCTGACCGTCCTTCCCGCGTATCACGGGCGCCAACGGATCACCGGTCGCTGTCGCGAAGAGTTGCCCGTTCACGGTGAATGAAGCGTCGAGCGCACCCGCAGCAACGGTCGACGCAACCACGATCCGGTCTGTGGCTGAGGTGAGGGTCATGTCGATCGAACCGTCGCCTCGTGGGGCGCCCGGGACGGCAACCGCGTGGGCCGTGACGGCGAACTGCGTCCCTGGCACGCTGAGCGTGGCGTCGACGGTGGCAGGCGCCGTGCTTCCGAAGAAGCGCGGACTCGCCGTGATGGTGAAGTCCACGCGGTCCTTGCCATCGCTCAGGTATCCGTTGACGCCGAATACTGGGTCGCTGAGTGACCCGGTGACGCTGAGTGAGTAGCTAAGGCGCGTCACACCGTCAGCTACTACGACCAACTTCAACCCAACAGCGGATGGGGAGGCGCGCTGTTCGTCGGTCAGGTCCGCGTACCCGATGGGCCGAGCGACGATCGGGTGCTTGCTGGCGTCCGTCTCGTAAATGATGAAGCGCACGCCATTGGCGGGTGCCCCAGTGCGCGTGGGATCGACCTCGTATCGCTCGGTCACCGGATTGTACACGAACGTCTTGCCGAGGACGTCGTGGTGCATGAGCGGCAGGAACGCCGTGCCAGGTGTCAGGGTTGCCGTGGCGATGCGTTCTATGGCTTGACGGATTGTACCGTCAGCCCCAATCAGCGTAGTCGGTCCTGGTGAGACCCGGCCGGAGGCACCCGCAAACTGGCTCATCGCCAATACGCTGTTCAGTACTGGTGTGGCCGCCACCCGGTTCACCGTGGCCACGCCCGACTCGACCTTTGACGTGTTGAATCGCCGTGCCTGCGTCGGCTCGGATGAGCTCGAGCACGCGGCCAACGCTACGGTCAGCGCCAACCGGGCAAGACGCGCACTGGATCGGGATGAGATCATGGTATGTGCTCCTATGGATCAGAGGCCTGGAACGCCCGACGGGGTTTCGGCCGGTCCGTCGCCGCTGTCCTTGCCATCGCGAATGACACGCAGCTTGGACTGCTGCTCTGGGGTCAGCACGTTCTTGATCCGGATCAGCAGGATGAGTTGACGCTTCTTGACTTCGTTCTCGATGCGTAAGACGTCGGACGTCTTGGCGACAGCCTTGGCTTCGTCCACCTTGGACTGCTCGATCAATTCTTGCAGCTCCAACGCGGGGTCCGTCATGTCGATCTGCAGGGGAGCCAGCGCCACTTGAGCGGCCTTCAGTTCGTCCATGATGGCCTTGCGTTGCGTACTCGATAGCCCAATGGCCTGGGCGCTCTTGAGCACGAGTTGTGGGTCAAACATGGCACGGGCAAACGCATCGTCCGGTTTCGGTCCCTGCGCTCGCGTGGGTGACGTCGCCAGCAGCGAGATGAGGGCAAGACAAAGGTACTTCACAGTTCGTTTCTCCTTGTATGCGGCCTTGCGCCGCTTGAGGTGCCCTGAGGAAGCGGGTACCAGTTCACATCGCCGATCACCGGCATCTCACCTGCGCGCGTGCCGGTCGTTGCCATATCCAGCAGGAAATCGGTGGGGCCGCGCATCTCGCCCACGTTGATCACATAGGGCGCTACGCTCTCCGACGGTCGGCTGCGCCATACGCCGACCAACAACACCGCGGCGGCGGCAGTGGCGAACACCGGCCACCACAAACGGCGTGTCGGTCGCCGTTCCGTACCCGCCGCCACCCGCGAAAATGGAGGGATATGCGCCTCATCATGGACGCGTTGTGCCTGGAAGCGTCGCGACAACTCGCGATCTGGTTGGTCATGTGCGCTCATGTTTCAACCGACTGCTGGAGCAGTTGCCGCAGGCGTGCCTTGCCCCGCTCGTAATGGGTGCGCGCCGTCCCCACCGGCATGTCCAGCACATCCGCCGCCTCCTGAATGGTCATTTCCTGATAGAACACGAGGTGCAGGATATCCTGCTGCCGTCGCGAAAGCTTGCCTAACGCACTGCGGAGGTGCACGAGTTGTTCGTCCCCCTCCCCCTCGTCCAGAGCCGAGTCCTCCGGACGATCCCTCCACCATCGCTCCAGCCGCGCCACACGCAACCACGCCAACCGTGTCTGGGAACGCGCCACCTGCTGGATCACACCGAACAGCCACGTCTTGAACGACGAGCGGCCAGCGAACTTCGCCCGTCCTTCCAGCACCAACACGTACACCTGATGCAACACATCCTCGGCTTCCGTTCGATCATCCTTGCAGCACCGCATCGACCAGGCGAACGCCCGTCCGTGTAGAGCGGCCAGCTCATCTCGAAGGGTTGGAACCGAAGTCGCTGACGCGTTCACGCTGGTACCGGTCGCATGATCGTAGATTGGTGTCTCCGCCGCGCCATTCATAGGACACTCGGTCACAACGACCGATGGCGGACCGTTCACCGCGCGGCTTCGCGTTGAGCGACCGGCTGCGCAGTGCCGACGGCTGCGAGGGATTCGCGACCACCAGCGCTCACTCTCTCCCTCCGAAAAGCCAAAGCGAGGGCCAGGATGGCCCTCGCTGGCTTCCCCAATCAAAAAGGGGATCGGACGGCGCGCTTACTCGGGCTGCCCGCTCTTTTGCCCGTTCAGTAACGCCGTGATCTGTTTGACGGCGTAGTCCACCTTGATGTCGTACTGCATCTTGCCCAATTCCGGTGATGAGCGACGACCGTCACCTTGGATCCCGTTGTTGATCCGAGTCGCGTTGGGGTCACGCGCTTGCCCTGGAACGGGCATGGGGTCGCCGAGCGCCGACTTCACGAGATCGGTGCGCACCCACAGTTCGCCACCCAAGTACCACATCTCGGACGTATCGGCGATGCCGGCGTGCGAGCTGGCGGGATAGCCATTGTCTACGAGCCATTTGTTGAAGTCGTTCTGGGCTTTCGCATACACCTCATCGCAGTAGAACACGCGCACGCCCTGCGGCGCATACTTGGCGTCCAACTTCTCCGCCACCTGACGATACACGTCCGGCTGGCCGCCCCCGTGATCACCCATGAGGATCACGTTCTTGAAGCCCGTAGTGATCGCCTGCTCGCTGACGCGCTCCAGGATCGCCGCCAAGATCTCATTCGTGATTCCGATCGTGCCCGGCAGCTCCGCGCTGGCGTTGTTGGGCGTATACGGGAGCACCGGCATGGCAATCGCGTTGCCAAGCTTCAAGGCAATGGCCTTTACCGTGGCCTTGGCCATCAGGTTATGCCCGCCGTTGGCGTTCTGCGGCCCTCGCTGCTCCGTGCCGCCAGTGTAGAACAGAGCCGTCGTCTTGCCGTCGGCCAACGCCTGCTTGACCTCTGGCCACGTCATCAGCTCAAACTCGACCAGTGGGTCCTTGGCGCTCAGCCCCAAAGGCGTTGCGTCTGAAGAGCTCGCGCGCTCGCCAGGCATCTGGGCCAATACCGATGAGGTCGCGAGGATCGTCGCGGCGAGGGGCGCAAAAAAGCGAGACATGGAGACTCCGGGCGATGGGGTCCGGTGGAGCGGTCGTTGGAAGTCGGTAAGGGTATCTCGGGCGCCGTTGGCTGTACAGATGACCACGCCCCTTCGGTCGCAGAAGTGCGTGCCGGATCCCTCGGCCAGGCGCCAACGCTCTTCGTGCGCGTTCCGTTGAAGAAGATCTGGCGGTCGGGCCATCCCCGATGCTGGAGCGTGAAATGTCGGAATGCGCGCATCTCGCGCCGAGTAGAGCTTGGGTTGGGAGCGGCGCACATGGCACTTCGTCCTTGTTGTGGCGCGGAACGACCGAATCGCTACTGGGTAGTCGACTCAACGAACTTCTGAAGGGGGGACACATGGCTGGTATGGAAAAGTCGGCCCGACAGGCCGTGAAGAGTGCAACGAAGGCCGTGAAGGCTGCAAAGAAGGCTGGTTCGCAAGCCAAGAGTGCAGCGGTAAAGTTGGTAGATCGTGTGACCGGCGTTGAGGCCGCGCGAAAGAAGAAGCGGATTGCGGCCGCTGCGGCCGGCGTCGCGACGGTTGCCGCAGTTGCAGCTGGCGTGGCGGTCGCTCGTCGGCGCAGCAAGAAGCGCTAACAACCAGCGGTCATTGGAAGAAAGGCCCGATCCACTCGTTGGATCGGGCCTCTCTCGCGTCCGCCATTTCGCTTCCGCCTGCCTGCTGCCAGGACACGGATCTGGCCGCATCATCTCAGTTCGGTACCGAGCGCTTGACTACTCCTTGCAGACGGCGCGCTCGAGTTGCGCCGCAAACGGGATGACCTCCGCCACGCGCGCCAACAGCTTCGCCGCCAGATCGGGGAACGCACGCCCTCCCTTCGTGAGGTTCACTTCTGCGTCAGTGAGGGATGCCTGCATCTCTCGCGCCTGGACGCAGTCCTTCCGTTCGCGCGCCTCCGTGTAAAGCTGCTGCCCGAGGGACACATGGGCGGCGCCGAGCAGGAAAGCGGTGGTATCCCGCGGCGCGATCGACTCCGCCAGCCTGAAGTAGCGTACCGCCAAGCGAAGATCGTTCAGGCTCCGGGAGGTCTGCGCCGCTCGTGACGCGCCCTGCCCCAGCGTGGCGGCGTATCCCGCCACGACCACCTTGTCCTCGCCGTGCTCGACCGCCTTGCTCAGTGAGGTCACGATGCTGTCGTCAGGGGCCTTCAACTCCACCTGCGTTCGCGCCCGCTGCACCCAGATGTTTGGCGCCGCGGGCCGTCGGGCGACGACGCGGTTCGCAGCGTCGAGGGCGCCCTGCAATTGACCGGCCCGTCTGAACAGTTGCACCTGCAGCACGGCCAGATCGTCTGCCTCGGGAAACCGGGTGATGCTACCCTCGAGGAATTCAGCGGCCCTCGTGAGCTGGCTATCCTCAACAAAGGCCGCCGCCGTTCGTCGGTAGAACTCCTGGTCGGCCGCCGTCGTGTCGATGGCCATGAGTTCCTGCGCGACGGTAGTGGCCACCCTCCACTGCTTGAGGGCAAGGGCAAGGCGCCATTGAAGTCCAAGCAGCTCGCTGTTTCCTGCGTTCACTTGAATCGATCGCTCGACGAGTTGCATGGCCCGATCAAAGTGGCCGGCCTCGGCGAGGGTACGCGCGACACGCGCGGTCGTCGCGACATCGGCCGGATCCAGCTCGGCCAGCGCAACGAGCGTATTCATCGCAGCGGCGGCGTTTCCGACGGCGCGATAAGCATCTGCGGCGAACGCGAGGGCGCGACGGTTGGAGGGATCGATCGCCAGGATCTCCTCCGTCACTTGCAGCATGGAGTCCGGCGCCACGTGCCGTTCCGCATACACGTTTGCGATGCAGACTCGCGCCAGTGAGGAACGCGGGTAGATCGCGATGGCCTTGCGTGCGGCCACGAGCGCCGCGTCGTAGTTGCGGAGCCGCGACGCATCCATGCAACCCCTTACAGCTTCAACTTGCTTGCGCGCCCGCTGCACCTCCAGCGAGATCGCCTTCGCCACGTCGCTCAACCGGCGACCATCGATCGATGGCAGCGGCTGCAACATGTCGTCGCGGCGGGCCAACCCCCAGTCGACCTGCACGTGGTAACCGCCATCCGCCGTTCGAACAATAGTGCCGTCCAGGAACTCTTCGGCCTGGAACTGTTGGGCCAGCTGGCGGTTGTAGCTGGTAGGGAGCGCCTGATGCGGTCCAAACCCCGCGTCGGCAAGCGCCTTGGTGATCGCCGACTCCGGCACCACCATGAGGGCGCGGATGTCGAAGTCGTTGGCAAGCCGGGACCGGAGTGCCTCCGCCATCTCGAAGCCTAACGCAGACGTGTCGCTCCGCAGGGTGGAGACGACAAAACGGGGGCCGGGACGTTGCCCGGGTCGCAAGGCGGCTTGCTGACCATGCACCCCCGCTGGCACGAGCGAGGGCAAGACGATCATGGCCAAAAGAGCGCGCCCGCCATTGAGGCGGGCGCGGAGTGGACGGCGCGAGCATGTGGTCATCGGGCCTCCATGTGTGGGGAGTTCCGAAGACCTACCCGGCTGCAACCGCGCCGTTCCGCGCGGCTCCCCTACGTACGATCCCGGCGTCTAGCGACCGCGCTGTCCGCCCTTGTTCGCCGTCGTCACCTGCTTCACCACCGGTTCGCGGGGCTTGGGTTGGTTGACGGTCTTGCCCGGGTCCACCTTGCCGGGGAGACCACGCGGTTTGCGAGAAAAGTCGGGGATATCACGGGCACCTTTCTTTTTCATAGGCCTCTCCAAATAGTCGCAACTCAAGTGATGCGCGGACAACCCAAACTTTCAAGGGGGGACGCACCGCATCCGCCTCCCGGGAAAGTACACCATGCCAGCGACCGGCGCCGCGTATCCCTCTGTGCAAGTGGGATGGATCGCCATGATCAGCGCGGCCGGGATGGATTGACGCGGACTCAATGGCGCGCGCGGATGATCGCCCGCCGTCGGCGTCCACGGAGTTGCGATCGATCGAGCGCCTATTCGACCCGCAACGCGACCGCGGGATCGACCCGTGTAGCGCTGCGCGCCGGAACGAGGCAGGCGCAAAGCGCCGCAGCGACCAGTAGGGCGATCGACGCGACGGTGACGAGTGGATCGCCGGGCACCACCCCGTACAGCGACGCACGGAGGATGCCACTGACGGCGCGCGCCAGGATCACACCAACCGCGAGGCCCAGAAGCGGAAATGCCATGCCCTGTCGCATCACCAGCTGCATCACTTGCCTGGACGACGAGCCTAACGCAAGGCGGATCCCGATCTCGCGTGTCCGCTCCTTCACAGCGTGCGCCACAACAGCGTAGATGCCGCTGACGGCCAGCGCCAGGGCCAGACCGGCAAACCCTCCGAAGAACCAGGCGTCGAAACGCTGGCGACTCCATGACGCGCCGATTAGCGCGTTGAGCGTTCGCACGTCATCCGGCGCGGCGTCCGGGTCCACCCCGTGCACGGCGCGGCGAAGGGCGGGAATGATGCTTGTAGGATCGCCGGCGGTCCGCACAAAGTAGATGCGCCACGCATACGTGAACTGCGCGTACGGCGTGTAGAACGACGCGCGATTGGGATCGGTATCCAACGGCTCGTACATCACGTCGCCTACGATGCCCACGATCTCGGCGCTGGAGTCGGGGCGATCGAAGGTGCTTCCGCCGTTGAACCAGACGCGTTGGCCGATTGGGTCGGCGTTCGGCCAGAAGCGTCGTGCCGCGGTCTCGCTGATGACCGTAACGCGTGGCTGCCCGGCGACGTCGTTGGCCGCGAATCCTCGGCCGCGAATGAGTGGGATACCCAGCGTCCGAAAGTGGTCGGGCCCCACGTAGTGACGAAGCACTGGCGGTGCCAAGTTCGCGTCGACTGGCGGCCGTCCGACGATCTCCAGCGTGCTGCGCGCCGTTCCCGCCAGCGGAGCGCCACCGTCCACCGACGCGGAGGTGACCCCGGGAATCGCCGTGATCGCGGCCAGCATGCGGGAGATGTAGGCGGGCGCTCCCGACACCCCGATTCGCGCTTCGGATGGACTGATCGAAAAGGTGAGGACGTGATCGGGGTCGATACCCAGATCCGTCGCGCGCATACGTCGGAAGGACTCAATCATGAGCCCGCCGGCAACCAGCAACACGACGGCCAATGCCGCTTCAGCCGCAACGATCACACCGCGCGTCCGCGGACGTCGCACGGATCCCATAGACGCCGACACGGCTCGCCCGCCTTCACGCAGTGACTCCTGCACCTCGCCGCGCAACGTGTGCGCCACGGGCGCCAGCGCAACGAGGACGGACGTCACCGCCGCCAGCCCAACCCCAAACACCCGCATGGAGCCGTCGAACGCCGGGACGGAGAACGCGCCGAGGCTTCCGTAGAAATTGGCAGGCCCCCAGACGTCAGACGGCGCGCCTAACAAGCCGACCGTCGGGGCCGCGATCGCGGTACCGAGCAATACGCCGAGCGCCACCGGTAGTGCGTCATGCGCCAGGTACAGTCCCGCCGTCCGTCGCACTGAACTGCCCAACGCGAGTCGGACAGCGGCCTCGCGACGCCGCGACTCCGCGCGGGCGAGCAGCAAACTCGAAACATTCACGGCTGCCAGTAGGAACAGCAGCACCACGGCTGCAAAGAACGTGGACACCGCGCGACGGACGATTGGGTGCGCACGAGCTTCGTTAAGCGACAATGCCGTGGCACTCGGGCGGTCCAGGGGGATCTGTTCCGAATCAGGCAGGGCCGCGTAGATCTGCGCTCCCAAGGTAGCCAGTTCCGTGCGGGCGCCTTCCAGCTGCGTCGAGTCGCGAAGGCGCGCCACAACACTGATGAAGCTCTGGTCTGTGACCAGATAGTCCGGGTATGTGAGGACGGGGGCCATGGACGTAGGCAGCCACAGCTGAGCCCGGTCCGTTAGGCCACGGAAGCCGGCCGGCATCACCCCGACCACGGTGATTTGGGCGCCATTCACTCCAATGGTACGTCCGAGGATTCCAGAATCGGCCGCATAACGGCGGCGCCACAAGTCGTGCCCCAAAACGACAATCGGATGCGCTCCAGCCACGTCATCCTCGTCAGGCGCGAAGCCCCGACCTCGCATGGGCGAAATCCCCAACGCGGAAAAGTACGACGGAGAGATGAATTCGCCTTGCGCCGGCTCCGCAGCGACCCCCCCAGTGAGGGTGAGTTCGGTCGCCGTGTAGTTCGCCACGTCCACCAGGCCGCGCACCCGTGAACGGAGGAGCTGGATCCGCGGGTAGGACCAGCGAGAGCGTTGGAGACCACCCCCGTTCGGCGTGTGTGTCGTGTACACCACGACCATGTGGGCCGCCTCGGGAAAGGGAGGCGACCGCCACAGCGTCGCCGACATCAGGGCGAACGCGTGTACCAGGGCTGCCGATCCAACGGCCGTGATCAACATCACGGCTGCAACAAGGCCACGATCCCTTCGGAAAAGCGTTCGAAGCACGGATAGCTGGAGTGGAAGTCGGGGACAGGCTCTGAATCAGATGTCACACAGCAGCTGTGCGTTTACGGGCGCACAATCGTCGATAGTACCACCGGCGTGGACCCGCGCTCAACTTACTGCGGTGCTTGGCAAGTCCTTGTGGACCTGACGACGCCCCCTGCGACACTTCGACTCACTCGACCAGCCGTTGAAGCCCCTGTCCGACCACCTGCGAGTCCTGCGCGAGCGTATACCTGGCAGTGCAATCGGCGCCGTCACGACGGCGTTGCTCATTGTCGCGCTTTTCACGTACTCGTATAGGCGCTCCCAGCCACTGCGCGTCGATACCGACCTGAGCGCCCCGATCGCCATTGACCCGGATGTGCGCATCGACACGCTGGCAAATGGGTTGCAGTACTACATCCGCGCCAACGAGGGACCCGAGCGCCGCGCGGAGTTTCGACTGGTCGTGAATGCCGGTTCGGTTTTGGAAGACGACGACCAGCAGGGGCTGGCGCACGCGGTGGAGCACATGGCATTCCGCGGTACGCGTCACTTTCCGGGCTCGCGGGTGGTTGACTACCTGCAGTCCATCGGGATGCGAAACGGCGACGACGTGAATGCCTCGACGGGATTCGACGAGACCATCTACCGCCTAACGATCCCGACGGACAGTACCAGCGAGAATGCGGTCGACTCGGCCGTGGCCATGCTCGCCGATTGGGCCCACGACGTGACGTTCGACAGCGCGGCAGCACGCCGCGAGGCCGGTGTGGTGTTCGAGGAGTGGCGTCAGGGGACGATTGCGCGACGTCGCTTCAGCCGGGCGCTCGACACACTGCTCTTCAATGGATCGCGGTACGCCGCCCGTTTCCCGATCGGCGACACGGCGACGCTCCGCCGATTCGACGTCGCGGCGATGAGGCGCTTTTACGATCGATGGTACCGGCCAGAGTTGATGGCGGTGATCGCCGTCGGCGACTTCAAGCCGAGCGACGTGGAAAAACTGATCAAGCGGCACTTCGGCCGAATCCCACGCAGTGACGCGCCGCAGGCACGGCCGGGCATCGCCATCAGCCATCCGAAGGCGCCACGCGCCGCCATCCTGACGGACGAGGAAGCAACCGGAACGCGCGTGGCCCTGTGGTTTCCAAGGCGCGCCGTCAGGCCTAACGATGTTGGAGCGTACCGCACGGGGCTCATCGAAACACTCGGGATGGCCATCCTGAATGACCGACTGGAAGCGGCGGCGGGGGCGTCCGATTCTCCACTGCTGAATGCCGGCGTGTCCCTTCAATCCGTGGCGCGACCGACGGAAGCGTTTGTCGTGGCGGGATCGGCGCTGGCCGCTTCGATCCCCGATGCCCTGCGCGTGCTCACGGAGGAGGTCGCGCGCCTTTCCCGATTTGGTGTGACCAAGGCCGAACTCGAGCGCACGAAGGCGAAACTGCTGGCGGATCGACGACGCGCCGAAGCGTACCTCGATACGTCGATCGACCTCGCCGACGCCATGGTGTGGCACTTTCTGTCGGGCCAACCGATCGTCGGCCGCGAGGGCGACTTGACCTTGGCGAACGCGTTGATGCCACAGATCGGGCCGTCGGATATCGGGTCGTTCGCTTCGGCGCTCGACGTCGATCGAGGAGCGGCGATCGTCGTCACGACAAAACCCACGGCCATCGCGACCAGCGGAATCTCACCGGTTGGGATCATCGACGTCGCGAGGGAGGCGGCGGCCGGCGTCACGGAGATGCAACGCGACTCGCTCACGCTCCCGGCCTTGATCAGCGAGCCCCCTGCCGCCGGTCGCGTGGCTTCCGAGCGCTACAACCGCGAGGCCGATGTGTTCGACTGGACGTTGGGGAACGGCATGCGCGTGCTCCTCAAGCCGACGCGGTTCTCTGACAACGACGTCATGCTGCGCATAACGAGTCCCGGTGGTGCGGCGCTGGCCGATGCAGCGTCATATCCGAGTGCCTTTCTTTCTGACCAGGTCCTTGAAGCGACAGGCGTCGGACCGCTTGCCGGCTCGGATCTCTGGCGCCTGGTTGGCACCACCACGGTGAGTCTTGGGCCGACCGTGACGGACTACGGGGTGCAGCTGTCGGGGAGTGCGGAGTCGGGCGAGATGGAACTGCTGTTCCAGCTGGCGCACCTGTATTTCGTGGCGCCTCGCGTGGATACCGCGGGATTTCGCCGATACCAACAGCGCTCCCTGGCCGTGGCCGCGAGTCGTGCGGCGGATCCAAGCGCTGCCCTGGAGGACTCGATCGCCACGACCATGCAACGCCATGACCCGATGGCGCTCACTCGCAGTCTCGCGTTTGTTCAACAGGTCTCCCTGTCGCGGGCGCTAGCGTTCTGGCGCGCGCGCATGGCCAATGCCTCGAATTTCACGGTCGTGCTGGTCGGTGACTTCAGCCTGGAAGGGGTGCGACCCCTCATCGAGCGGTACTTTGCCTCCCTTCCCGCCGGCGATCGCGAGGTATCGCCGGTGCGCACATCCTCGCCACCACCCTTGCCGCTCGAGCGCTCCTTCGAGCGCGGGACGCTGCCCAAGTCCCGTACACAGCTCCGATTCGAAGGGATGTTGGAGCTGACGCCGGAACGCGAAGTGACCTTGCGGGCACTACGGGACGTGCTGCAGCTCGAGCTGGAGGATCGCCTGCGCGAACGCTCTGGCGGTACCTATGGGGTGTCGGTGGACCTTGTGCTCCGTCCCACCTCGCCAGCCTCGTTCTCGGTGAGCGTGGACTTCGAGGCCGCTCCGGAACGCGTGGACTCACTTACGCTGGACGCGTTAGGTACCATCGAGCGCGTGTGCACGCACGGTCCAACGGGCACCGAACTCAGCAAGGTCCGCGCTGCCGCGGTCCGTGACGCGGAATCCGAGGCAGAGTCCAACGCGTCCTGGGCCAACGAGCTCGAATGGCGAGCGGCGCTCGGCTGGGCCATGGAGTCCCCCTCGGCCCACCGTGCATTGCTCGACCGACTGTCGACGGCTGGCATTCGACAGGCCTGTGCACAGTACCTACCGCTCACGCGCTACGTACGCGTGACGATGCGTCCGCGCGAGCCAGCGAACGGAGCCCATCGCATAACGACAGCGCGCTAAGTTTCGCCCGTTTTGCGCGCGGCCGTTCAGGTGCATTCTCGGGGTCACCCTCCGAGCATGGAGGGTGACGGTCTCGCGACCTCAACACGCGATCAACCGGTCACGATGGGATGGTGATCACCGGCTGCCCCGCCGCGCGGCGCTTGGCATTCAAGGCCGCCAACCCGCTCGTACGCAGTGCGTTCCACCGTGCCATGGCCGCGCTGAATTGACCACGCGCTCGCGTGCACGCGGCCGCCTGCATCGCGGTCGGCGCCACGTCAGCCCCCTGCATGGCCATGGCCGCACTCATGAGAGACTGACTGACGCTCTCCAGTGTGGGTGGGCCCTGCGGGCCAAAGCGCCGCCGGAAGGCGGCGGCCCGACCGCCGCCCCGCGTCGGCGCTGGAGCCAGCGAGTCGACCTGCGCGCGGAAGGCGTCGGCATCCGCACCGCCGAGTCGTTCGAGCTGCGCGGCGAGCGCTCGCGCCTGCGAGTAGGCCTCGTGGGCCGTATGCGCGCCGTCGTACATCTCCTGGGACAGGTGTGCCAGCTGCAACAGGTCGGCAGCCGGTGTCTTCACGCGTGGGTCCAGGCGGACCGTGAGCGGCTGGGTGTAGGCCTGGCCGTCGACCGTCAGACGCACCGTGTACGCTCCGGGTGGAGCCCAGGGGGCGTTGATCGTCGGGTACGTCCGATGTGGCACGGCCCCCGTCGCTTCCTCGTCGCCGTTGTCGTTGACGTCCTCGATCGGCAATGGATCGTAGCGCATCTCCCAGCTAAACCGATGCATCCCGACCTTGGTGGAGAGTTGCAGCTGAGGAGCCGGCCAATAGAGCGGGAGGCCGCAGTATGTGGCCGTCGGGTGCTGTTGGCACACCTTGTCGTATCCGGCCATGTCGACCGCCGGGTCTGGGCTCACCATGGGATCGTCGCTTCGATAGCGACGGACGACGCGGCCCTTCGCATCCAGGATTTCCAATGCCACCGTGCCCGATGCATCTGACGGGAGGTAGTAATCAATGATCGCGCCGGGCATTGGGTTCTCACCGGCCGGGAGTTCGGGGGGCCACGGCGTGGGGTCGTTGGTCGCGTGACGCACCCGTACCGCGGTGGCCGGCTTCAGCAGGTACGGTACGCGTGCTTCCGCCACGGCACCGGCCTGCCGGAGCGGCGTCACGTTATCCAAAACCCAGAAGCCGCGACCGTGTGTGCCGGCGATGAGATCGGCACACAGGCAGGTGCTGTCGTCCTTGAGCTGCAGGTCGCGGACGGAAATCGCCGGCATGTTGTTCCGTAGGGACTGCCAGTGATCGCCGTCGTCGAACGAGACCCACACCTGCGTGTCCGTGGCACCGTACAACAGGCCTGGTCGCCGCGGATCTTCACGGATGGAGTTGGCAACGGCTCCCGGCGCGATCCCGGTGTGAATCTCGGTCCACGTCTTGCCGCCATCGTGCGTGCGCCAGAAATGCGGGTTCATGTCATCGATCCGCATCGTGTTGGCCGCCGCGTACGCGGTCTTGGCATCGAAGTGGCCGGCTTCGATGTTGAAAATGCGCGTCCAGGGCTTGATCGCGGGCGGGGTCACGTTCGTCCACGTCATGCCCCCATTCACGGTCACCTGGATGAACCCATCGTCCGTTCCAGCCCACAACACGTTCATGTCCCGGGGCGACGCAGAGAATGCGGTGATGGCGCCTAACGGCGATGGCTTGACGCTGCTGGCATACCGGCCGGCACTGGCCGGCGGCTCCCATGACTGGCGTGCGAGATCCGGTGAGATCCGCGTCCATGTCCGGGCGTTGTCGGATGTCTTCCACACCGCGTTGGAGACGTAGTAGAGGACGCGTCGGTCCAGGGGCGACCACTGGATCGGCATCGTGCGCACGTTGCGGTTGTAGCTGGATCCGTCCGGGCCCTTGAGCGACAGGTCGGGGCCTACGTACGTCGTTTGCCCGGTCTTGCGGTTGTAGAGTGACACGCCGCTCCGCTGGCTGCCGAACACCAGATCGGGGTCCTTGGGATCGGGCGCGGCGATGCCATACTCCTGGATGTTCACCGGGTGCCAATCGTGAAAGGTGATTTGGCCATCCATCGACCGGCTATCCACGCATGCAGAACCGGAGTCCTGTTGTCCGCTGCATACACGATACGGGAAGGCATTGTCTGTGGACACGTGATACATCGCGGCGGTCGGCTGATTGTACCAGTTGCTCCACGAGACGCCGCGGTTGGCGGATACCACTCCACCCTGATCGGCGACGGCGACGATGATGTCCGGGTTGTTCGGGTTGATCCAGATCTTCTGGTAGTCGTCGCCACCCGGCGCGCCGCGCACCGCTGACCACGTTTGCCCGCCATCCTCTGTGCGCCACATGACGGTCGACGCACTGTACACCACCTGATCGTGCTTCGGGTCGACGACGATCGTGGGCAAGTCGCCTCCGCCAATGCGAACCAAGGGTCGTGGATCGGCCCCGCGTGTACCTGAGCCGTCGGGCCCCTTCACGGCCAGGTACCAGTGCTCGCCCGCATCGTCGGACTTGTAGAAGCTGACGGGTCCCGATGCACCCGACGCCAGCGCCGGCGCCACCATGGCATACACGATCCGGGGGTTGCTCGGCGCGATGGCCAGGTTCGCCTGCAGCACCGATGGCAGCCCATCCGTCAGCTGCTTCCACGTCGTTCCCCCATCGGTCGACTTGAAGATGCCGTTCCCGCCCCCGCCGAACCCGCCGCCTTCCCAGAACGCTTGCTGCTGTTGCCACAGCGTGGCGTAGACCACGTTCGGATCGGCCGGGTCGATGCGAACGTCGTTCGCACTGGTGTATTCGTCCTTGTAGAGCACTTTCTGGAACGAGCGCCCACCGTCTGTTGAACGAAAGACCCCGCGTTCGCTGTTCGGGCCGTAGGGATGGCCTAACGCGGCCACAAACACGCGGTTCGGGTCACGCGGGTCCACATCCACGGCGGCAATCATCTGGGTGTCATGCAGTCCCAGGTTCGCCCACGTCGCCCCCGCATCGGTGGACTTGTAGACGCCGTCGCCGGTGGCGAGGTCGGGACGAATGATCCCGGCCCCAGACCCGACGTAGATGATGCGTGGATCGCTCGGCGCCACCGCGACAGCGCCGATGGAACCCGTCGTTTCGCGATCGAAGAGGGGCACCCAGTTCGCGCCGTAGTCGCTGGACCGCCACAACCCTCCGTTGTCGAACCCGATATAGGCGACGTTAGGCTGGTTGGCCACGCCGGTGACGGCTCGCGCACGTCCAGCCCGTGTGGGCCCGATCTGACGCCAGCGCATGTCCGCCGCGGGGTTCGGCGTTTGTGCCCATACCGGCACGACGGCGGCCACGAGCGGCAAAACGGAAAGGGAGCGGAAGAAGCGGGTCAACACGGAGTCACCCCAAGTCGGACGAGGTTGCGAACGCGCGCCGGCGAGCAAACCGGGGCACGTGGTGTGTCGCCAATGTGGCGCGTGTCCGCGGACGTCACAAGCAAGGACAGACGCAGGATTCCTCGCGACTCGCTCGCGGCGTTATGTTCGAGGCAGGACCCAATCGCCGGAGCGATCGCGCGAGCATGCCTATCTTCGAATTCACCTGTCAGTCATGCGGCCATTCGTTTGAGACCCTCGTGCGCGGCGCGCAGGTGCCCGCGTGTCCGGCGTGCGCGAGTACGGAGCTGGAGCGCTTGATCTCCCTCCCCCGCGTGAAGTCCGAGACGACGCAGGCACTGGCCATGGATGCCGCCCGCAAGCGCGACAAGGCGGCTGGCCACGAACGGGTGCAAGAGCAGATTCGATACGAGAAGAGCCACAACGACTAACGACGCGAGCACGGAGGCTCGCGTCGTTAGGTCGTTCGGTCGGCGGCGCCGGAGTCTACGGCGTTCGCTTCCCCCACGTAGCGCCGGCCGGCTCCTTCTTCAGCGCGACCGGACGTTCCTTGAGCAAGCGCAGGGCCTCGGACACCGCGCGTTCGAGCTGTGGATCATGCCCGGCGATGACGTCCTTCGGAAAGTTCTCCACCTCGATGTCCGCGGTCACGCCTTCGTTCTCCACCGCCCACTTCCCTTCGCGGTCGAAGAAGCCAAGTCGTGGCGCTACGAGCCCACCGCCATCGACAAAGGGCGCTTGGTCGGACGTGGCCACCAGCCCACCCCAGGTACGAACGCCGACCAGGGGACCGATCTTGCGGCGTTTGAACATGTACGGCATCAGGTCGCCGCCCGAACCCGCCATTTCGTTGATGATCATCACCTTCGGGCCCCAGATCCCAGCTGACGGACTGGTGAACGGCACGCGGTCAGCGACGGGGTTGTTGAAGTAGCCGTCGAAATCGCGACTGAGCAACTCGATGATGTAATCTGCCGCCGATCCGCCCCCGTTGTAGCGCTCATCGACCACTGCCCCTTGCTTGTCCTGCTGCGCAAAGTAGTAGCGGTTGAACGCGACGTATCCGCCTTGACCCGTGTTGGGCAGGTGCAGGTACGCCAGCTTCCCGCCTGAGAGCGAATCAACCAGTCGGCGATTCCCTTCGACCCACGCGCGCGTTCGCAGTCCCTGGTCGCTTTCCACCGGAACGACCGTCACTTGTCGTGCGCCGTCCATGCTTGCGCGGCCGTTCACGGTAATGACTGTCTGACGGTTGGCTGTTCCATCCAGCAGTCGGTACACGTTGTCGGTGCCCTGCAGCTCCTGCCCATTCACGGCCATCAGATACTCGCCGACCTTGACATCGATTCCGGGTTCCGCAAGCGGCGCGCGCAGGTCGGGGTTCCAACTCTCCGCGTCGTAAATGCGCGTGATCTGGTATCTGCCGTTGTTGACGGTGAAGTCCGCGCCTAACACGCCCACTGAAGGGTTCGGAACGTCTGGGAAGTCACCCCCGCGCACATACGAGTGCCCAACCGCGACTTCGCTCTCCATCCAGTCCATGAGGTAGTTCAGGTCCTCGCGGTGCGCCACGAACGGCAGGAACTGCTTGTACTGCGTTACGACGCGCGGCCAATCGCTGCCATGGAGATTGGGAACGTAGAAATAGTCGCGGACCTTGCGCCGAGCCTCGTCGAAGATCTGCTCGAACTCCGCCTTGCCGTCCCACCACATGCGGAGCGGGGCGTTGAGTCGTCCGGATCCGGCGGCTGGCGCGGTGGCTCCCGTGGCATCGACGAGGAACAGGTTGCCACCTCCTTGGGGGCCTCCCGTTCGGTAAAGCAGCTTCTTCCCGTCGGCGCTCACCGTGTATTGCGCCACCCCACTCGCGAACTGAAGGGCCTTGCGGTCCTTGAGGGAGTAGCGATGAAGCGCGCCACCCTGCGCCTGGCGCTCGCTCGTGCCGGTCTCTGGAATGGATTCCCAGAAGAACACCGTGCCGGAGGCGCCTGCGCGCAGCTGTGCGTAGTCGCGATCGGCGACGCCCGGTACGGCCAGGATGCGTCGAGCAAAGCCGGTGAAGTCGATGCTGACGGAAGGCGCCGTGCGCGGCGCCGCCGGTGTCGGCGTGTTCCCCGACACAGGCGTCGCTGGTTCGTCATCGCTTTCCGGGGTGAACGGGGTCGGATCGCTCGACTTGAGGACGGCGACGTAGAGCGCGTTGGTTCTTGGTCGCTCGTAATTCGTCATGTCCAGCCACTGCGATCGGAGCGCAAAGTTGGTGCTGGCGAGAAACCACAGGTACTTCCCGTTGGCGTCCCAGGCCGGCGACGTCGCGTCGGCCAGTCCGTCGGTGAGCTGGTGTTCGTCACCGGTTTCCACGTTGGTCACAAAGATCGCGCGGAAGTGCGACGGAAGCCGGCGCGAAAACGCGATCCACTTGCTGTCTGGACTCCACACGGGGTTCAACGATCGCTCCGGCACCATGAAGTGATCACCGTCCAGTTTCCGAGTTGCACCGGTCGCCACATCCACCACCCACAGCTTCAACCCGACGTCGTGGAACAGGATCTTGCGAGAGTCCGGCGACCACGACGCCGTGTACGGGAAACTCATCCCAGGCAAATCGATCGAACGCGGGTTGGACACCCCGTCCTGTGCCTCGATCACCATCTTGTATTCCCCAGACGCATCGCTGAACCAGGAGATCCATTGTCCATCCGGCGACCAAGCCGGTAGGCGCTCGGCCGAGCCGCTCGAATGCGTGACATTGCGAACGTCGCCCTTTTCCGCGGGAACGGTGAAGATCTCTCCGCGCGCTTCCACCAGCGCCCGCTTTCCGGTCGGCGACAGGGCGAGATTCGTCATGCGCGTGGTGACGTCTTTCCACTGGGGCATGATCCACGGAAAGTCGGCCCTCACGGTGATTGACACCGGTGCATCCTTACCCGTCTTGGGGTCCAGCAGATGAATGCGGCCCGCCTGCTCAAACACCACGGCCCCCGCGCCGGCATCCATGGTCTTCACATCGAAGTCCCGGTAGTGCGTAACCTGAGCTACCTGTCGGGTGGTTGTGGCATACCGATAGAGATTCTGGACCCCGTCCCGGTCTGAGATGAAGTACACATCATCGCCCAGCCAGGCGGGATCTAGCTCCTTCGAGTTGAGCGGACGCGGCACCGTGTCCAATGCGAAGGACTTGAGGTCGACGATCCAGATTGGCTTGTTCTGGCCACCGCGGTAGTTCCGGCGTTCGTCGTCCCATGAACTCGCCATGCGATAGGCCACGCGCGCACCGTCTGGGCTGATGTGGCCCTGAAAGGCCCGCGGCAGTGGCATGGCTTCTTCCGCCCCGCCAGTGACCGACACCGTCCAGAAACGGGGCACGGGATTCGGTGCGTGGGTCTGCCGACCACTTGCGAACACAACCCGCTTGCTGTCCGGCGTCCAACCGGTGACCACGTCCCCAGTCGGATGCCACGTTAGGCGCATTGGCTCTCCCCCCTCGACCGGCACGGTGTAGACGTCGGCATTCCCGCCATACGTGCCCGTGAAGGCCACCAGACGCCCATCGGGTGAAATCTTGGGATTGGACGACCCTCCCTGAAACGACGTCAGGCGACGCGCCAGACCGCCCGATCGATCCACGATCCAGATGTTGTTGGCGTAAGCAAACGCGATGTGGCGTTCGCTAACGGACGGTTGTCGCAGGAGGAGCGTCTCCTGTCCGCGGGCCGGTGCGGTCAGTCCCACCAGGAGGAACAGTGAGGGTAGGAAGATGCGATGGAGCATGACAGGTGTGGGTGTGTGTGAGGGCGAGAGGCAGCGCGAACCGCCGAAAACTTCCCGGGACCATGGTCAAAACGAACAACTGGGGCTGGCCGCTGAGGGTTCGTGCGCCCCATCGCGCCCGAATGGGTCGCCGAAGGCGTTGGTTGCTCACAAGGCGGCTGGCACGCGACTAGATTTTGAGGGTGCGCCGCCTGGTGACAAGGGACGAGTTTTGGCCGCGCGCTAGCTCCACACGACTCGTCCTCACCCAAACGGACTCACACGTGGCTCGAAAGCCCAACTACGACTTCGAAAAGCGTCGCCGGGAAGCGGAGAAGAAGGCGAAGAAGGAGGCGAAACGTGAACAGCGCCTGCTTCGGAAGAACCGGCCAGATGCCGACGCAGCTGACACCACATCCGACGATGGGGCGGATGCGACGCAGGACGCGAACCACGCGACGCCGGACGCGAACGAATAGTTGCAGCCGCGCTGGCGCGATTCGCTTCACCAGCCATGAATCAGGAACGGCTCAACCGCACCGACCGACACGGCACGATCCTTCACAATTGACGCGGTCTTTCAGCTGAGCCCGTCGAGCTGAGGCGCGAGCGGCACGGTAAGGTGTTGCAGCCGCGCACGTCTGGCGCGGTGCGAAGTCGCGACTATTATGGACGCGTCGTCCCCACCTGGGAGGTGCGTCATGCAGGCTGCGTCATTCCCGTTGGCGTCGTTCGTTCGCGAATACGAGGACACACATCGCGAGCTCCTGGAATCGGACCCCGAGTTTGCGTCGTGGCTAACGCGAGACTACAGGCCTATTGCCGGCGGGTGGCAGTATTGAATGGCCATGAACCCGCTCTCGGTCGAGGGCCCCGATTTTCTCAAGCGCATCGAAATAGCTGAACGCACCACCAACAAGCTGGCACAGGCCGGCTGGGACTTTGGTCAGGTCCCCGGACTGTTCGGACGCTCCGCTGCCTGCGACGTGGTCGGAAAGGAGATCGTCGTCATCTTCGACGGCGTCCGCCAGACGCGCGTAGGTCGGCTCTACATCGCCGGCATCGGCACGAACTTCCACTTGATGGGTCCCGAGCACGCGCGGGCGACGTTCAAGACGGACACCTCCGGGATCGTCGATGAGGTGAATCGTCAGCTCGGCGGGAACCTGATGGACTCCGTGGAGGCGCTCCGGAAGTACGGACCAGCGCAGCAAGCCGATCTCCACAACGTCACGAACTTCTATCAGCCCCGCGACCTGATCTTCTATGCGGCGCTTCACGAAGTGGGGCTCTTTCCCTCCGGGTTCGAAGCGATGCGCAGCCAGTTCGCGGCGGGCAAGATCGTCCACAACGTGGAGTTCATGCCGGCGATCCCGTCGCTCAAGGACAACGCGCCGGCGTTGATGCTGGCGGCGACGATGCACATGGAATTCCCGACCCGCGCCTTGGAGTGGATGGACAAGCCCCTGTACGGGGGCGTCGCCAAGGAAACGTGGCATGTGGAGACGCTGCTGACGACGGAGCCCACCAAGCTCTCGCACCCATACCTGGAAATGATCGGCGAGGGCCGTCTGGAGGTGTGTGGCCGCCGGTATTATATGCGGCGATTCCACGGCAAGTCGCAGAAACAAGGGGTGCGTGGCCCGAAGGTCTTACCCGAGGGAGCCACCAAGAAGCGTTAGGCTGGAGGACGCATGGCCGTGTTCCTGGCTCCATCCCATACCGATCTCTGCACGTTTGAGCTGTACGTTCGGGGATCGGTGCCGTCCACGCTGGCGGGGTCCCTGATTGTGCCGATGAGTCGTCGGCACAAGGAGCGCACACGCTTTGCTCGCTGGCATGACTCGCAGACCGACCTGCTGCGACTGGACCTGGCGCCGGGCCACCCCGGCCGCGTCACCGCCACCCTGCTGGAAGTCGACCCACTTGGCACGAACTTGCCCAGGCCCCTGCGGGACGACGCGCGCGAGATGAGCGTTCGAGCCGGCGACCCGGCCTACGGGTACGCCACGCAACCGAATCACGGCGTCAACATCGGCTCGGGACGGCTCTGGGCAACCAACCTCCTGTTCGGCGCACCCCTCGAGCTCGACATCGCGACCTGGCAGCCGACGCGCGTCTTGCGATATGTCGAGTTGGAACCAGGCGCCCCACGCGTCTCGGGATCATCGCACTTTGCGTGGAGCCTCGATCACTCCAAAGCATACTTCCATCAGTCCCGGCTACATCACGGAGCAGGTGGGGGGCTTCCCTATGCGGACTCACTGATCCTCGTCGAACTGGATGCAGCAACAGGGCGAGAGCGCACCTGGCGCCTGAAACCTCCGCGCGACGATGCGGCCCCCGAGAGCCACAACTTTCACTCAGCATTCTATTTCGAGGAGCGAGGCGGCCGATACGTGGGCCTGTTGCGCACCGGCGCAGTGCTCGAGTCCCTGCAGGCGCACGATCGGGCGGTAGACCACCGCGTGTCGCCCATGCCACCGTCCACCATTTGGATCGCTCGGCTGGACGACACGGCGCAGGAGCTGCAGGCCAGCCTCCTGCCCGGCTTGTCGGACATCGATGGACTCGCCCTGTCGCACCTGGATGTCGACGCTACATCCGGCGATGGCTTCGTCCTGTATGCCAACTACAAGGAAGCCGATGTCGCCGAGGAGACGCACGGCATCAATGTGTATGGCGAGCGGCCGGGGGACGTTGCCGAGCACTATGCCGGCATGACGGTGGAACCGCTGAACGTCGGCGTGGTCTTGCGCTATGAACGTCGAAATGGCGTTCATCACGTGCGAACGTTTTCGCGTGCCTACGACCCCGCGGCGACGTCCCGAGGCCACAGCTGGCTGCCAATCAACATCGAGCGCAGCCCGTCGGGTCAACACCTGTTCTGCACGTTTGCCGGCTTCCAGCCGCGCTTGTTGCCGCGACATGTGGCGCGCGCGTACCGCAGCCGTCTCGCCAGGTACGACGAGATCCGTGCCGTCCCACCACTGTTGATGCGAATGAACGCCCACACCTTGGAGCCAGACTGGCAGGCAGACCGCGGGCACCTGAGTTACGCTGAGCCAATCGCCATGACCGTGGTGGGCGACGGCGAGGCCGAGTTCATCTGCACGTTCTCCCCCGAAGCAGGGCTCCGCGTGTACCGAAGCGATCATCTGGGACGCATGGTCTGCCAGGCGGAGTCGTCGAGCCTGCAGCACTGGGGTGACACGCATTTCCGTCCCGACCCTGCCCACATGCAATTCGTCCGTGCCTGACCAACCGTTGGCCTTCACTATTTCGCACGACGCCTGGGAAGGCGGCGTCGAACACCTGCGCCACGCATGGCCTAACGAAGGCGTCGGGTTCTTCCTGGGCCCGGACGCCGCAACGGCGCACACGTTTGTGGCCGCGCGGAATGTCAGGGAAGGCCGCGAGTTCATCGTGGACCCGCACGATCAGTACCGCGTGTTCAAGCAGGCCGAGGCGTCGGGCCAGGTCGTGGTGGCGCTGGTGCACTCACATCCTGCGGGTGGAACGAGCCTCTCGTTGCAGGACCGCAGCATGCTGGCTGACTGGCCGTTCTTCCACGTGGTTGTGGCACTCGCGTCCGCACGCAGCGTACCGCGAGCCGACGCGTGGGCACTGAGGGGTGGCGAGGCGACCGCGATACCCTTCTTGATTGAAGGCGCACCCCTCCCCAAGTAGCTGCCGGCGACGAACCGGACGTGCGGCAGCAACGGCGTTGAGCCGTCATTACTATTAACGGCCAGCACCGCGGTATCGCGCGCGTGGGCCCTCGCCTTCTCCCCTCACGCTATTCATGGTCATACGTCGTTTGCTCGGCCACCTCGTGGTCGGTGGGGCTGTATGCTTGTGCGCATGCGGCGGTGGGGCCGCCGCCCAGAAAGGCGCTGCCAGTCCACCCGATTCGTCAGCTGCATCCAGCGCCCGCCAGGATCTGGTCCCGGCGTGGCGCGCGCGCCGCGTGCCGCATCCCGACTCGGTGCGCGCGCTGTACGTGAATGCGTGGGCCGCCGGCTCGCGGACCCGCATGCGCGACCTGATCCGCATCGCCGACGCCACCGAGATCAATGCGTTCGTCATCGACGTCAAGGAATCGGACACGTATCTCGCCTATACAGGCACAGTGATCCCGCTGGCACGCGAGATCGGCGCCGACAAGCGACCGGCAACGAACTGGATGCCGGAGCTGCTCGACACACTGCACGCCCACCAGATCTATCCGATCGCTCGAATCGTTGTCTTCAAGGATCGCATGCTTGCTGAACGCAAGCCGGAGTTCGCGATTCGACATGTGAACGGCGGCGTGTGGCGCGACAACAAGGGCGGCGCGTGGGTAAACCCATACGACCACCGCGTGTGGGACTACAACATCGCGATCGCCCGCGAGGCGCTGGAGATGGGCTTCTCCGAGTTGCAGTGGGACTACGTCCGCTTTCCCGACGTCACGGCACGCATGCGGACGGTCATGACGTACCCCGGCAGCAACAACGTTCCGCACGCCGAGAACATCCGCGACTTCATCCTGTACTCCAAGGAGCAACTGCGCGCCTTCGAGGCACCGGTGACGGCGGACGTGTTTGGGCTGGTCACGCACCTGGACGACGATGTCGGCATCGGACAGAACTGGGAGAAGGTGATCACGGCCGCGGATGCCGTGCTCCCGATGACGTATCCGTCGCCCTCCGGCCGGCCGATGGCGGACTGTCGCCGATCGAGCGGAGCGGATGGAAGCCGCCGGCGTACACCGTGCCCCGTCAGCTCCTCTCGCGAATCGTGCAGCGACGCGATCGGGCGCCCCGCGACACCCTCACCAGGGAATGACGCGGTCCACAAGCCTTCCCGTCAGCACCAACTCACGCAGCTCGTCGCCAAGAGCACGGCTGGCGTCAAGCACGCGCTGCCACCGCGACATGCGCTCCTCATTCGGGAAGTCGTAGAAGTCCTGCCGGTCGGGAATCTTGCCGCCAGGCAGTGACCGCACAAACGCCGCCGACGGCGCAATCAGCAGCGCCCGTCGAAAGTTCTCGCCACTGGCACGCCGCCAAGGCAGTGACTTGTCGAACCACCCGGGAATGACGTGCTCATAGAAGTGCGGGTAGAGGACCAGCCCATCGCCTTGACCGAAATCCAGGTCGGGGTGGTAGTCTAGGATGCCGCCATCCCAGTAGAGCCGGTGCGGATCGGTGGGAATCCGAACCCCCTCCATGAGCAAGGGGATCGAACCCGAGGCCAGCAGCGCCGCACGGAGGTTGTCACGGGTTAGTCGCTCGTGCGATGTCGGCAGGTCGGCCAAGGAGCGAAATGGCGATTCGTCGCCAGCCGCATCGAAGATGACGCGTTCGAGGCGACGAGACAGGCGGTGGCGCCCGACCAGATTGCCCGCCACCGTCAACAATAGGCCCGTCGTCAACGGGAGGCGATGGCGCGAAGCCAGAAGACCCCGGGCAGCGGCCGTGATGATGTGCAGACGCGCCCACGGATGCGTCAGGATCTCATCCACGCCCCGTTCGCCTAACAACAGGTCCAACGCCCGCGTCAGTACCCGCGTCACTTCGTCTGGCGCCGGCTTCCTTGAGTAGCGTTGCTCGTAGATGTAGGCGTGATGGCCGCGGGCCAATGCCGCCAGTGGATCCCGCTGGGCCAGACAGGCCATGCGCCAACTCCCGATCGACGATCCGATCAGGTGCAGCGGGCGGTCTCGCGGCGTCTGGAGGAACTCTCCGAACAGGTACTGGTCCAGTCCCCGATCACCAGCCACTTCGCGCCTCCCGCGCGCCGGGCAGTATATCGATGTCCGACGCGACCAGCCCACGCGTGCGGAGGACCTTCAGGGCATCGGGACCCGCACGAAGCGTCAGGAGACCAGGCATCGCAACAATCTTAGCAGGCGGTGTGCCTAACGCTCAACTGGTCCCCGGACCGCCACACCGTGTGGTTTTCGTGACGGCACGCCGTCGGTTTAGGCGGACGCGGTCCTTCTCACCCTACACCGATTCTCAGCGTTGCCGCCAAAGTCGCTGCCGCCGCCTCGAGCCGGCGCTTCTCTGACTCTCAGCCCGGGCTGGGCTCATCCAGACACCGCCGCACGGCACGCAACAGTTCCTGTGGTGGGTACGGCTTCTGGAGGAAGTGTTGGGTCCCCTGAGCTAGCAGGTCGCCCCCAACGGTTTCGGCACTGTAACCGCTGCTGAAGATCACCCGAAGGCCTGGCTGCCGCTCTCGCAGCCGAGCCGCCAGGTCTCTTCCCGTAATCCCGCCGGGCATGACGATGTCCGTCACCAGCAGCTCGACTTCCCCGGCTTGATGTTCCCAAAGCTTGAGTGCTTCGGGGCCGTTGGCCGCTTCCAGCACGCGATACCCTTGCTGTTCCAGTACGGAGCGCGTGGAAAGGCGCACGGCGGGTTCGTCTTCCACGACGAGCACTGTCTCTGTGCCGCCCACCCACGGGAGGACGGCGGTCGTCTCCTCTTTCGATGGCACGTGGCCGGCGGCTTTCGGCAGCATCACCTCGAACATGGATCCACGACCGACTACGCTCTCCACGCGCAACGCGCCAGCGTGTTGCTTCACAATTCCAAACACGGTCGCCAAGCCCAGCCCTGTTCCCTTCCCGGGCTCCTTGGTCGTGAAGAACGGATCGAAGACGCGCGACAGGTCCTTGGGTGCGATTCCTCGTCCTGTGTCGGTCACGCGAATCGTCACGTAGTTGCCCGGCGCGGCGTCGGGAATCGACCGGATGTCGCCCGAAGCCAACGTGCGCTCGTCGGTGGCCACGATCAACCGTCCGCCGCCTGGCATCGCATCGCGCGCGTTGATGACCAGGTTCAACAGCGCCTGGTCCAACATCGCCGAGTCAGCGCGGGTGGGAAGCGGCCCCGGGTGCAAGTGGAGTTGCAGCTGGATATCCTCGCCAAGCACTCGCTGCAGCATCGACGTCATGGCCGTGACCACCGCGTTGGCGTCCACCACGCGTGGCTGCATGACTTGTCGGCGACTCACCTGTAACAGCTGGCGGGTGAGCTTCGCCGCCCGCTCCGCCGCCACGCCAATCTCCCGGATCCCTTCCCGCGCCGCGTCAGGGAGCTGGGGGGTGGTGGACGTCAGTTCCGCCTGCATCATGACCACGGCCAGGATGTTGTTGAAGTCGTGCGCCACACCTCCAGCGAGTTGTCCAATGGCCTCCATCTTCTGTGCCTGCCGGAACTGCTCCTCGAGGAGGCGACTCTCCGTGATGTCGCGCGCATTCAGCACCAGGTACCCCTCAGGCTCTCGATGCGGGATACTCCGTCCTCGGCATTGCAGGATGCGCCAATCCTCCTCCCGATGGCGAATCCGAAACTCCTCGGTGACGGTCACGCCCGGCGTCGCGACGGCCCGCCCGACAAATGCCTGCACGAGCGAGCGATCGTCTGGATGCACCAGCTCAAAGAGGCGCTGGCCGGAGAGTTCGCCAGGCTCGTAGCCCAGCGACGTCTGCGCGGACGGACTGACAAATCGGATCACGCCTGCATGATTGATCACACCGATCAGGTCGGACGCGCTTTCAATCAACAGCCTGAACTGCTCTTCGTTCTTTCGTTGCTCCGTCTGACTAGCGCTGAGATCGTCCAGGGCCTTCAGTCGCTCGCGTTCGCGCTCAAATCCCTCCAGGGCAAACCCGATATCGCTCGCCAACTCGGTGAGCAGCCTCAACTCATCGGCATCGAAGAAGTCGCGCGCGGTCGCGTAGAGATTCAAGGTTCCGATTGTGTTGCCAAGCAGAACAATCGGTAGAGAAATCATCGATCGGTAGCCGCGCTCGAGGGCAGCCTCCCGCCAGAGCGTGGCGAGCGGATCGTGCTCGATGTCGTTGCAGGACGCGGCCTCGCGCGTGGCGACGGCTCGAGCCGTAAAGGCACACTCAGGCACCGGGTCACGCAGGAGATACTGGAGGATCTCGACGGTGTCCACGCTGGCTCCCGCCTGTGCCGTCAGCGTCAACCGCCCACTGGCACTTCGCAAGCCAACCCAGGCAAGGGCGAAGCCACCCTTCGTAACGGCGATCTGGCACGCCCCCTCGAACAACGCCTGCGGCTCGCGCTCTCGAACGATCAGCTGGTTGATGTCGCTCAGTACCGCGTAGGTTCTGTTCAACCGCTGAAGCCTCTCCTCGGCCTCGCGACGTCGCGTGATGTCGGTAAACGTCGTAATGGATGCCGCCTCGCCTTGGAGCGTGATGAGCTCGGTGCTCAGGAGAAGCGCGCACGTCGTGCCCTCGCGGGTGCGTATGGTGACTTCCTCGCCGTGCAGCGTGCCCACCGCCATGCGCTTGTTTCGAAGTGCCTCGGACGTTGCGCTGTCGAGCAGTCCGGCTTCGCCGACGGTCTTCCCAACGATGTCTTCTCGCGCCCAACCCGTGAGGCGAGTGAACTCGGCGTTCACGTCGAGGAAGGTCCTGTCGTGCAAGCGCGTGATGGCCATGCCCACCGGGCTGGCTCGGAACACATCGAACAGGCGCTCGTCGCGCTCCCGCCGCGCGACTTCGGCCAACTCCCGCGCCGAAACGTCACGAATCACGCCGGCAAAGCGGTGGTCCGGTCCAACCCGATACGCGCCAAATGATACTTCAACGGGAAACTCGCGCCCGGAACGATGTCTCGCCTCGAGCCGCACGCTACTCCACGAAATTCGAGGGGTGCCGCTGACGAGGTATCGTTCGATCCCGGCGTGATGCAGCTCGCGCAGTCGCTCCGGCATGAGCTGCTGCAGGGGCTGTCCAATCAACTCCGCGCGTGTGTAACCGAACATCGCTTCACACGAGCTGTTCACGGACAGGATCGTGCTGTCCGCGGCGATTTCCACGATGACGTCGGAGATGCTGTCGCACAACGCCTCGAAGCGCGCATCGCGCGTGCGCTCGCCAGCAGGCGGGTTGTGGGCTTCGTGTGACGAACGCGGATCGCTGGTCACGGTGTCGCCGAGCAGTTTTCGCGGCGGCGCAGTCGGCCGCGCAGTGTCGTGCCTAACATTTACAGATTAGATGGCCTTCACAATCCCACAGGACTCCCGAACGTGCGCCAGCCCAACGCTCAGGCCCCTACCCAACTCTTTACACGTGCAACAGCTCCATCTCGTTGAATAGTGATGACCAAACTTGTCACAGCGAGGCGTCGATTAGCACCAACCAATCTCATGGAGCCTGTCTGGTCCCTCGTACAACGACGTCAGGCATCAGGGAGTCACGCGGCGGAAGTGCGTCAAGCGCGTCGTCACTCGATCGATGGGTGTGGAGAAGAGTGACGGCTGCTCGGGATCGGCAAACACACTCTCGAAGTCTTCAGCGGAAAACGCTCGCGCCAGCCGCGAGGCGAACGACTCTCGTAAGATCCTCGCGTAATGCGCTACGTCATAGTCGCGTACGGCCCGTTGCTCTTCGGGTCCGTCACTCGATGGGACGACGCGGCCACTGGCAGACGCTCTCCCTCCTTCTCGCTCACCGCCACGTGTCGCCGTGCGATAGACGCGCACTCGGTCCCCCACGGTCCACTGCGTCCGTCCACTCGCGAGCATCGCCTCGTAGGTTAGCTCACGACGCGTGTCACGGACGGCCGCGTATTGCACGGGGCTCTTCGTTAGGCGCACGCGTGACGATACCGCGTGCAGGGACAACTCGCGCCGCCTGAGGGCTGACAAGGTTTGCACGTATGCCTCTCGAACGCCGACGATATCACCAACCAACAAGCACGCTACGGCGCGGCGCAGGAAGGTCTCGCCAAACGGCTCCGCCCGACTCGAGCGAAACGCTACACCCTTCAGGATCAAGGCACCATCGTACTTGAGCAATGCGTAGTTCTTGGGCTCGTGGGAAAGCATGGCTCGGTAGCGTCCTTCGAACTCCAGCTGAACGAGGGGTGGCAACAGGGTCGCCACGTCGGCCACCACGCGCTGCTCATCGGGCTCACTCCACGACTCGGGCACCGCGAAGTAAACCCCGTCGGTGTCCGCCTCCAGCAGCGTGACACCGCGCTCGGCCAACGCGTGACACATCAAGTCCAGCACTTCGCGCCCGCGTCGCGTCACTTCGTTCGCGGCGTCGACATCCGCGAATCGCGTGAGCCCACCGCCGGCCGCGAGGTATCCATAGGCCGAGTTGACCACGATCTTCATGGCGGCCGACATCGCCTCGTGCGTGAATCGCTCCGCCGATCCGGCCGGCGCTTCCCTAGCCAGTGCCTTGGCCTGGAGCCTTTGGGTCACGAGCCCGTCCACGAGAGCGAGCAAGACGCCCAGGTGGTCGCGCTTGGGACCTATCCGGTAGGCACGCATCAGGGATGGATACAGGCTGGCGACGTCAGCTTTCACCACGCGTTGAGCCACACCCGCCGCAAAGAGATGCAGAGCGGCCCCACTGTGCTCGACATCCCGGCCGGTCGCGTGCGCGGGCAACGCTTCGCCCGAGCGAAGGTACGCTCGCACCAGCATGGGATCGATCACTCCGGTAGCGGCGCCAGCATCCGCCAAGCGTTCGTACCGGCGCGGTGCCATGCGGGCCAAGGCGAACGCTGCGCCGCCTAACACACGCGAGAGGCCTGCGACCTCCTCCACGTCCGACGCGGCGTATCGGCGCACACGATTGGGGTCCTGGCAATACGTCTCGTAGATCAGCGCACCGGGGATCTGCTCTCGATCCGCTTTCGCGATCCCGAAGTGCCGAGCCACTGCCTTGAGACCGTGGCCCGGTAGATCGCGCGCTGAGAAGTCGTGTCGAATCACCGCGTCCATGGTGTCGATGAGCTCACGACCCGGGGCGACGAACCGTATGCGGCGCCGGTTGTCCGCCGGGTTCGAGGCACCGCGGCGCGCGGCGCGCTGCGTCATTCCGTGGCGAAGGCGGCCGAGGACGAGAGGCACGCCCAGCACCCGCGCACGTCGCTCCAGGAACGGCAGGTCAAAGCCGTGCAGATTGTGGTTCTCGATCACGTCGGGATCCGCGGCTTGGATGACGCCGACCAACCGGGTAATGAGGCGGGCCTCGGCGTCTGGCCCAGCCCCGTCGGCCTCCAGCACGTCCGTCGATCCGTCGGGAAGCCGCACAGCCACCATGAAGATGCGATCGTGGTGCGCGTCCAGTCCGGTGGTCTCGAGGTCGAACTGCAGTCGATGCAGCTGGTCGTACGAGAGATAGAGCTCGCGCAGATGACCGATGCGGCGTCCAAGGCGCCTCGACGCACCGTGCAGGACGGCACTCGACAAGACTCTGGTCTGAGCCGCCTGCACCAGGTATCGCAGCGCACCAGGACCTGAGAGCAGCCGGTAGGTCACTGTGGCACCTAACGTCCCTTCAATCGCCAAGCGGTTGCCCAGATGCTCCAGATCCGTCAGCTGGTCCAGCAGCATCCACGGCTGGAATCGGGCTTCCTCGCGCACCAACACGCCGGAGTGAGGCAGACGTCGCCAAATCAGTGCGTGCCCATCACCGTCAGCCCAGACGGAAACTATCCCTGGCGTGGGATCCCACCCCCATAGCCACTCTTCCTTGAGACGTTGTGAGTGCAAACCAGGGGTCGGCATGCTCGAAAGCTAGGGGATCGGCGACGCGCGTGGCGAAGGTGCCTCTCCTTGCTTTCAGTTTCGCTCCGTCCTGAGCGTCGCAGCTGGCGTGCTCGCCGGAAGAAGGCCCCCTACGCGAGCCCCCACCCGCTCTTGAGCCAGTTAAACGCCTGATCCGAAATGGTCGCGGGAACCTCATGTCCGCCGGCGAACTCGGTGTACTCGATTGTGTAGCCCTCACTGCGAAATCGCGGCACCAGCGTGCGACTTGCGCGATCAATTGGCAGCACGGAATCGGCGGTGCCGTGCGAGAAGAACATCCGCGGTTTTCCGCGGCGCGTTGAATCCGCGAAGTACCCGGGAGAGTAGGCGATCACCCGATCGAACAGATCGCCGTTGGCCAGGCCAACGGACAGCGCGTAGGAAGCGCCGTCAGAGAACCCCGCCAGCGCAATCTTCGACGCGTCCACCGCGCACTTCTTGAACGTCTCGCGAAGCGCCAGGTCGATGAATGGAACGTCGAGACTGAAGGACGCACCAAGTGAGGTATCCCACGTGGTGAATCGCGAGTCGGGGGCGAGCAGTATGAACTTCGCGGACTCCGCACGCGCCGCGTAGGAGCCAAACCAGTTCGCGGACGACCCGCCGGCACCGTGCAACAGGACCAGCAGGGGCAGCGGCGTCGCGGGAACGTATGAGCTCGGAACGAACAGGACGCCATCCCTGCCAGTCGTTGCGAGCCCCAATGGATGCAACCCGGTGGATGTGGCTTCCGTTCTCGTTGACTTGCACGCCGCCGTCGCGACGGTGGCCACAGCACCGAAATTCGTGATGAACTCTCGCCGGTCCATCGGAGTTGCCAACAAGTCAGACAATGCGTGGGCCATGGTTGTGCTCCCGGATGCAAGTTGGGTAAGTCGATTGCTCAAAGCTGTGCGCCAGGAACATCAGGCACACACATGCGGTGACGAACCACGTTCACTGAGGACGAGCGCACGCCCAGCGCTGGCCAACCGCAGCGCCCGATTGCTTCGGTGACGGACCTCCCCCGCCGCGGAGGGGTCTCACATCCGCTATTTTCAGGAGCGCATGATGAGTCGACCCCTCGCCCCCCGCTGGTTCGTCCTCGCTTCGGCCCTCGTTTCAACTGGCTGTCGCCATGTGCCCATGCAGGCGCCGGCGGGTGAGCCTGTGGTCGAGGCGGACGATTCCTTCATGAAGCACCCCTGTCAGGACCTGACCGTTGATGACTTCGGCTGGCGGCTCGATTCACTGGGTGCCACGCGCTTCCGTGTCGTGCCGGAAATGAAGTCCGTGGAAGGCCGGACGTTCCTTCTTCGACACTATTCGGCACGGGATCGTCAGCTGTACATGGAAATGGAGGTCACGGCCGGCGGCTCCGACATGCGTCAGTGGGCAGACGGCCTCACCGCGGCTATTCGTGCCGAATGTTATGTGAACGAGCGACTCGCCACAGTGCTCGTGGGGCGCCGCAATTTCGACTACGAGACCACGGTTCTCTGGCACGACATCGGGGACGGGAGCCAGCTTCGTGTCACGGTCCGAGCGCGCACCCTTGCCGACCTCCAGCGTCTGCGCGCAACGCTGTACACCATGCAGTTTCCAAGTGGAGCGTAACCCATGGCTAGATTCGCGGTCCCTTTCTGGCCGTTGGTCGCCGCTGCATTCCTCTCTGCTGCC
The DNA here is from genome assembly GCA_044224875.1 of Gemmatimonadaceae bacterium. GTDB lineage: Bacteria > Gemmatimonadota > Gemmatimonadetes > Gemmatimonadales > Gemmatimonadaceae > JABAQJ01. Next base: position 87,112 of record JBGAJQ010000007.1, on the reverse strand, counting down.
GCCGTCAGCTGCACCGCACCAAGCAATGGGTGGACAATCGTGACTCCGGCTCCTGACTCTCTCGGCACCCCTGTCCATATCGTCGGGGTCGTCAAGCACGTGACCGTCGAGGGAGGAGTCTTCACGGTCCAAGGCGATGACGGCGTCACGTACAATGCCATGAACCTTCCCGAGGCGTTTCAGCAGGATGGAGTCGCTGTCGAGATCGAAGGACGCCGCCGTGACGACATGATGAGCATTCAGATGGTGGGCCCCATGCTCCAGATCACTCGCATACGGGCTCGAGCGCGATAGGCGCTCCTCCCCCATTGGGAGTTTCTCACCACTCAGGCGCCGTCACTGTCCAGCGGAACGTCAGAGTGGACGCGTCGCAGGGTGGCAGCGCGGTATTGGGGTAGTTCCCGACATCATCGGGCTCTGAGCAGCGCCGATACTCTACCGCGAAGGGCTCAATTCGTGATCCCCACGTGAGCGCATTCTTATTTGCGTCTGAACGCACACGTTAGGTAGCCTGTTTCGCATGACCATTCTGTCGCAAGGCTCACGCAGGCGTCCGTGGCCTCCCTACCTCCTGGCGGTCGCCTTGAGCGCCGCAACGGTCACGCTGCGGTTGGCCATGGGTCAACTCGGTATCGACGGTGAGTCGACCCAGGCCATCTATCTCATCCCGATCCTTGTCGCGGCACACTTCGGCGGCCTCGGTCCCGGGCTTCTGGCAACGGCCCTCTGTGCGCTCGGCTCGGACTACCTCACGCTTCCTCCGTTCGGGTTGCTGACGATTCGGTCTGAGATGCAGCTGACGGAATGGCTTGTGGTCATTGTGCTCGGCGTCCTCGTCAGCGTGTTCAGCGAAGTGTCCCGGCGATCGAAACGACGAGCGGAGCTGGCGAGGCGGCTCCAGGAGGTAACCCTCGCCAGCATTGGCGACGCCGTCATCACGACAGACCTCGCCGGCCGCGTGACGTTCCTGAATGGCGTCGCCGAAATTCTCACGGGTTGGCGGAATGCGGAGGCCCTCGGTCAACCGCTCTCCGACGTCTTTCGTCTCGTCAACGAGGAGACGCATGCCTCCGTCGACGATCCCGTACGATCCGTTGTCCAGACCGGTCACGCAGTCGGCTTGGCCAACCACACCATGCTCCTCGGTCGTGATGGCCGTCAAACCCCCATCGCCGACAGCGCGGCTCCCATTCATTTCGATGGCAAACTGCACGGGGTGGTGTTGGTCTTCCGTGATGTCAGTGAGGAAAAGCGCGGCGAATCCGCGCTGCGAGAACAGCTCAAACTTCAGGATGAACTGGCACGCATTGCACAGACGGCGCCCGGCGTCATTTACTCGTTCCGGCTGCGGCCAGACGGCTCCATGTGCGTGCCGTACGCCAGTCCCAGCATGGAAGAACTCTTCCAACTGGATCGCGAGGAACTGGCACGCGACGCTCGTGGCCTCTTCGAGGTCATGCTAGCGGAGGACCGCAAACGCGTCTACCGGTCGATCGAGGACTCGGCGACGCGCCTGATTCCCTGGCAGGATGAGTTTCGAATTCGTCGATCCAACGGGTCCGAGCGTTGGTTGTACGGCCATTCGGTGCCAGTCGCCGATGCCGACGGCGGCGTCACGTGGCATGGCTTCGTGAACGACGTCACCGAGCGAAAGCGGCTGGACCAGATGTTGCGCGCCACGCGGGAAACGTTGCAGCTCCTGATTGAACAGGCGCCCGTAAGTATCGCCATGATGGACCGCCAGATGACCTACCTGGCCGCCAGCAACCGCTGGCAGCAAGAGTTCGGTCGCGGCTATCAGGACCTGGTCGGGCGCCGACACTACGACATCCACCCGGACTTGCCCGAAGAGTGGAAGGCCGTGCATCGCGAGTGTCTCGCGGGTGCGGTCCGCTCGAGCGCTGGAGACATGTGGGAGATGCAGGACGGCAGTACGTCCTGGGTACGATGGGCAATTCACCCGTGGCGGGCGGGCAACGGCGACATCGGTGGGATCATCATTTTTGCCGAGGATATCACGGAAGAACGGCGCGCGCAGGAGACCGTCCGTGCCTCTGAACAACGGTACCGTGACCTGGTGCAGATGTCCCCAGACGCCATCATGCTCGTTCGGGACGATCGCATCGTGTATACGAACGAGGCGGGGGTGGCCCTGCTGGGCTTGCCGAATGCCGGCGCGCTGCTGGGCACGCCCGCGTTCGACATCGTGCACCCCGCCGATCGGCCGGACGTCGAGGCAGATGCCGACGCCGTCAAGCGGGGAGCGCCCTCGACATACCCGCCCCATCGTGTGCTGCGAATGGATGGTACGGCGCGCGAAGTAGAGGTGCGCGTGGCCCCGTACTCCGATCGCGACGGCCCAGCCATCCAGGTCGTGCTGCGCGATGTGACGGATCGAAAACGCCACGAGCAAGAGATTGAAGAACGCGAGGCGCGGCTGTCGGGGATCATCAACGCCGCCATGGACGGCATCATCACCATCGATGAAGACCAGCGTATCGTCCTGGTGAATGCGGCAGCGGAACGGATCTTCATGCGTTCAGCTGTCGATTTGGTCGGCCAGCCCCTCACGACTCTTATCCCGCAGCGCTTCGCTGCCTCCCACGGCCAGCAGGTGGTCGGCTTTGCGCGAACGGGCGCGACCAACCGTCGGATGGATGCCCTCCGACCCGTGACGGGTGTGCGCGCCAACGGTGAAGAGTTTCCGGTCGAGGCGTCCATTTCACAGGTCCTTGTCGACGGTCGGCGGCTGCTGACCGTGATCCTCCGTGACGTCACCGATCGGCAGCGCAATGAACAGGCGTTGCGCGAAAGCAACGAGCGCTTTCAGCAGCTTGCCGACAATATCCACGAGGTGTTCTGGCTGACGGACCCCGGCAAGTCTCGCATCGTGTACGTGAGCCCGGCCTATGAGCGGATTTGGGGTCGTCCCTGTTCCGCCGCGTATGGGTCCGCCGACGACTGGATTGCGGCGGTGCATGAATTCGATCGCGATCGGGTGTTGGACGCAGCCATGACTAAACAAGCGTTGGGGACCTACGACGAGGAATATCGCGTCATACGTCCCGACGGGACGATCCGATGGATTCACGATCGGGCGTCACCCGTTCGCGATGCTGACGGCGCGGTGATCCTCGTGGCCGGCGTCGCCGAGGATATCACCGAGCGCCGGGAGCTGCAGACTCAGCTGCAACAGTCCCAAAAACTGGAGTCCATCGGCCGGCTGGCGGGGGGCATTGCGCACGATTTCAACAATTGGCTCACGGTCATCGGAGGCAACTCCGAACTGCTGTTGCACTCGGTAGCCCACGTCCCCGATGCGGTTTCACTGATTGGCGAGATTCGGCATGCTGGCGACCGAGCCGCGTCACTCACCCGCCAGCTGCTCGCCTTCAGCCGCCAACAGGTTCTCGAGCCACGGGTGTTTGACCTGAACGGCGTCGTCACCGATACCGAGAAGATGCTCCTGCGTCTCATCGGCGAGGACGTGGAACTCCAGACGATGCTCGGGCAATCGTGCATGGTGGAGGTCGACCCGGGCCATATGGTCCAGGTACTCATGAACCTGGCGGTCAATGCGCGAGACGCCATGCCGACGGGTGGCCGGTTGACCATCGAGACGAGCAACGTCGAACTCGACGCCCACCACTTGGCGCTGTTCCCCAATGCGAAGCCAGGCCGCTATGTGCGGCTGGCGGTCACGGACACGGGACTCGGGATGTCGCCTGACGTCCGGGCGCGGGTGTTCGAGCCCTTCTTCACCACAAAAGCCCAAGGACAAGGAACCGGGTTGGGGCTGTCGGTCGTCCATGGCATCGTGGAACAGAGCGGCGGGCACATCGACGTGTTCTCAGAGGTTGGCCGCGGCTCGACCTTCGCGATCTACCTGCCGGCGATCACCTATCAGGCACCGGCCGCTGCACAGGCGGCGACGGAGCAGCACGAGCATGGCGACGAGTCGATCCTGATTGTCGAGGATGAGGAGAGCGTGCGTCGAGTGACCTGCCGGGCCCTTCGTGCCGCCGGCTATCGCGTGTACGAAGCGGCGAGTGGTGAGGAGGCCATGACGATCCTCGCCCAGCCCGACCTGTCCATCGACTTGCTCATGACGGACGTCGTGATGCCCGGCATCGGCGGCCGGGCCGTGGCAGACGCGGTACGCAAGACGTCACCGAAGACACGTGTCCTGTTCATGAGTGGCTATACCGACGACGCCGTGGTGCGACACGGGGTGAGCCACGCTGAAGTCGCGTTCCTCCAGAAGCCGTACAGCGTCCACTCGCTGCTCGCCAAGGTCCGCGAGACGATGAGTCGCCCACCTGGCCCAGCATCGCAGAAGGTGGATCACCGCCCGGTCTGACGGAGCGGTGCTGGCCACCGTTCCGTCAGCTTCGACGGCTCACACGCTACACGTACTTCATCCAACCCGAGGGCGCCCTCGCCTTTCTCTGGGCATACCAGGCGCAAAGCGGATAGAGCGCGAGGATGCACCCCGCCCACACCGCGTACAACAGCCCCAAGGACCACATCCCCTCCGGCGGGACTTGCGTATACGGCGCGGTGGCGAACCACTCCGGGTGAAGCGCCCCCGTGCGCAGTGCCGTGACCAGCAGTGCCGCAACATGGATGACCAGCAGGTGCACGAGGTAGTACCACATCGGCACTCGACCGAAGGTGTTGAGAACGCGGCCTGCCACCCCTCGCCAACGTTCCGCATAGGGGAGCAGCGCGATCGTGGGGCCCAGCGTCATCAACAGAAAGAGCTGCGACGCCGGATACTTCTGCTGCCCCAACACACGAATCCACAGCGGTGCCTCCGGCACACCCACACGTCCGCCATCGCCACCACCGGTCGCCATGGCCAGGGCGGTCGCTGCGATGAGAAACACAAGGGTCATGCCACCGCCGATCCTGAGTAGGAGCTGTCGACGACGCTCACCTTCCAGCTCCATCAGAACGCCAAATCCATAGCCCGCCATCATCACGCCGACCCACGGCACCAGCACATACAGGACCTCCATACCGAACGGGGCGCCTGCACCCGATGGATACACAAACGCCCAAACCGGTGTGATCGGCTGCAACCCCGGTATTCGGGGGACCAACCCAAAGAATTGCTGCAGCAGCACCACGGCGACGCCGGCCCAACCGACGCGCCGCGCTGGCCACCCCACGACGAGCGCGAGCACCACCATGCACCAACCCAGCATCCAGATCACACCCGCCAGCGAGAATTCGGCCAAGTTCGGGTTGAAGGACCATAGAAACCGGATCACCGTGAGCTCCAACACAACCAGCAGGAGCCCGCGGGTGACTAGGAACTGACGAAGGCGCGCGGTGTTCGCCAGTCGCCTGCCCAGGAAGTACGCCGCGGTCCCCGCAAAGAAACAAAACGCCGGGGCGACAAAGTGCGTGACCCATCGCGTGAGGAAGATGCCGGCCGTCGGGCCGCCCGCGGGGAGTCCGGAGTACACGCGCACGTGGTCGATCGCCATCAGTACACAGACCAGTCCGCGCACGACGTCGATCGACCACAGTCGATCGGAAGATGCTCTTGCCGACGCTTCCGTACCTGGCATCGCGCCCCCGGTATTGGAGTCGAACGAAACTCACCGTGCGCCGATCTCGCGGCAATCGTCCATACGGGAACGGCGTCCGTACTGACGGGAGCGGTCGGACATCCCCGACCGCCTGCTCGTGGCGCTCATGCGAGGTTGCGCTCACCCTGCTCCCCCCGTACGGTGGGAACATGCCCAGCGCGTCAAACACCCGACTCAAACCGTGGATGCTCGTCTCCGCCATCTGGTTGTGGCCGGCGGTATTCAACGTCTTGAATCGCCTGGTGCAGGGGCGCCTTCAAGGATGGGACCCGCCCACCGCCGTGAACTTGTTTTTCACGTTCGGGGACTGGATTGCCTACGCGATTGTCACGCCATTCATCTTCCAGATCTCGGCAAGATGGCCCGTGGTTCGGCCGAACGTCGCGCGGCGGTTCATGGTGCACCTTGGCTTCGCGTTGCTCTTCTGCCTGGTGTGGGCCGTGGTTGGCAAACTACTCCAGGGAGCGCTGATCGCCCTCCTTGAACCAGAAAAGCTGCGCGCCAGCCTGTCGCAGACGGGGCTGCGCGCCTCCATCGCAAGAGACGTGGCGTCCTGGGTTTTCACCACCATTCCATTCGGTGTGGTCGTCTACGCTACCGTAGCTGCCATGGCGCACGCCATTGGCTACTTCTCGGAGGCACGCGACCGTGAGGTACAACTCGCCCGTGTGTCCGAGCAGCTAGCGACCGCCCGATTTGCCGCACTCCAGGCGCAGCTGAATCCGCATTTCATGTTCAACACGCTGAACACCGTCGCCGTCTTGGCGCGCGAGGGAGATCGCGTGGGTGCGGTTCGTGTGATCGAACACCTCAGCGCCCTGCTCCGCCGCACGCTCAGGCGTCATCGGTCCGCTGAAGTCACCCTCGATGAAGAGATGGCATTGGTAGAGGAGTACCTCGCCATCGAGCAGGCGCGATTCCCGGATCGCCTGAAGCCAGACGTGAGCATTCCCGAGGTGTTGCGCTTGGCGGCGGTTCCCGACTTCAGCATTCAACACCTCGTGGAGAACGCCATCCGTCATGGCGTCGCGCGGCGTGAAGACGCTGGTCGCGTCGCTATCTCGGCGCGTCGTGATGGAGCCGTGTTGGAGGTGACGGTGGTCGACGATGGACCAGGTATCGGAACCCTGGTGCCAGCCATGGGACATGGGATCGAAAACACGAGGGAGCGCTTGCAGGTCCTCTATGGCGATGCAGCGTCTCTCGAGGTTGTACCTGCCGAACCAACAGGAACGAAGGCAACATTGCGCCTGCCGTATCGCGAACTCGTTCCGGAGCGTGAACGTGGCGACCGGTGACTGGAAGGTGCTCATAGCCGATGACGAGCCCGCGGCCCGTCGAGGCGTGCGGCAACTGTTGGATGCCTTTCCACAGTTTCATGTTGCCGTCGAGTGTCGCAACGGCCGAGAAGTGCTGCGCGCGCTGGACGACGTCAAACCGCACGTGGTATTCCTTGATATCCAGATGCCGGGGATGGACGGGTTCGAGGTGATCCGTCAACGAACGTCGGCTCGCATGCCGGTCGTGGTGTTCCTCACGGCGTATGACGAGTTTGCCCTCAAGGCCTTCGACGCCGAGGCCATGGACTACCTGGTAAAGCCCGTCAGCCAGGAGCGTTTTGCGGCGAGCATTCACCGAGTACTCCGTCGGCTGCAGCGTTCAGAAGGGTCTGATCGTGAGGCGGGATTGGTCGTGAACACACCGCGAGGTACCGTGGTGCTTCGGCTTCGCGAGATCGACTGGATGGAATCGGCGGACAACTACTCTCGGCTGTGGGTGGGATCGCGCAGCTATCTGGTGCGGGAGTCCTTGAACGCGCTCGAAGAACGTGTGCGCCGACATGGCTTCGAGCGTGCGCACCGACAAGCGCTGGTGCGAATTGGCGCCGTTCGCGAGCTCGCGCGCAAGCCTACAGGAGAAGTCGTGGCCATCCTCGCCTCTGGCGCCCACGTGCCCGTGTCGCGGCGGCGGCGCGCTGCGTTCCATGCGTCGGTTGCGGCGGTGGACACCCATTCCTCGGCCGCTGACCCAGACTGAGACGTCGAGCGCGACCCTACGTCGCGTCGGGCAAGGGCCGACAGTTTGCATATGGCGGGTCCCGTACCGTTCTGATGCACAACGTGAGCCACGCTTCAGGCGCACGAGCGGCGACGCAGCCCCTTCGACGGCCCTCGCGAGCGAGCGTGCCACGGCTTCTGTCGGAGGTCCGACATATGAGACGCAGCGTCACAGTACTTTGCGCTCTCGTTACACTGGCCGCGTGCCAGGCCGATCCGTCAGGCCCAACGAGCGCACTCCCCATGACGGTCTCGCAGGTCATCACGCCAGACGGCGGGTGGATGATCACGGAGACCGACCTGCCAACCCTTGGCTATCCCGGCTCAGGATGCGGCGGCATGCCCGGCGGTGGGCAAGCCTATGACATCAACGCCTATGGCGACGTCGTGGGTTGGAGCTGCTTCCCTTCCGCGTACGGTGGCGGCATTCCACACGCCGTACTCTGGAACATCGCGTCAGGGTCTATCGAGGATCTCTCGCGCGGCGCGGAGGTCACCAGCATGGCGACTGGCATCAATGACAACGGTCGCATCACAGGTACGACCAACTTTGACCCGTACACGTTGGGCGGCGGTCGCGCCTTCATCTATGACTGGCGCATCGGCATCAAGCCGATCGGGTCGTTGGGCGGTGCCAGTTCCGCCACAAAGATCAACAACAACACCATCGTAGTGGGAGTGAGTGAGACCAAGGCAGGTTCCTCCAGAGCCTTCTTCTTCGGGTCCGACTCACGCATGCACCCGCTGGGTGCGATGATTCACGCCAACGACGTCGATGATGCTGGGCTGATCGCCGGCGGAGCCATTTTCGCTGGAGATCCCGCCGAGCACGCCGCCATCGCCTACACTGACGGCACCATCGTCGACTACGGACGCAAGGGACGGCGCGCGGTCCTAACGAGTGGACCACCACTGGTCGGTAACTACTACATGGATGCCACGCCCTTGGGTGCGTCCCACGCCTTCATCACCGACTTGCCGGGCGACCTGCGACCCATTCCGACGCTCGGTGGCACGGTGAACGCAGCGTTGGGCAGCACGGCGGGTCCGGCGGTCGTTGGCTGGAGCGAAGATCTCGATCCGGGCCGCAGTTCGATTCGAGATGCCTACTTCTGGTCACCCGTCGCGGGCACCCTTCGGTTGCACCTCTCACCACTGAGTGCCTCGTTCTCAACGGCGCGGGCTATCAACGCCAGTTGGCAAATCGTCGGCTTCCGGCAAACTCAGTCGTATGCCACGCCCGTGGTGTGGACTGTGACTCGGATTCCGTAGCGGAACATCGGCGGGCGTCAGCCGGAGGTACGGTGTTGGCGCCCGCCGCGACCTGGGACAAAGTTGGACGTGTCTCGTGTCGTCACAATAGAGCAAAGTGCCGCCTGACCACGGAGGTCAGGCGGCACTCATTTCTTGTTCGCTCAACTTGAGCGGTCCGTCTGGATTGCCGTGCGTCGCAGGCGCGGCGTGTCGTCCCTAACGTTGCTGCTGCCTGCCGCTTAGCCGCACTCCGAGAATCCGCACACGTGGCACTTCACGCAGCCCTCGGCGAACTCCAATTGCGAGCCGCAGTCCGGGCAGGTGCCAATGAAGCTCTTGGCCGTTTCCTCGTAGGGCAGGAACTCCATCTGCTCACCGCTGCCTGTCCGCAAGACCGGCATCACCACGTTGACCGTCTCAGCTGCCGGAGGAGCGCCGGCGCCTGCCGGACGATCACGCAACAGCTCCTGCTGCACGCCCTGTTTTTCCATGTGCCATTCATGCAGGGCCATGCCGATCGCGTCCGGTACCGAAAGCACCTTGTTTGGACCCAGTCCAACTGCGCGATCGGACGAGATGCCCCGCAGCTGCCGGTGGATCTCCATCAGGGGGATACCGGACCGCATGGCGAGCGAGATCATTCGCCCCATGGCCTCGGCGTCCGCCATGGCTGAACCGCCGGCCTTGCCGAGATTGATGAAGACCTCGAACGGCTGGCCACGCTCGTCCTCACTGATGTGGACGTACATGGTGCCTAACGGTGTTTCCTTACGGATGGACGTCGAACGGAGCTTATCGGGTCGCGCCCGCTTGGCCCGGCGCTGCAGGTTTTCGCTCTCGGCGTCGAACAACGCGCGCTTGAGGCGCTCGATTTCCGCATTGAGTTCGGCGATTGTACCGTGCAACTCACCAACCGCGCGCTTATCCCCTTCACCGACGGGCGCGCCATCGCGAGCGGCCTTGGCGCTCTCCGTCTGGCCAGTCGAGAGGACCTGGTTGTCGCGTGACCCGTCGCGGTACACAGTGACGCCCTTGCAGTTCATGTCGTAAGCCATCTCGTAGATGGCGCGGACGTCTTCCTGCGTCGCTGTGTGGGCGAAGTTCGTCGTCTTCGAAATGGCGGAATCTGTGTTTTCCTGGTAGGCCGCCTGCATCTTGATGTGCCACTCGGGGCGGATCTCGTTGGCCGTCACGAAAACCTTCTGCCAACGGTCCGGCACTTCCTCAAAGTGGATGTGCCCCTGCTTTGCGATGCGCTCCATGAGCTCGTCGCTGTACCAGCCTTCACGCTTTGCGATGGCGACGAAGTCCTCGTTCACATCCGGCATCATGACGCCGGCCTGATTTCGCATGAAGGCGACGGCAAAAAGCGGCTCAAGGCCTGAGGAGCAGCCGGCGATGATGGAGATCGTGCCCGTGGGCGCCACGGTGGTGACGTTGCAGTTGCGAAGGAGCTGCATCGGTCGGATGCGGGTGCCGCCAGCATCGCGCGCGCACGTCTCGTCTGGCCCCCAGATGGACCGAGCCCATTCGGGGAAGGCGCCACGCTCCTCGGCGAGCCGCTGCGATTCCTTCTTCGACTCAACGTCCACGAACTCCATCAGCCGTCGGCCGAACTCCACCCCTTCGGGAGAGTCGTAGGCGATGCCAAGCCTAACGAGAGCATCCGCGAAGCCCATGATGCCGAGTCCGATTCGCCGAATCCGCTTGGACAGCGCATCGATCTCAGGGAGCGGGTACTTGTTGACGTCGATGATGTTGTCGAGGAAATGCGTCGACAGGTGCACATCGCGACGGAAGGCTGCCCAGTCCATCTCGCCGTTGACTACGTAATAGCCAACGTTGATGCTGCCGAGGTTGCAGACGTCGTAGGCCAGGAGCGGTTGCTCGCCGCACGGGTTGGTGGCCTCATAGGACCCGAGGTGCGGAACGGGGTTGTAGCGGTTGGCCTCGTCGATGAAGAAGACGCCAGGCTCACCGGTGCGCCATGCCCCCTCGATCATCTTGTCCCAAACCATCTTGGCGTCCAGCTGCCCGGCCACCTTGCCATTGGAGGGATCAACGAGATCGTACGCGGTGCCGGCCTTCACGGCTTCCATGAACTTCCGTGTGACCGCCACGGAAATATTGAAGTTGGTGATCTGCGTGAGGTCTTCCTTGCAGGTCACGAATTCCATGATGTCCGGATGATCGACGCGAAGGATGCCCATGTTCGCGCCACGCCGAGTCCCGCCTTGCTTCACCGCGTCGGTGGAGGCGTCGTACAGCTTCATGAAGGACACGGGCCCCGACGCCACACCGGTCGTGGAGCGCACCATGGAACCCTTGGCGCGCAGGCGTGAGAACGAGAAACCGGTGCCACCGCCACTCTGATGGATGAGGGCCATGGCCCTCAGCGTATCATAGATGCCCGCCTGGCCGTTCGAGAGCGCGTCCTCCACGGGGAGAACGAAACACGCCGACAGTTGCCCCAGTGGACGCCCCGCGTTCATGAGCGTCGGCGAGTTGGGCACAAAGCGTCGCTCCGTCATCAGACGATAGAACGCGTCAGCCACCTCGTTCACCGCCCCTTCAGAAGACCCATAGCGGCGGTCCGCCTCCGCGACCACGGTCGCCACACGCCAGAATAGCTGCTCTGGCGTCTCTGTCGGCTTCCCCTTCGCGTCTCGCACCAGGTAGCGCTTCTCAAGCACCGTCAGCGCGTTCGAGGTGAGCGAGAGGGGACCGGCAGGTGGCTTGGTCGGAAGGGGCATCGGGGTCCTCCAGCGAAGTGTAACGGTCGTGCGGGGGCGATCGACGGTTCTGTAACAGTCTGGTCCAGATTCACTGCGGGGGGCGCAACCTAGCAGCACACGTGAAAGCGCGCCAGTGTACTTGTAACTGCCAAACTGACAACGTGTTGCATATTCAACATCACGAGCATTGCGTCCGTGTGGAAAACGCATCCCGCATCCCATCCGGACCATTCCCACCGCGCGTACCCCCCACCCCACCTCGCCACCCGGCGACGGCCCGTGGCACCTTCCCCAACGCTGGTGATTGCGTACGGAAGCGCGGTGTTTCCCAATTCATTCAGGCTCAGCGCCGCTCGAACTCGCCACGACGATGTCGCTCGCGCAGCCTACAGTAACTATCCACGCCCGCGACCATGCGTTCCGTCATGGCCGGGCTTACCTCCCGCACGACCCGGGCCGGCATCCCCATCACCACCGATTGAGGGGGCACAACCATCCCCTCCGGCACGAGCGCTCCAGCTCCAACAAACGACCCTCGGCCAATCACGGCACGGTTCAGGACAATGGCCCCCATGCCGATGACGCAGTCATCCTGTACGATGGCACCGTGCACGATGGCGCGATGCCCGACGATCACGCGTCTGCCTAACGTACAGGGCACGCCCACGTCCGCGTGAAGCACCGCGCCATCCTGGATGTTCGTATCCTCGCCGATCGTGATCTTCTCCGTATCGCCGCGAATGGCCGCGAACGGTAGGACAAACACGCCGTCGGCGAGCTCGACATCGCCGGCGACGTACGCAAGTGAGTGGATGAACGGTGGCACGAGACGTCGAGGGTGAGAGGACGATGACTTGACCAGACGTGGCGAGCGGTGGTGACGTGACGCGGTGGTTCAGGTGGAATCGGGGGCTTGCATCCGGCATCTCGAGATCGGCAAACGGCTACCCGTCACGGTTTGGGCCCCGCACCCTGCCGCCCGATGCCGCGAAAGTAGGCCTCCAACCCGTCGACCACCCCTTCGGCGTAGCGCTGCTGAAACTCGGGCGTCCTCAAGGCCGCTTCCTGCTCGGGAATGATCACGAAAGCGCCCTCGCACAAGACGGCCGGCATCCACGTCGGGCGCAGCACGGCGAGATTATCGTAGTTCGTTCCCAGGTCGCGCAGTCCCATCCGCTGCACCATGCCCCGTTGAACCTGTCGGGCGAGCTCCACGCTGTGGCCGTTGAAATAGTACGTCCCGGTGCCGTGCGCGGTGAACGGATTCACACCGTCAGGCAAGGCATTCAGGTGGAGCGAGACAAACGCGTGCGCATTGGCACGTCGTGCCAACACGGGGCGCTCGGCCAGTGCCACGGCGCCGGGCGCCGTGCGCGTCATCACCACCCGTGCCCCGCGCGCCTCGAGCAGCGATGACACCCGCTGCGCAATCGCCAAGGTCGCCACAGCCTCGTACAGGCCCGTTGGCCCCGTGGACCCAGCTGGCGGATGACCGGCGTCGACCGTGATGGTAAGCCCGGTCAGGGGTCGCTCACGATCGACGGCGGGAGGCCGCCTAACGCGCACGACCAGCGCCCCTGGCTCCCAGCGCACGAGGTATCCGTACGGTGCGTGCGTCAGGTGGATGGTATATCGCGCCCGGTCGTTGGCGACCTGCTCCCATGAGACGCGTGCGACGTTCCCAGCCGCGGTCGCAAAGTTCACGATATCCGTGTTGGCCTGTGTGCCGTACAGCGTCAGCGTGATCGACTGGCCGCCCTCCTCACCCTCATCGATCGCGTACGGGGGGCGCTCGGTCATCGGAATCACCACATCGCTCCACTCCTCGTTCGGACCGGCGATCACTCGCGCATTCGCGGTCACGCGTCTTGGCGCGGCCGTTCCGCGCGCCAAGGGCGTGGCTTCCGCCGCGTCCACCCACACGTCGAGCGATCGATCGAGCTGAACGCGAATCGACTCACCAACGCGGCCGGTCTGCTCCACGATGGTTCCCGGCAGCAAGAACCACTTGTACGTGCCGCCGAGGACCGGCTTGCCGATGACCACACGATCGGTGTCCGACATGGTGCCGGGCGCTGTCCCCAATACCACATACTGTGGGAGAGCATCCACGGGCGTGGTCACGCGCGGACCCGGCACCGTGACACTGTCAGCCCCCCGGCGCGCCACCAGCATCGTTCCCGCACTGCCGAGCATCGACGCGGACACATCCGTCGACCACAACGCGGGATCCATGCCGCCAGACCCGCCTCGCGCCGACAGCGCGTTAGGCAGGGTGTCCATGTCGGCCGCCAGGTTGTGCAGGGCGATGTCCACGCCCGACGACAACCGCAGGACCACGCTGGCGTTCTTCGTGGCGCGCACGCTGACCCGCACCGGGTCGCTGGCGCGCAGTTGCTGGACAATGCGCGGCGAGGGCTGCACCGATGCCGCGTCCATGGCCAACGGATCCGTGTCACCCAGCACCGGGCGCGGCGACAGCACCCCCACGCGGTGCGTCACACGAACAGTGTCCCTCCCACGAGTCACGACAAGTTGATAGGCGGGAGAATCGGCGCGCGGTACGGGCAAGAACGCCAGGAACGCGCCGTTTGGACGTACCTCCACCGGACGTCCGTCAATGGTGAGAGCGACGCCGCCGCTGCCGACGGACCCAAGAATGAAGTTCGAATCCCGCGCCTGTATGACCTGCCCTTCCTGCGGATAGACCACACGAACGTTGATGGGCCCCGTCACCATCGGGATTGGCGGCAGCTCCGCTGGCGCCGGTAGCTCCGCGCCTTGGCGCTCTGGCGCCGGCGCGGTCGACGGCCCTGCGCCAGGTCGGGCGCACCCGAGCGAGGCGACTAATGCGATGCGCAGGATGTCCGAAAAAACGCCCCGAAAACGCATTTCAAAATGCTAACGGCACGCCCTCGACGTAGCGAATCCTCGGGTCCGGTTGCCCCGTACGGAGATTCGTGGCAATTTCGCGATAACCCCGCATTTGAACCACTTGCCCCACCGCCGGCTGGATACTTTCACCGGTTGACCCTTCCGGCCCGCTGCCTTCATCCGTCGTCTCCCAGAGCCACCACGTGTCCTCCTGTCCCAACTGCTCGCTGTCTTTTGAGGCCGGGTCGGCCTACTGCGTGCATTGCGGGTGGCGGCTCGATCCAAGCCAGACGGGAAAGTCCGGTCCAGCACTCGCTCGCGGTGCGGACCCCGGACTCACGCACCCGCGTTTGCGCGTTCCCACGCCGCCGTTCGGCCGAGCCACGCGGACCACGCCGTGTCCTCATTGTCAGCGTGCGGTAGACCGCACAGCCTTGTTTTGCCCGCACTGCGGCCTGCGGACTGGGACGCCGGTGACAACGGAGCACTCCTGCGGTTCTTGTGGTGCGCCGGTGAAGACCGTCGGGTCTCGCTTTTGTGGCAGCTGTGGCGCTCCGCTCGTCGGCGGACTGGACGAACCGCGAACCCAATCGCGCACGCAACCTCGCGCCAAAGCCGTGTCGGAGCTCCCCGGAGTCCCGCGGTTGGTCGTACTCGACGAAGCCGGAGACGTTGCCCGTGAAATCCCGTTAGTGGGCGAACGCATGGTAATCGGGCGCTCCCACGCGGACGTGCAATTCACCGACGATTCCAGCTTGGCGGCCGAACATGCCGTGATCTCACGCAGCGACGACCGGGTACGCATACGCGATGTCGCGGAGTCTCAGGGAGGTGCCACGTGGTACTTCCTTCGAGAGCCTCAGGTCTTGGAGGACGGTGACCTGATTCTCCTTGGCTCGCAGGTGGTCCGGTATCGTCGTGTGCCGGCGGCCAGCGCAGTGCCCGCCCGGTTAACGCAGACCGGATCGCGGGTTCCGCAGGAGGATGTTGGCGTGTTGGAGCAGGTCATGTCTGACGGACGCGTGCGGGACGTGTGCCACCTTTCGCGGGGCAAGGCGGTTTTGGTGGGCCGGGAACATGGCAATTGGGTGTTTCCCTACGACCCGACGATGAGCGCGCGTCACGCCGAGATCCGCTCGCATGCCGAGGATGGCCGCGTCACCGTCAGGGACCTCGGCAGCCGCAACGGAGTCGGGATCGTGTTGCGTGCCGAACGGGACCTGCACGATGGCGATCGCCTGCTGCTGGGCCGTCAGCTACTCCGCGTCGACCTGCAGTAGGCCGCACGCGATGCCGATGCACTCCCGGCCGACCCCGTTCATCGTGGTCCCATGAAGAGCAAGCCACGAACCGGCGGACCTGACGGGTCGGGAAACGGGGTGCCACCGCGCATCGTCGTAGAGACGTTTGCCCAGAGCGACGTGGGTCGGTCGCGGGAGCACAACGAGGACGCCTTTGTGGTGGTGAACTTGAGCGAGGCCCAGCCGGTTCACTTCGACGCCGTGTTGAAGCAATCCGCGGATCGGCAAGGCACGCTCTTCATGGTAGCTGACGGCATGGGGGGCGCGGCCGCCGGTGAGCTGGCCAGCGCCACGGCGGTGGACGTGGTGGTACGCTACCTCAGGGAGCACTGGAGCGGCGCCAGCGTGGAGAATCCCACGGACTTTGTGCGTGCGCTGGCCAAGGCGACCGAGGTGGCCAACTCGGCGATCTTCGCGTACGCCGGGGAACACCCGGAGTTGCGCGGCATGGGTACCACCGCCACGCTCGCCGGCCTCCTTGGCGACACGTTGTACCTGGTTCAGGTCGGCGATTCACGTGCCTATCTCGTGCGGGACGGACTCGCGTTTCAGCTGACGAAGGACCAGTCCCTGATGCAGAAGTTGCTCGAAGCCGGCGAGATCAGTGAGCACGAGGCCGAGTTCAGCGAGCGCCGGAACATCATCCTGCAGGCCCTGGGACCCGAAGCGCAGGTGCGTGTGGACCTCACCTTCCAGAAGGTGCGCCGTGGTGACGTGCTGATCCTGTGTAGCGACGGGCTCACGGGGTTGGTGAAGCCGGAGATGATTGGCCGGGCCGTCCTGGAGGAGGCCGATCTGTCGCGCGCCTGCAATCGCTTGATCGGCGTCGCCAATGACCTCGGAGGACCCGACAATATCACCGTGGTGGCAGCTCGCTTCGACGGCGAAGGGTTGCAGCCGCCGACCGCCGTGGATGAAGTCGGGCACCGGGCCTTCACGTTGGAAGGCCATGTCAGCCTGCACGAGCACTTGGCCATGCGGCAGGCGGCGACGCCCCCCGGCGCGCTGCCGGTCGTTGACGAGGCGCGGCGTCGCCAGGGCGAACGCTACGTCCGCATTGTGGCTGGCATCGGCGTCGTGGCGCTGCTGGCCGTGGCCTGGTGGTGGCTGGGCAAAGGTTAGGCACGCGGAAACCTCGTCCTCGGCGCAAAGGCACGCGCCGCCATGGACGCCGTTCCGTTCCAACCTTGCATTGAACCGTACCGGGACGCCGCTCGATGCCTCGCGGTGACTTTCCGCCTCACGATCCGCGCGTGACTACCATCCGGGGACCAGCTGCAACCCCCAGACCCATCCCTTGGTTGGACGCTGGAAGGGCTTGGCGTAGAAGACCTCGAGCACCAGGGCACCGAACAGGTTGAACCTGGACGATATGCCCGCCGACACGATCGGCACGCGATCGGCGGTCTCGCGCTCGAAGACCAGCTTCGGCCGGCTGTCCGACGTCCACGCGACGCCGGCATCGACGAAGGGCGAGACTTCAACCGGCAGCACGTTCGTCGGCAGCAACCCCAGGTCTCGGGTGCCAAAGAGCGGGATCCGGAACTCCAGGTTCGCGACGCCCACCCGGCTCCCCACCAGACGGTCGAATTCGGGACAGCTCGAACCGCCCGACACGCCGGAGGTGCATTCCGTCGGGTCAAACGAGTACACCGAATAGCCGCGAACCAACGAACCATCCCCCACGTAGAGTGGCGACATCCGATCCGACTCGGCGTCCTTGCCAAAACGCCCATAGGCCATCGTGCGCAAGGCCAGGGTGAATGGCTTGGCGAAGAGGTACCGCCGGTAATCGGCGTTGACGAAACTGTAGGTGAGATCGCCCACGCTGGGCGAAAACTCGAATCGGTAGCGCCCCCCGGCGATCGGGGACGTGAAACCGAAGACGGAATTGTCGAACACCAGCGCCGCCGATCCCTGGGCGAAGTTGAGCCCCGACTGCGACGTGGTATCGCGTCGTCCAAGGTCGTACACGGTATTGCCGATGACGGCAAGTCGTTGTACCTGCGTGTTGAAGCCGACGTGAGCCGCGCCAGCAGAGAATTCCAGTCGCCGCGTCGACGAGAACGGATACGTTACCCCGGCTCGTAGCTGGTCGAAATAGATGCGCTGCAGGTACTGCGTCACCACCGTGGCCGTGCCAGTCTGGCCGCCCGGCAGCGTGACCGTCTCCGGCGCGACGGTTGAGAAGCCGGTGAGATACGGGATGTGGCCGATGCTGTACACCGGCTGCCATCGCCGCTTCAGGTCCGCGTAAAACACCTGTCCCCCCACATCACGCAACTCGCCTAACGCCTGGACGGCGAGCCCGACGTTACGGTTGCCGAGCTCGTCGCTCCACAGCGCCGACACGCCACCGGCCAGGCCAGTCCCGAAACTGCCTGTCGCCACGCCCACCGACACCGGCGATATCGCGTCGAGCGTCAGCCGAGAAACGTATGGCCGGTCCTCGAAGGACCTTCCGTCGACCAGCCCCGTAGTCGCGTCATGCACCCGGTGCTCCACGTCGCTGTTCTCACGCGCCTCTGCGGGCGCCAGCAGCCCGGCCGTCGTGCGCCAGTCGTCGCGCATGGGAATCGCCTCTCCGCGCGCCGCAGAGGAGTCCAGCATCGTCATGCGATATCCGGTCCGGTCGAACACGGAGAAGAACAGGGCCCCGGTTCGGCTGGCTACGGAGATCGCTGGCGAGTAGGCCGCGATCCCGCTCACGCCGGTGGCCGTGCGAGTCACTCGGTAGCGCGACCCGCTCGCCAACTCAACGCGGTAGATGTCCTGAAAGCCGTCGGGCGCGCTGAGAAAGTACAGAGAACGCGAGTCCGGCGACCACTGGGGATTCAAGACGTTCGCTTCGGCGAACGTAGGCACCGGGGTGACGGCCCTGGTCGTCAGGTTCATCACTGCCAGCGCTAATGGCGCGTAGGTGAGTCGCGCCAGGTCGGTCCCCTCTTGCCCTTCGGTGATGAACGCGATCGATGTCCCATCGGGCGACCACGCCGGTTGAAGGTCGGCGAAGGCATCCGACGTCAGCCGGGCGACGGCACCGGAGGCGATCGTGTAGAGGTACAGGTCACTGATCCCTCCGGACTGCCCTGAAAACACGATGCGCGTGCCATCGGGCGACCAGGTGGGACTGGAAATGCCACTCACTCCGCGCACGGCCAGGCGACGCGTGATGTCGCCACTCGACACGTCGACCACGGCGAGTTCGTTGCGCCCGTTGTTGTAGGTGACGAACGCAAACTGGCGACCGTCCGGTGACCAGGTGCCAGCGGTGTAAATGAAGCTGATGGCGTCGAAGTGCGAACTCCCCGTGGGGCCGGTGAGTCGCTTCACGATCCGACCGGTAGTCACGTCCGCGATGAACAGGTCGATCGAGAACAGGGAGCGACTGGAGAAGAAGGCGACATACTGGCCGTCGGGGCTGACGACGGGCGCCACGTCGAGCCCTGCCTCGCGCCGCTCGTCGGAGAGCACGGGACGCCCCACCTTCGCGGGATCGGCTCGCCCGGCCATGGCCGGCTGGTACAACGCGCGCATATCCCGCGTCCAGTCGGCGACGAGTTGATCGGGCGCCACGCCGAGCGTCGTCTGGATGGCGCGTTCCAATGGCTGTC
This sequence comes from Gemmatimonadaceae bacterium, assembly GCA_044224875.1. Taxonomy (GTDB): domain Bacteria; phylum Gemmatimonadota; class Gemmatimonadetes; order Gemmatimonadales; family Gemmatimonadaceae; genus JABAQJ01. Next base: position 67,677 of record JBGAJQ010000007.1, on the reverse strand, counting down.
GCAGGGCCGTTTTGTACAGCGCAATCAGGCGACCGTCGCCCCATCGCCCGCCGATGTACGCGCAGAGCGCCTGTCCGTAGCGGTAGGGGAAGATGCGCGGGTCTGTCAGCTCTCGGTACCGTGGCACCTTGTCGCGCAGCACCGCGGCGCGCATCCACATGGCGGTCTGCGGATCTGACCGGCCTAACGAGATGTACTCCGCCATGCCCTCCACGAGCCACAATGGCAAGCGTGCCGTACTCTGGACCCCGCCCTCACCCTTCCCCATCGCCGCCGCGTACTGAAAGACGTGCACCAGCTCATGCCCCAGCACATGGTCGGTTTCCTGGTACCACCCGGTGTGAGGCAGGATCACGCGACTGCGATAGCCCTCGGTCACGCCTCCAGTGCCTTCCGTCAGCTGGTCGGGAATGACGTTCGTCTGTTGAAAGTCCGACGGGCTCGAGTACAGCACCAGCGAACGTCGCGCCACGGAATCGCCAAAGGTCGCCGAGTGGCGGGCATACCAGCGCTCGGCCATACGCGCCGCGTCGCGCGTTGCCGTCAGCTCCTCCGCGTAGTAGTGCACGTCGTAGTGCGGTGTGCGAAGCACCCGAAAGTCGAAGTCGCGGTACACGACCTTGTTACGGCCGAAGTACTGCGCGCGCAGCCCCGATGCGCTCGTGAGGAGCGCGGCCAGCGCCGCCAGCCGCCACAACACCGTAGTACGTCCTTGACGTTCAAGCATGGGAAGTCTCCCAAGTGCGAGCCAAACCGTGATTCACCGCACGCTGCGCGCGGCGGGACTTGTCGCTCGCGTTTCGTTTGGCCGAATGTGTGGTCCTCCAGGCCGGACGCGTTCACGTCGTCGCCGGCGTGCCACTTCGTCGAATCCTGCCTCTAAGAAGACAGCTGACGCAGGGCATTCCCCATGAACGCGCAGGAAAAAGGGGACGCGGCACCGCACGCCGTCCCACTGGCGGAACTGCCGCCGCACGCCGGTTCCACCTCGTACTCCCTGAGGAGTATTCCGGTATCTGCCTACAGACGTGGCAGGTGTTACGCGCGCACCATACGGCAGAGTTTACCGGAGGAAACGATGACGAAACTGCGCGAGATCATGACCACCGAGGTGCTCACGGTGGACCCCGATCTGAGCATCCGTGAAGCGGCGGAAGTCTTCGCGACGCGGCACATCTCCGGCGCCCCAGTCCTGCGCGACGGTCGCGTGGTGGGAATCATCACGGCCAATGACATTCTGGACTTCATGGCGTCGCTCGCGGCGGAGCCGACCGAGGCTGACGAAGGACTCGTCGCCAATCCGCTCGAGGACCACACGATCGAAGAAGCGATGACCCGTCCTCCCCTGCGATGGTTGTCGCCAGACGCAACGGCCCAGGAAGCGGCGTTCATGATGAAGGAAGCGGCCGTGCATCGTGTGCTCGTTATGGAGCATGATCGGCTCTTGGGCGTGGTGTCATCGCTCGATCTCGCCAAGGCAGTCGCGGACGGAAAGCTCGCCAGCCGGACGCTGGTATTCCCTCGCGCCACCTTGGAATACTGAGGGCATCCCGCTGCCGTGCCGCTCCGGCGGCACGGCGCGAACGGATGCCAGCTACACCGGCACGCGCATCCACTCGGCCACCGCCAGCTGCATGGGCTTTTCACCGCCCCATGCGTTGACGACACAGAGAGCATCGATGGAGTCCGCGAGGCGCGGATGGCAGAATGTGATCACCACGGCCTCGCGCCCGACCGCTCGGCCTTCGGCGACGACATGCTCGAACAAGGCGCGAGCGTTCGTGGAAAAACCCGGCATGCCCTTCCAGGCCCGAATATCGTTGAAGGCGAGCACCAGCAATGTGGCCGACGGCCGGAGTCGCCCTTGAAGCGAGGGGAGTGCTGGCAACGGGTTGCCCGATGCGGTCGACGGCGCGGAGGCTCGCGGCGCAGCTTCATGGACGACGCGAACGTCCAGGCCGCGATGTCGCATGGCGTCGAGCAAGGGCTGGCGACTGGGCGCAGGATACGGGCCGCCGACGTCATCATCCACGATCACGAGGTCGATGGCGCGCCCAAAGTCCGGGACGTCTCCACGCATCACACGGATGGCGCGCGAGCAGAGTACTCGGGCCGCCTCGCGTTCATTGTGCGTCACGGCGGTCGGCGCGGGCCTTCCCGCACACCACTCGGCCCACGTAAACCGGCGTTCAAGTGAGCGCTCGATCTCGCGCACCGACAACGTGCGCGAGCGAATCCCGTTCTCGAGCGCGTCGATCACGAGGTCCAGGTCCTGTGGATACAGCAGCAGGTCGCATCCGGCGTCGAGCGCACGCACACCCGCCTTGCCTTCGTCACCGTCACCAAGCACGCCGCTCATGATCATGGCGTCGGTCATCACGAGCCCGTTGAACCCGAGGCGGTCGCGGAGCAGCTCGCGCATGATCCGTCGCGAGAGGGTGGCCGGCGCTCCCGTGTAGTCAAGTGCGGGATAGGCGACATGGGCGGTCATGATGGCGGCGACATTCGCGTCGCAGGCGGCGCGGAATGGGAGGAGGTCCGTATCGAACAGCTCCGATTCGGACGCCGTCACGACTGGGAGTTCCGCGTGCGAGTCCCGCGTCGTGCGACCGTGTCCCGGGAAATGCTTGGCACACGCCATGACACCCTCCTGCTGACAGGCGTCGATCCACTGATGCACCTGGCGGGCAACCTTCGAGACGTCCGTGCCGAAGGCCCGAGTGCCGACTATCGGGTTGTCGGGATTGAGGTCGACGTCGGCCACGGGTGCCAGTACGGTGCGAACACCGACGTCAGCCGCTTCGCGTGCCGTCAAGCGCGCCGCGGCGCGAGTCAAGGCTTCGTCCTCCACTGACCCCACGGCCCCTAACGGGGGAAGACCGGTGGCTCCGACGAACTGCTGACCCGTTCCCCGTTCCAGGTCGGACATGACCAGGGGCGGCGTGTTGCCGCTGGCGACCAGGTGTCGGGTCAAAGCCCGAACGGCATCCGTTGTCCCCCCGAACAGGATGAACCCGCCAACCCCCAGGCCCAGCGCACGATCGACTCGTTCCTGCACGCCGGTGAAGCCGTCGACGGGATCCCAGCGGATGGCCGGGATGAGTAGCTGCGCCAGGTCACTCACGCCGGCGTCAACTTGCCTAACACTCGCGGACCGCGCGCGCCCGTCACGCTTGGAACGTTGCCCGCCCGATGGTCCAGAAACAGGTGGCCCAGCAGCGCAAAGGCGACGGCCTCTTTCGCTTCACCGTCGAAGAACACGTCGGAGAAACGCCTCACCGGGCGTGGCGATAACCGCGCGGCGATCGCGGCGACAAGGGCGGGATTCTCTGCCCCGCCTCCGGACACGAGCACCTCGGAGACCGGCTCGGCTATGAATCGGCGAAACGCGTCGGCGATGCTTTCCGCGGTGAAGCCGACGGCAGTCGCCATGATATCCGCGGGGCTTGCCGTGGGCCGCCGGGTCCGACACTCGGCGATAAAAGCATCCACATATGCGGGAGTGAAGAGCTCCCGTCCTGTCGACTTTGGTGGCCAGCTACGGAAGTATGGATGCGCCATCGCCCACGAGACGACATTCTCATCGAGCGTGCCTTCGCGCGCCAGTTGGCCGTCGCGGTCGTAGGGACGCCGCGCCACACGCTGCGCGACACCATCCAGGACCACCACGCCGGGCCCCGTGTCGAACGCTCGGGTCGTCGATGGATCGCCTCCTGGTGGGACCACCGTCACGTTCCCGATGCCTCCCAGGTTCTGGAGGGCGCGCCATTCGTGCGGATGCGCAAACAACAGGGCGTCAGCAATAGGAACGAGCGGAGCCCCTTGGCCACCAGCTGCAGCATCGCGCACGCGAAAATCGGCAATCACGGCAAGGCCAGTCCGTTCGGCAATCACGGCGGCCTCTCCCGTCTGCCAGGTGGAGTGCAGCGGGACGTGCCACAACGTCTGTCCGTGCGATGCTATGGCCGCGATCTCTGATCTCGGTACGCCCGCTTCGACAATCGCGGCCTGGGCCGCGTCGGCCAGCCAGTGGCCGAGGTCGAAGTTCAGCCGGCAGTACTCCTCGGGCGATACTCCGTCGATGGCTCGCGCAATCCGTGCGCGTTTGGCATCGTCGTATGGGATGGCGCGGAACCCCAGAAGCTCGGCACGCGTCGTTCCGGACGTGTCATCGGTGAACCTGACGACAGCCGCCGAGATCCCATCGAGCGACGTGCCGGACATTACGCCTACCAGGGTGCGTGAACGATGGGTCATGGTGGCGGCCCACCGCCGACCACACGCCGAATCACGCCACCGGCCCGCGCCAATGCGTCTTCGGCCCGGGCGGCATCCACACCCAAACGGTGCATAACGATGGCCGTTTTCACGGCGCCTCCCGATCCATGAAGCAGTGCCCGCGCCGCGTCACGATCCACACCGCAGACGAGCATGGTGATCCGCTCGCTTCGGTCCGTCAGCTTCACATTTGTGGCGCGCAGGTCCACCATCAGGTTGCCGTAGGTCTTGCCGATCCGAATCATCGCCCCCGTGGTGAGCATGTTCAGGATCATCTTCGTGGCCGTGCCGGCCTTGAGCCGCGTGGAACCGGTGACGACTTCTGGACCCACCACTGCAATGATGGTCACGTCGCAGTTGGCGCGGAGCGTGTCGGCAATCGGCGTACAGGCAATCATCACCGTGCGGGCGCCGCGCTCCCGGGCGCGCGCGACCGCGCCATGCACGAAGGGTGTCGTCCCTGAGGCGGCGATGCCGACGACCACGTCGGGGCTATTCGCATTCACCTCGTCTATCGCTTCCCTGCCGCCCTCCGGGCGATCCTCCGCCCCTTCCCGCGACTGAAAGACGGCGGACATACCGCCGGCTATGATGCCTTGAACGAGCGATGGATCGGCGCCAAAGGTGGGCAGGGCACTCGCTCGCGTCGAGGATCCCCAAGCGACCGGAGGTGCCGGCCCCAACATAGAACAGTCGGCCGCTCTGCCTGAAGGCGGTCTCCACCAAGCCGATCGCCTGGGCGATTTCGTGTCGTTGAGCGAACACCGCGTCCGCCACCGTTCGATCCTCGGCATTCATCAACTCGACGATCTCGAGTGGGGACGCGAGATCGATGTCGGCCGTCCGCGGGTTGCGATGCTCCGTGATTCTTGGATCGAGTTCGGGCACGGGTCGGGGGTTTGGGAGTGCTCCTTTGGCGCGGAGTTGCGTTGTAACTCCTCTGCTGCCAAGGCTAACTTACGCGCAAGGGTGCCCCGGTGGAATGTTGGGACGTGACGATGGCCCACTTGGCCACTTGAGGGTGTTCACTCTGTCGTTAGGTCCAGCCGCCTTTCTTTCGCCATGTTCACTCGACTCGCAACCGCGCTGCTGTTGATCATTTCCGTTGCCTCGTCGGGCCAGGCCCAGGAGGGCGGCCGGCGTGGGCGCGGGCGAATTCCGTCCGGAACGGGAGGGACGGACGCGCCGTCCAACTGGGCGTCCATTGGCATGGGGTTCATGCAGATGGCGCAGGTTCAGGACGGCAACTCCAGCTCGATCTGGGATTTTGGACAGGGCTTTCCGATCACGTTCACTGTCGAGCATGAGATCGCGGGCGGGGTTACCGCGGGGATCGCCGGCTCGTACACGCGAATGCCACTGGTTTATGCGGGTGCGTCGGGAACGTGCGGCACGTGCGACGCCCACGCCACCGTGGCGACGTATGGCGCGAACTTCCACGGTGGCGCACCAAATGGCGGCGACACGGGGCTCTACCAGACGTTTCACCTGTTCCTCGGCGCCGTGCAATTCGGCTCGTTCGAGCAGGACTCACCGAAAGCAGACTTGCCGCCAGCCAAATCAAACCGCGACTTTCTTTTTTCGGCGGGCTACGGCTTTGGTTACGGGCTTGCGCGGGATTGGCGTTTGGAGTTGTTGGGAGAGTACATGAATAGCGTGCATGAGCGCGACAACCTCGCGGGGAACGCGCAGACGCTGGCCCGTCACTTCATGGTCACCTTCGGGCTTCGCGTCGGATTCTAGGGAACGACTTCTTTCGAGGCTGGACACAGATGCGCAGAGTCTTCATCGCCGTGGCGGGACTGGTGGTCCTTGGTGTGTCGTGCCGGGCGTCGACGCCGAGCGTGGGCGGTGGCACGGCGGCCCCGTCGCGGAGTGCGGTGGTGTATCCGACGGGTTGGCGATTTGCCCCGGGGGGCACGGCGTCATTTGGCGAGCGCTTCATGATCGCCAGCAACAACAAGCTGGCGTCGGATGCGGGTACCGAGATCATTCAAGCCGGCGGGAATGCCGTGGACGCCGCGGTAGCGGTGGGGTTTGCCCTGGCGGTGACCTATCCCATGGCGGGAAACGTCGGCGGCGGGGGCTTCATGGTGATCCGGATGGCCGACGGCCGACATGCGGCTATCGACTACCGGGAGGTGGCGCCGCTTGCCGCCAGCCGCAACATGTACCTGGATGCCCAAGGCAATCCGACGAATGAGAGTATCGTCGGCTACCGCGCATCGGGCGTGCCGGGCTCGGTGGCTGGCATGGTGGCGGCGCTCGCCTCGTACGGCAAGAAGCCGCTGCGCGACGTCATGCAACCGGCAATTCGACTGGCGCGGGACGGATTCGTCGTGGACTCGGCGCTCTTCGGCTCACTCACGGCCAGCAAGGGTTACCTGGGGCGCTTTGAGGCGGTCAAGGTCTTCTACCCCAACGGAGAGCCGCTCAAGCCGGGCACGTTGTTCAAGCAGCCCGCCCTGGCGCACACGTTGCAGCTGATTGCCGACCGCGGGGCGAGCGGATTCTACCAGGGCGAGACGGCGGATTCGCTGGTCGAAGGCATGCAGCGCGGTGGGGGCATCATCACGCGGGACGACTTGAAGCGGTATCAACCCGTGTGGCGCACGCCAATCGTCAGTACCTATCGCGGCCACACGCTCTACACCATGCCCCCCGCGTCGTCGGGTGGCATCACGATCACGGAAACGCTGAACATGCTCGAAGCGTCGGGCCCTCCACGACCTTGGGGGAGCACGGCCTGGGCACACCTCATGGCGTCCGCCTACCAGCGCGCATTCATTGATCGCAATGCCAAGCTTGGCGATCCGGCGTTCGTGAAGGTGCCGTTGGACGAGCTCACGTCCAAGGCGTACGCGCAGCGACTCGCGCGCACGATCAACCCGAACCGCAACACGCCGACGCCCTCAAACGGCCAGCAGATCGCCGATGGAGAGAGCACCACGCACTACTCGGTGGTGGATGACCAGGGCAATGCCGTGGCCACGACAACAACGCTCAACAACGTCTACGGCTCCGCCGTGTACCTGCCCAGTGTCGGCATTTTCATGAACGACGAGATGGACGACTTCGCCGCGGCGCCCGGCAAACCGAACATGTTCGGGCTGGTGCAAGGAGAGGCCAACGCTATCGCCCCGGGCAAGCGGATGCTGAGCGCCATGTCGCCAACAATCGTCGTGGACCCGAAGGGCTCCGTGCTCCTGGTGGTTGGAGCTGCCGGCGGCCCGAGGATCATTACGACCACGTCACAGGTGATCATCAACGTGATCGATTACCACATGTCCCTCTATGACGCGATGCACGCCCCGCGTCTCCACCACCAGGCGTTGCCAGATACGCTGATGGTGGAGACCAACGGGCTGAGTCCGGCGGTGCGTGACTCGCTCGTCGCCATGGGACATGCGGTGCGGTTCATGGGCGGGCTGGCCAACGCGAACGCCGTGATGCGCGTGCCTCGCGGCTGGGAGGGCGTGAGCGAGCCGCGCGCCAGCGGGGCGAGCGGGACTAGCGCTCGCTAGCGCGCTACCTACTTCTTGCCTCTCAGCGAGTAGACGTAGGCCGCCACGGCCCGCACCTGCTCCGTTGTGAGCATGGCCCCGCCCTTGGGCGGCATGGGTGCGGCGGCCTCCTTCGGCTTTGGCACGCCCGACTCGATCGTGGACACGATGAAGTTGTAGCTGCCATCGCCGTGCAGCCACGTGGCGTCGGTCAGGTTCGGCGCGAGGCCCTTCGTGCCCTTCGCGGCCGGACCATGGCACGAGAAGCAGAGCCCGCCGGCCGCCTTGCCCTGGAAGATCTTCTCCCCAAGCGCCAGCGTCGCCGCCGAGAAGCTCGTGTCCTGCCCAGCGCCTGCCGACATGGGCGACCAGTTGAAGCTGATCGGCCGTACCCCGCTGACCATCGTCGCAGCGACGACCATTCCCGTCACCACCGCTATCAGGTGTCGATGCATATGCATGGTAGTCTCAAAAGGCCAACACAGTCCCGGCGATGAACCGGGTCTGCTTGCGTTCAAAGTCGTGTCCGATCTCCGCCATCATGCGAAGATTGCGCTTGTAAAGGAAGTGCGCCCCGCCACTCAACGTCTGGTACTTGGTCAGGAATCCCGTGCCGTTCGACTGCTCGCCGAGGCGTAGTGAGATCACCGGCGAATCAGATTTGATCCAGTTGTAGGTGCCGGTGAAAAAGACTCGGCCGGCGGGTCCCTGTGGCCACAGCACGGCTTCGGCCATCGCCGCGTCGACCTTCGTGTCGAATGGAATCGTGGCTCCACCGGGGCATGGGTGTATCGGTGAGCAGCTCCCGTAAAACGGGTCGCGATCCGTCCGACGCAGGAATTGCGCGTTGATCTCGCCAAATCCGCCCAACGGAACGGTGGCGTCTGGCCCCCACACCGTGATCGTGTTTCGAACGCCGTTCCCCTCCTCGGCACCACGATACCCCAATCCACCCAACCGGAGCGGTCCGATCGCCTGCGAGTAGCGAAGCGCAACGTTCTTCTTGGAATCCCGATCGAACTGCTGCTGCTCGGAGCCCGCCTGAAGTCCGCCGCCGTTCAACAGCTGAACCGACACATCGGCGCCTTCCCACGGAGAGATCATCGCCATCACGCCACGATCGTACGTGAGATCGGGGGTCGCATCGCCAACCTTCAGGCGGTAGAGCTGCCAATCGTCGTAGCTGAGTCGAAGCTCGCGTTTGAACACCGGGTCTGAGACCTGGAACTGACCAAAAATGACGCTCGCCTTGGTTCCAAAGACGTCGGTGAACTGGACATAGGCGTCCTCGAGGCCGGCGACCTCGCCTCGCTCGGTCAGCAGGAAGTACGTGTAGTAGCTGACCTTGTCGGCCACCTGCCCCCCACTCAACAGCTTAATGATCCACGGCGACTGGAAATCGGCGGAGTTCTGTCCCTCTTCCTTCTTCGACAGCGCGGTGATGTACGAGTCGAAGCGCACCGCGAGGGGCAACGTGCGCTGCAGGCGAAGTAATGGATCGCCCGTGCCCACCGTGTCTCGCGGCGCCTCTCCTTTCGCGAACTCGAACCCATTCGCCGCAAAGGCCTCGCCGAACTTGTTGAGCTTCGGAACAGGCGCGTGGCATTGCACGCAGCTGACATTGTATTTCCGGGCGAAGGCCGGAATCTTCATTGCCTGTGCCGAGCTCCCGACGAGCGTCAGCACGGGGACAACTAAAAGGTGTCGAAGCCGCATGGCTTTTCTCCATCAGCAATTGTCGTTGACGTCCCAGGAGGGCACGTCGGCCATGGAAGAAATGCGATACCAGGGCGACCTAGGCGATCAGGACGAAGCCGGACCGTTCGTCAGGGAATAGCTGCGGGCTTGGGGACGTCCGTCCCGTTAGGCCCGGCGTGGACGCCGGGCGAGTGAACTGGGGGTAAACGCCAAACGGGCCGCCAAGGTGGCGGCCCGTCGGTGGCTCGTTGAACATCCAGCTAGTTGGACGCGGCCACGGTCATGGACGAGTTCAGCTTCACGGTGATCTGGGCGCCGTTATTGACGCAGCCCTCGAAATTGGCGGTCGCGGCGGCAGCCGCGCCCCCAGCCGCCGCGCCAGCCGCGGCGCCGATGATCGTGCCCTTTTTGTCCTTGCCGATCACCTGCCCAAGGATGGCGCCGGCCACGGCGCCGCCGAGCACCTTCTTCGTATCGTTTCCTTTGGACGAGTTACGAACGCGGTCGACCTGGGCGGTGACAATGTCGGCATCCGGCGTATAGGTCTTGTCGCCAACAGCGATCGATACCACACGCAAGCCGATCTCAATGCGATCGTTGGTGTTCTCGCTGCGCTTCAGCTTCGTGACCTCGATAACGACTTTTGAACCGGCAGGAACCACGGCACCGTTCGACCCCTGAACGTCGTTGGAGACAGTCGCGACGAAACGATCACCGACATGATTCGTGTTGGTGCACACCTTCTCGGTGGATGCGAGCGTCAGCGTGGTTCCAGCGCCAATGCTGCCTAACGGCTTCTCAGAGCCGGCGGCCCCGGTGGACACCTTGTTGCCCGATGCCGTGACGTCGCTCGGGGGCGGCGCGGACGCCGGCGTCGGGGTGGGGGTCGGGTTCGCCTTCGCTGGCGGCTGCTTGGGCTTCGGCTTGGGCTGCGATTGTGGCTTCGTCTCCACGGGCGGGGTCGTGGCCGGGGGCGTTGCCTCCGCCGGCACGTCCTTCAGCTCGGGCTGGACCGCAGTGTCCGCCCCCACGCGCGCCAAGTCGCGCGAGAGACTCGAGTCCTGCGTCAACGCATTGGAATCGCCCTTGTTGCAGGCTGAGACGACAATCGCGGCCAGCGCGAGCGCAGCAATGGGAGCCACGGCGCGGCGCGTATATTTGGTCATGGATTTACCTCCGATCGGGTGCAGGGCTCGTACAGTACCTTGGAACACCCTAAAGGTGCCGTGCCCCACGGCACCGAGGCAAGCGATGGCCGCAACATGAGATCGCTGCGAACGCTGCTTCCCTACTACCGGCCGTATCGCAGATCACTCCTCTGGGGAGTGTTCGCGATCGTCATCAGCGGGGCGCTGTCCAGCATCAACCCGTGGTTGGTGCGATCGGCGGTGGACGACATCCGCGCGGGAAGCGGCGTGCGGCCGGTGGCGCTGCTGGCGAGCGCCATGGTGGCGGTGTCGCTGATTGGTGGGGGGTTTCGCTTCCTGATGCGGGAACTCATGAACGGCCTGAGCCGGCGGATCGAGACGGACCTCAGGCGCGACTTGTACGGCAAGTTGTTGACGCTGGACGCGTCGTATTACGGCACGACGCGCACCGGCGAGCTCATGGCACGCCTAACGAATGACATCGGCGCCGTGCGGATGGCGGCCGGCCCGGCGATCATGTATCTCACCAGCACCTTGTTCGGCGGGATCTTCGCGCTCGCCTTCATGCTGCGCATCGACGGACGCCTGACGGCCCTGGCGCTCCTGCCACTCACCCTCCTGCCCGTCGTGATGCGCAAGCTCGGCACGTCGATTCACGACCGGTTCGAGGCCGTGCAGGAGCACTTCGGTGCCCTCACGACACGGGTGCAGGAGAACCTGAGCGGCACGCGCATCGTGCGGGCGTACCGTCAGGAGCAATCGGAGGTCGAGCGGTTTGAGCTCATGTCGCGCGAGTACGTGCGCCGCAACCTGGACCTGGCCAAGCTGTATGGGATCATGAACCCGGCCTTCGGTCTCCTGGCCGGCGGTGGCGCGGTGATCGTGTTGGCCGCCGGTGGCATCCTGACCCTGCACGGCGGCATCACCGTCGGGAGCTTCGTCGCCTTCAGCATGTACCTGGGCATGCTGACATGGCCGATGATTTCGTTAGGCTGGGTGATGAACCTGTTTCAGCGCGCCGCCGCCTCCATGACTCGATTGAACGAGGTCCTGGCCGCGCGACCCGCGGTACGCGACGAGTCGTCCACCCCTCGCGCACTGCCCCCGGCCACGGGCGGGCGCTCGATCGAGTTTCGCAACGTCGCCTTTCACTACCCGGCGCGAGCCGGAGAGGCGCCGCGCGAAGTCTTGCGCGACATCTCGTTCCGACTCGACGCCGGCGAGACGCTGGCCATCGTTGGTGCAACCGGCAGCGGTAAGAGCACCCTCCTCGACCTCATTCCCCGGGTCTACGACCCGCAGGTTGGGGACGTGTTGATCGACGGCATTCCCACGACGGACATCCCGATCGCAGAACTCCGGCGCGAACTCGGTGTGGTGCCTCAGGAGAGTTTGCTCTTCTCCGAGACGATTCGCTCCAACCTCCGCTATGGCGCGCCCGATGCGACCGACACGGACGCCGCGGCTCGGATCGCACAGCTGGACGAGACCATCGCCGAGTTCCCTGGGGGCTACGACACGATGTTGGGTGAGCGCGGCATCAACTTATCGGGAGGCCAGAAGCAACGCGCCACCTTGGCGCGCGCGCTGGCCAGGCATCCGTCGATTGTCCTGCTGGATGATGCCCTGTCGGCCGTGGACACGCACACCGAGGCGGCGATTCTCCACGGGTTGCACCAGGCACTCGAGCATCGGACGGCGATCGTGGCGTCACATCGCGTGAGCGCCGTGCGCGAGGCGGACCTGATCCTCGTCCTGGATGACGGTCGGATCGTGGAGCGCGGGAAACATGAGGAGCTCCTCGCGCGTGGCGGCCGCTACACCGAACTACTCTCACGGCAGCAGCTGGAGGAGGAGATCGAGGGCGCGGTCGTCGGGGACTAGCCGCGCGGTCGCCCCACCTAGAGCCGGCTTCGCAGGGCCTCGGGGGTGAACGCCTGCAGGTACGACGCCAACACGGTGAACTGGTTCGTCAGCATCAACAGGCCGATACCGATCATGAGCACGCCGGCGCCTCGTGACACCCACACCATCTGGCGCTTCAGTCGCTGGAACACCGTCACAAACCGCTCGATGGCCAGGGCCGACAAGAGGAACGGAACAGCCAGCCCTAACGAGTAGAAGGCGAGCAGGGTCAACCCATGCGCCTGGTCGCCCTGACTCCCCGCGTAAATCAGGATCGAGCCCAGGATTGGGCCAATGCACGGCGTCCAACCGGCCCCAAAAGCGATCCCCACCACAACGGTCCCCAGGTATCCCGCCGGCTTGTCGGCAATGTGCAATCGCCGCTCGCGACTGAACGCGCCGATGTTGAGCACGCCCAGCAGGTACAACCCGAAGACGATGATGATCACACCGCCGATCCTGGCCAGCCAGTCGCGCTTGGTGAACAGGATACGACCCAACAGGGTTGCGCTCGCGCCCAACGCAAGAAAAATCAGGGAGAACCCCAGCACGAACAACACCCCGTGAATCAGGGCGGCACGGCGGGCCTTTCCCACATCGTCAAGGGACAGGCCGGTGATAAAGGTGATGTAGCTGGGAATCAGTGGCAGCACGCAGGGCGACAGGAAGGACAGCAGCCCGGCGGTAAAGGCGATCGTTGGTCCGATGGCGGTTTCTTGCATTCTTGAATTCTACCGCGAAGTGGGGCCCTGCTGACAGTCACGACACACGCCGTGGATCACCAAGCGGTGACGAAGTCGCGAGAAGCCGTGTGCGGTCGCCACGAGGGTGGTCATGCGCTCGAGGCGCTCGTCGCGAAACTCCGTTACGCGGCCACAGACGGTGCAAAGCAGGTGCTCGTGGTGCGGAACATCACGAGCCGGTTCGTACCGCTTCCAGCCCTCACCAAAGTCCCGCTCCACGGCAAGGCCACTCCGCACCAGCACGTCGAGGGTGCGATAGACCGTGGCCTGCCCTGCGGCCGCACCGCGCTGCTTCAGTTCTTCGAGTACTTCTTCTGCCGATAGGTGCCGCTCGGAACGGAGCACGACTTCCGCGATGGCGACCCGCTGGTTGGTGACGGGGAGGTTGTGATCGCGGAGGTAGTGCTTGAACTCGGCGATTACGTCGCGCTGTTCCACCAGGGTTGGGCGAGCGTCGAGCGGAGTTGCGGAGCTGAGAACGACTCCGGATCTCCAGCATCACCGGCACGTCGCGCGACACCTCGGGCGACACGCTCCACCGTATCGAGCGGGGCGTCTGCCTCGTGGGTGATCTCGAAGTCCCACTTGCCGCGTTCAGGGCCCTTGAGCGTGAGGCGATAGCGTGCGGCCAGCACCGCGTAGCGCTTGGGCGACTGGCGAGCGGCTGCCTGGATGACGCTCTCGTTCGCTGCCGATGCCGCTGCAAGGTCGAGGATGTCATCGAGGGAAGGCATCGGCTCACCTTCGGCTGGCTCCAACTCACCGTCATCGAGGTCGACGGCGAGCGCGACTTCCTGTTCGGCGACGATCCGCGGGGCCGCTTCGGAGGTTGCGGCCAGATCCGGTGCGGCTGGATTGACGACGTCGGCGACTGTTGGGAACTGGCTGGAATCGGCCATCGCTGGCGTCACTTGCCGTTCCGCCAGATCTGTTGGGTCGGCGTCCTCACCGCCGAGACGCGGCAGCGGCGACGCGGCGGAAGCGGCCGTCGTGCCTAGCTGACCGGTCAGGGGCACCTCGACGTCAGGCGCGTGAGAGCTGGCCGGATCGGCTTGCGGGGAACCGATGGGGGCGGGAATGGAATGGTGACGGTCCGCTGCCGAGTGGGCGGTATCCTCTAATTCGGGGGGGGCCCCCCAGGTCATTTCCTCGGTGACTGCCAACTGATCGGCCGGCATTTCGGCGGTCTCGTCGCCAGCCCCAACATCCTCGGACGTGTCCGATGACTCCATCGTGGCGACGTCGGTGGCGTCGGCGGCGTCGGCGGCGTCACGCCCCGAATCCATCGTCTCACCGGCAGCTGCATCCAGCTCACCCCCGATCGGCTCCAGCGCTAGTTCCTCCACGGCAACCACCGCCACTCCACTCTCTGCGCCGCCCTGTCGAATCGTCGGAAAGAGTCGCAGCTCGACAATGCGGTCGCCAGGCACCCGCTCGGCGATGGCCTTCAGGAAGCGCCACTGCGTTTCGGTCATCGCGCGCCTCCCGTGGGGACGGTGAGTACCCCTTGCGGCGTTGCACGTCCGTGCTTCGGCGTTAGGCCGGTGGCATCCATCTCTCGCTCCACGTACAGTCGGAGTATGTGCATGAAATCCTGGGCGTTGGTGACGACGCCGAACGCCTGGTGCGTTCCGCGATCCTTGAGCTTGCTCACGACAAACTCCGACGAATCGACACAGATCGTTGGAAGCTCTCGCAACGTGCCACTGGCTTCCGTAACGAACGCGGGGAGCATGTTCCCCGTCGCGATCGAATGCAGGGCGGTCGCGATGAGGATGGCCATGGTCGCCTTCACGGCATGGGCGCGCATGGCGTCCTGCGCTTCGGCGACGTCCGTGTACACGCCGGGCAGCGGGCCATCGTCGCGGATGGATCCACACAGGACGAAGGGAACCTCATGTCGAACACAGGCGTGCATGATGCCGTCGGTGACGAACCCCTGCTCCACCGCGGCGGCAATCGAGCCGACGGCACGGAGCCGGTTGATCGCGCGCATATGCAGGGCGTGTCCGCCGGTGGTGGCTTCACCGCTGCCACTCATGCCTAACGTGGTACCGTAGATCGACGCCTCGATGTCGTGGACAGCGACGGCGTTTCCGGCGAGCAGAGCGCCAACAAAGCCGTTTTGGATGAACCAGGTCATGTCGGCCCGCGCACGCGAATGCACCAGGGCCGGACCAGTCACCCAAATGGGATACCCACCGCGCTCCCGCTCGGCGATCAGCATGCGCGCCATGAGCGAATAGTCGATCGGCTTTTCGCGCGAGACCTCGCTCGTCATGAACTTGAATTCGCCCTCGGCGCTCTGACCGTGAAAGGCGTCGGCGTAGACGTAGATCCCTTCGCTCCCATCCTCCCGCTGACCCACGGCGACCAAATCGCCGCGGCGGATACGCCGACCCTCACGAACCCAGATCTCGCCAGCTGCATCAAGGTACAGGGCGGAATCCATGCGCGGTTCACGCGGCAGACGCCACACCCCCTTCACGCGTACGTACGTCGGGAGATTGGTCGTGGAGAAGAAATCGTCAGGGAGGACGCCGTCGGCCGGTGCCGGCACAAAGCGCGCATCCGGCGCCTTGGCAAATCGCGGTTGGGAGAAGTCGGGATGCGAGAATGACACGTGAGAAAGATCGCCACCTGCGCCGCACGGAACAACGGGCCATTGCGACCGATCGGCGGTATCCACAGTGCGCCAGTGCCTGTGAATATTTGTGATATCAGAGCAGCGTCACCGGATCCCGATCGACGCTGAGCCGAAGCCCCGCGCGCGCGGGCACGTCAAAACGCGCCATCAGGTAATTGCAGACGCGGGTGAGAGATCGAGCACGCGATGCCTTGATGAGCAAGTGCCACCGCCAGCGATCCTTGATGCGATCGATTGCGCAGGGCGCGGGACCGACAATCCGCACATCGAGCCCGGCCTGTCGCTGCAACAACTGGGACAGCCACTCGGCGCACGCCTGGGCCAAGTCGGCCGTGGCCTCCTCCTGTGTGCCGCTCACCAGCACGTTGGCGAGCCTAACGACGGGCGGATATGGTGGTGAGGTCCGCGCCGCCAACTCCTCGACGAGGAACCCGCGCACGTCGTGCGTCGTGGCACAGCGCACGGCGTGATGCTCGGGGTGGCGCGTCTGGATATACACGTCACCGCCCTTGGGGCCGCGACCCGCCCGACCCGCCACCTGCGCCAAGAGCTGAAACGACCGCTCGGACGCCCGGAAGTCCGGGAGGTTGATGCCCACGTCGGCGTCCACGACCCCGACGAGGGTCACGTTCGGGAAGTCGAGCCCCTTCGCGATCATCTGCGTTCCCAGCAAGATGTCCACCTCGCCAGCCCCAACGCGATCGAGGATCGACGCGTGCGCCAGCTTACCCGTCGTCGTATCGACGTCCATGCGGGCAATGCGCGCCTGCGGGAATCGTTCGCCCAGCAGGCGCTCGACCTGCTGCGTGCCCAGCCCACGCTCTCGCACGGTCGTCCCTCGGCAGCGCGGACATTGCGTGCGGGGGTGCTCGGAATACGCACAGTAATGGCACACCAGACGCTCCGGCGTCCGATGATACGTCAATGAAATCGAGCAGTGCGGGCACGCCGCCACGTCTCCGCACGCGCTGCACAAAAGAAACGCCGAGTAGCCACGCCGATTCAGGAGGAGCAACGACTGCTGGCGCTGTTGCAGCCGCTCGCGAATCGCGGCTTCCAACGGTTCGGAAATGACCCGACGGAAGGGATCGGGCGCACCGATCGCCCCGGACTGCGTGGGGCGCCGAAGGTCGATCACTTGCACGGCGGGGAGCGAGCCTCCCCCCACGCGCTCCGGCAGCTCCAGCAGCCGGTAGTGCCCGTCGCGCGCCCGGACCCAGCTCTCGAGTGAAGGCGTGGCGCTGCCGAGGACGGTCACCCCTCGTTGAGACTCGGCACGGGCCCGCACAATCGCGGCGTCACGCGCGTGATAGCGCGGACTCTCGGCTTGCTTGTAGCTCGCCTCATGCTCCTCGTCCACAACGACGATGCCGACGTCCTCGAGCGGGGCAAACAACGCCGATCGCGCGCCCACCGCAATGCGTTTTCGGCCACTACGCAATGCGCGCCACTCGTCGAGTCGCTCGCCATCGGACAGTGCCGAATGCAGCACGGCCACCTGGTCGCCAAACACGCCACGAAATCGGTCGACGGTCTGCGGCGTGAGCGCAATCTCGGGGACAAGGACTATGGCACCGCGGCCCCGTTCCAGCACGACTTCGCGGAGTGCCTCCAGGTAGACGAGCGTCTTCCCAGAACCTGTAATCCCGTGCAGCAGGAGAACCTCGCCGGGAGTACTCGCCGTAATCGCATCGATGGCCGCTCGCTGCGCTGCTGTGGGCGCGTGTGCTCCAGCCGCAACCTTCCGACCCAGCATCGGGGTGCGAGCTACTTCGTCGCGCTCCACGCGAGCCAGCGAGCGGTTGACCAACGCGTTCACGACGGCTGGCGATACCTCGAGTTGCCCCACCAGATGATCGATGGGCACCCGGCCGCCTAACGCTTCGAGCAACTCGAAGAGCTTGCGCTGCTTGGGCGCGCGCTTGAAGAGCCGTTCCCGCTCCATGAGCGACGGCACCGCCTCTGCGGCAACCAAAATCCGACGAGTGCGCGGTGCGGGAACTGGAGCCTCCGCTCCAGTCAGTAATGACGGCAGGGCACTCCGCAGGACGAGCCCCAGTGGCGCCGCGTAGTACTCGGCGATCCACCGGCAGGTCGCAAGGAGCCCGGCCGGAATCGCAGGGACGGCGTCGGGCACGCCGCGGACCGCCTTGTACCGTCGGTTGACGTCTGGTTCAACGTCCACGGCGACGCACACACCTACCTCGCTTCCGCCTCGCAGTGGCACGACGACTCGCGCCCCCGGCACGAGGGGATGCTCGAACTCCTCCTCGACCGAATACGTGAACGTCTGCGGCAGCGGAAGTGGAAGGGCGACCTCGATATAGCGGTGGTGTGTGGGCGCGGCCATGCAGGCAATATCGCACCGTGCGCAATCGCTGATCTCCGGGTCATATTTCCTGCATGGCCAGCGCGACGACTTCCGCACGCCCCACCGCGGCGCAACGCCTGCTCGCCAAGCGCCTTGCCGAGGGCGACGCGATCCTGCTGTACGACGGCGTCTGCGGCTTGTGCGACCGATTCGTGCAGTTCGTGTTGCGGCACGATCGGCACAAGACGCTGAAGTTCGCGACATTGCAGGGGTCGTGGGGTGACGGGGCGCGCGCCTCGCTGACCGGCCTCGCCGGTGTGGACTCGCTCATCCTCGTCACACCGAGTGGCGCCTACATTCGATCGACGGCGGCGCTTGAGGTGATGCGCTACCTGGGCGGTCTGTGGGGAATCGCCCTCGTCTTTTACCTCGTCCCGCGCCCGGTGCGTGACTGGGTCTACGACCAAGTGGCCAAGCGGCGGTATCGCATCTGGGGACGGTACGACACCTGCCAGATCCCGGCGCCGGCCGTCCGCGAGCGCTTCCTCGACTAGCAAAGCGCGCCCGTTTTTCGGGCTGGTGCGGGCCCTGCGTCGGGTCCCGCCGACAGGCGGGCTGAGCGCCTAACGCTTCGCCTTCTCCTTGGCCTCGATGAACAACTGTGCGACCTGCCGCGGCACGCGCCCGGTACCAATCCACACTTCGCCACCGGCATTCACGGTCATGGCCACGGCCACGCCGTGATCGGGAAATGTGACCAGGTGCGTGGTCCCTCCGACGGAGCCGCCGGAGTGAAAGACCATGCGCCGTCCCGTGTCTGGCGTGACGACGAACCACCCGATGCCGTATTCGGTGGCCTTACCGGCGCGCGTGCGTTGGGTGCTCGTCAGCGACCTGATCGCTTCGGGATTCAGCAAGCCGGGTTTCATGACCGCGCCGGCGAGTAGCAGCAGGTCATGCGGCGTGGACAGGTAGCCACCCCCCGCCCACTTGTTGCTCTGGTCCACGTAACGCGAGTTCGTCCAGGCTCCCCTCCCCTCGCGATCGTAGAAGCGCGCGCGATTCGGGATGATGGAGTCCACAAAATCGGGCGATGTCTGTTGCATGCCTAACGGTCCAAGGACCCGAGTCGACATGTACGTGAGAAAAGGCATTCCCGCCGCGCCCTCGACCACCACGGAGAGGAGGTTGAATCCGTAGCTGCTGTAGCTGAAGGACGTGCCGGGCTCAGACAGCAGGGAGTCGTCCTTGAAGATGTCGAGCGCAGCGGTCACGTTGGGATACGACCTGGCGCTATAGACCTCTTCGCCGCGGTAGTGACGAATTCCGCCAAGGTGGCCACCGACCTCGCGCACCGTCAGGGGCCACGGCTTCTTGGGAAACGTTGGGGCATAGCGTTGGACCTCGGCGTCGAGATCCAGGCGCCCCTCCTGGAGCAACCTGCCTAACGCGATGCTCGTGAGCGACTTCGAGACGGATCCAATGCGGAAGCGCGTGCGCGGCGTGACCGGGACGCGCTGCTCCAGGTCGGCAAAGCCGAAACCCTCCTCCCACACGTTCACGCCGTCGACGGATACCGCCACCGAGACGCCTGGTGAGCCGTTGGACGCGAGTGAATCTCGGACGAGCTGACGAGCCTTGGCGATGACGCTGGCATATGCGCCAGCACGCGGCTGCGCCGCGCGAGCTGGCGACAGCGCGGTCATCGACAGCAATGCACCGAGAAAAACGCCGTGAACCCTTCGGGACCGCATGGTTGGACTCGCGGGTGGGATGACGCGAGAGAATCTGGCTTCCGGAGCGACGGCCGCCAGCAGATTGCGATGGCAGCGTGGTTCCAGAATCGAGGAACGGCCAAAGCCCACGGTGGCCAGCGGCCGATGGGGGCGGCCGGGTGGTTCGCGAATCGAGGAACGACGGTCTGTCCGGCCTGCCTGAACGCCAAGGATCGCCGCGCGCGCGGCCGAGCACTCCTACTGCGCCATCACGACCGCGGGCGAACGCCGCGCGAACCAGGCGGCGCGCAGTTCAGACGGGGCGTTCGCGGCGCCGAGGTACGAGAGGATCGCGTCAGCCAGCTCGAAGCCCGTCTGGTATCGCTCATCGACCGACTTCGCGAGGCACTTCATGACGATCGCCGAGAGCTCCGGCGGAACGCGCGAGTCCACGACGTCAGGGGCCACCGCCGTTTCGTGAACCTGCTTGTACCCGACCGAATACGAGTCGGCGCCATCGAATGGGGGAAATCCGACGAGCATTTCATACAGCATGACGCCGACGGCATACAGGTCGCTGCGACCGTCGACCATCTTCCCCATCGCCTGCTCGGGCGACATGTAGTGCGGTGTGCCCATGGCCCGCCCCGTCCGCGTTAGGCGGCCGTGGAAGCGAGCAGTCGCGATACCGAAGTCGGTGATAAGCGCGTGCGCATCCTCGTCAAACAGCACGTTGTCCGGCTTGATGTCGCGGTGCACGATGCCCCGGCGATGGGCGTAGTCCAGTGCGGTGGCAACCTGACCAGACACGGCGGCCGCCCGGGGACCCGGCACGGTACGGTCGCGCATCAGCACATCGGCCAGCGATCCGCCAGCCATGTACGGCATCACCAGGAACACAAGCTCGCCGATCGCCTGGTAGTCGTGGATCGCGCAGATGTGCGGATGGATGAGCTGACTCGCCGCCTCGGCCTCCCGACGGAAGCGCTCACGCATCTCCTCGTCCTTGGCCAGGTGCGCGTGCAACACCTTTACGACCAACGGCCGCTCCAGCGTGGCGTGCAGCGCGTAGTACACGTGCGCCATGCCGCCACTGCCCAGCCGCCGAAGCACGCGATACCGCCCCCCTGTCGCCTTTCGCAGCGCCGTCAGCTCCCCGTCCGGCTGCTCGAGCGGAAGACCGGATACCTCCGGCAGATCCGACTTGCAGCGGACGCAGACTACAGCGCGGGTGCGATTCCAGTTACCACAGGAAGGACAGAACATCGAGGGGTGAAAACGGGGTGAGGCGTGAGGCGGGTCGTTAGGCTCTGGCTATCCCTTGAACTCGAACTTCACAAAGTCGTAGGCCGGCCAAGGACCCGTCTGCTCGATGCGAAGGTCGGGCAAGCGACGTTGCTCCTCCTTCACGACGGTCGTGAACGCCGTCCACTGCTCACGCTCCACCAGGAACGCCCCCTCCGCCCCATCCACCGTTGTGGGGTCCTGATCGTCCCGGTCGATCGCCACAAAAGCCACCGCGTGCTTCTTGAGCACGCGGAACGAGTCAAATGCTGTCACCTCGAGATCATGACCGACCTTGGAGATCTCGCGGGTGTCCCAATCGCGCGTGGAGAGTCCGGGCATGACGCTGACGCGAGCCATTACGCGATCGTCGAGGAAGCGCACGGCATCCACCAGCGTGACGTAGTGGACCTCGAGCCAATGCAACAACGCCTCGCGCGTCCGAAAGACAAGACCGTAGGGCGCCGGGAGTACGGTACGTTCGGCAAAGATCCCTTCAACCAGGGCGCGGTACGCGACCACATCCGGTTGGGTCGGCTGCATGGCGACGTATGGCACGACACGCACCAAGGCGCCGAGTTCCCGGAAGGGAACCACTTCGGCGTCAGCGAGTCGCGGCAGCGCGCCGGCCTCCAGCAAATAAACGCCACACAGCTGCTGGGCATTCGTGCCGATGGCGCGGAAACGATCGGTCGTGGTGATGCGAGCCAATGAAGGATCCTTGTCGTCTGGCGAAAGTGGGACGGGTCCTGCAAACTACGCGCGCCTTGACGCGGCCGAAAGTCGTTAGGCAGGCCGGACCGTTGACGACCGCCCGCTACTCTAGAGTATCGACGGCTCCGGGTGTACCTCGCGCCCCACTGCCATCGGGTGCTCGCCGCTGCGTCAACGCTCACGGCGCACCCACAGAAAGGACGACTAGCCCCTAGCCGCCGGTCACGTGTTGCAGAGGGCCTGCATCACGCTTACCGCACCCGCCCCAACACGCTCCGGATCGTACCCTCCCTCGAGGGAAACCACCACTCGGCCACCGCACCAAACTGCCGCCCGGTCAACAAGATCGCTCGTCAGGGCGGAAATATCCTCCAGTTCCAGCGTGAAACCGCCGAGTGGGTCTCCACGCAACGAATCGAAGCCACAGGAGATGAGGACAAGCTCAGGGGAAAAACCTGCCGAGGCAGAGTCGACGCCCTTCTGGAACGCCTGCACATACTCGGTCGGGGGGCGCCCGGGTGGCATCGGGATGTTCCAGACGTTCTGATGCTTCCCGCGGTCCTCACGCGCCCCGGTGCCGGGATACCACGGCCACTGGTGCATGGACACGAATCGAATCGACGGCGTCTGCTCAACGAGAGACTGCGTGCCATTCCCGTGATGTACATCCCAATCGACGATGAGCACCCGGTCGATGCCGTGCCGTTGCCGCGCGTAATGCGCCGCAACTGCCACATTCCCGAACAGGCAGAACCCCATTGCGCGATGCCGCAAGGCGTGGTGTCCAGGCGGTCGAACGGCGCAAAACGCTCGTGTCGCCCGCCCATCGAACGCCATGTCTACCGCGTCCAAGACACAGCCAACCGCGGCAGTCGCGGCGTCCCAACTCCCTTCGCTGGCCACGGTGTCCTGATCGAGCCGGCCACCCCCGGACTCGGCCAGCTGACGCACGCGGGCGATGTAGCCCGGGTCATGCGCCAGTGCGATCTCCGTGGGCATGGCATGTCGGCCTTCGTGGTGCAGCAAGGAACCGTACAGGTCAAACTCGTTGCGGAGGGCACGCGGGATCGCGCGCAGCCGGCCTACGTGTTCAGGGTGGTTCCAACCGGTGTCGTGCCGACCACAGTCCGAATGCGAGATGTAGGCGACGGTCATTTTGCCCCTCGGAGGCGTCGGCTGCCCCATTCGGTCAGCAGGGAAAGCGCCGTGAGAAGAGAGGCGAGCGGCAGCAACCAGGTCTCCAACAGGGGGGCGGACGTTCTTTGGCCTGTGGACGGTGGGCCGATGTCGGCGAGCATAGCGGCATACGGAGCGCCATCGAGTCCGCTAAGGTCGCGGCTTGGCAGCAGGCGCACATACGCGACGCCGCCTACCGCGTTGGACCACCAGGTGCGATGCGCTTCCACCGAACCGTCGCCCCCCTGCATGCGCCACCGCCAGGTGTCGACGTACCCCGACGCCGCGACCC
The DNA here is from genome assembly GCA_044224875.1 of Gemmatimonadaceae bacterium. GTDB lineage: Bacteria > Gemmatimonadota > Gemmatimonadetes > Gemmatimonadales > Gemmatimonadaceae > JABAQJ01. The sequence goes on along the minus strand of JBGAJQ010000007.1, from coordinate 44,263 downwards.
GTCCTACACCCACGCGCCGGGCCACCACCAGCGCGGCCGGGCCACGCCGCTCCAGGACGACCGACAGCGAGTCCCGCTCCAGCAGTGCGCGCGCACTGAGTCCGCGCCGTGCGTTTGAACTGACGAGGGCACCGATCTCGGCCCGCGGCGCGACCCCTATTCCGGCTCCCGCCAGGGCCAACAAACGGCGGTCGAGTGTGGCGTCGTTGGCGATCAGGAGCCCACCGCCACTCCGCACGTAGGTCGCCAGGTCTTCGACCCGGGCAACGGCGGTGTCCAACACGACGGCGCCACTCTGACGCGGGCGTCCACCTGCCAACCCTCCTCCTCGAGGGCTGTCAGGACGTACTTCGTCTCCCAATCGGCGCGGCCGAGCACGAGAACTCGACCAAGGCCAATCGTGTCGACGCGCGCCACCACTGTTTCCCCAGCGCCGAGCCGAGCATGCACTTCGCGCTCCATGACCCCAGTGAGCACCAGTCGACCGGAGGCTCCGACGGAGACGGAGTCGATGCGACTGGCCGCATCGGAGAGGACCACGGTTGTTCCTGACGGCGCGATGAGCGCCACCGAGGGTGATTGATCCGGAGTTACGGCGGGTTCGACGCCAATGGCGGGCGACACGAGGGGTCGCGTCACATCCCACAACACCGGTGTGCCGCTTGCGCGCAGGGCGCGAAGCCACGCGCGCTCCGGTGCCGACGGTGAGTAGCTCGCTCGCAATCGTAGGTCGGCTGCTTGCGCTAGTGTGGCACGCTGGAGCCCAGCGGTGAGGTCCGTGGACCCGACGTTGACTGATGCACGGCGCGCCACACCCTCACGCGTCGCCGCAACAGCGACAACAAACAGCGACAGGAATGCGAACGTGCGGCATGCACGCTCGAACCACACTCGGCGGTCGTCAGAAGGTGAGCGCATAGACCACGATGTTGACGCCGAACCGGGTATTGTCGACCGAGAAGAAGCGCTTGTTATCCGGGTGATAACTCCACTCTGAGCTATAGTCCTTGTTGCTGTAGAGCACGGCGATGCGGTCGCCATGGGTGACCGCCAACAGCTCGGGGTGAATGAGATTGTCTCCCCAGCCATTCAGTTCGTGACTCGTGTTTGGCGGCCCGTCAGGGAACACAAAGAAGGCCCGGTACAGCGGGTGACTCTTTGGAACCTTCACCAGCGGGCCCGCTGCGCGCTGGATCTCCTCGGTCGCGGTACGGTGAAACGCCCCGTCCACGTCGTGGTTGTGGTCATCGACAAAGAGCATTCCACCACGACTGAGGTACTTGCGAAGAGTCTCTCGCTCTGGCGTCGTGAAGCGGACCGGGAGATGGCCCGTCAGGAACAACAGTGGATACCGGAGGACGTCATCCGACGCCAGCGAGACGTTGACGCCTTGCGGGGCGACCGGAATCGAGGTGTATCGCGCTACTGAATCGATGATGTTCACAGGGACGAGCGGCGCGGAATCCCAGTCACCCGACTCGTACTGCGCCGTGGCGAACACAAACTCACTCATGGAAGCCCGTCCCACCGGACCGCGACCAGCGCGAAACCGAATCCGTGTGAGTGATCGGGCCGTCCAAGGCGCGGCGCGCCTGGAGCAAGACCTCAGTCGCGTCCCGCTCTGAACGAAGGGCCTCCACGGCGGCATCCAGCGCACGGGCGGCAGGGGCACTCCACGCGGCAACATCGACACGAAGCACAACGAGCGAGTCAATCGCCGGGCCGGGATCCGCGGACAAACGCTCGATCGCGCCGGCAAAACGCGTCCGCGCGAGGTTTCGTGCCGAATCGGCGGACGTCAGTGGGGTGCGTACGAACGAGCGTCCCTTGTCCCTTCCCTGCAAACGCACGCGGGCGATGTCCACCACCACCCGCGGCGCCTTGCCTCGCAGGTACAACCGTTCGGCGGCACGCGCCCGCTGGATTGCCGCGAGGGCGCGATACATATGCGGCAGCGCGCGTTCCAGGTCGGCGATGCCTAACTCGCGACCGGCGTCCCACATCGCGTTGTACGCCTCCAGCAAGGGGCGATTGATGTTGGTGACCGGCGACTCGCCGTTCGCAAAGTCGAGCACTTCGGAATCCGCCTTGGTGGCCTCTTCGGCGGCCTTGAGCAACTCTTCCTTCGAGAGCGGCCGCTCCGCATCGGCATCATGCGAGTGTTCGCCGGTTGGTGTGTCGCCCAGCCGATCGAAGATGAGGTCTCCCACCTGGCGCCGCAGGCGGGCCTGATCCCTCGCGATCCCTTGGGCCTGGGTGACGAACCCATCGCGAGCGAGCGTTCGCCGCCGGCGTCTGAGGGCTTCCGTCAGGTTGATCAGCATGCGCTGGCTCAACACCGACTTGTCGGCTTCCGGCGGTGGAGCCCCTTCCACCGCCAGCGAGTCGTACTCACCCGCGCGGGCGATCCGCAGCGTGCGCGTGTCCGAGCTACCGATGCCGGGCCCGGTGACCGTGTTCGCGTCCTGCGCGACGGCGCGCAGGTGCACGATGTCACCCGGTTTGAGCTGTAGCGCCTCCAAAGACAGTCGTGCGGTCAAGGTGCTGCTGCGAATCCCGCCAAGGGACCGCGAGCCGGCGCGACCGCGCCGGAAGGTGAAGCTCTCCCCCTCCCCCGACGAGACGATGTATTCGAACGCCGCGTTGGAGACACCGAAATCATCCATGAGGTGCGCCGAGAGATCGACCGTGCCTCGCGGCTCCCGAAACACGGTGTCGTGCGCTGGCTGTGACAGCGTGACCGTGGGCACCGAGTCGGCAATACCGTCGATCGTCACGAGCCGGCTCCCCGTCGCGGTGGCCATCGCCAAGACGCGAGCCCCAGGAGAAACTCGTAGTTTGACCTGACGACCGGTCGCCACAGGCGACGTTGCCAGCGACGAGTCGCCCAAGCGCGCAACCACATCCGCCTCGGCTGCCGTCATCGCCAGCGTACTCCCGGCGATGGCGCGAATTGTCGTGGGGTTGTCCTGCTCCTCCGATTTGAGGTGCGTGTACGCCGGTGGCTCGACTCGCGCGTGCACGCGGACGGTTCCCGGGGCGCTGCGTCCGGGCATGGGCGCATTGGCGACCGAGTCTGCGAAGGCGGCGAACGGCAGCCGATGTGCCAGCCATAGGGTCGCCACCCCTCCCGTCACCAGCAAGAGAGCACGTCGCCCTGCTGCTCGCACCGCCTCCCCTTCCACCCGGCGCCATGCCGTTCGATCGATCGCCGGCTCCAACCTGCGGTGTGCGGCAGGTTCCCCCAAGGCACTCACCAACGCGTAACGCATGCTTGGGACACGTTCATCCACCCACAGTGCCGCGCGTTCGAGCGACAGGGAACGGGCCCCACGGCGGAAGAACTCGTAGGCTCCCGCCGCCACGCCCACAACCAGGGCAAACCCAGTCGCGGTGTGGACACTGGACCCGACGAGGTACGTCAGCGCCAACGTCACCCCAGCACCGAGGGCGGCGACTCCGATGCCGTGCAACACAGCAGACAGCTTCAACATGCGCTGCGTGTGTCGCACCTGCTGGCGCACGACCGTGTCACCACTCATTCGGTGGCTCCACGATCGCCGTTGGACCGGCGCATCCACTGCTCCGCCGCAAGCGCGAGCAACGCGCCGAGGAGGAGCAAGGCGGGGACGAGACGAGATCCTTGTGGCGATGCGGCGCCGGCACCCGTCCGCGTAGACGCGGGTGCGGCCAACGCGCTTCGAAGCGGTGGCGGCAGCGGATCACCCGGTTGTGCGGCGCCACACGGCCCCGTCAGTCGCTCCACCACCCGCCTAACGCCGATTGATATGGCGGCGTCGCCGCGCGAACCTGGTACAAAGCCGACGCTGCGCACGCACCCCTTGCCCGCCCTCGCTTCCGTTGCGGCGACCGCTCCGTCGCGCCACCACAGGATCGGGACACCCTTCAACGATGCCGTGTCTCGGCGAAAGTACCCAACAACCGTCGCAAGCGTCGACGTCACGGCGTCCAGTGAATCCTGGCTCTGTCGTGCGATCGACGTGTCGGGCCAGGCAAGCAGGACTCGCGGCGCCTCGCCCACCCACTGCAAGTCTTCAACCGTCGGCGTGCCGCGGCGAGCTCGAACCGTGGCTTGTCCATCCGTCCGAACCGGCACCGTCAGTCGCACCGCGGCTCCAACGACGTCATCGTCGTCGAGCGTCGTCTCGAGCCCCCGGGCCGGCTCGATCTTGTCGCGAACCGGGACGTCGTGCAGTGTGATAGAATCGGCCCAGAGACGTCGAATCGGGAGCGTGGCCGCGTCTACTTCCTGCCGGCGAAGGGGCGATACGACGTGCAGTTCCACCCGCGCGAATCGCGCAGTGAATGCGTTGGCTTGCCTAACCGCCAGCACCAACGCTGCCGACAGAGAAGCAGCCGTCGGGTACCCTACCGTATCCGGATCTGCGGCAAGCTGGTCGGGCTCGGCAAGGCGCGCTGAAGAATCCACCACCACAAGAGACGTCGTTCCATCTCGGGCAAGGCGTCGCACAACATCAGCGGCGGGGCGCCATTCACCGGCGGCGCGGTCCAGCACAATGACCCGGGCGATACCCGCCGATCGCGCGTCCCAGGCGGGCCGCGCGGCGGCCAAGCCAATCAAGGCGAGGGCCAGCACGCGCAGCGATAGGATGGCGACATCCTTCAGCCGGTCGGGGCGCACCACCGAGGTTGCGACGCGCTCGGGGACGAACCGTGCCGTCGGCAGGACGTCCGCGCGGCGTTCACGTCGCGCCAGCAGGTGCAACCCGACCACCACGAGGGCGCCAAGAGCGGCACCCCACAGGTACTCTGGCGCGGCAAACGACATCATGCGGAAGTCACCAGGCGTCGCACCGCGCGCGCCGGGTCTTCATCGGTGATCACCGATGCGAACGATGCCCCGTCCTGCCGCCATCCGTGCGCCAACGACTCACGCCACGCCGCGAATCTCGCGATGTAGGCAGACCGGGTATCTGCGGTGAACGGACGGCGCACCTGAGGCGACTCAGGGTCCTCCACCAGCCCCGATCCCAGCGAAGGCGCAATCTCCGCCGCCGCGATCACGTGCACGCCTTGCACGTCGCGACGTGCCGCAAGGAGGGACCGGCACGCCCGACGAAGGGCCGCCTCGTCGCCCAGAAAGTCGCTGATCACCACGACTCGCTGCGAACGACCGATGTGCGACAACGCTTCGGCCAGACCGGTTGAGCCTGACGGTCGAACCTCATCCAAGGCGCGCGCCATCGCGTGCACCGCCCCACGCCGGGAACGCGGCGACAGGTGTACCGCGCCAGCGCCGGTAGGCACGAGCAGGCCCACCGGGTCCCCGGCAAAGTGGGCGATCGCCGCCATGCCCACGCAGAGGGTGCACGCGATGTCCCACTTGCTGATCCCGCCACGCGGAAAATCCATGGACGCTGACGCGTCCAGCAGAAAGACGGTGCCCATGATCGAGCGCTCCTCGGCGAGCCGAATGAACGCGCGATCCGTCCGAGCCAGCAGCCGCCAGTCGAGCTGGCGGGGATCGTCCCCCTGTCGATAGGCGCGATACTCGGACAACTCGGGAGATGCGCCCCGTCGCCTCGATTCGTGCGTCCCGGGGAGCACACCAGCCGCTCGTCGCCGCGAAGGCCATTGAAGCCCACGAACGGCGTCTAGCAACGGACCATAGCGCGAGAGGGTCATACCGAGATCACAAGCTCCTGCCAAGCTCCGACTTGGCGCGCCCCCCGTCAGACGCGGAGATCGCTCCGGGGTTCTGGTGTTCCCGAGAGCACGTCTTGGATCACCCGTTCGGCCGTAACACCCTCCGCATCGGCCGCAAAGTTCGTCAGCACGCGATGGCGAAGGACGGGAAGGGCGACCCGGCGGATGTCCTCGGGAGCAATGGCGTGGCGACCCGCGAGCAGCGCGTGGGCCTTGGCGCCGAGCACGAGCGCCTGACCCGCACGGGGGCCGGCACCCCAGCGCACGTATCGCTTTACGATGTCCGGCACTTGCGCCGCGTCCGGTCGTGTGGCGCGGGCGATGGCCGCCGCATAACGCAGCGCCGGGTCCGACGCCACGACCTCTCGCGTTAGGCGCTGCAACGACACGGCCTGCGCTCCATCGATCACGGGCGCCAGCGAGACCTGCCGAGTTCCTGTGGTCGCGCGCAGGATCTCGATCTCGTCGCGCTCGTCCGGATAGCCGACGCGGATGTCGAACAGGAATCGGTCGAGCTGGGCCTCGGGCAGCGGGTAGGTGCCCTCCTGCTCGATCGGATTCTGGGTGGCCAGGACGAAAAAGGGCTCTGGCAAGGGCATCGTCTCGCCAGCCGCCGTCACCCGGTGTTCCTGCATGGCTTCCAGTAGGGCGGCCTGCGTGCGCGGTGGGGCCCGGTTGATCTCGTCAGCCAAAACAATGTTGGCGAAGATCGGGCCGCGAACGAAGCGGAACGCGCGTGCACCCGTTCGACTGTCTTCCTCGAGGAGTTCGGTCCCGGTGATGTCACTGGGCACCAGGTCCGGCGTGAACTGGATGCGATGAAACGCGAGTGCCATCGCGTCGGCGACCGACCGGATCATGAGCGTCTTGGCCAGCCCTGGCACGCCCACGAGCAAGGCATGTCCGCCGGCCAGGATGGCCATCAGGATTTCGTCGAGGACCTGCTGCTGCCCAACGATCCGCTTGCCGACCTCCGCGCGGAGGCGCGCCGCGGCCGCGAGCAGCGCGTCGCGCCCCTCGGAGCTGGATGCGGGAGGTCGTGCTTCGAGAGACGTCAGCGGACTGGGTGCCGGCGGCGCGAGTGCAACAAGAACGTCGATCCAGAGACCGCGCCGGCAGCCGCAAGCGTACTCCGCTCGTCCAAAACCTCCCATCCATTCAGCTTCGTCACGTATTCCTCCGAGCGCGGTGCATCGGGAGCCAGCGCCTCCAAGGCGCGTTGCTTGAGGACGCTCACCGATGTGTCGGCGGGGGCGTCCACCCGAACGGTATCCCAGCGCTCGGCGAGCTGCACCCGCACCGTGATAACTGGCTCGCTGCCGGTGCCAAGCCGAAGGATGTCAGGGCGCGAGCGAAGCTGCGCGACGAATGGTGTAGTCATGCAACCTCCGACGCCGGCGGTAACGTGGCGAGAAATCGCGACACTTGTGCGTCGAACATGTAGGTCGCGCCCGTCACCCGCGACCCGTTAGGCAGTGGTGAGGCGGCGATGACGACCTCCTCGCCCCCCTGACCACGCAAGGTGACAAAGGTCGGCCCTTGCTGCTCGACGTAGGCGGTATAGATGGACACCCGTCGAGAGAAGAACTCGACTGCGGCCGTCAGGACGTCGGAAACCGTGAGACTCGTCTGTGCTTCCTGCAGTGTGCGACGTTGGGTGGACATGTGAGCAAGCTAAGAGTGGATCGTCTTTGGAAACTCGGCCGAGCTCTCCGCGACGACGTTGTCGCGATCCAACTCCAGTGGCAGTTCGACGGTATAGGTCGTCCCCGCTCCTGGAATGGCGTCGATAAAGATGTCTCCGCCGAGCAGGCGCGCCAACCGCCGGGAGAGGGCTAGTGCAAGCTGAGGTCCGGTACCGGGTTTGCCGCGCTCGCCGGAGTACGTGAGTGGCTCGTCCACGGCGATGCCACTCCCGGTGTCCTGTACGCGAAAGACCGCATGGAGTCCCCTCACCTCAACGCCCATGCTCACCTCTCCGCTGGACGTCGTACGGAAGGCGTGACCAAGGAGCGCGGTGAGGATCTTTGTCACGCGGGCTCGATCGCTCTTCATCTGCGCGAGGAGTCCTTCCGGTCTGTGCACCGTGAACTGGACGCCGGCGGCGTGCCCCGGAGCAGCGGCCGCGACATCGCGGACGACATCTCGTGGGTCGAACTCCTGCCCTCGCAGACCCCGAACTCCACGATTCGCGTTGGTGAGGTCCAAGAGGTCGTCCACCAAAGAGAGCAGCCCTTCACTGCCCTCCTGGATGTTGGACAATTCGGCACGCTGTTGCTCGGTCAACGGCTCGGCGAGGTCGCGTTTGAGGGTGGCTAGGTATTCGATGATCGCCGTCAACGGACTTCTGAGCTCCTGCGATACGCTGGCGAGAAATTCGTCCTGAACACGCCGCGCATCCAAGACCTCGCGTACCTGGCCTTCCAGCTCTTCATTCGCTTCGCGCAGCGCGACATTGGCGCGACGTAGCTCGTCGATCAGCGACGCCTTCTCCGCGGTGGCCGCCATCTGGTCGGCGACAATGCGCAGCAGGCCACGGGTCTCTGGTGTTGGCGCCCCGGTGCCCTCGAAGTAGAAGGTGACGGCGCCGGTCACGCCTTTGGCCGTTTGCAGCGGCAACGCGACAAGGGAGCGGAACTGAAGCTCGGTCGCCACCTCCTGCCAATCCTCGAGGTCCTTGTCGGCGAAAACGTCGTGCACTTCGATGGCACGTCGCTCAGCGGCGGCCTCGCCGCTTGGACCGTAACCAAGCCTAACGCGCATTTCACCGAGCCACGGACGGTAGCGCTCCGGCCAGTTGTAAGCTGCCACCAGGTGCATGAGCTCCGACACGCCATCCACGAGATAAACCGACGCGAAGGTGGCGCCTACCATCGGGCTCGTGCGGTCCAACGTGAATTGAAAGACGTCGCTGGGGCGGTCGGCATGCAGGAACGCATGCACAATCTCGCGGATCAGGAGCAGTTCACGAAGACTGGACTGGGCCCCTGGCATCCCCGGAGGCTGAGGCGAGGGTGGGCCGCGAAACCGGTCATGGGTGAGGACGCGAGGTTTGCGCACGAACCGCAACTTAGCGGGGCGTCACCGAGTTTGCGAAGCGTTATGCCCGACAGGTGCGTCGGCACTGCGGGGGCGAGTCTACCGTTTGTTGGGTCGCGCCGCGCGCACTTCCACCTGATAGACCAGTGCGTGCTCGGGCATGGCGACCACGCTGGCCACAGCTTCCGCGACATCTTCTGGTTTGAGCATCCAGCTCGTATCCGAACCGTCGGCCACCATGTCCGTTGCCACCGATCCGGGACACACGACCGATACGCGCACTCCGCTGTCCCGGAGTTCGAGCATGAGCGATTCGCTGAAGCCCATCACCGCATGCTTGGTGGAGGCGTATCCGGCGCCCCCGACGAACGCCGACCGGCCGGCGATGGAGGCAATGTTGACGATGTGTCCGCGCCCTCGCTTCAGCATGTTCGGAAGGACGGCTCGCGTCATGTGAAAGAGTGCACTGTAGTTCACGTCCACCATTTCCTGCCATTCCTCGTCCGTCAGCTCAACCACTGGCTTCTTGTGCATGACACCGGCGTTGTTCACCAGGACATCCACGTCGAGCGTCGACAGCTGCTCGGGCAGGTCGGAGGGGCGACGCAGGTCCAATGCCACGGCCCGACAGGTGCCACCGGCGGCGCGGATTTCGCGGGCCAGCCCCTCCAACAGGGTCTCGGACCTCGCGCTCACGATCACGGAATGTGTACTGGCCAACCGGCGGGCGATGGCGCGCCCAATCCCCTTCGATGCACCGGTCACGAGTGCCGTCGGCTTCATTCCTTCCCCCCGAGGGAAACGTCGGTGCCGAATCGAGGTCGGCGCCGGCCATCGGTCCTCACCAGAAATGCGAGGTGGCCCGGGGAATTGGCACCCTGACACTCGCCGCGTCCAGACGTCGGGTCCGCCTGGACACCAGCCTCATGACGATCTGGCCGCACATTCTTGGCAGCCTGGTCGTTGCTGCGCTCACGAACGGCACCTTGCACACGAGCCGAAGCGCCAGACGTCAACCCTTGTTGATCGTCACCAGGTTCGCGCCTGCATCAAACGTGGTCGCGTACTGCGTGAGTGCGCGCGGTGCAGGACCAGCGACCACCTGACCGTTTGTGTCGTATTGCGATCCGTGGCACGGACAGTTGATCCGCCCGTCCGCAAAGGAATTCACGGCGCACCCCGCATGCGTGCAGGTCGTGGTGAACGCCTTGAAGGTCGTCGTACCTGTACGCAGTACCACCACGCGCGCACTCGGGATGAAGAGCGCAGTGCCAACAGATGACAACATCGTCACCTTGGTCAAATCGAGCGTCACCTGACTCCCGGACACCGTGACGCCATCGATCGCGGACGGCCCGGTACTGTCCCCAGAGCAGCCGCTAAGTACGACCAGCGTGAGCGCAGCTTCGCGAACAAACGCTCGACGATCTTGATTGACAGAATTCGCCACGGTACCTCCACGCAAAGGGTTGAAAGGCCACCGTGACAGAGACACCTCAGCGGACGTACGCCCTCAGCGCGGCTGGGGAGTGGGCGAATCGGCGACGAACGTTGGAACGCGATGTGTCAGACCCAACCGTGACGGCGCAGCCATCCGTCAGGTCAAATTCGCCCCCTCGAATCGACGCAGGATAGCGCGAGACGCCGAGCCATCGACCTCCTAGCGCGCGAGCTTTGCCTGAATGAACCCCTGCACCTGGTCCGCGGCGACGCGCTCCTGCTGAAGCGAATCCCGATCGCGCACCGTCACGGTGCCGTTCTGCATCGTCTCTCCATCCACCGTGAGGCAGAACGGCGTACCGACCTCATCCTGGCGTCGGTAGCGACGCCCTATCGCCCCGGATTCGTCATAGAACACGGGGAAATGTGGCCGCAACGTCGCCGCCAGCTTCTCCGCGAACTCGGGCATGCCGTCCTTCTTCACCAGCGGAAAGATCCCGGCTTTGATCGGCGCCAGCGATGGGTGTAGACCAAGCACCACGCGGCCTTCTTCTTCGCCTTCCACTGCTTCCTCGCGATACCCGTTGACGAGGAGCGCGAGCGTCGTTCTGTCAGCTCCAACAGAGGTCTCGATCACGAACGGCGTGAACCGGCGATTGTTCGGCTGGTCGAAGTACTCCAGCTTCTTGCCGGAATACTCTTGATGCCGGCCGAGGTCGAAGTCGCCGCGATGGTGCACCCCTTCGATCTCTTGAAAGCCCAGGGTGCCACCGAAGTCAAACTGGATGTCGAACGCGGCGCGTGCGTAGTGTGCCAACTCCTGCGGGGTGTGCTGGTGAAAGAGCAGTCGATCCGCCTGCAAGCCCAGGGACTGGTGCCACTCCATGCGCTGCGCCTTCCAGAACTCGAACCACTGCATGTGGTCCGCAGCCGGGTCCACGAAGAACTGCATCTCCATTTGCTCGAATTCCCGCGTGCGGAAGATGAAGTTGCCCGGCGTGATTTCGTTGCGGAACGCTTTCCCGATCTGGGCAATGCCGAACGGCACCTTCTGGCGCGTGGCCTGCTGCACATTCAGGAAGTTCACGTAGATGCCCTGCGCCGTCTCCGGCCGCAGGTACACCACCGAGGCCGACTCCTCCACCGGCCCCATGAACGTTTTGAACATGAGGTTGAACTGACGAGGCTCGGTCAACTGACAGTCTGCATGTTCGCCGGCGTGCTTGCTCGGTTTCCTGGGGCACTGGGAGTCTTCGAGCTTGTCCGCGCGAAAGCGCGCCTTGCACGCGCGGCAGTCCACGAGCGGATCGGTGAACCCGGCGACATGGCCACTCGCCTCCCAGACGCGGGGATGCATGAGGATGGCCGCATCCAAGCCCTCGATGTCGTCGCGAGACCGCACCATCGCATGCCACCAGCGATCCTTGACGTTCTTCTTCAGCTCTACGCCCAGCGGGCCGTAGTCCCACACCGACCCTGCACCGCCGTAGATCTCGGAGGACTGGAAGATGAATCCACGTCGCTTGCACAGCGACACCAGCTTGTCCATCACATCGGGTTGCATTCGTGCGGATCGGTGGAGGGAAGGTCTGTGGTGTTGGGCGGTTGATCGCAATGTGCACCACCGCCCCGGAGGATCGGAAGCGCCAGCAGGCGACGTTCAGCTGTCCAGTTCGCGGCTGAGTGTTGGCGGCGGTGGCGCCGGGCGTCCGGTGAGCCGCGCCACGATGCGGTCGCCATGATAGCGCCCGTTTTCGATGAAGACCTTGTTCGCATCGTATCCCGCGACCACCACCCCGGCAACGAACACCCCTGGGATATTCGTTTCCAACGTGTGGGGATCGTGCGTCGGGATGCCCGTCGCCGCGTCGATGGTCACGCCAATCCCTTGCAGCAGTTGCACGTTAGGCGCAAAGCCGGTCATCAGGAACACATGTTCGGCACGGAGCCTCTCCACGCTGTGGTCGGATCGACGAATCGTCACCTGTTCGCCGTCGATGGCCGCCACGCGGCTGTTCCAGCGCACATCAATGCTGCCTTCAGCCACCCGGTTGTTGAAGTCCGGTAGCACCCACGGCTTGATCTTCTTGTCGAAGCCGGGACCGAAATGCACGAGTGTCACCTTGGCCCCCGCACGCCACAAGTCGAGTGCGGCCTCAGCGGACGAGTTCCCGCCACCCACGACCACGGCGTGCTGCTGGAACGCGATGTGGCCCTCGTGATAGCTGTGCGACACGTGCGGCAGGTCCTCGCCGAGCACGTTCAACAAGTTGGGCGATCCCCAGTACCCCGTGGCAACCACCACGGCGCGTGTCCGCGTCTGAAAACGCTGGCCTCCGCGCCGAACGGTCCGCACGAGAAACGCGTCCCCGTGCCGTTCGATCGACTCGACCTTTTCGTATTGGCGCACGTGCAGCGCAAAGTGCCGCACGACTTCACGATAGTACGCCAGCGCGTCGCGGCGCGTCGGCTTGGCGTCGGCGATGACGAACGGAAGACCGCCTAACGCGAGCTTCTCCGCGGTTGAAAAGAAGGTCGCATAGGTGGGGTACTGCGTCACCGACGACACCACGCAGGCGGCATCGAACACGAGGACACTCAGTCCCGCCCGTTGCGCGGAAATCGCCGCCGCCAGACCACAGGGCCCGGCGCCAACGACCAGCAGGTCGAGGGTCAGGTCCACGGCCGTCACGCCGCCGCTCACTTTGCCTCGATGATCTGGTCGCGGCGCGTCCCCACCGACACGAAACGAATCGGCGCTTCCACGAGCGACTGGAGGCGGTCCAGGTAGGCGCGCGCATTCGGCGGCAGATCCTCGAGGCGCCGCGCGGCTGCCGTCGACACCTGCCACCCAGGGTACCACTCGTACACTGGTTCGAGCTGCTCCAACGCGGTGATGTCGGCCGGGAACTCTTGCAGGACATCGCCGCCCACTCGGTAGCCCGTGCAGATCGCCAGTTTTTCCAGCGTGTCCAACACGTCGAGCTTTGTCACCGCGAGCCCGGTGAGCCCGTTGACGCGGACGGCAAAGCGCACGACAACGCCGTCGAACCACCCACAGCGACGTGGCCGACCGGTGGTGGCGCCGAATTCATTCCCCAGCTGCCGGACGTGGCTGCCTAACGGCTCATCGAATTCGGTCGGCAAAGGTCCGTTGCCGACCCTCGTCGTGTAGGCCTTCACGACACCCAGCGCCTGATGGATTGCCGTAGGCGGCAGCCCCGTTCCGGTGGCCGCGCCGCCAACCGTCGTGCTGCTGGAGGTCACGTACGGATAGGTCCCATGGTCCACATCCAGCAGCGATCCCTGCGCCCCCTCGAGCAACACGGCGCCCCCACTCTTCATGGCGCGATGCAGCACGAGACTGACATCGTCAGAAACCGCCAGGAGACGCGGCGTCAGCCCCTCGAGCCGGTCCATGGTCTCACCCACGTCGGCACGCTTCGATGATCCGTAGCGGCTTAGGGCTGCGTTGGCGAGTTCGACGCCACGTTCAACGAGCGGGCGCAAACGATCGGGATGCTTGAGATCGACCACGCGCACGCCGCGACGTCCTGCCTTATCCTCGTATGCCGGACCGATCCCTCGGCCGGTGGTCCCGATGGCCTTGCTCGCCGAGCTTTCGGAGTCGACGAGCTTGTGGTACGGCATGACGAGGTGCGCTCGATCGGAGACGTAGAGTCGCCCTTCCACGTCGACGCCATCGCGCACCAGTTCATCGATTTCCGTGAAGAGCGTTTCCGGGTCCAGCACGACGCCGTTGCCAATGGCGCACCGAACACCGGGATGAAGGATGCCGCTCGGGATCTGATGCAGGACGAAGGAGTCGTCGCCGATGTGGACGGTGTGCCCGGCGTTCGCGCCCCCTTGGTACCGGACGACCCAATCGGCGCGTTCTGCCAGCACGTCCACCAGTTTGCCCTTCCCTTCGTCGCCCCACTGGGCGCCTACGACCACGACACTACGAGTCTTCGAGTCGAACATCGCTGTATGCCTCAGACGTGCCGCGATTTGATGCGTTCGTCTGGTACGGTGTGAAATGGCGGGGTACCGGCCAACGGGCGCTCTGGCGGTATGCTTCACGCGGGGGGACCCGCGCGATCCCGTGCCAATGGTGGACACAAAAAAACGCCCCGGCCAGCCGCGGGGCGTTGACGAAACCTAGTGACAATTGATGCTGAGGCAAGGAGTTGCGACGAAGGGTCGCGCGCCTGGTCCAGCGACACGCCGCGGCCGCCAAGCGGAGCCGACCCTTGCTCTCGGCGCGACAAGCGGCAATGTGAAGGCGCCCTTTCGCTCATGCGTTTCTGCGAGACTGCGCCGGCCGCCATGAATCCATCCAACGAACGTGCAGACGCGTATGGGAACGTCGGCCACGCGACTGAGGGCGCACACGCGCCGACGTCGATCCTCCCAACGCTCTAAGGCATCGGTTCCATGCTTGGAAGGAGTGTCGGCCAATCACCCTTCACCAACGGAGTTCGCATGACGAATCGTCGCGCCTTTCTGCGCAATGCTGCCGGCGGCACCGCCTTGCTGGGAGCTCTTCCGAGCGCCTTACACGCCTTTGGGGCCGATGCGGCCGTCCCGCCGTCGCAGGGCGGCGAGAAGTTTGACCTCTCCTGGGTCAACCGGCTCACCACCAAGCACAAGGCTTTATTTGACGTGCCCGAGGTAGAGAGTGGTTACGGCGTTTGGCGGGCAAGCTTGTGGACCAACCAGTACAACCAAGTGCTTGGCGTGCCGCCCAAGGAGATGACGGCGATCGTCGTGATGCGCCACAATGGGATTGTGCTGGCCATGCAGCAGTCGTTCTGGGACAAATACGGCATCGGGAAGGCGAAGAGCGTGTTGCACCCCATCACACAACAGCCCACCGATCGCAATCCGGTCCTTCTGTCGTCAAAGCGGAAGGAGATTCCGGAGATGTTCGATCCAGTGCAACTGGACAAGTTCATTGGGCGAGGAGGCATCGCCCTCGCCTGCGCCGTCGCGTTCGACGACTGCGTCCAGTTGGTCAAGGATAAGGACCGGGTGACGGAGGCCGAGGCGAGGAACCGTGCGTTGGCGAGTCTCGTCCCTGGCGTTGTCCTCCAACCATCGGGCGTGTTCGCCTGTATTCGGGCTCAGGAAGCGGGGTGTTCATACCTGCGCGCCAGCTGAGAGGTTAAGCACTTGGCAGATGTCGTCGGGTGCCAGCCGATGTCGGCAGCCTAACGCCAACGTCGCCGCCCGCAGGTCAAACAACGACGGAGGAGATTGACGTGGTGACTCGCCTGTTTACCCTTTTGCTCCTGAACGCCGTCATGACGCAGGGCAAATGGAAGGAGATCGGAACCACGAGTTCGTCGAATCCGGTATCCATCGATCCGGGATCGATCATCCGAAAGGACGGCATCGTCACGGCTACCGTACGTGTCGTGTATCAGAAACCGGTGGCGATCGGAAAGAAGCAGCTGACGGGATCGCGCTCCACCGCCATGTTCGACTGCGCCAAACAATCGATCGCGGTGAAGGAGAACATCCTCTATGCTGACGTGAAACGGGGCGTTGTGTACTCGAAGAACGTCAACGCCCAGCCGGGATTTGGCCCGGCCATCAAGGGATCGTTCGCCGACGTCGCCATGCAGTATGTCTGCAAGCCAAGCGGCAAATAGGGTTCCACCGCACCACGCAAGAAAACTGGCTCACTCAGCGCTTAGCGCATCGCGGCAAGGATGATCACGGCAGCGATGGCTGTGGCGATGCCGGTCTTCATGGCAGCCGCAACGACTCGACCAATCAAGGCGCCCGTCGCCACGCGTGTCGCCGTTCCTGTTGTGGCATCGCGTCTGGTGTATTCGGCGATCAAGGCCCCCACGAACGCACCGGCGAATGCGCCAATGAGTGAGCCGATGATCGGCACCGGAACGCCCATGATCGCCCCCACGAATCCGCCGACGATGGCACCCCAACCGGCCCGGCGCGACCCGCCATACTTCTTCGCATAGCGACTGGCCAGCGAAAACTCGAAGTATTCCGCCACCGCACCGAGTCCGATCGCGCCCCCGATGGCCCACCAGCCAATCGGAGTCGTTGGCACCAGCATGTCGTGCCCAATGGCGGCCGCAATCATCACCCAGATGCCGGGAAGACCTAACGGCACCATGAGGAGGGACGCCACACAGATGACCGCGAGCACAAGGATCGCCACAATCGCCCTCACATCGGAGGAAACAGATCGCCCCACCCATGGCTCGCGACGGCGAGCCGGTGCGGGGCGAGCTTTACTACGCAGCCGACTTGGCGGGAGATTCGCCGGCCGCGCGACGTTCAGGTCGCGACGAGCGCCGCGTCCTTGAGCAAGGCGTCGACCTGCAGGACGTCGGCGGGGGACGCGGGGAGCAATGGCAGCCGGACTGGGCCACCTCGCAAGCCAACGCGTTCCATGGCGACTTTCACCGCGCCAATCCCCATCCGTCCGACGATTTCAAGCGCCAGCGGCGACAGGCGGTTCTGCGCTTCCGCGCCGTCGCCGAGCTGACGGGCGAGGTGTGCGCGGTACACGTCCAGCGACAGGTCCGGGGCAAACAGCGCGACGGCCAGGATTCCCCCACGAACGCCTAACGTGAGCGCCTGGTGGAAGCTACCGCCGTGCCCCGTGATGACGGTGAAACTGTCGGACTGCACCGCGAGGTACCGCTCCAGCGTCGCCAGGTCTCCCGAGCTGTCCTTCATGCCAATAATGTTCTGGTGCTTCGCCAGCTGCGACACCAGCTCAGGCTCGAGCTTGAAGTGCATGTACTTCGGAATGTTGTACAGCAACACGGGCACCGGGCTCGCATCGGCGACCGCCGTGTAGTGGGCCATCAGCGCAGGCGTGGTCATGGCGTTGGCGTAGTAGTGCGGCGCCACCACCAAGGTTGCGTCAGCCCCGCGCGAGGCAGCTTCCTTGCACCGACGAATGCAAGCGCGCGTCGACTCAGCGCCCGTCCCCACGATCAGCCAGCGCTCCGATGGGATCACGCTGCGAGCCATGTCGATCAACCGCAGTCGCTCCGACTCCTCGAGTAGCGCCGCCTCGCCGGTCGACCCGCAAACAACGATCCCGTGCAACCCGGCGTCCAAGTGCGACTCGATGTTCGGGCCAAACGCATCCAGGTCCACGTCACTGCGTTCATCGAATGTCGTGACGACCGGTCCCAAGACCCCTTCCAGTCGTTTCGTCATGGCCAGTTGCCTCCCATGCCACCCTCGCCGAACGAGCTCGAGGGAATGTTGGACTTCTTGAAGACGCTCATCTGCAGCTCAAAGTCCGCAGGCCGCGTCGATGCCGCCAATGCCGTCTCGAATGAGACCACGCCGCTGGTCACCAGGTCGGCGAGGTGTTGGTCGAACGTCTGCATACCGTACTGTTCGCGCCCTTCGGCAATGAAGTCGCGGATCTCCCCGATCTTCTGGTCGATGATGAGGTCCTTGATGGTCGGCGTGACGATCATGATCTCGCACGCCACCGTGCGCCCGTTCCCGTCCATACGTGGCAGCAGTCGCTGGGACACGACGGCGTACAGCGCTTCCGCCAGGCGCAACCGGACGTTGTCCTGTTCCTCCGGTGGGAACATGGAAATGATACGGGCAATCGTGGTCTGCGCGTCTGGCGTGTGGACCGTGGCCAGCAACAGGTGACCGGTCTCCGCGGCCTTCATGGCCGTATCCACCGTCTCCGGGTCGCGCAATTCGCCTAACACGATGACGTCAGGGTCCTGCCGAAGGGCCGCCTTCAACCCCTGGCGAAAGGTCTCCGTATCGACGCCAATCTCGCGCTGCGTAATGGAGGACCGAAGATCCCGATGAAGAAACTCGATGGGCTCTTCCAGCGTCACGATGTGCTTTTCCAACGTCGAATTCACGTGGCTGATCATCGCCGCCAACGAACTCGACTTCCCCGATCCCGTCACACCGGTCACCAAGACCATGCCACGTTCCGCGACTGCGATCTTCTCCAAGGACGGCGGAAGACTGAGGTCGGCAAACGACGGCACCTTGAACGGAATCACGCGCATCACGATCATGAAGCTCGATCGCTGGCGCAGGATGTTCACGCGAAAGCGACCGATCCCCGCCGCGCCCCACGAACAATCGTAGTCCAGCAGGGAGTCGATGTTCGCCTTCACCTTTTCGTTGGTGATCAGCCGCAACGCGATGGCGCGCGTTTGATCCGGCGTCAGCGCCTGCTTGGTCATGGCGACGAGCTTACCATCGATCCGTGCTCGAAAGACGTCCCCTGCCTTGATGTGCAGGTCCGACGCGCCACGATCCACCGCCGCCTTGATGATTTTTTCCATTACGTGAGCCCCATGCGTTCGCGAACCTCACCCATCGTGGCGCGTGCCACCCGACGCGCCTTCTCCGCGCCATCGCCCAGTACCTGCGCGACAACGTCCGGCTGCTCCAACAACTCCGCGCCTCGTGCCCGGATCGGCGCCAACTCCACCTCCATGGACGCGTGCAGCACCTTCTTGCAATCAATGCAGCCCCACCCGGCCGACCGACACTGCCGGTCCACCTCGGCCACCGTCGCCTCCGGCGAGAACGCTCGATGCAGCTGAAAGATATTGCACACGTCCGGGTTTCCGGGATCCGTCCGCCGCACACGCGCTGGATCCGTCACCGCCGGCCGCAACTTCTCCCACACTGACTCCTTCGACTCCAGCAGGCCAACTGTATTGCCGAGGGACTTGGACATCTTGCTTTGCCCATCCAACCCCATGATACGGCGGGTGGGCGTCAGTCGCGCCTTCGGTTCCGGAAAAAACTCCCCGAACCGCATGTTCCAACGCCGTGCAATTTCGCGCGACAGCTCCAAATGCTGCACCTGGTCCTCGCCGACAGGAACGGTGTCAGCCAGGTACATCAGGATGTCCGCTGCCTGCAGGACAGGATAGTTCAGGATGCCGGCATTCACGCTTTCCTGGCGAGCCGCCTTCTCCTTGAATTGGGTCTGACGTTCCAGCTCACCAAGAGGGGTCACAGCGTTGAACACCCATGCCAGCTCGGTATGCTCAGGCACCTTGGACTGAACAAAGACGGTGGCGACGTTGGGGTCGATGCCAGCAGCCAGCAACGAGACCGCCATTTCGTGCGTCCGGCGTCGCAGGTCGTTGGGCTCATAGGGAATCGTGATGGCATGGTAGTCCACGACGCAGTAGAACGACTCCATCTCGTGCTGCAACTGGACCCAATTGCGCACCGCCCCCAAGTAGTTTCCTATGTGTAGCTCGCCCGACGGCTGAATGCCACTGAAAATCCTCGACATCCGAAAAAATTAAGCCCTATGGACTTACCGTCGCAACGCATTGAACGGTCTGAATTTGCCCCTCTCCTTCGAACGGCGTCTCGCGCTGCCAAAAGTGCCGCCACCTTCATCCGCGAACGCACCGAGGGCCGAGCGAGCCTCGATTGGCGGGAGAAGCGCCATGCGGACTTTGTCAGCGACGTGGACATGGGCGCCGAAGAGCGGATCCGCGCGATCATCTCCAGCGAGCATCCAGAGGCACTGATCGTCGGCGAGGAGCTATCTCCTACCGCATCGAGTGACGCGGCGCTGGCGTTCTATGTGGATCCCCTGGACGGGACAACGAACTTCCTGCACGGCTATCCGCAGTATGCCGTCTCCATCGGTGTTCGGGCGGGCACGGACCTGGTGGCCGGCGTTATTCGCAACGTGGTCCTGGACGAGGAATGGTGCGCCGTAAAGGGCGCAGGGGCCTATCGCGGGAGGGAGGCACTCAAGGTCTCGTCTATTGAACTCCCCTCGCGTTCGCTGATCGGCACCGGATTCCCCTTCAAGCATCCGGAGTTGGTGGAAGGGTACCAACGACAGTTCACGCAGGTGATGCAACAGACCTCAGGCATCCGTCGCGCCGGTTCGGCGGCCCTCGACCTCGCGGACGTTGCGGCTGGGCGATTCGACGCCTTTTGGGAGCTGCGGCTGGCACCATGGGACATGGCAGCGGGCATCCTGCTGGTGCAAGAAGCCGGCGGCGTCATCACCGACCTCACGGGAAGGCCGGCTACTCCAGAGAGCGCGGGGCTGGTTGCAGGAAACGCCCGCATGCACGAGTGGTTGCTGCATATCGTTCAAGGCGCCTAGTGCCCACGTTCGTCGGGCCCGAGTCCGTGACCTTTTCCACCTACACCCTGCTCTTCTTGCGATGAAGCTGATCGAGTGCGTCCCGAATTTCTCCGAGGGTCGCGATCCGGCCGTTGTACAGTCCATTCGCGATGCCATCGCCGCCGTTGACGGTGTGGTGATCCTCGACGTTTCCAGCGACCCGTCGCATCACCGCACGGTGATCACCTTCGTTGCCCCTGTCGAGACCGCTGTGGACGCCGCGTTCGCCGGCATGCGCCAAGCCGCCAGCCGCATCGATCTCACCGCGCATCAGGGGGAGCACCCGCGAATCGGCGCCACGGATGTCGTCCCCTTCATTCCTCTGGAAGGCGCGACCATGGAGGACTGCATCGCGCTGGCTCGCTCGCTCGGCGCACGCGTTTCCCAGGAGCTCGGGATCCCTGTCTACCTGTATGAGCGCGCTGCCACTCGCCCCGATCGGGAGAACCTGGCGGATGTGCGACGTGGAGAGTTCGAGGGTCTCCGAGACGAAATCGCCACGAACCCGAATCGCCGCCCTGACTTCGGCGAAGACAAGGTCCACCCAACCGCGGGTGCAACGGCCATTGGCGCGCGACCGTTTCTCGTGGCCTACAATGTCTATCTCGGCGGCAAGGAGAATCTTCAGGTCGCGAAGGACGTCGCCAAGGCATTGCGTCACTCGTCCGGCGGGCTCCGCTACGTGAAGGGGCTGGGGCTAGAGGTCGACGGACAAGCCCAGGTGTCGATGAACCTGGTGGACATCGAAAAGACCCCGCTGTATCGCGCGTTCGACATGGTCAAGTTGGAAGCGCAGGCGCAGGGCGTCTCGCCCACATGGAGCGAGATTGTTGGACTCGTTCCGGAGCGGGCGCTCTTCGACACGGCCGCCCGCCACCTCCAACTGCGGGGATTTACGCCTCAGTTGGTGCTGGAGCGAAAGGTTCGCGAAGCCTTGAGTGGCGGCGAGTCGCTCAGTGGCTTTGTCGCCTCGGTCGCCGCAAGCACACCGGCACCTGGCGGCGGGAGCGTTTCGGCGCATGTGGGGGCGTTGGGCGCCGCTCTGGCTCAGATGGTCGCTGGGCTGACGATTGGCCGGAAGAAATACGCGGCAGTAGACGCCGAGATGAAAGCGCTGGCCCTCCAGGCGGCAGCGCTGGGCAATGAACTCTCGGCCCTCGTGGCCAAGGACGGAGCCGCCTACAACGTGGTGATGGAAGCCTACAAGCTGCCGAAGGAAACCGAGGCACAGCTGGCTACTCGGACCGCCGCGATCGATCAGGCGTTAGTTGGAGCTGCGCAGGTTCCCTTGGATACCGCACGCGCTTGCGCCGCCGTCGCCGCGCTCGCCACGGAAGCTGCGCAGAAAGGCAATACCAACGCCGCATCCGACGCCGGCGTGGCGGCCCTGCTGGCGCAGGCCGCTTGTCGAGGCGCCGTCTACAACGTCCGCATCAATGTCGCCTCGCTGACTGACAAAACGCTTGGCGTCGCGATCGCGCGCGAGGCAGAGGCACTGCTGGCGCAAGCGGCAGCCGCTGCCGACGCCGCGATCGCCGTGGTGGAGCGCAACATCGCAGGAACGTGAGGAAGCAGGGACTCGTCATCGTTCAAGCCACGACTCCAATCGAGCCTTCAGCGCCGGCCACTCGTCGTCGATGATGCTGAAATACGTGCTGTGTCGCGTGGACCCATCTGCGTTCAGCATGTGCTTGCGGAGCGTCCCCTCCTCTACCGCTCCTAGCCGGAGGATGGCCGTACGCGAGGCCGCATTCAATGCGTTCGTCTTGAACTCGACCCGCTGACACTGCCACACGTCGAACGCGTGGCACAGCATGAGGTACTTCGCCTCGCTGTTCACGCGAGTGCGTTGGAATGCCGGCGCGATCCACGTCCCACCGATCTCCACTCGTCGATGAGGCCGAACGATGTTGAGGAAGCGTGTTGAGCCGACGACTGCGCCGGTTTCCTTCAACATCGTCACAAACGGAACGCTTGTGCCCTGCTGCGCTTCAGCCAGCGCGTCAGCAATGAATGCGCGCATCCCATCGCGATCCCGTACTTGAACGGGCATCCACTGCCAGATCGAAGGGTCCAGGCCCACCGCGCAGATGGCGTCCAAGTGCTCCGCTCGCATCGGCTCGAGGCGCACGGTCGCCCCGATGAGGGCGAGGTGGTCAGCGGACAAGCGTGTCGCCCTCCTGCCGAGCCACGATGGCCGCCGCGGCCAGGTCACCGGTCACGTTCAACACCGTCGAGCACGTGTCCGGGATGACGTCGACCGCGATCAGGATGCCAATGCCCTCGGGCGGCAACCCTATGGCGACAAAGAGCGGCGCCAACATGATGAAAGCGCCACGTGGCACGCCGGGCGCCGCGAACGCCAGAAACACGGCAGCAAAGGCGATGATCGCCAGTTGTGGCAGGTGCAACGGTATGCCGTAGAACCAGCTGACAAAGAGTGCTCCCACCGACCACGACACCGGCGAAGCCGGCTTGAAGGTGGAGACGGCCAATGGCAACACGAACCCGCTCACCTTGTGGCTCAGCCCCAACCGCTGTTCCGCCCCCTCCACCAAGGCGGGAAGTGAGGCTATCGATGAAGAGGAGCTGACGGCGATGAGCTGCGCGGGCAGCACCGCACGCGCGAACACGCGCATCGGCACCCGAGCCACCGCGGCGACGACGGGATACAGCGCTGCGCTCGCCAGCAAGCACGTCACCATGTAGGTGACGATATAGAATCCGATCGCTCCCACAACCGACTCGCCGGCGTGAGCCGCCAGAGGCAACACCAGGGCAAACACGCCAATCGGGGCCGCCAGCACTACCCAACGGACAAGCACCAGCATCACGTCGCCGACCGACTTGAAGAAAGCCGTGAGTGTCCCGCGCGCGCTCGTCGGACCGCGGGCGATCGCCAGGGCCAACAAGAACGTGAACAACACCAACGGGACCATCTGGCCGTTGGCCGCCGCCGCGACTGGGTTTGCCGGAATGAGGGAGACCAGCCAGGCGCCGAACGTCTGGGCCTGACCGCTCCCTGTCACCTGTCCCGCCGCCTCCGCCGCCCCGGCAGGGAGTGGCGGTGGCGAGCCGCTGGGAGGGAGCAGCCGAAAGACCCATGGCATTGCCGGGATCACGAGCAGCGAGAGGAAGACCAATACGCCGATGAACGTGACGATGGTCCGACGTCCCATCCGCCCGATCTCACGAACGTCCGCCGCGGACGTCACTCCCGTGATCAGCAACGAGACCACCAGCGGAATCACCGTCATGCGGATCGCGTTCACCCAGAGCGTTCCAATCGGCGCGATGCCGTCCGCCAGCTGGACGAGCGACGAACGACCGCTCGCATCGATGGCTATGCCTGCGCCCACCGCAACGCCTAACGCAACAAGGACGCGAGTGCTTTCCTTCATGATTCGTCGTGGCTACATCATGAGGTCGCCGCCGTTGATATCCAGGGCGGCTCCCGTGATGTATCCGGCTTCTTCCGATGCGACAAAGCAAATGAGGTCGGCGACCTCTCGCGCCGTGCCGAGTCGTGGCACGGGAAAGCTCGCGGCGAGCTTGTCCAATGTCTCCGGCGTGGCGTATTCCCGGGTGAGTTCGGTGTCGATCATCCCCGGACAGACCGCATTGACGGTGATTCCGTACTGTCCCAGCTCCTTGGCAGCCGCGCGCGTGAGTCCGACCAGACCCGTCTTGGACGCGGTGTAGTGGGCGCCACCGAGCGTACTCACCTGACGGCCGGCGGTGGACGAGATGTTCACGACTCGGCCGTAGCGCTGCGCTCGCATGATCGGCAGGCACGCCTTGATCAGGAGAAACGGCGCGGTGACGTTCACTTCGAAGGCCTCCCGAAATTCCTCGGCGGAGAGATCCGGAAAGCGCGTGGAGCGAGCCAATGCCGCATTGTTCACGAGGATGTCCACGCGACCGAATTTCTGGACGACGCGCTCCACGAGTGACGCGGGGACGCCTTCGCCCGTGAGGTCACCGGGTATGGCAAGGACTGCAGGACCTAACGAATCAGCAAGGGCCGCTGCCCGTTCGACCGTGCGTACGTTCACCGCCACGGACGCGCCACGCTCGAGCAGTCGCTCGGCCGCCGCTCGTCCAAGGCCACGCGCGGCACCGGTGACGATCGCCACACGCCCCGTGAAGTCCCTGGGCCCCGGTCCCGTCGGCATCGTGGCGGGGCAGCGACGTTAGGCGGCCTTCGTCAGCACCAAGGGTCCACCGTCCGTCACGGCGACCGTGTGCTCGAAATGCGCCGATCGCGATCCGTCCGCTGTCACCACCGTCCACCGGTCCCGCAGCGTCCGCGTGCGTGAACCACCAACGTTTACCATGGGTTCAATCGCAATCGTCAGGCCCGGCATCAACTTCGCGCCACGCTTGGGCTTCCCAAAGTTCGGCACCTGGGGATCGCCGTGCGGTTTGGTGCCCACGTAGTGTCCCACCAAGTCGTCCGCCGTCGTGAACCCGGCGTCCCTGACCACCGCCTCGATCGCCGCGCCGATATCGCCAATGTGGTTGCCGACGACCGCCGCCTCGATCCCCGCCTTGAGTGCACGCTGTGTGACGTCGATCAGGCGAGCGCTTTTCTCGTCGATCTGCCCAACAGGCACGGTGATCGCCGCATCCGTGTAGTAGCCTTCCAGCTTCACGCCCACGTCCAGCTTCACCAGGTCGCCGTCCTGAAGCACGCGCTTGGCAGACGGAATCCCGTGCACGATTTCTTCATTGAGTGAAATGCAGGCGCTGGCGGGAAAGCCATACAGTCCCTTGAACGCTGGCGTCGCACCGGGATGCGACCGAATGAACGCCTCCGCGATCGCGTCCAGGTCCTTGGTGCTCACGCCGGGGCTCACCTTCCCGCGCAGCAGCTCGAGCGTCTCGGCCAGGATGTGACCGCCACGCGCCATGATCTCGAGCTCGCGGGGCGACTTCAGGGAAATCACAGGTTCAACGACCTCTTGATGCGGCCTAGGACATCATCCGGGGTTCCAGAGGCGTCGACATCCACGAGTCGAGCCCCGTGTGTCTTGTACCAGTCGAGCACGGGCGCCGTCTGCCGCTGGTACACGGACAGTCGGTTGCGAATGGCGTCTGGCTCATCGTCCTGACGTCGCACGAGCGTGCCACCGCAGTTGCCACAGGTCGACCCTGGCTCGCGCCCCGTGTAGGGCGTCTGGCAGGATCCGCAAACGGTGCGGCCGCTCAATCGACGGACGATTTCGTCATCCGGCAGCTGAAACATCAGGACGGCGTCCAGGGGCCGGCCGAGCGCCGACAGGACCCGGGAAAGCCCCTCAGCTTGTGGAACCGTGCGAACGACGCCGTCGAGAATCGCCCCCGTCCTCGCCGTGGGCCCAGCCAAGGCGTCCTTCATGATCCCGAGGATCACTTCATCGGGCACCAGGTCGCCACGGTCCATGGCTGCCTTGGCCGCCAGCCCCATCGGCGTACCCTCGCGCACCGCCGAGCGCAGCACGTCGCCCGTGGCGATCTTCGGGACACCAAGCACTTTGCCTAACGGGTCGCCTTGCGTGCCTTTGCCGGAACCTGGGGGACCGAGGAGTACGATGATCATGTCACGCGGGGGGAGAGTTGGACCTGACCAGAGAGCATCAGCAACCTGCGAAGCAACGGCAAACGCCGGCCGCGTGAGGCGGCCGGCGCTGACAAGGGGGCGACGGTGGTGTTGGCGCGCACGCCGCGTCAGGCCGCGTTAGAACCCACCCGCCTGCTGCCGACCGCGAAACCGTACCCGGCCCTTCTTCATGAACCCGTCATATTTGCGCAGCAGCAAGTGCTGTTGCATCTGCGCGAGGGTGTCCAGCGCCACGCCGACGATGATCAGCAGCGACGTGCCTCCAAACCGGAACGGCACATTGATCCAGTCGGCCAGCACCTGCGGCATCAGCGCGATAACCGTCAGGAAGATCGCACCAGGCAGCGTAATACGATCCAGCACGTGCTCGATGTACTCGGCCGTCTTGGCACCCGGCTTCACGCCCGGGATGAACCCGGCCTGCTTCTTCAGGTTCTCCGCCAGGTCAATCGGATTGAAGATGATCGACGTGTAGAAGTACGTGAAGAAAATGATCAGCACGGCGCTCAGCACGTAGTACATCCACGTGCCGGGCTGGAACAACTCCGCGAATCGCTGGAGCGCCGGCTGGCCGCTGAATTGCGCCAGCGCCCCAGGGACTACGATTACGGACTGCGCGAACACGATCGGCATTACGCCGGACGAGTTGATCCGCAACGGGATGAAGTTTCGTGCTGCCTCGCGCATCCGCCCCCGCGCCATCGTTCGCTGCGGGATCTGAATGAGGATCCGGCGGGCCGCCAAGGTCACGCCAACGACGCCAGCGACCACCGCGAGCATCACGATTCCCAGAATGGCCAGGGAGAATAGGCCAATCGCTCCCGTGCTCACGAAACCGAACGTCTGGAAAATGCTCGGCCAGAAGCGTTCAACGATCGAGAAGTAGATCAGCAGGCTCGATCCATTGCCGAGACCACGTTCCGAGATCTGCTCGCCCAACCACATCACGAACACAGCCCCGGTGGTGAGCACGACGGCCATCTGCACCTTGAACCAGAATCCTGGGTTCGCGACGGCGCCCTGCAGCGACTCGGTGAAGAGTGCAAACCCCCACGCCTGCACCACAGCGAGAACGACCGTCGCGTATCGCGTCCACTGCGACAGTCGTTTCCGGCCTTCCTCCTCGCGCTGCATCTTTTCGACCGACGGAATCACGGCCCCGGCGATCTGCACGAAGATGGACGCCGAGATGTACGGCATGATGCCGAGGGCGAATACCGTCGCGCGGGAAAGTCCGCCGCCGACGAAGTGGTCGTAGAGGCCGAGCAAGCCTCCCGATCCCTGGTTCTTGAAGAAGTCCGTGATCGCGACCGCGTCCACTCCCGGCGCCACGATGTGGGAGCCCACCCGGTACAGGACCAGGCAGAGGAAGGTGAACGTGATCTTCTCCCACAGCTCCGGCGTCTTGTAGATGTTCGCCAGGGCCGCGGCGGGGTTCGCTTGTGCCATTTACTCCTCGATGCGGCCTCCGGCCGCGACGACCTTTTCACGTGCCGCGGCGCTGACCTTCACACCGCGAACGGTGATCGCACGCGCGATCTCGCCGTTGGCAAGAAGCTTAACAGGTCCCTTGCGGCGCTTCACCAGTCCCACCGCCGCGAGGGTGTCTGGCGTAATCTCTTCGCCAGTCACGCGCGCTAGGTCGTCGAGACCGATGACCTGCGCCTCGACGCGGAATGGGTTCGTGAAGCCGCGCTTGGGGATTCGACGCGTCATTGGCATCTGGCCGCCTTCGAACTGCGGCTTGCCACCGCCAGGTCCACCGTGACCGGTGCGCGCCATACTCCCTTTGTGTCCCTTCCCAGCCGTCTTGCCTGTTCCCGAGCCCGGGCCACGACCCAAGCGCTTCCGATCGCGGTGCGAACCGGGAGCTGCCTTCAGGTTGTGGAGGCCGATCTTTTCTGGCGTCGCCACAGTCTTACTCCTCAACGCGCGTCACCTCGACGAGGTGACGCACTTTATCGATCGCACCGCGCAACGCGGGCGAATCCTTGTGAATGACCACGGCCTGATGATGACGCAGGCCCAGCGCTTGAAGCACCTGCCGCATGCGCCACGAGTGACCGATGCCGCTCTTCACCTGCTTGATCCGGAGTTGTTGCTCCCCCGGAGGCGGCAGCGGACGCACGGTCTTTGGACCGCGCCCCGGATGCCACACGAATGTTCTAGGCATGTGCGGCCTCCTTCCCCTTCGCCCGCGAGCGATATGGAATGGAGGACATCTCCACGCCGCGTTCGCGCGCGATCTGGTCGTGCGTGGTCAGGTGCGTGAGCCCGTCGAAGGCAGCGCGCACCATGTTGTGCGGATTCGTGGAACCTAACGACTTGGTGAGGATGTCGGTGATCCCGGCGCATTCCATGACGGCGCGAACCGCGCCACCGGCAATCACGCCGGCGCCCGGTGCGGCGGGCTTCATGACGACCTGGCCGGCCCCGTGCTTACCCACGATCTCATGCGGGATGGTGCTCCCCGTGCGCGGGATCACGACCATGCGACGGCGGGCCGCCTCAACGGCCTTGCGGACCGCTTCCGAGACTTCGTTCGCCTTGCCCGTGGCGAAACCGACCTTTCCCTGACCGTCGCCTACGGCGACCAGCGCGTTGAAGCTGAACCGGCGACCGCCTTTGACGACCTTGGCGACGCGGTTGATCGCGACCACGTTTTCAACGAGATCCGACCCCTCGCGTTGCTGCTGTTCGCCACCACGGCCTCCGCGGCCACCATCGCGACCGCCGCCGCCCTGGCCTTCGCCACGGCCGCCACGACCGCCACCGGGACCACCGCCACGGCCGCCCGGTCCGCCACCGCGGCCACCAGGACCACCGCCGCGACCGCCACGGCCACGACCGCCGCGACCGCCCCGACCTTGGGGCGCGCCACCCGGGGCGCCGCCAGTTCCAACTGTTTCGTCAGCCATATCAGAACTCCAGTCCGCCCTCGCGGGCGCCGTCGGCCAGCGCCTTCACGCGGCCGTGATACCGGTATCCAGCGCGATCGAACACCACCTTCGTGATGCCCGCTTCCTTTGCCTTGGCGGCCAACTGCCGGCCCACCTCGGCAGACTTCTCCGACTTCTTGCCCGACATCTTCGCGTCGACGATCGTCAGCAGCGTCTTCTGGCCCACGTCGTCGACCAACTGCGCCGTGATGTGCTTCAAGGAACGAAAGACCACGAGCCGTGGACGGTCGGGCGTCCCCGTCACGCTCTTGCGAACGCGCAGGTGCCGGCGGTACCGCTTCTCCTCGCGGCTCTTCGGAATGCTCATGCGTGGCATTTACTTGCCTCCGGCCTTACCCGCCTTCCGGCGGATCGTCTCTCCTGCGTACTTGATGCCCTTCCCCTTGTACGGCTCCGGCTTGCGCAGCGACCGGATCTCGGCGGCGACCTGCCCCACGATTTCCTTGTCCGCTCCTTCGATCACCACCTGCGTTGGCTGTGGCGCCGTCAGCTTGATCCCTGCCGGGGCCTTGTACTCGATCTGGTGCGAGTAACCTAACGACAACAGCAAGCCGTATGGCTTTGGCTCTGCCTTGTAGCCGACGCCCGTGATCTCCAGCTGCTTCATGAAGCCCTTGGTGACGCCCTCGATCATGTTCGCCACCAGCGACCGCGACAGCCCGTGCAGGGCCTTGTGCCGCGGCTCATCCGATGGACGTGCCACCGTGATCACGCCGTTCTCGAACGACACGCCGAGGTCGGCATGCAACGCCCGCTTCAGCTCACCCTTCGGGCCCTTCACGGCCACGGTGTTGCCGCTGACGGCAACCGTGACGCCGCTGGGCACCGGAACCGGCCTCTTTCCAATACGCGACATGGCGGTCTCCTTACCAGACGAGGGCGAGCAACTCGCCGCCCGTGTGAGCCTTGCGCGCCTGTTGATCGGACATGAGCCCTTGCGACGTGCTCACGATGGCCATTCCCAGTCCGTTGCGCACGCGCGGGATCTCGCCGACCGCGACGTACTTCCGCAGCCCCGGCGATGACACCCGGCGCATCTCCCGGATCACCGATTGCCCGCCGGCGTAGCGCAACACCACGCGCAGCACCCGGCGTCCGTTCTCGGTTTCCAGCACGCGATAATCCTGGATGAACGAGTGATCCCGAAGGATGCGCGCAATTTCGATCTTCACCTTCGAAGCCGGCATGTCCACGCGTCGGTGCTTCGATCCGCAGGCATTGCGAATCCGCGTGAGCATATCGGCGATCGGGTCTGTCATGCTCATGTCGTAAGATCCTCTTCCTCTCGTATCCCGTCGGGACGTGGAGAAATCTCAGTGTACCAACCATGCCTGGTGCCAACGACACCCCTCGTGTCGCCGGCCCACGCACGTCCTACCACGATGACTTGCGCACGCCGGGGAGAAACCCGTTCAGCGCCATGTCTCGCAAGGCAATCCGTGACAGGCCGAAGAAGCCCTCGTAGCCGCGGGCCCGTCCACTCACCTGGCAGCGATTGCGGACTCGCGTCGGCGACGAATCGCGAGGGAGCTTGCGCATCGCGGCGTACGCCGCGGCGCGATCCTCGTCCGTCGTCTTCGGATTCTTCACGATCTTCCGCAATTCGTTGCGCCGCGCCAGATGCTTCGTGGACAGCTTCTTGCGCATCTCGTTTTTTACTTTCTTGGAAGTCTTCGCCATTGTCTGCCTAACGTATGAGACGGAGGTCGTCGGCGCCGGTCAGGCCTGCACCACGATCGGCTTGTCTTCGCCACGGAAGGGCATCCCCAGTTCGCGCAACAGCGCCAACGCCTGGTCGTCGCGACCCGCCGTCGTGACGAAGGTGATGTCCATGCCATGGATCTGGTCGATCATGTCGTAGTTGATCTCGGGAAAGATCATCTGCTCCTTGATCCCCAGCGAATAGTTTCCGCGACCATCGAATGACCGCGTCGACAGCCCGCGGAAGTCGCGAATCCGCGGGATCGCCGTGTTCACGAAGCGATCAAGGAACTCCCACATCCGCGCGCCACGCAGCGTCACCGCCGCCCCGATCTCCTGGCCCTGACGCAGCCCGAAGTTCGCGATCGACTTCTTCGCCTTCTTCCGCACCGGACGCTGCCCCGTGATGATCATCAGCTCCTCGACGACGTGGTCGAGCAACTTCGGCTGCTTGATCGCCTCGCCAAGGCCGACGTTGACCACGATCTTCGACAGCTGCGGAATCTCGTGCGGGTTCGCGAGCGAGAACTGCTTGGCCAGGCGACCACGCACGGTCGCCTTGTAGTAATCACGAAGTCGTGGCGGTGGAACAGGCAACGCCCGGCCCGCGTGCGGGCCCTTGGGAAGCATCGACTTCCCCGCGTCCTTCTTGCCACCACCACCCTTGGCTGGCGCCTCGGCGCCGCCCTTCTTTTCCTTTGTCGCCATGTTGTTTCAGGTCCTCGATCAGCGTGAACGCGGGATTGCTTCCCCGCTCTTCGCACTGATGCGCTCCTTCGTTCCGTCAGCATCAACGCGCCGACGCACTCGCGTCGCCTTGCCGTCCTTGGGATCCAGCAACATCACGTTCGAATGGTGAATCGGCGCCGGCAGGTCAATGATCGCGCTCTGCTCTTCGGCGCGACGCGCCTTCCGGTGCTTCTTCACCATGTTGATCCCCTCCACCGTCAGTCGACCGGTCTTGGGGAAGACGCGCAGCACCTTCCCTTCGCGTCCCTTGTCCTCACCCCGCATGACCTTCACCGTGTCGCCCTTGGTGATCGCCAGCTTGGTGCGCTCCACCTTGCGCGCGTGGCGCACCGCACCCAGGCGCTTGCCCTCGCTCGCGCGATACTTCAACCGTCGCATGCTAGAGTACCTCCGGCGCCAGCGACACGATCTTCATGTACCGGCGCTCGCGAAGTTCGCGCGCCACCGGGCCAAAGATACGCGTCGCCTTTGGCTCGCCCTTTTCATCGATGATCACGACCGCATTCTCGTCGAACCGGATGTAGCTGCCATCCTTGCGACGCGTCTCCTTCACCGTGCGCACCACGACCGCGCGGGCCACGTCGCTCTTCTTCACCGTTCCATTCGGCAACGCGTCCTTCACCGCGACGATCACCTGATCGCCCAGGCGCGCATAGCGCCGGCGCGTTCCGCCGAGCACGCGAATCACCAGCGCCTTCTTGGCACCGGAATTGTCCGCGACTTTGACTACCGATTCTTGTTGGATCATGGTCTGGTCTCCCTACCGCGCGCGCTCGACGATTTCGACCACGCGCCAGCGCTTGTCCTTCGACAAGGGCCGCGTCTCCATGATCCGCACCGTGTCCCCGGTCTTCGCCGAGTTGGCCTCGTCGTGCGCCTTCACGGTCTTGGTCCGGTTCACCATCTTGCCGTAGACCGGGTGCGCCACGCGCCGCTCGATCTGCACCACGACGGTCTTCTGCATCTTGTCGCTCACCACCACGCCCACACGCTCCTTGCGCGTTGGCCGGGAGGCGGCTTGTCCATTGTTGATCGTTTCAGCCATGTGTCGTCAGACTCCCCGCTAGCGCGCGCGGCCGGTGGTGGTCAACTGCCGTTCGCGCAGCACCGTGTGCAGGCGCGCGATGGTCTTCCGGATCACGCGCAACCGCAGCGGATCCTCGAGGGGCTGCGTGCCGCCACGGATGTTCAGGCGGAATCGCTCCTCTTCCAGCTCCCCAATGCGCACGCGAATGTCCGCGTCCGTCATTTCGCGAATCTCTTCAGTTCCCATCGGTGTGCGCCTCCTCGCGTTCGACGAACTTCGTGCGAACCGACAGCTTGGCCGCGGCCAGCGCAAACGCCTTTTCGGCGATCTCGCGCGTCACGCCTTCCAGCTCAAACATCACGCGGCCAGGCTTCACCACCGCCACCCACCCTTCCGGGGAACCCTTTCCTTTGCCCATGCGCGTTTCGGCGGGCTTCTTCGTGATCGGCTTGTCCGGGAACAGGCGGATCCAGACCTTGCCGCCCCGCTTGATGTGACGCGTCAGCGCCACGCGGGCGGCTTCGATCTGCCGGCTCGACACCCATCCAGGTTCAAGGGACATCAGGCCGTAGTGCCCAAACGACACCTCGGCGCCGCGCGTGGCCACACCACGCGTACGGCCCTTGAACATCTTCCGGAACTTGACTCGTTTTGGACTGAGCATGATTTGCTATCTCGTTAGGTCGCGGTCGCTGGCCCGAAGCCTTCAGACCCCGGTCGAATACGTCTTACCGCGGCGGTCTTCCACGACCTCGCCCTTGAAGATCCACACCTTCACACCGATCGTACCGAAGGTCGTCATCGCCGTCGACGTGGCGTAGTCGATATCGGCCCGCAACGTGTGCAGGGGCACGCGACCCTCGTGATAGCCCTCGACGCGTGCGATTTCCGCGCCGCCCAAGCGGCCGCCAGCCTTCACCTTGATGCCTTGGGCGCCCATGCGCATGGCGCTCTGCACCGCACGCTTCATGGCGCGACGGAACGAGATACGCTGCGACAACTGGTTGGAGATGTTGTCCGCCACCAATTGGGCGTCCAGCTCCGGACGCTTGATCTCCTCGACGTTGATGCCGACTTCCTTACCCGTCAGCTGCGACAGCTCGTCGCGCAACTTGTCGACCTCGGCGCCCTTCTTGCCGATGACCACGCCCGGCCGGCCGGTGTGAATCGTCACCACCACCTTGCCGGGCTTGCGCTCGATATGGATGTCGGCGATCGCCGCGTGACCCAGGCGCGTCTTCAGGTACTTCCGGAGGAGTTCGTCCTCCTTCAGCAGCCCGGGATAATCGCGGCCCGCATACCAGCGTGAGCGCCACTGCTTGGTCACGCCCAGACGGAAGCCGATCGGATTTGTTTTCTGTCCCATTATCGTCCTTCCTTCTCGGCCACGATGATCTCCACGTGGGAGGTGCGCTTGTGTACCGGTGTCGCACGCCCCATCGCCGCGGGCGTCCACCGCTTGAGCTTCGGTCCTTCGTTGATGATCGCCTTCTTGATGAAGAGCGCGTCGACGTCGATCGCCTCGTTGGCTTCTCGCGCGCGCTGCTCGGCATTGGCAACCGCCGACCGCAGCACCTTCGCGATCTGCACCGCGGCGTGCTTCTTGGAGAACGCCAGCAGCGCCAGCGCCTCGTTCACGTTCAAGCCGCGGATCTGGTCAATCACCAGGCGCATCTTGTACGGCGACTGGCGCGTCGTGCGCTGGAAAGCGCGGGCTTCGGCAGCCATACGTTACTTCCCTCCCTTGGCCGCTGGAGCGGGCGCGGGCGCCGGTGCCTTCTTGTCCGCCGCCTTGTTCCCCGTGTGCCCACGGAACAGTCGCGTCGGCGCAAACTCACCGAGCTTGTGCCCCACCATGTTTTCCGTGACGTACACGGGGATGAACTTGTTCCCATTGTGCACGGCGAACGTGTGACCGACGAAGTCCGGGAGCACCGTGCTCGCCCGCGACCACGTCTTCACCACACGCTTCTCATTCCTGGCATTCATGCTGGCCACGCGCTTCTGCAGCGACTCCTGCACGAACGGACCCTTCTTGATACTTCTCGCCATAGTCTCGATCTCGAGCGAAGGGAGAGTGACGGCCGCAGCCTAACGCCGCGCCGCCCATCCCCTGACCTGTATACCTAGAACCCGGACACCGTGGCCTTGCCGCGCTTGCGTCCGCGGACGATCAAGCGCTGCGACGACTTCTTCATATTCCGCGTCTTGATCCCCTCTGGCTTGCCCCACGGGCTCACCACGTTCCGACCACCGCGCGTACGACCGCCGTGCGGGTGATCGACAGGGTTCATGACCTCACCGCGGACCTTCGGGCGGCGACCCTTCCACCGCAGCTTGCCGGCCTTGCCCCACGACACCAGCTCGTGCTCGGCGTTGCCGACCTCGCCGATCGTCGCCAGGCACCGGCCGTGTACGCGACGCATCTCCGTGCTCCCCATGCGCAACGTCACGTACTCGCCTTCCTTTGCCACGACCTCCGCCGACATCCCGGCCGATCGCGCCAACTGGCCGCCCTTGCCCGGCACCAGTTCGATGTTGTGCACCGACGAGCCTAACGGCACTTCCTTCAGCGGCAGCGCGTTGCCCGTGCGAACGTCCGACCCCGGACCGGCCACGATCGAGTCGCCCACCGACAACCCCTTCGGGTGCAGGATGTAGCGCTTTTCGCCGTCCGCGTAGACGACGAGCGCAATCCGCGCCGAGCGGTTCGGATCGTATTCGATCTCCTTTACCGTGGCGACCATCCCGTACTTGTTCCGCTTGAAGTCGATCAGGCGGTACTTCCGCTTGTGACCGCCTCCGCGGCGACGCATGGCGATATGCCCGTGGTTGTCGCGTCCGCCCGACTTCTTCAGCGGTGCGGTCAACGACTTTTCCGGCGTGCTGCGCGTAAGGTCGGAGAAGTCCGACACGGAACGGAAGCGCGTGCCGCCCTTGGTCACTGGTTTGAACTGGCGAATACCCATCGTTTAACCCTCGAAGATCTCGATCTTGTCGCCCTCGCGGAGCGTCACGATCGCTTTTTTCCAGTTGGGACGCGTGCCCGAGGTCTTTCCCATGCGGCGTATCTTGCCACGCACGTTCATGGTGTTGACGCCCGTCACCTTCACACCAAAGAGCTTCTCGATCGCCGCGCGAATCGCGGTCTTCGTCGCGTCGGGCGCCACCTCGAAGACGTACTCACCGCGCGCCTGATAGGCCGCGGAGGTCTTCTCGGTCACGACCGGTCGAACGACGGTCCGATAGAGTGACGCCATCGCTTACTTCCCCTTCTTCTTGGGAGCAGCCGTCTTTTTCGCGGCCGTTTTCTTCGCCGCCGGCTTGGTCTTCGCCGCCGGGGCCTTCGCAGCCTTCTTGGCCACCGTCTTCTTCGCCGCGGCCTTCTTCGCCGCCGGCGCTGGAGCCGCGACCTTCGCAACCTTCGACGCCTTCACTGGCGCCGTGGCCTTCTCCGCCACCGGGGCCAGCGTGTGTCCAATGGCCGACGCCTCGATCAGCACGGCGTCCGACCACAGAATGTGGTACGTCGACACATCGCCGTAGGCCATCACGTGCACGTTCGGCAAGTTGCGGCCACTGAGGTAGACCATCGGCTTCGTGCCGCTCGTCAGCACCAACACCTTCTGGCCACCCACGCCCAGGCGAGCCAGCAGTCCGACCATCGCCTTCGTGCTGGGCTCCGTCCACCCGAAGTTGTCGATCACGTAGATCGCATTCTCGCGGGCGCGGGCGTTCAGCGCACTCTTGCGCGCCAACACACGCATCTTGGACGGCACGTACTGGTCGTAGGCGCGCGGAAGCGGGCCAAAGACCGTACCACCGCCGGGCCAGTTGGGCGCACGCGTGGAACCCTGTCGCGCCCGACCAGTCCCCTTCTGCTTCCAGGGCTTCTGGTTACCACCGATCACCAGACCGCGCGTCTTGGTGCTGGCGTTGCCCTCGCGCTGGTTGGCCAGGTACGCCTTCACCGCGCGATGCATGACCGGCATGTTGATCGTGCCGTCGAACAGCGGTGCCGGCAGGCTCACCCGCTCACGCGGGGTGCCTAACGCCGTGAACGCCGCGGCCTCGAATGTCGTCGTGTCTGCCATCGTCTCAGCCTTGCTTGCGCACCATGACCAGCCCATTGGCAGGGCCGGACACTGCGCCACGGAGGTACAGGAGATGCTTGTCCGCGTCGACCTTCTCGACGCGCAGGTTGATCTGCGTGTGGCGCGCCGCCCCGTAGTGGCCCGGCATGCGCTTCCCCTTGATGACGCGCGACGGGTCCGTGCCCGCGCCCACGGAACCGGGCTTGCGGTGCTTGGTGTTGCCGTGCGTGTTGGGACCACCGCCGGCCTTGTGCCGCTTCACGATGCCCTGGAACCCGCGCCCCTTCGACGTGCCCGTCACCTTCACCCGCTCGCCAACCGAGAAGATCGAGACGTCGACCTTGTCGCCAACGTTGTAGCTGGGAGCATTCGGCTGGTCGTCCAGCCGGAACGAGCGCAGCGCTCGCGGCGGGGCGGACAGCCCGGCCTTGGTCGCATGACCAACCGCCGACTTGCTCGCCCGATGTCCACGCGGATTGGCCCGCTCACCCTTCTTCGACTTCCGGCGCACCCGCGCCTCGCCGTGACCCAGCTGCACGGCCGAGCCACCCAGGGGCAACGCCACCACCTCGACGACCGGGTTGGGCTTGGCCTCAACCACCGTCACCGGGATCTGCTGTCCCTGTTCGTTGAAAATCTGGGTCATCCCCAGCTTGCGTCCAATAAGACCGATCATGAGTTCCAATTCCTGAGAAGAGTCGCGGCCCGGTGCGCGATCAGCGCGCGTCCGTTGAATGGCCGGAGGACCACCGCCTGCAGCCGAGCGACATGGCCGGTTCGGCCCGTTCGCCCGCCGCCTGCCTCACTCCACCTTGATCTCCACGTCCACACCGGCGGGCAAGTCCAGCTTCGTCAACGCATCCACCGTCTGCGCTCGCGAATCCAGAATGTCGATCACCCGCTTGTGCGTCTTCAGCTCAAACTGCTCGCGCGACTTCTTGTCCACGTGCGGCGAGCGCAGCACCGTCCACTTCCGCGTCTTCGTTGGCAACGGGATGGGACCCGACACCTGCGCGCCGGTCTTCTCCGCCGTGCGGACGATGTCCGCCGCCGCCTGATCGATGACCGCGTGATCGAATGCCTTGAGCCGAATGCGAATTCTGCCAGCCATGGTCTTGATACCGGATATAGGGGAGGAGGGGAGCAGGGAGTCAGGCGTCGAACGGGGTGGCGGCAATCAACGTACCGCCTGGCCCCTCGCTCCCGGCTCCCCGATTCCCAGCTCGTTAGGCAAGAATCTTCGTCACCACGCCGGCGCCCACCGTGCGGCCACCTTCGCGAATGGCGAAACGCAATCCTTCTTCCATGGCGATCGGCGTGATCAGCTCAATCGTCATCTGGATGTTGTCGCCCGGCATCACCATCTCGGTGCCACCCGGCAACGCCACCGAACCCGTCACGTCCGTCGTGCGGAAGTAGAACTGCGGGCGATAGCCGTTGAAGAACGGCGTATGGCGCCCACCCTCTTCCTTCGTCAGCACGTAGACCTCGCCCTCGTAC
Source organism: Gemmatimonadaceae bacterium (assembly GCA_044224875.1). GTDB lineage: Bacteria > Gemmatimonadota > Gemmatimonadetes > Gemmatimonadales > Gemmatimonadaceae > JABAQJ01. Next base: position 6,309 of record JBGAJQ010000007.1, on the reverse strand, counting down.
TTCGTGTGCGGCGTGATCGACCCCGGCTTGCAGAGCACCATGCCGCGCTCGATCTCCTTCTTGTCGACGCCGCGGAGCAGTAGACCGACGTTGTCGCCCGCCTGCCCGTCGTCCAGCAGCTTGCGGAACATTTCAACGCCCGTCACCACCGACTTCTTGTCGGAGCCGAAGCCAACGAGCGCGACTTCGTCGCCCGTCTTCACCTTGCCGCGTTCGATACGACCGGTGGCCACCGTGCCACGACCCGTGATCGAGAACACGTCTTCGACGGGCATCTGGAACGGGCGGTCCACTTCGCGCACCGGCTCGGGGATGAACGTGTCGAGCGCGTTGTACAGCTCTTCGATCTTGGCCACCCACGCCGGGTCACCCTGGATCGCCTTGATGGCCGAGCCACGGATCACCGGGGCATCGTCGCCATCGAACTTGTACTGGTTGAGCAGCTCGCGCACCTCGAGTTCGACGAGGTCCAGCAACTCGGCGTCCTCGACGAGGTCGCACTTGTTGAGGAACACGACGATCCGCGGCACGTTCACCTGACGGGCAAGCAGGATGTGCTCGCGCGTCTGCGGCATCGGGCCGTCCACGGCCGACACGACGAGGATCGCGCCGTCCATCTGCGCCGCACCCGTGATCATGTTCTTCACGTAGTCGGCGTGGCCCGGGCAGTCCACGTGCGCGTAGTGGCGAGACGGCGTCTCATATTCGACATGGGACGTCGCGATCGTCAGGATCTTCGTCGCGTCGCGTCGCCCCTGTGACGCCGATGCCTTCGCGACTTCGTCGTACGACACGTACTTCGTGCCATAGCCCTTGTCCGCAGAGATCTTCGTCAATGCGGCTGTCAGGGTCGTCTTGCCGTGGTCGACGTGGCCAATCGTGCCGACGTTTACGTGCGGCTTGGTCCGCTCGAACTTTGACTTTGCCATTGGAACTGATCCCGAGGTGAGGTTTCTACTGCGACGGAACGGTACGGGAGACTGGGGATGGGCCGCGGGAGTCGCTTGCTACGTGTCTCACGCGGACCGCCACCTGTCTCACGACTTCACTTTGCTGATGATCTCTTCGGCCTTGCTCTTTGGTACGTCTTCGTAGTGCGAGAACTCCATCGAGTACACCGCGCGCCCCTGGCTCATCGACCGGAGCTTCGTGGAGTATCCGAACATCTCCGCCAGCGGCACCGTGGACGCGATGACCTGCGCCTCGCCCCGCTGCATCATGCCGCCAATCTTGCCGCGACGCGCCGACAGGTCGCCTAACACGTCGCCCATGTACTGCTCGGGCACGACGACTTCGACCTTCATCATCGGCTCCAACAGCACTGGATGCGCCTTGGCCGCCGCTTCCTTGAACGCCATGGATCCGGCGATCTTGAACGCCATTTCGCTCGAGTCGACTTCGTGATACGAGCCGAACACCAGCTCGACCTTCACGTCAACCATCGGGTACCCGGCGAGGATGCCATTCTCGAGCGCTTCCTTGATGCCTTGCTCCACCGGTCCGATGTACTCTCGCGGAACGACACCGCCAACAATCTTGTCCTCGAAGTGGAATCCCTGACCCGCTTCCATCGGTTCGAGGTTGATCACGACGTGCCCGTACTGACCCTTACCGCCTGACTGCCGAATGAACTTGCCTTCGACCTTCTCCACGCGGCGCCGCACGGTTTCGCGATAGGCCACCTGCGGCCGGCCCACATTCGCGTCGACCTTGAACTCGCGCATCATGCGGTCAACGATGATCTCCAGGTGCAACTCGCCCATGCCTGAGATGATCGTCTGCGCCGTCTCGGCGTCCGTGTGCACGCGGAACGTCGGGTCTTCTTCAGCCAGCTTGTTGAGCGCGATGCCCAGCTTGTCCTGGTCCGCCTTGGTCTTCGGTTCGATCGCCACGTCGATGACGGGCGTCGGGAACTTCATGGCCTCGAGGATGATCGGCCGGTCGTCATCGCAGAGCGTGTCGCCGGTCCGTGTATCGCGAAGGCCGATGGCCGCGCAAATGTCGCCGGCGCGCACTTCCTCGATTTCCTCGCGCTTGTTGGCGTGCATTTGCAGCAGGCGCCCAATACGCTCGCGCTTGTCCTTCGTCGAGTTGTAGACGTACGAGCCACTGGCGAGGACGCCCGAGTATACGCGGAAGAACGTCAGCTTACCCACGAATGGGTCGGTGGCAATCTTGAACGCCAGCGCCGCAAACGGCGCATCGTCCGACACATCGCGACTTTCGAAGGTCTCGTCGTGATGCGGGAGGTGCCCTTCGATCGCCGGCACGTCCAATGGACAGGGGAGATAGTCGATCACCGCATCCAAGAGCGCCTGGACACCCTTGTTCTTGAATGACGCACCGCACAGGACGGGGACGATGTGCATGCCGGTCGTCGCCTTGCGGATGGCATGTCGAATCTCGTCCACCGTCAGCTCGTTGCCCGCCAGGTACTTCTCCATCAAGTGCTCGTCGTGCTCCACCGCCGCCTCGATCAGCTCGTGGCGCGCCGCTTCCACGCGATCCTTGAACTCTGGCGAGACCTCCACGACGTCGAACGTCTTCCCGAGCGTCTCGTTATGGAAGATGTACTCCTTCCGCTCGATGACGTCGATGTGACCGGTGAACAGTTCACCAGACCCGACCGGGAGCTGCAACGGATAGGCGCGGCGCGTCAGGCGCTCGCGGATCATCGTCAGGCAGCGATCGAAGTCGGCACCGACGCGGTCCATCTTGTTGGCGAAGATCATGCGCGGGACCTTGTACCGGTCCGCCTGGCGCCACACCGTCTCGGTCTGCGGTTCCACGCCGGCGACCGAGTCCAGCAACGCAACCGCACCGTCCAGGACGCGCAGCGAGCGCTCGACTTCCACGGTAAAGTCCACGTGACCGGGGGTGTCGATGATGTTGATGCGGTATTCGGGGCCGCTGCCAACATCCGTGCTCGAGCCGTGCCGGCGCCAGAAACAAGTCGTCGCCGCGGACGTGATCGTGATCCCGCGCTCCTGCTCCTGCTCCATCCAGTCCATGGTGGCTGCGCCATCATGGACCTCTCCCATTTTGTGGGACTTGCCCGTGTAGTAGAGAATGCGCTCGGTCGTAGTCGTCTTCCCAGCATCGATGTGAGCCATGATGCCGATGTTGCGATAACGATCCAGCGGAGTCGTACGTGGCATATCTCGTGAAACCTGTATGATCAGTCCGGCGCCCAGCGCCGGAGTCGGATGGACTACAGCAAAAACGCGGGTGGACCAGGCGCTCCTTCAGTGCAGGAGCCGGTATCCATCCGCCCACCGCCGGGTGCACTCGGTTAAGCTGGAGAGGGGACCCAAGGCGCATCGAGTCAAACGCTCGATGTTCAATTGTCCTGCGTCGCTTGTCGGGAGCGTCCGTTCCATGCAGTCCGGGCGCCGATCCACAGCATCCTCGCGTACTCCGCGAGCCCAGGGGAAAGACGTGCAGCCGTCGGCCGAGTCTCTCACGACACCTAAGACCGCCGGGCGCAGCTGTATAAGGTGGCCGAGCGCGGAACGAAAGTCAACGGGCTACTTATGCTTAGCGCGCTACCTCGGGCGAGCAACCAGTCGCAGGTAATGCGCCCACTGCGTCAGGTTCTCGAGATGATTCGCAATGCGGGTAGAGACGGGCAGTGGCTGACCCTTCCTGGGGGACGTGATCTGGTCAATGTCCCATGGCCGACCCTGCCCAAGCCGCAAGCGCCCTGGCCGAATCGCCGCGCTCCACAACGCCCGACGGATTGACTCCCGACGGAGCGAGAGACCCGCTCGGTTGCAAAGAGCGAAGCTCGCCAAATGCCTTTCCACGATCCCGTGCAGACCAGGTGGCGTCGGCGCTCGCAAAGCCGACAGGGCCGCTTCCGGAATCTCGATGCCGCTCAGCCGGTTAGCCAACCGAAGCGTCCAGTAGCAGCATGATGTGGCGCCATGCGTCTTTGCGGCGTGCACCAGCTTGTCCCAGTCGACCTTCCCCGCCGCGAGCACTGCCCCAATGTCCCGGAAGGTCCGCCAAGCGCCAAACGACAGGATGTGCGACCAGGCCAGGTGGACTCCCAGGTGAATGATCTGGTGCTCGTCGTCCAGCACCATGACCGACCGCCCACCAACGGTCAGCGGCCGCGACGCGCGGCGGACGGCATCGAAGCCAAGCGCAAACGGATGGCCAAAACCCGCCAGCGCCGTATGCAATTCCAGCTTGGCGCCCACACGCTGGGTGTCGGTGAGCGGCGGCAGGTGGTGGTGCTCGCGATGCGAAGAACAGCTGCCGGTCCCAGTTCCAGCCTAACGAGGTCGCCACTTGCCAGGCGACTTCTGCCTGATCGGGGTCCACCAGCAAGTCCACGTCACCCATGGGACGTTCGGTGAAGCTCCCGTAGGCACTGTGGGCCAGCCCAGCGCCCTTCAACAGGATCACCTCGAGGCCTGCATCCACCAGCGCTCGCAACGTCTGCAGAAAACGCTCTTGCAGGTACAACGCGTGGAAGTCCGCCACCATCGTCAGCCGTTCCCAGCCGAGCGCGACCTCATCCGGTATCGCCTGAGGGGCCACCGCGTGAAGGCGCCGCCATACCACGCCAGTCGCCCGCTCCCATTCGGCAAGCCAGGACACCTTGCTCCAGTCCAGCGGCTCCCGCACCGCTGCGGCAATCGCCGCGTCGTTGGAGGGACCGCCAGCCGTGAGCAGGAGCAAACGCGCTTCTGGACTCAACAGGCCTTGGAGTGAGGTATCGGGCTTCATCTATAGGTCAGCGAGGCTAATACAAGTTAAGCGAACCCTGCCGTTTCGCGTACAACAGACTCCGGTGGAACGCGATGGACGAGATCAACAGGAGAACGACGCACATCCCCTAGAGAACGCCAAAATCCGGGAGGACGTCCCTCAGGGATCGCCCTTCGAGCAGCACCCGACGCAATGAACGCAGGCCGTAGGCCAACGGCGTCACGACAGACAAGGACTGCAACCAGGAGGGAATTTTCGACGTCGGGAAGTACGTCCCGCCAAAAAGTGCGGAGAGAAACAACACCCCCTGTGGCAGTGCTCCCATCGACCTGAATGCCAGCACGAGGGCCGTGCCGAACAAGCCAATGGCCCAATGGGTAACGACGATGACGGCGAGGATCACCAATGCAGCCGGAATTCCGCTCCAGGCGAGCCGGGCTCCGAGGGCCCACCCCGCGAGGAGGGTCAGCGCGCCGCGCAGCAGCGTCCAGAGGATCCCGTAGCCCGACAGACCGATCAGGAGGTGCAGCCGCGGCGCCGGCGACATCAGGAGCATCTCGAAGAATCCACTGGCAATGCCGCCCGACACCGCCTGTGGGAGTGTGGAAACCGCGGTCGTCACAAGCGACAGCGTGACCGTTACCCACCAACAGGAACCCGAAATACTGCGTCCCCTCCCCGGCGATGGCGTTGGCCATCATCCCCTGTAGGGCGTTGGAGACGAAATACACGGGCACTACCGTCAGCGCCAACGATGCAATGGACGTTGCCATCTGTACGCGATAGCTCAACGACGTCTTCCACGCCGCCAACACGAGTGCCCGGATGGCCTGACCGCCTCACCGAGGCTCCCTGCGGCGACGGTTGGCGCCGCCAGCACACTCGATCAGGTCCGCCAGCACCAACGGCATGCGCTCGAATCGCGCCACCGGCATCCCCGAACGGACCAACGAGGCGAGCACGTCGGCGGACCGCTCATGCCCGCCAGTGAGCCGGATCGTCACCGTCGGCGTTCTCTTCCACGGCGCGCGCACGCCGAGCTCAGGGCGATGTCATGCACAAGGCGCGAGCGCTGGTGCGGCCCGGCTCGGACGTGACGATGCGATAACGGGCGCCAAGGTATCGATCCGACAGCTCGGCCGCGGGGCCCTGGGCCAGCAGGCGCCCACGGTCCATCACCGCCACACGATCGCAGAGCTCAAAGGCCTCGTCGGCACTGTGGGTCGCCAGCAGCACCGCGCACCCGCGACGCTGCACGAGCTCTTCGCGAAGGAAGCGCCGGAACTCGCGCGCCGACAATGGATCCAGGCTGCGCGTCGGTTCGTCGAGCAGCAACAACGCCGGACGGCTCAACAAGGCGCGGGCAATCAACAGGCGCTGCATCATGCCCGACGAGAACTGGCCCACCATCTTGCTCCCAGTGTCCGTCAACCCGACCGCCGCCAACACTTCTTCACTCCGCGCCGGCACCTCGTGTGTCGGCAATCCCTGGAGGTCCGCCGCCAGCTGCAAATTCTCCCGCGCGGTGAGACGCCAATAGAGGCTTCGCTCACTCGCCAGGCACGGCGACACGGCGGCACGAACCTGCGA
>JBGAJQ010000083.1:0-21824 GCA_044224875.1 Gemmatimonadaceae bacterium | reverse complement strand
CAGCTCGTCTCGACGTTCGACCCGGATTGTGTACTGGTTGAAAATCGACTCATTGACGGGGTCTACGACGGGCGTTTGCACCTCGGCGAGATCCGAAAGCCCGGCCGTATAGTACGCCGCATTCGCCCGACGGCCGGCGCTCCAATGAGCCAGGTGTGGGAGCTTCGCGACAAGCACGGCAGCCTGCAGCGAGTCAAGGCGGGAGTTGTAACCCACCTCGTCGTGGAAATACTGCTTGGCTCCCCCGTGAACGCGTAGGCGTTTGAGTCGCGTCGCGAGCTGGTCGTTTTGAGTCACGATCATCCCGCCGTCCCCATATCCGCCGAGATTCTTTGACGGGAAAAACGAGTAGGTGCCGATCGTCGGCAACTCGCCCGCCATGCGTCGCTCGCCATCGATCATCCGGCTGGCGCCAATGGACTGCGCCGCGTCTTCCACGATCGGGATGCCCGGGTTGAGCAGGGCGATTCGTTCGATTTCAGCCATTTGCCCGAAGAGGTCGACGGGGACGATGGCCTTGGTTCGCGATGTAACAGCGGCCTGAACAGCTTCTGGGCGGATGTTGAACGAGACGGGGTCAATATCCACGAAGACCGGTGTGGCGCCCACGTTGTGGATCGTCCCGGCGGTTGCGAAGAAGGTGAACGGCGTGGTGATGACCTCGTCTCCGCGCCCAATGTCCAAGGCGCGGAATGCGAGCAGCAGGGCGTCGGTACCGTTGGCGCACCCGATCGCATGCCTGGCATGTGACAACTGCGCCACTTCGCGTTCGAGCCGCTCGACCGGTTCACCGAGGATGAACAGCTGGTCGTCGACCACCTTCATGATTGCAGGGATGATCTCGTCGCGAATCGTCGCGTACTGGGCCTTGAGGTCGAGGAGAGGAACAGGCATTGGTGAAAACCGGAAGAATGAGTCGTTCGGCCGTCGTGACGGCCCCGAAACTTCACAAGGTGGATACCAGCGCGTCAACGCACGGGGCGCTACCACACCAGCGGCGGCCGCCTAACGCTGTGACCGGCGCGGTTTGACTCCGTCGTGTTCCGACCTCTGGCGTAACTAGCGAGCGACGACCAACGGCAGGGGCACCTCGGCCCCGGTCTTCGCCGACTCATACGCGCCGAGAATCAGCTCGAGCGACTTTCGCCCGGCGCGTCCGTCGGTGTCCGGCCGGGCCTCGCCGCGTAGCACCGCCAGGACATTGCGATAGTACGCTTCGTGCCCGAACCCGTATACGTTAGGCGGATTCGTGGCCGTGGCGTCGACGAGCTTGTCGTCGTCGTCGTAGTCGGCAAACGCCCAGTGTTCCACGCGATTAACCGCCGTCCCGCCGATTTTCACCGTGCCCCTCTCCCCGAGAATCGTGAGCGATCCCTCGAGGTTTCTGGGATACGTCAGCATCGTCACTTCGATGACACCCAGCGCGCCAGAGCGGAACTTCAGGACGGCAATGCCGGTGTCCTCGGTCTCGATCCGTCGCGCCAAGGTCGCGGTCTTGGCCATCACGCTCTCGACAGGCCCAACGAGCCACTGAATCAGGTCGACGTAGTGCGATGCCTGATTCATGAACGCGCCGCCATCGTACTCCCATGTCCCACGCCAAGGGGCTTGGTCATAGTACTCCTGCGGCCGCGTCCAGCGCACGGTGGTGTTGGCCATGTAAATGCGGCCGAACCGACCCTTGTCGATCGCCCGCTTCACCAGCTGCACCGGTGGATTCAAGCGATTCTGCTTCACCACGAACAGGTGCACCCCCGCGGCATCGCAGGCATGCACGAGGTCGTCGGCGGCAGAGAGCGTGATGGCCATCGGCTTTTCGCAGACGACGTGCTTCCCCGCCTTCGCGGCGAGAATGCCATGCGCCGGATGCAGCCCCGACGGCGTGCAGATCGCGACCACGTCACATTCGACCGCATCCAACATCCGCTCGTACGCGGTGAACCACGGGACCCCGTGGGCCGATCCCGCGCTGCGGGCGCGTTCCTCCACGCTGTCGCACACGCCGGACAGCACCAAACCGTCGATCGCGGCGATGGCGTCGAAATGGTTGCGGCTGATTCGCCCACAGCCCACCAGCGCCAGCCGGAAGTTGGCACTCATGTGGTTCCGTCCTGTTCTGGAAGGAGCCGGCCATGATCCATCCGGTACGATCTCCCACACGCAGCGCATGACGTCTCGCCGTAGGGCACCTCCGGTTCCGGCAAGCGCTCACCGCAGGAACACATCCAGCCAATTTGGGTGGCCGGGACACCGACGACCAATGCGTAGGCCGGCACATCGCGGGTGACGACGGCGCCAGCACCAACGAAGGCATACTCGCCAAGCGTCGTGCCACAGACCACCGTGGCATTGGCCCCGATGCTGGCGCCGCGACGCACGAGCGTCCGTTGATACTCCGACTTCCGTGACACGTGGCTGCGCGGGTTCATCACATTGGTGAACACCATGGACGGGCCACAGAAGACATCGTCTTCCAGTTCCACCCCTTCGTAGATGCTCACGTTGTTCTGAACCTTCACGTTGTTGCCCAGCCGCGTACCGGGCATGACCACCACGTTCTGCCCCAGGTTGCAGCGCTCCCCAATCACGGCGCCGGGCATGACGTGGCAAAAGTGCCAGACCTTTGTCCCCGCGCCGATCTGGGCGCCTTCGTCAACGTAAGACGACTCGTGGATGAACGGCGGCGGCAGCGTGCTCACGGTCTCAACTCCGCCGACGGCCGCGCGCGCGGCGAATCGGTGCCTGCGCCCTCCGACGCGGTGCGTGCCGGCATTGGTCGGTCCGGGCTCATCGTCGACGACATCTGCTCCTCAGCCCGTTCCTCTTCTCGAACGATCTCGTGCCACTCCTGAAGCGAGCGAACGGAGGCCGTGCGCGAGCGCAACGACAAGATCGCGTCGCCAGCGGCGCTCGCCGCCGACATGGTGGTGGTGTACGAGATACGCATGGCGATCGCGGCCTGCCGCAGCTGATAGTCGTCGTATTGCGCGTGCTTGCCCAGCGGCGTGTTGATCAGCAACTGGATCTCGCCGTTCTTCAGCAGGTCCAACCCATTGGGCCGACCCTCGTGAATCTTGCGAACGGACCGTGTGGGAATGCCTCGCCGGCTGAGGTAGCGTGCGGTTCCGTCGGTGGCGTACAGGTGAAACCCGAGTTCGTAGAATCGCCGCGCGATCGGTGTAACGGTCGGCTTGTCTGTGTCATTGACCGTGATGAAGATGGCTCCGCTCAACGGAAGCGCATTATCTGCCGACAGCTGCGCTTTGGCGAAGGCACTGCCAAACGAATCGGAGATGCCCATCACCTCACCGGTCGAGCGCATTTCGGGTCCGAGCAAGGGATCGAACTCACGGAACTTCGTGAACGGAAAGACTGCCTCTTTCACGGACACGAACGGCGGCACGATTTCATGGGTGAAGCCCACAGATTCGAGGGATTCGCCAAGCATCACGCGCGCGGCCACCGACGCCAAGGGCACGCCGATCGCCTTGGAGACGAAGGGAATCGTGCGACTGCCGCGTGGGTTCACCTCGAGCACGTACACCACGCCATGCTTCACGGCGTACTGCACGTTGATCAACCCCACAACACCTAACGCACGTGCCAACGCGATCGTGTGCTGCTTCATCATCTCGATGTCCGTCTCGCCGATCAGGTATGGCGGGAGGACGCAGGCCGAGTCGCCGGAGTGGATGCCGGCATCCTCGATGTGCTGCATAACGCCGCCAATGACCACCCGCTCGCCGTCACAGACGGCGTCCACATCGGCCTCGAAGGCATCCTCAAGGAACCGATCGATGAGAACCGGCCGCTCTTCGCTGACGCGGGCCGCGGTTTCGAAGTAATCGCGGAGCGACGTCTCGTCAAAGACGATTTGCATCGCGCGGCCACCGAGCACGTACGAGGGGCGGACGAGGACGGGATATCCGATGCGCGTCGCGACATCCACCGCTTCGTCCACGCTGGTAGCGGTCCCGTTCTCCGGCTGCCGAATGCCAAGCTCTCGCGCAATGACCTCGAACCGCTTGCGGTCTTCGGCGATGTCGATCGACTCGGGAGATGTGCCGAGCACGTGCACACCTGCGGCCTCGAGCCCTCGCGTCAGCTTCAGCGGCGTCTGGCCGCCAAGCTGGACGATCACGCCTAACGGTTGCTCGCGGTGCACGACCTCCAGCACGTCCTCGAGCGTCAGCGGTTCGAAGTACAGTTTGTCCGACGTGTCATAGTCCGTGGACACCGTCTCGGGATTCGAGTTGATCATGATCGTCTCGTATCCCTGTGCCCGCAGGGCCATGACCGCCCGCACACACATGTAGTCGAACTCGACGCCCTGCCCAATGCGGTTTGGGCCGCTGCCCAGAATCACGACGGAGCGCTTTCCCGTGCGCGGCGCCTCGCTTTCGTCGTCGTAGGAGCTGTAGAGGTAAGGCGTGGACGACGGAAACTCGCCGGCGCACGTGTCCACCATCTTGTAAACGGGGCGCAGGCCATAGGCCCACCGTCGGTCGCGGGCCTGCTGTTCCGGCTCACCCCGTAAGTCCGCGAGCTGACGATCACTGAAGCCCATGCGCTTCATGTCCCGCACGTCGTCGGGACCCACCGATGCCAGCGCGGCATACCGCCGCTCCGCGTCGACGAGCTCCTGCATCTGGCTCAGGAACCACCGGTCGATCGCCGTCAGCTCGTAGATCTGGTCCACGGACATCCCGGCAAGGAATGCGTGTTTGAGCTGATACACACGCTCGGGCGTAGGCGTGGAGATCGCGCCGCGGAGCGACTCGATCGCGTCGTCGGGGAGCCGATCGTCGGCCGGTCGCGATGCCTGGCTCCAGCCGGTGCGACCGTTCTCGAGGGCACGAAGCCCCTTCTGGAACGCCTCCTTGAACGTCCGGCCAATGGCCATCGACTCGCCCACCGACTTCATCTGCGTGGTGAGTACGGGACTGGCCTTCGCAAACTTCTCGAACGCGAACCGCGGACACTTCACTACCACGTAGTCCAACACGGGCTCGAAGGACGCCGGCGTCGTGCGCGTGATGTCATTCGGTATCTCGTCCAGGCGATACCCGACCGCCAGCTTCGCCCCAATACGGGCGATGGGGAACCCGGTGGCCTTGGACGCCAGGGCCGAGGAGCGGGAGACGCGCGGGTTCATCTCGATGACGACCATTTCGCCCGTTGTCGGCGAAATGGCGAACTGGATGTTGCAGCCGCCAGCTTCCACGCCGATCTCGCGGATCACCGCGCACGCCGCGTCGCGCATGACCTGGTATTCGCGGTCTGTGAGCGTCATGGCCGGGGCGACCGTGATCGAATCACCCGTGTGGACACCCATCGGATCCAGGTTCTCGATCGAACAGACGATCACCACGTTGTCCGCGTAGTCTCGCATCACTTCCAGCTCAAACTCCTTCCACCCCAGCAACGAGCGCTCGATGAGCACCTGCGACGTCGGCGACGCCGCGAGTCCCCGGCGGACAATGTCCTCGAACTCCTCCCGGTTGTACGCCACCCCACCCCCCGAACCTCCGAGGGTAAACGACGGTCGAATGATCGCGGGATATCCCGTGAACTCGGCAATCTCCTGCGCTTCCTCCCAGGTATGCGCAATGCGGCCCTGCGGCACCTGAAGCCCGATGCGATGCATTGCCTCGGCAAACTCCTGGCGGTCTTCGGCCAGCTTGATCGCGCGCGCCTTGGCGCCGATGAGCTCCACACCGTACTTGTCCAGGACGCCACTAGCCGACAGCTGCATCGCCACGTTCAGTGCCGTCTGGCCACCCATCGTCGGCAACAGCGCATCGGGGCGCTCGCGCGCGATCACCAACTCGGCGTACTCCGCCGTCACCGGCTCGACATACGTGCGGTGAGCGACCTCCGGGTCCGTCATGATGGTCGCCGGATTCGAGTTGATGAGAATCACCTCGTATCCTTCTTCCCTGAGCGCACGCGCGGCTTGCGTCCCCGAGTAATCGAATTCCGCGGCCTGCCCGATGACGATGGGCCCGGATCCGATCACGAGAATGCGGTGCAGGTCTGAGCGACGGGGCATGAAACGTTAGGCTGATGACGAAGGGTCCTGCGCGGCGGCGACCAGCATCCGCACAAGTGCATGGAAATCTACCGTGGGCGACCACTGGAGGCGCGCCCTAGCCATGGCCGGATTGGCCACCAGCGCCGGTGCGTCGTCCTGCCGGACCAGCTGAGCGTCGATCGTGACATGCTCCTCGGCCACCAGACCGACCGCCTGGAAGGCGACCTGACAGAGCTCCCACACCGAGTGCCCAACACCCGTCCCCACCACCAGGTCCGCCGGGGAATCGGCCTGCACCATGCGCCACATCGCGTCGACGTAATCGCCGGCAAAACCCCAGTCGCGAACGACCTGCGTGTTCCCGAGCCGCAACTCTTTCTGGGTTCCTTTCGCGACGGCAACCGCCCCCGAAGCGATCTTCTGCGATACGAATTGCCGCGCGCGCCGCGGGCTTTCGTGATTGAATAGGATCGCGGTCGACGCGTGGACCCCGTACTGGTCGCGGTAGAGTCGGGTCATTCCCTGGGCGAACGCCTTGGCGACGCCATACGGCGACGTGGGTTGCAGTGGCGTACGTTCATCCTGAGGAACCTGCGTGGCGTGCCCGTATACTTCGCACGAACCCGCGACGAGCACGCGCGCGTTAGGCGCCGATTCGCGCACCGCCGCCAGCAGGTAGAGTGCACCACTGGCCGTCACGTCTGCAGTCCCTACCGGGTCATCCCATGATGCGCCGACGCGACTTTGGGCGGCCAGGTGGTAGACCTCCGCCGGAGAAACGTGGTGTAGCAGGTCGCGCAGGCCTTGGCGATCGCGAACGTCGAGTTGGTGCAGTTCGATACGGTCGACAATGCGTGAGAAGTAGCCTGGGCGAGGCCGCGCTGCGTCTTGCACGGTCCCCGTCACGCGGTATCCCTTCGCCAGCAAGTGTTCGGCGAGGTAGCTGCCGTCCTGCCCCGAAATGCCCGTGATGAGCGCGGATTTCGTCACGGCGCTCTCCCTCCCCAATCGGTTCGGCGATCCGGGCGTTGCAGCACGAGGGGAAGGTAGCGCGCACGGCTCTTTGCAGGGAGCTGCCGCTCGATGTGCGGGGGACAAAAAAAGAGGAGCGCCGAAGCGCTCCTCTCAAAGGCTCTTGACCCAACGGGCCGCTTACGCAACGCGCGCGCCTCGCGGGGCACGCTGCACCTTTCCAGCGTGCAAGCATCGCGTACAAACCTTGACCTTGGTGGCCTTCCCGTCGACCAGCACACGGGCGACCTGCAGATTCGGCTTCCACGTGCGCCGGACCTTGTTGTTGGCGTGCGAAACGTTGTTCCCGTACTGCACACCCTTGCCGCATACGTGGCAGCGGCTTCGGTTCACGGCCATCGGATCAGCCTCCAATCAGTTCAATGCGCGCCATCTCGGCTCCGTCGCCCTTGCGGTGGCCGGTCTTGAGAATGCGCGTATATCCGCCGGGGCGCTTGGTGTAGCGGGGCCCGATTTCCTGGAACAGCTTGTCCGCCACTTCGCGCTTCTGAATGTGGCGTCCCAAAAGGCGGCGATCATGGAGCGTTCCAGATCGCGCCTTGGTGATGAGCTTTTCGATGAACGGGCGAAGCTCCTTTGCCTTTGGCTTCCGTCGTCTCAATCGCTCCCCGCTCGATGAGAGACGCGGCCAGAGAGAGCGCATGAGGGCGAGCTTCTGCCTGCTCGTGCGCCTGAGCTGGCGCCTGCCTTCCGATGTCGCATTGCCTATTGCTCCTCTTCGTCATCCGGCGCGATTGCTGCGGCCCGGCTGGCTGGCGTTCCCCCAGTCGAGGATACGCACGCCTTCGCCGTTCTCTTCGTATCGCATGCCGAAGTTGGAGATCTTCGCTGAGCAGGTCGGCGATTTCGTGCAGTGACTTCTTGCCGAAATTCTTGACCTGCAGGATCTGGCTTTCCGTTTGGCGAACCAGATCGCCGAGCGTTCTGATGTTGGAATTCTTCAGGGAGTTGACAGAGCGGACGGAAGGTCCAGTTCACGATCGGCGTCTTGAAAGCGAGGCCAATCGCGCGGCGTCGCCGCTCTCGAGCATCCCACCGAACGAGACGGGCGCCGAGGTACGCGAGCTTGCTGGCGAAGTACTGGAAGTGCGTGCGCGAGCGCGGCTGCGTAGCTGACGGCTTCTTCGGCGAGATGGTGTTGTTCGTTCACCGTCAGGGTCAACTTGTCGTAGTCCGCTGACCGACCACGCGTCTCGGAAACGGCGAAGTTGACGCGGCGGACTGGATTGTACAGCGCATCCATTCGGACGAGGTCCACCGGCAACCCGCGGTCGACGACGTGCTGGTCCGCCTCCACGTAGTCGCGACCTGTTCACGTACAGTTCGACGCTGATATCGCGGTCGTCCTCGAGCGTGAAGATGTGGTGGCCTGGTTCGCCGACGCGAACGGTTCCGTTTTCGATGTCGCCCGCCGTCACGGGCCCGCGTCGGACTTGCCAATGCGAAGGACCGCTTCCTCGACATCGTCCGACAGCTGCAAGACGAGATTCTTCAGGTTTCCGATGATCTGGTGGACGTCTTCCACTACTGCCCTCGATGGTCTGGTGCTCATGCACCACGCCATCGATGCGAAAACCCCAGACGGCAGCGCCACGGAGCGACGAGAGCAGCATGCGTCGCATGGCATTGCCGAGGGTGTGGCCGTAGCCGCGTTCCAGCGGCTGCAGGCGGAATTCTGAAACGTTGGGGTTGTCGTCTCGCTTCTGCACCTCCACGAGGTGCGGGCGAACAAGTCCCTTTAAGTCGATCGCTTTCGCCATGAACGGATTCCCAGAGATGGTCATGCCGAAGCCGCTCTTCGGCAACGCCCCACCCCGCCCCTAACGCGCGGTGGGTTCGTATGGGAGTTAGGGTCCCGACCGGATTGTGCCGACGGCCGTAGCCCGCGACGCACCACCGGAGTGGGCGTCGCTCGGCGCCATCGCCCTACTTCGAATACAACTCGACGACCAACTGCTCCTGCGCCGCAATTGGAATACTGGCCCGCTGCGGCCGCTCGAGCATGCGTCCGCTGAAGGTGTCCCGGTCGACCGCCAGCCACGTGGGCGACTGCCCGCGCGACGACTGGTCGAGCGCATCGCGCACGAGACCGACCTCTCGCGACTTCTCTCGCACCCTCACTTCCTGACCAGGAGCGACCAGGTAGCTCGGGATGTCCACGGTGTGCCGATTGACCTCGATGTGACGATGCCGAATCAGCTGACGGGCCGCGTTGCGGCTGGGCGCGAAGCCCATCCGATACACGAGGTTGTCGAGCCGGCACTCGAGCGCCGCCAAGAGGTTGTGACCGGTGATGCCGGCCTGGGTGGACACCTTCTCGAACGTGTTGCGGAATTGCTGTTCGCTCACCCCATAGATGCGCTTGATCTTCTGCTTCTCGCGCAGCTGCTTGGCGTATTCCGACGCTTTGCGCCGGCGCGCGGTCGACTGACCGTGCTGTCCCGGTGCGTAGGGGCGACGCTCAACGGGGCACTTTTCGGTGAAGCACTTCGTTCCCTTCAGGAACAGCTTCGTGCCTTCGCGACGGCATAAGCGACAAACGGGTCCGGTGTAGCGCACGTCTTAGACCCTCCGCCGCTTGGGAGGACGGCAGCCGTTGTGTGGGATCGGCGTGACGTCCTTGATTGACTTGACCTGAAGCCCGGCCGAGGCCAGCGCCTGCACGGCCGACTCGCGGCCGCTGCCGGGACCCTGAACGCGGACATGGACCCGACGCACGCCCTGCGACAGCGCATCACGCGCGCACTGCTCAGCTGCAACAGTGGCGGCGAATGGCGTGGACTTCTTGGATCCCTTGAACCCCGCCTTACCCGACGAGCCCCACGACACGGCATTGCCATGCATATCCGTAATCGTGATCGTGGTGTTGTTGAAGGTGGCGCTGATGTGTGCGATGCCTTCGGCCTCGATCACGCGCTTCGATTTCTTTCCAGTGGCCATACGCTACTTGGTTACCTTCTTTTTGCCGGCGATAGCGCGACGCGGACCCTTCTTGGTGCGCGCATTCGTGTGCGTTCGCTGCCCGCGCACAGGGAGGCCGCGGCGATGGCGAATGCCGCGATACGAACCAATGTCCATGAGTCGCTTGATGTTCATGGCGACTTCGGTGCGAAGTGCACCTTCCACGCGATAATCCTTTTCAATCGCCTGTCGCAGCCGATTCACGTCGGCGTCCGTCAGGTCGCGCACCCGAGTGTTCGGGTTCACACCGGTTGATTCGAGGATCCGCTTGGCGGTCGTCCGGCCGATGCCGAAGACATACGTTAGGCCGATCTCAACCCGCTTCTCGCGTGGGAGGTCGACTCCAGAAATTCGTGCCATGTTACCCTTGGCGCTGCTTGTGCTTAGGGTTTCGCTTACAGATGATGCGTGTCACGCCGGCCCGCTTGACCACTTTGCAGTGCTCGCAGATCGGCTTCACGCTGCTTCGAACTTTCACAGGTCTGGCTCCCGACTAAACTAAGGAATTTCGGCCAAGACCTTTAGGATAAAGGCCTTAGACGACTCATGCAAGGGAGCCGGTCCGTGAATTGCGTGTTTCGCGAGACTTTTCTGGACTACCGCGCCTCCACGGCGCTCTCCAGCTCAGCGCGCAGGCGCGTCATCGCTTCCCTGGGACTGCGAGCCCCAGTCACGGCGCGCCCCACCACGAGGTAAGTCGCTCCCAGCTCTGCGGCCATGGCAGGAGTCACGATCCGACGCTGGTCATGCGTCTCTCCGTCAGAAAACCGGATCCCAGGCACCAACGTCGCCAACCGCCCATCGGCGACTTTCTGCACCGCCTCCACCTCGTGACCGCTGCAGACGACACCATAGGCCCCCGCATCTGCGGCGGTGGTGGCGAGTCGTGCCACCTCTGTGGCGACCACCACGTCATTCCGCCCCCAGGCTGACTGCAGGGCGGCCACATCCAGCGACGTCAAAACAGTCACCGCCAGAACGCGACACCCGGGGGACGCACCCTCCACAGCGGCACTGATCATCGCCGCCCCGCCTGCCGCGTGGACCGTGATGAGATCCGCCCCCAGGTCCCGGGCCGCCCGCGCCGCTGACCGCACGGTGTTTGGGATGTCGTGAAACTTGAGGTCGAGAAAGACGCGGCATCCTCGGTCACGGATGCGCGTGACCACCTCGCGTCCGGCACTGGTGAAGAGCTCGGAACCCACCTTGTAGAAGGAGCATGTGTCGCCGAGGTCGTCCGTCAGTAGCAACGCATTGTGGATGTCGGAGACGTCCAGGGCGACGATCGGGACTGGTGTCACGCGGGTGCCGGCCATTCCAGGGATCCAATAATGGTTTCGATCGAGGAGACGCTGTGCCGTTCCATCCATTGGCCCAGGCCCCTGACAACACGCTCGGGAATTCGAGGGTCGCGCATAGCCGCCGTACCGATGGCGACCGCGCGCGCACCCGCCATCAGAAACTGCAGGGCGTCCGTGGCATTGGCGACACCACCGACGCCGATGATGGGAGCCTTCGTTGCGCTGTACACCTTCCAGGTCGCGAGCACAGCGGCGGGCAAGAGTGCAGCGCCACTCACGCCGCCAGTCCCGAACCCCAGCACCGGCCGTCGTCGTTCCACGTCGATGACCAGCCCCGGAAGGGTGTTCGTGAGAGTGATTCCCGTCGCCCCAGCATCCATCGCCACTCGCGCCGCGCCCACGATGTCACTGAGCGTTGGCGAGAGCTTCACGAACAGTGGGAGCGTGGTGTTGGCCCGTGCGCCCTTCACGACGCCCTCGAGCGCCGAGCGGTCCGCTCCAAACTCCATCCCGCCAGCCTTCACATTGGGACAGGAGACGTTCAGCTCAAATCCATGTTTCCCCGGCGCCTCGTGCAGTGCACTCACCACCGCCGCATAGTCCTCGACGCGACTGCCCACCACGTTCACCAGCACCCGCGCGCTGGCGATATTCGCTGCCAGCCACGGCAGCGCCTGAGCGCGCACCGCGTCGACACCGGGATTCGCCAAGCCGATGGCATTGATCATCCCGCCGTCGAATTCGGCCACTCGCGGAGCGGCCGCACCCTTTCGGGGCTCCACGCTCACGGCCTTGGTCACCCGGCCGCCTAACGACTCGAGGTCGATCACTCCCGACACCTCTCGGCCGTAGCCAGCGGTCCCCGCGGCCAACATGATCGGATTCTGGAGGTTCACCTCGCCCAGGTTCACGGTGAGCCCCGTCGAACCCTTCACTGCGCGGTACCCCCGGGAGTGGTGCGGCGCTCGAGTTGGGCGAGGTACGTGACCGTCGCATCGCTGATGGCTCGGGCCAGACTCCCCTGCCCGTCCGGCGACGCGATGTATCTCGCTTCCGCCGCATTGGTCCCGAACCCGATCTCCACCAGGACCGCTGGCATGTACGCAGACACGAGCACACGAAACCCCGCTTGCTTCACCCCGCGGCTCGGGCCCGGATGCACGGCCCGGAGGGCTGTTTGCATGGTAGTCGCGAGATCGCTCGACTCGCGTAAGTGCTCGTTCTGTTTCATGTCGTTGAGGATGAACGATACCGGATCGCCAGCCTCTGCATCAGCCTCGGCCTCGTATTTCGTCGCCTCGTTTTCCAGTTCTTCGACGCGGCGCTCATCCTCTGTCTTCGCCTCGGCAAGAAAGTACGTCTCGAATCCGCGCGCCTCGGCTGGCTGCTTCCAGCGGAGGTTGGCGGCGTTGACGTGGATCGACAGAAAGACACTCCCCTTGGCCTGGTTGGCCAGCCGGCCGCGATCGCGGAGTGCGATGAGGGTGTCCCGGTCGCGCGTCATGACTACGCGGATTCCTCGAGACTTCAGGGCGTCGCGCACCCGCTTGGCAACTTGCAGGGTGATGTCCGCTTCGTAGATCCGAAATGACCCGCGAATGGGCCCGCTCATTCCGCGGTCGGGCCCGCCGTGGCCTGCGTCGACCACGACCACCGTCTCGGCTTTCGGGCCGACTCGCGAGCCATTGGGCTTCACGTCCACACTGGGAACGGCAACGGCTGAGGGGCTTGCCGTCGGGACCGCGGCGCCACCCCGGAAGCGACGCAGTTCGGTACGCGTCGTGTCGAAGAGGAATCCCACGACGGCGCGTGGCAGGACGTCAGTCACCACGGCTATGGGGACAAACAGCCGGCCTTGCGCCGAGGCCGGCGCCGTGCCTAACGGTGTAACCGTGCGGCCGACCTTGGCAAACGGTACGCCGATGGTGAATTCGATTTCAGTTTCGGCAGCCGTCAGCACAAACCGGTCGTTGGCGGGGCGCCGGACCGGCGTCCCCAAGGCGCGACCAAGGTCGTCCGCGTTGAGCATGCGGCCAGCTCGCGTAAAGACGATCGGCACCTTGTTGACACGGTCGCCATCGCGAACGGAGACCGCGGTCGCCGTGTCGATGACCTGAAGTGCCATCAGGAGCGCCCCCGCTATCATCGCTTGCGGAAGGCCCGGGCCATTTCCCGCTCGGCGTCGCGTTGTCGCGAATCGTCCCGCTTGTCATGCAGCTTCTTCCCCTTCGCGAGGGCCAGCACCACCTTCGCGCGCCCCTTCCGGAAGTACAGCTCCAACGGCACCAGTGTCAGTCCTTGCCGCTCCACGGCGCCGATCAGCTTGCGGATTTCACGCTTGTGCAGGAGCAGCTTGCGCGATCGCGTCGGTTCGTGGTTGACGTACCCTCCGCGTTCATACGGCGAGATGTGGGCATTGAGGAGGAACACTTCGCCCTTGGTGACGATTCCGTACGCGTCGCCGATGTTCGCCTTCCCGTCACGCAATGCCTTCACCTCCGTTCCGCTCAGCACGAGGCCCGCTTCCCATGTGTCGAGAATGTGGTATTCGTGGCGTGCGCTACGGTTCCGTGCAACGACTTGCTTGTCGGGTTCCGTCTCGGCGGCTTTCGGCATCATGCAGTGTTTCGTGATTCCACGACGAATAGTAGCGAGTCCGCATACCAAAGGACGCTGGTGGCGTATCTCCCGTCATTCCGTTGACTTGGCATTTCGGGGCCGATAGCTTCCGCGTCCTTGCCGAAGTGGTGGAACTGGTAGACGCGCTGCATTCAGGGTGCAGTGGGCGACAGCCCGTGGGGGTTCGAGTCCCCCCTTCGGCATTCCTCGAAGCGCGGCGAGTCTACGGACCCGTCGCGCTTTGGCGTTCTGGACTAGGGTTTTCCTGAACGCGCGGCTGACGGCGGAAGGTCCTCGGGCAGCGACGCCGTCCCAAACGCCTTCCGTAGCGCGTCGTTCGCCTCGGTCAGGTACCGTAGCATGAGGGTACCGGCCATTCCCGCGCGGTCCTCCGAGGCAGGCCCGTTCCATCCCGTAAGCCGCAGCAGAACGCGCCCGAGGCGCGTCTCCACGCCTTCATCGGGACGTCGCGTCGTGAGCACCTCTCGGTACGCGGTGAGACGCTCGTTGAGCTGACGGTCGGCGACTCGCACCATGTCAGCGGCAATGTGACGGTCGTTGTGCATGGCCGACGCGAGTTCGCGCGCAACCTCCGATCCGGTACGATCGTCCAGCGCATCGCGCTGCGCGACCAGCACGCCTAACGTGCGTCGTGCGTAGCGCAGCTCCCAGCGCGCCCGGTCTTCATCAACCTGGACCATGGTCGCCAGTGCGGTCACGTCCTCCGGCGACGGGTCGGCGAGTAACCCTTCAACGAAGGCGGCGGCTCCCCGGCGCAAGCGCCACTCCTGCCGCCAGTCGTCGAACAAACTGCGCGACATGGATCGCCTCAGGCCTGCAGGGCCGCGTGAGCCGGTGCGGCCAGCACCGGAAGGCCGACTCGCTTGCGCACCGTCGGCTCATCCTGAAGAAGGTCGCCGAGGCGCACACTATCCAACGCGTCGTCGATACGACGCTGTAGCATCAGCCAGACCGGACGAATCGAGCAATGCTGGGAATCGGAGCAACGCTCCTCGGCGACGGGATGGGAGACGCAGTGCAAGTCAAACGTCGCGTGCTCGGAGGCCGCGATGATCTCTCGGACAGTGATGTTCGCGGCGTCCCGGGCCAGCACGTAGCCACCCCTCGCCCCACGCACGGAGTCGACGATCCCCGCGCGGCGAAGGCGCAACAGGATCTGCTCTACGTAGTCCGCCGGAAGACGCTCCGCGGCTGCCACGTCGCGACCTGTAACCGGGCCCTCCCCCTGACGGCGGGCCAAATGCAGCGAGGAAATAAGCCCATACTCGGCCCAGGTCGTGATACGCATAGGAAGCAGGATAACGGTGTTGTTGCACCGTCGTCCAGTGACGAACGAGACAGTGTTGTTGCGGTGCTCTCGAGAACTAACCGGCTCCCGCCACCCCATCCTCTCCCCCAGGTACGCCGATCTCCGTCATTTTGCGCAGGTCCAATACGTCGTCCACTTCGCCTGCTGGGATAACTCCTTCCCGCTTCACCAGATCGCGAATCAGGATGCCCTCGCGGACGGACCGCTTGCTGATTTCCGCCGCTGCGGCGTAGCCGATTTGCGGGGCCAGCGCAGTCGCCAATGCAGCCGATCGTTCCACCCAATACTCACACATCTCTCGGTGCGCGAGTATGCCCCGGACACACTTCTCCGTGAGCACGGTGACCGCGTTGCGCAGGATAAGCATCGATAGCAGCACGTTGTGCGCGATGACCGGCATCATGACGTTGAGTTCGAGCTGGCCATGCTCGGCGGCTATCGCCACCGTGGTATCGCATCCGATGACCTGGAAGCACACCTGGTTGACCATCTCGGGAATACTGGGGTTGATCTTGCCCGGCATGATCGACGACCCCGGCTGCACCGCGGGCAAGACGATCTCGTCGATACCTGTTCGCGGCCCCATCACCATCAACCGCAGGTCGCTGACGATCTTGCTCAGGTCGATTGCCAGCACCTTCAACGCCGATGAGAATGCGGCGACATCACCCATGCTCTGCATCAACTGAATGAAGTCTGCGCCCACGCGCACATCGATGCCGCTGATCTGTCGCAGATGGCGATTCATCAACTGCGGATATGCCGCCTCTACGGTGACGCCAGTGCCGACCGCGCTTCCACCGATCCCGAGGTCCTTCAGGTAGTCGGCGGCTTCTCGGATGCGACGAATGCCGCGGTCGATCGATCCGGCGTACGCAGCGAATTCCTGTCCCAGTCGGATCGGCATGGCGTCCTGCAAGTGCGTGCGCCCCGCCTTCACGATGCCGTCGAACTCACGGGCTTTTTCATTCAGCGCATCGCGGAGCTGTTCGAGGGCCGCCGTCAGGGGCGCCAACTGCGAGAGCGCGGCGAGTCGAATATTCGTTGGAATCGTGTCGTTCGTGCTTTGCGCCATGTTCACGTGGTCATTCGGGTGAACTGGCTTGTATTCGCCGCGCTTGCCGCCTAACAACTCGTTGGCCCGATTGGCCAAGACCTCGTTGGCATTCATGTTGTGCGACGTTCCAGCGCCGGCCTGATACGGATCCACGACAAACTGGTCACGATGCTGTCCCGCCAGGACCTCGTCGGCGGCCATGACAATGGCATCCGCCAGCTTGCCATCGAGTCGACCCGTTTCCTTGTGAGTGAGGGCCGCGGCCTTCTTGATCCAGACCTGAGCCACGACAAAGGGCTCCAGCGGCTTGAGGCCACTGATCGGGAAGTTCTGCACGGCGCGGAGGGTTTGCACGCCGTACAGCGCATCGGCAGGGACGTCCAGAGTCCCCAGTGGATCCTTCTCAGTACGCGTGGCGGTCATGGCAGGAGAATCCGAGGGCGCTGATACGATTGCCGCCCGTCACGGCAGGGCCGAGACGGGCGGAGTGAACGGAGCATTTGCGGCATGCTGCAACATGCGCATCCGGCGCGGCGGCTACGGAAGCAAGGGAACCGGCGTTTGATAGCGCGAGATGACTTCCAGCACACCGCTGCCCTGTGACTTGATGGCGGTACGCAACCTGGTAAAGACGACCTCACGCGCCAGGTTCGAGCTGTCCGACCAGAAGCGATGGTTGCGGAAGGGTATCGAGTCCACACCGTCATCCGTAAAGGAACAAAGAACCTGTGCGGAGATTCGGTTCGAGTTCGCTGGCCGGTATCGCAGGGAAACAATCATGGCACTGTTGAGATCCGTGGAGGGCGTCCATCGGAATTGGATCGCTCCGGTACCGTTGGGAATGACCACGTTGTCATTCGTAAACGGCTCGGCGGTCTTGGCGCGGATCTCGGCGGCGGGATACCCGCCCGTTGCGCCTGGAATGGTGACCACGACGGAATCGCCGGGCGTGTAGGAAACCGGCGCCGTCAGTCCTTTCTGATAGGTGGTGTTTACGGACCCGATGAGTCGCGGCAGCGTCTCTGTCTTGCCGCCAAGCTGCAACGTGATGTTCTCTCCTGCATCCAGGAACGTCACACCGGTCACGATTTCGACAGCGTCTGCGTAGGAAAGTCCCGGAACACAAGAGTCGAAGACGATCTGGGCGTTGGGAACTGAGGAAAGGTTACCCTTGAAGAATTGTCCGAGGGGGGCCGTTCGGTACGCGCCGGCGTTGCTCTTGGCGGCCGCGATGGTAATGAAGCCCCAGGTCGCGTTACTCCCGGCTACGGTGAGACTTCCTTCGCAGGCGACAACAGCGGCGGTGGCGGCAAGGACAGCGCCCCACGCCCAGCGATTTCGCCGGCGGGTAGGTGCAGCAGTGCTCGACGAATCAGGCGTCATAGGATACCAGTCGAGGGTCTAAGAGTCGGTGATCCGAGCCTGATTGCCCGGACATCGGGGGTGTGGGGGCAGTTCAAATTTGGCGATGGAACCGCGGTGACGCGAGCGCGATCGCCCTACTCCCGCCCGTCAGGACGACGTGGCGCCGGCCCCCACACCAGAACAACTAACGCAGCCAACATCCCTACTCCCAACAGACCGACACTCAGTCCGTGAAGTCGACCGAAGGCCACCCGGCGCGGGTCGGAGCGGTCGAGCGCGTCAATCGGCGAACCGGCGCGCAACTCCTGGATTCGCGGTGTCACCACCAGCTGCGACGCAAGGAGTACCACACACCATGTGGCAACGACGGCCTGAAGCGCGCGACGGCGAGGACTCGCTGGTGAGAGAACGAGCGCGAGAAACACGGTTGCGCCGATGAGAGCTCCGGAGACGAACAGGACCGGGAGCACACGACCCACGAGGGCGCCAGCGAGCGTCCGACTCGGAAGGACGGCGAATGCGGCCGGCGCGACGGTAGTGGCTGCCAGCACTGACGCGCCGAGCCATGCCGCCACCAATAAGGGAATCCATCGACGCATGGTGCCTAACGTTTGATCGGTCGTGCGATGCCCGTGAGGAACGGATTCGTCTGCAGCTCCTCGCCAACGGTGGTGGCCGGGCCATGCCCGGAGTACACGACCGTCGCCTCGGGGAGGGTGGCGATGCGGGCCAGCGATGCTTCCAACTGCCGTCCGTCGCTGAGTGGTAGGTCTGTGCGTCCGATGGAGCCAGCGAAGAGACAATCGCCCACGAATGCCACGCCTTCACCGTGTATCGTTACGTGACCCGGCGCGTGACCAGGCGTTTCCATGACCGCGAACCGCAATCTGCCAACGGCAAGCGTGTCACCCTCCGCGAGCTCGCGGTCTGGGGGCGGCGGACTCTCGAACGGAACGCCGTAGAGTTGAGCGACCTCGGCGCCGCGATCGTACATGATGCGACCAGCAGGGTGCGCGAAGACCGGCACGTTGAACGCGCGCACGATCGGCGCGATGCCCCCAATGTGGTCCACGTGCGCGTGGGTGACCCAGACGCTCGTCAACTGCACCTTTGCGCGTCGGACCGCATCGACCAAACGCTCACCGTCGGCGCCGGGATCGATGATCACTGCCTGCCCGGAGTCCGTGTCCGTCACCAGGTAGCAGTTTTCCTGGAAGGCGCCAGTGACGAATGTCTGAACCTTCACGCGGTGGCCCCAGCCGCGCCGGCGGCCTCGGCAGCCTCACGATCTCGCTTGGCGCTGAGGTACTTCTCGGCAGCGATCGCGGCCGTTGTGCCGTCACCAACCGCGGTCGTGACCTGTCGCGTCAGCTGAACGCGCACATCCCCGGCGGCAAACAGGCCCGGAATGGATGTGGCCATGTTGGCGTCGGTGATGAGGTAGCCGGACGGATCGTGGTCCAGGTGGTCGGCGATAATGCCCGTGTTCGGCTTGAACCCGACGAACACGAAGATCCCCGTCACCTTCAACTCGCTCGACGCGCCAGTGTTCGTGTGACGGAGGTTCAGGTGATCCACCAGGCCCTGCTGATCCCCGTGGATCGACTCCACCGTGGTGTCCCAGATTACCTCGATCTTGGGATTCTCGAACAGCCGCTTTTGCAGGATCTTCGAGGCGCGGAACGCGTCGCGCCGGTGAATGACGTACACGCGTTGCGCATAACGCGTCAGGAAGTCGGCTTCTTCCACTGCCGCGTCACCGCCACCTACAACGGCAATGGTGTGTCCCTTGTAGAAGGCCCCGTCACAGATGGCACAATACGACACGCCCTTCCCCGCGTACTCCACTTCACCGGGAACGCCCAGCTTCACCGGGGTGCCTCCCGCCGTGACGACTACCGTGGGGGAGAGATAGACATCGCCGTTGTCGCACTGCGTCTCGAAGGTGCCGTCTTCCAACCGACGCACCGTCGTGACGTTTCCAGTGTGAAACTCCGCGCCGAATTTCCGTGCGTGGGCATCGAAGCGCGACGCCAGGTCCCAACCTTCGATGCGTTCGAATCCCGGGTAGTCCTCGATCAACTCCGTGTTCAGGAGTTCTCCGCCGGACGCCCCTCGCTCCAACAGGACCGTCTTCAGCATGGAACGGCCCGCGTACAGTGCCGCCGTCATACCGGCTGGGCCGGCTCCAACAATTACGACGTCATACGAGTGCGTGAGTGCCACAACAAGGCCCCAGTGGTCAGTGAAAGTCGGTGTGAGTCCAGTCTCCGAAATTTGATCGGATCCCTGCCCTCACGGAATCGCGCTCTCTCAACTTACGAACTCTCGTGACAGGACCGCCGTTCCCTATCGCAGGAGTCGGCCGCCGTCCACGACAATGACTTCCCCGGTGATGTACGGGCTGTCGAGGAGAAAGAGGACCGTTCGGACCACGTCTGCCGGAGTGCCGTTGTGCTTGAGCGGCGTGGTCTCGGCCAAACGCGCGTCGAGCGTGGGGTCCCACCCGTCCGGCAACAATACCACGCCCGGCGCGATGGCGTTCACTCGAATGCGCGGCGCCAGCAAGCGAGCCAGCGCCTTGGTGGCGTATACCACCACCTGCTTGCTGATGCCATGTGGAACGTACCCAGACCAAACCTCGTACGCGGCGATATCCGCCATGTTAATGATGACTCCTCCTTCCACCATCTGCGCCGCGGCCGCTTGCGCGAGAAAGAAGGGTGCACGCGAATTCAGGGACAAAATCCGGTCCCAGTCCTCGGTCGTTATTTCGCCGAAGGGCGTGCGCTCCATGGATGCGGCGGAATTCACCAGCACGTCCAACCGACCGAACCGCTCCACGACTTGAGCGACCAGGCGCGCTGGAACGTTTGGGTCCGTGAGGTCTCCTTCAACCGCCCAGCCAGTGCCGCCAGCGTCGTGGATACGGGCCACGACGTCCTCGGCGCCCTGGCGCGACCCACGGTAATGGACGGCCACGGACATGCCCCGCTCGCCTAACGCTGCGGCGATTTCCGCACCCAGTCTCTTGCCCGCGCCGGTGACGAGGGCAACCCGAGACTCCACGGGCACCTCAGCTCGCGCCGGCGCGTGCACGCGCCTGTACCCGAGCGCGCTGCAGATCCAGCCATTCGAGCGGGACAGCCATCGCGCCAACGACGCGCGCCCCCTCGGTGGCTCCGTGCGAGTCGGAGCCGCCACTTGGCACGAGCTTGAAGTGTTCGGCCAAGGCCAACAACCGGGCCCGATCCTCGCCGGAGTGCGAGGGGTGGATCACTTCAACGCCGTCGAGTCCCAGCTGGGCGAAGGCCTCGACGCGCTCCCTGGTCCCAGTCGCGCCAGGATGCGCAAAGACGGCGAGCCCACCGCAGTCGTGAATCAGCGCCACGGCATCGCGAATCGTTAGGCGGAACTTGTCCAGGTAGCCAGGACGCCCCTGCCCCAGGTATCGGTCGAAGGCGTCGCGCAAGTCACGGGCCCACCCGTTTTCCACCAGGGCGCGGGCCACGTGGGGTCGGCCAAGCACGGCATCGCCAGCCAGCGACAACACGTCGTCGAAGGTGATTCGAACACCCACGGCATTCAGGCGCTCGACGATCTTCTCGGCACGCGAGCGCCGGGCATCGCGAAACACCTCCAGTCGCGACTCCATATGGGTCGCATCGTGAAGGTGAAGGCCCAGGATGTGATGTTCCTCGGTTCCTTCATACGCGCTCAGTTCCACTCCACGTACGATTTCTGTGCGTGACCCCGCGGCCGCCGCCTCGGCAGCCGCAATGCCGGCGACCGTGTCGTGGTCCGTCAGCGCGATGGCGGCCAGCTGCGCGGCAATGCCTCGTGCCACCACGACGGCCGGTTCCTGAGAACCGTCCGACGCGGTCGAATGCAGGTGCAGGTCAATACCTCGCGGCTGCCCGGTCGTCAGCGCAGCCGACGGAACCGTCACGACACGTAGCCCGCTTCGGGTGACGTCGCACTTGGCTGCGAGTACTCGAACAGTCGCTTCAGGTCGCCATCCGTCAGCTCAGACAACGACGCGCTGCGCGTTCGCGCGCCGGTGGGCGAATAGCGTGTCACGCGGACCTGCCGCGCGTCGCCGGCTCCCGCCACAAACAGCACCCC
>JBGAJQ010000082.1:0-21156 GCA_044224875.1 Gemmatimonadaceae bacterium | reverse complement strand
GGCGGGGGCGGGAGTAGGGGCTTGCCACTCGAGCAGCCAACTATAGGCTGTTTCGCTCTGCCTCCAGCTCGCGATGTATGGATTACGAGCCGCAGAAGAAGCGCACGCAACCGGTGCCGGCGCCGAATTAAGAACTCTGGCCGAACCAGAGTGCGGCCGGCGGTACAGCTATGCTCGACGGAAGATCACCGTGGCCCCACGTGTGAGCTCGAGCTCGCGCGCAGCGTGGCCATCTCGTACCGCGATCTCCAGAAGCCCGCTGGAACCCGCATGCGCGAGTGGTGAGCCAGCCGGCACCTCGGCGTAGGAGCGCACCACGTGAACGAATCGGCCGCCAGCCTCAACTCGACCGGCGTGCGCGCCCAGGATGTTGGTAATCGCATTGCCAAAGCGATCGATGGCGATCACTTCGCCGGCTATCGACCCATCGGGCAGCCGCACCGGTTCCTTGGTGCGTCGCACGACTGGGCTGGCGAAAGGCACTCCAAGATCCGCTGGTTGCCGACCCTGGGCGATGGCGGCCGCTGCAGGGGCAAAGACGTCGCGACCGTGAAACGTCGGCGAGGCATCGGCCGGGACACGCAGGGCGACGCATTGTGCGTCCGGTCGAAGCAGGGCCGGGGAAAGGACTCCGTTGTCCGGTCCAACCAGGACGCGCCCGTCAGATTCAACGGCCAACGCCTCGCGGGCGGATCCCACGCCTGGATCAACAACCACCAGGTGGACCGTGCCGGCCGGGAAGCGGTGCCAGTACCGGGCGACGGCGAGCCGAGCCAGTTCCACATCCTGAGGCGGCACGTCGTGCGACAGGTCAACGAGCGTCGCCTCCGGCGCGGTGCTCAGGATCACACCCTTCATTTCGGCCACGTAGCCATCGGCGGTGCCGAAGTCGGTGAGCAGCGTGATGAGGGTTTTCATTACAGGGATTTGCGCTCCCAACGGCCACTCCGCCAGAGGAGCATCATGGCCAGGGCGCGGGCCACGGCGGTCAGCGAGATGGTCCACCAGATGCCGGCGGTTCCCCACCGCACGGCCGACCACGCCGCCAGCGGGATGCGAAGCGCCGTGAGGGCGGTCGATGTCAACATCGGCGGCAGGGTGTCCCCTGCACCGCCTAACGCCCCTTCCAGCACGACCTCGGCAGGCAAGACGAGTTGCGCAATCGCGTTGATGCGGACGTAACGCGCTGTCTCCGCAATCACCACCGGGTCATTGGAGAAGAGTGAGGCCATCCAGTCCGGAATCGTGAGGGAAGCCACGCACATCGCCAACGCCGGGAGCATCGCGTACGACATGGTCATCCACCCAGCGTGACGCGCGCGATCTAGCCTTCTCGCACCGATGTTTTGTCCCACAATGGCGGCTGCGCCAGCTCCAAACCCTACGCCGATCATGTACAGCCAGCTCTCCACACGATGGCCAACACCAAGGGCGGCGAGCGCCGACGTACCAAAGGTGGTCGTCGTTCGCGTCATGCCCACGTAAATGAGGCTGAACAGCACACCGGTGAGCGCTGTCGGAAGGCCGACTCTCGCTATGCGCGCGATGGTGCCGAACTGGAGTCCGCGCCACACCACCATCCGGCGCCAAAACAGAATGACAATCCCGATAAGAAATGCGGTGCCACGTGTGGCGAGGAGCGCTGTGGATGCGCCGGCGATGCCGAGACGTGGTGCACCGGCGAGCCCCAGAATCAGGACCGGATCCAGAACCAGCGTGATGATCACCGACGTCGTCAGTAACGCCAGCGGCGTCCTGGTATCGCCGGCCGCACGGAAGGCCGCGTCGACAGCGAAATAGCCGAAGATCAGCGGAAGTCCGGCGAAGTATGTTCGCAGGTACGCTTGCCCCAACGCGCTCACCTCGCTCGGCGTGTGCATCACGGCGAAGAGCAGGTCCACACCCGCGAGCCCGGCCAGTCCAAGGACGCCACCAAGCAGCAGCGAGAATCCGATTGCGGAGCCTACGGCGCTGGCAGCGGCATCCGACCTCCGTTCTCCATGACGGCGGGCGGCAACTGCCGTCAGCCCCACGCTGACCATCTCAGCGATCGACACGGCCACCCAAATCCAGAAGACGGACGTGGAGACGGCTGCGAGCCCCTGACTACCGATGCGAGTGCCAACCCAGTAGGCGTCGGCAGACGCAAAGAGGGTCATCAACAGGTTTGAGGCGACGGCAGGAATGGCAATGCGCCGTACCACGCGCGGCAGGGCATCGTCGGTCACACCGCTCGCGTGAGCCTGCGTCGCATCGACCCCTCCGTCGGGGGCGACGGGCTCGGCATGGGGGAACGCGAAAGCGGCCGACACTGGTGAAGCTGTCGGCCGGCGATCGTCTTCGGGCATCGTCCCTGAGGACGTCATGGCGTCGCCGCTTCATCCATCGCTTCATGGACCGCGGGGGCGAGGGCCGCCTGGGCCCTCGCGGCGCCGGATGCGGGATCAGCGACCACGATTGGGCGCCCGACTTCCCCCCCTTGCATCACCGGCGGGTGCAGCGGGATCTCGGCGAGCAGGGGGACTTCGAGCTCATCAGCGAGGCGCCGCCCGCCGCCTGAGCCGAAGATGGCGGTTGGCTTGCCACAATGCGGGCATTCGAACCAGCTCATGTTCTCGACGATCCCAAGCACCGGAACGCCCACCCGCATGAACATCTTGGCACCACGCAGGGCGTCGCCAGTTGCAACTTCCTGCGGCGTGGTCACGATGATCGCGCCAGCGACCTGCGTGGCCTGCACCAGCGACAGTTGGGCGTCTCCCGTACCTGGCGGCATGTCCACGAGAAAGTAGTCCAATTGGCCCCACGCCACGTCGCGCAGAAATTGAGTGACGATCTTCATCACGATCGGCCCTCGCCAAATGGCGGGTTGATCGCGCTCAATCATGAGACCCAACGAGATCACCTTCACGCCGTGCGCCGTGTGCGGGATGATCTTCTCTCTTTCGACCGGCGGTGCGCCGGCAATTCCCATCATCCGGGGCAGGTTCGGGCCATAGATGTCCGCGTCCATGAGTCCCACGCGATACCCCGCCGCCGCGAGCGCTACCGCAAGGTTTGTCGACACGGTGGACTTGCCGACACCGCCCTTGCCGCTGGATACCGCAACGACCCGCCCGAGGTTCGGGTACAGGACCGGCGTTGGAGCTGACGGACGCGGCGCTGCCGCGGGCCGATCGTCCATCACCGGGAGCGTTCGCGGCGGGGCGGCGCGCGGCGCGCTGCGTTGCCCAGGATCCTTGATGTCGATGGCGACGTCCGTGATGCCCGGAATCCGTTCCAGCGCCTGACGCACGTCGCGGACCAGCACCGGGTCGTCTCCAGCGCCGACGAGAACGGTCAGTCGCACTTTGCCATCAAGCGTCGTTGCGATGTCGCGCACCTGCTCCGCAGCCACCACGTTTTGTCCCGTGCGCGGGTTCACCACCGACGAAAGGGCGGCGCTGATTCGTTCCTGCAACGTCTGGCTCATCGACGACTCCAAGACGGCGTTTGCGGCGCGATCCACATCGTGTTCACCCGGCCACGTGACCGCTGGCCGTGTAGCCAGGCAGCACGCCGACAAAATCGCGAGCCGCGTCAACCACGCGATCCCGCACTTGATCCAGGGAACCGGCAATCAACGCACCCGATGCCTTGGCGTGTCCACCACCGCCGAATTGCCGCGCGAAGAGGTTCACGTCCACATCCCCAGTC
Source organism: Gemmatimonadaceae bacterium (assembly GCA_044224875.1). Classification (GTDB taxonomy): domain Bacteria; phylum Gemmatimonadota; class Gemmatimonadetes; order Gemmatimonadales; family Gemmatimonadaceae; genus JABAQJ01. The sequence continues at coordinate 17,460 of JBGAJQ010000082.1, read as the reverse complement.
GACCGAAAGGACACCTTGACCTTTCCGTAGCCGAGGTCGCGGAAGAACAACGCCAATCGGGTTCCGGCGATCGAGCGAGGGTGCTCGACAATGCCATCGAGATCTTCAGGACTCACTTCGTATCGCTCGAGTGCGTCGGCCGTCACGCAAATCCACGAAATACCGTGAGGCTCGTCGACGCCAAGCGAATTGAGCGCGTCGCGAAGGAGATGCAATCGTCCCGGTGACACGGACGCGTAGATCCGACGATACGTCTCCTCGGGGTCGACGCCAAAACTCAGCAGTGCGGCGGCGACGGCGTGACACCGCGGCGTGGTGTTGCTGTAACGGAATCCCCCGGTGTCGGTCAGGATCGCGCAATACAGCGCGTGGGCCACCGGAGCCGTGATCGTCAGCCCCAACACCGAGGCGAAGTCATACACGAGCTCGCCCGTCGCACAGGCCTTGGTGTCGTCCAACAGGAGTTCGCCGGCGGGTTCGTCCGTCGGCACGTGATGATCGATGACAATCCGGGGGATGCGAAGACCGCGCACAGCGTCCGCCAGATGCCCGAGCCGCTTCATGTCGCTCACGTCCAGGGCCACCAGTGCGTCCACGCCGTTCAGTGCAACAGCACCCTTCGCCGACCAGTCCTTGAGTCCGCCATCCAGCAGGAAGGCAAAGACGCCTGGCCACGGTGTCGGGTTGACGATTCGAGCCTCAATGCCAATTTGCGGGAGTAGCCCCGCCAGCGCGGCAACCGAACCGGCCGCGTCACCATCGGCGTTGATGTGCGTGGTAATCGCAACGCGTTTCGCGCCTTCCAGCGTTCGTGCGATTCGCGCAATGGCTTCCCGGCGTTCCGGGGCCACCGCGAGCAAGTCGTTCATGCGATGGGGTGATTCGGGAAAAAGGCAGCGGCGCCCATACCCGGGCGCCGCTGAAACCTAATCGGACTGGCGGCCGAAGCCGATTGCCATGGAGCTACGGCTCGTTCGCCAACTTGGAGTTGCTCTTGCCGAACGTGAAGTAGATCAACAGCCCCAACGCCATCCAGATGATGAGCCGCAGCCAAGTATCCGTGGGAAGGCTCTTCATGAGGTAGCCACAGAAGACGATGGCCAGAATTGGCACGAGCGGGACCATCGGTGTCCTGAAGGGCCGCTCGAGCTCCGGGCGCTTGTACCTGAGCACGAGCACTCCGCCGCTCACGATAGCAAATGCCAACAGCGTTCCGATCGACACCAACTCGCCGAGCAATCCGATTGGGAAGAGACCGCCGACGATGCCCGCCACCGTGCCAGTGATGATGGTGGCGAGATACGGCGTCTGGAACTTCGGGTGCACCTTCCCAAAAATCTTCGGGAGCAGGCCGTCGCGCGCCATCGCGTAGAAGATGCGCGGCTGTCCGAGGAGCATAACGAGCACCACCGACGCCAGCCCGGCGATCGCACCGATGTTGATGAGGTAGGTCAACCACTTCAGCGAGGGGCCGGCCTTCTCGATGGCAACGAACACCGGGTGCGGCACATTCAGTTCCTGGTACGGCGCCAGCCCCGTCATGACCAGAGCCATGAGGATGTAGAGCACGGTACAGATGGCCAGCGACGCGAGGATGCCAACGGGCAAGTCACGTTGTGGATTCTTCGCTTCCTGCGCGGCAGTGGACACCGCATCGAATCCTATGTAGGCGAAGAAGATCACCCCGGCACCACGCATGATGCCGCTGAACCCGTACTTCCCGTCGCCTTGCGCTTCCGGCACAAATGGATGCCAGTTGGCGGAGTTGACGTACATGAAACCAAACCCGATCACCAGCACCACGATCGAAAGCTTGATGATGACCGCGATGTTGTTGAAGGTGGCGGACTCCTGAATGCCGACGACCAGCAGCATGGTCAGCAGCGCGACCAAGGCCATGGCGGGGACGTTTAAAACGCCGGCCACCTGGGTCGCCGTGGCTGGGCAGGCGCCGGTGATTAGCGCGTTCGTTGCCGGATCCACGCAGAGCATCGATCGCACCAGCGTGTGCGTCCCTTCGACCGTAAAGGGCGCCGAGGTGAACTGGTGCGGAATGCGGAGTCCGAGCTGCGCCATGAACTCCGTGAAGTAGCCAGACCACCCGACCGATACCGTGGCCGCGGCGAACAGGTACTCGAGGATGAGGTCCCAGCCGATGATCCAGGCGACCAATTCGCCTAACGTCGCATACCCGTACGTGTACGCCGAACCAGCAATCGGAATCATCGACGCAAACTCGGCGTAGCATAGCCCCGCGAATCCGCAGGCCATACCGGCGATGATGAACGAGTAGACGATGGATGGTCCAGCGTACTGCGCGGCGGCCGTCCCCGTAAGGACGAAGATGCCGGCTCCGATGATCGCGCCGATGCCAAGAAGCGTGAGGTTCAGTGCACCGAGTGAGCGCTTCAATACCGGCTCATCGTGCCCCCCCTCCGCCTCCTTCATCAACAGCGTCAAGCTTTTGGTGGACCAAAGCCCCATAAGGCGAACTCCGCGAGTGGCGTCATGATGGCCGAAACGGCAGCGACGTCACGCGCTGCCGTCTGGAAGTTGAAGCGGCCAAAGTCAGCTCAGAACTTGGACTTGTCAAGCACCGCCGAGCGAAACTACACCGAGTAGTTCGGCGCCTCGCGAGTGATCGTCACGTCATGGGGGTGGGATTCGCGCAGGCCCGCCGTGGTGATTCGCACGAAATGGGCCTCGGTTCGCAACTCCGCGATTGAGCTGCAACCGACATATCCCATGCCGCTCCGCAGCCCGCCGACCATCTGGAAAAGGACGTCTCCGACTGGGCCCTTGTATGGCACGCGACCCTCGATCCCCTCGGGGACGAGCTTCTTCGGGGACATTTCGCCTTCCTGGAAATAGCGATCCGCGCTCCCGTCCTGCATGGCCGACAGGGACCCCATCCCGCGGATCATCTTGAATCGGCGCCCTTCCAGCAAGAACGACTCTCCCGGACTCTCCTCGGTTCCAGCCAGCATGGATCCCATCATGACCGATGACGCGCCGGCGGCCAGCGCTTTCACGATATCCCCAGAATACTTGATCCCGCCGTCGGCAATGACCGGCACGTCCCCGGCTCCCGCCACGGCCTCCAGGACCGCGGTCAGCTGCGGAACGCCAACTCCGGTTACCACCCGGGTGGTGCAGATCGAGCCTGGACCAACGCCGACTTTCACAGCGTCTACGCCACGCGCAACCAGTGCGGCCGCACCGTCGTGTGTCGCCACGTTGCCGGCGACGAGTTGAACCTGCGGGAAGGCGTCCCGCACATTGCTGGTCGCGAGCAGCACCCCGTCGCTGTGTCCGTGCGCCGTATCGATGACCAGCACGTCCACCCCAGCCGCGACTAGCGCCTTTGCGCGGTCCAGGTAGTCACCACCCGCGCCAAGCGCGGCGGCGCAACGCAGTCGTCCGTGTTGATCCTTGTTCGCGACCGGGTACTGGCGCCGCTTGTGAATGTCCTTCACGGTGATGAGTCCGCGAAGGTTTCCCTTCTCGTCAATCACCGGAAGTTTTTCAATGCGGTGTTGACCGAGAATGCGCTCTGCCTCGTCGAGTGTCGTCCCAACGGGAGCAGTGACGAGGCCGGTCGAGGTCATGCTCTCGCGAATCGGCTTCTGTAACTCTCGCTCGAACTGAAGGTCCCGATTGGTGATGATGCCAACGAGCTTGCCGTCGCGATCCACAATGGGCACGCCAGAAATCTTGAAGCGATTCATGAGCGTGATGGCCTCTCGCAACGAGGCATCGGGAGAGAGCGTGATCGGATTGAGGATCATTCCGCTCTCACTGCGCTTTACGCGATCGACTTCGGCGGCCTGACGATCGATCGACATGTTCTTGTGCAACACGCCAATGCCGCCGGCGCGCGCCATGGCGATCGCCATCTCCGACTCCGTGACGGTGTCCATGGCGGCGGAGACGAGGGGCACGTTGAGCTCGATGCCCCTCGTAAAGCGAGACTTGGTGGAAACGTCCTTGGGGTGCGTGGCGGAATAGCGGGGCGCCAACAGGACGTCGTCGAACGTCAGCGCGACTTCCTCACGCACGCGGGGCAAGGGGGAGGAGCCGTTGGTACCAATATGCGAAGGCCCGCTCTCCGCAGTGGGCGAAGCGGGCCGTGCGTCGGATCGAGATGTGGTCGCCATAGCGGAAGTTACGCGGGCCACAGCGCCAACTCAAGTGAGAATCAGGCCTTGCCTCGGGCAAATCGGCGTAGCCGCTGACGCGATGCCTTGGGGAAGAAGACGGAAAAAACGAAGGCCAATTTCTTGAGCCAGCCGGCATCGAGCTGGTCAGGATCTCCACGCCAATGGGACAGAACGACTTGCCGCCCCGCGTGCTCGAAGAGACGCGTCACCGCGGCAATCAGCACCACCACGTCGTCCACTTCACCAATAAAGGGGAGAACGTCGGGAATGATGTCGATCGGCGAGATCACGTAGGCGACGGCCGCGAGTACGATCAAGCGGTCGAATACTGACACGCGCGCATCCACCATGAGACGGCCGACGAGGCGCAAATACTCGAGCAGCCGTCCGAGCACGGAGAGGCGCTGCGGCGCACTGACACGGCTTTCGCCCAACTGCCTAACGTCACCTGAATGCGGCCCATCGAGTGCCGGAGTAGACCACCCAGTCATTGCGAATCCTGCTGAGAAGAGGGAGTCCCCGAGTCGCCTTCGCGCCGGGGCGCTGGAGCTGATGCGTCCGGGGACGCCGACGTAGTATCCGCGGCGGTCGCCGATGTTCCCGGCCCGGTCACGGTCTTGGTCGCCGCCGCCGTCGCGGCCGTGGCGGCGGAAGCGATGTCCGTCGCCACGGACTTGCCGGCAGCCGCAACGCCCGACAGCACGCCCATTGCTCGATTCAAGAGGGACATCGTCTCGGCCACCGCCGTTGTCGAGACGCGCCCGGCGCGCAACGTGTCCTCCACCCCTTCGGCAAAACGCTGGAAGATGGAGGGCGACGCCGCCTGTCGTTCGGCATACTTCGACTCCAGAAACTCGACGTAGTCGAGGACCTGGTAACCGCGCTCGTCGGAAAGGGTTTCGATCTTGCGAACGATACGATCTCGGAGGGAGGCGTTCATGTCTCGGCCGTTGGATGAGTCGCTCGGGCGGGAGCGCGAGCGATGGAGCTGCCGAAAACTACGGCGGCCGGCGGAGATTGTGACAGCGCTGGCCCTAGGGGCCGCTCAGCCTCTCCAGCGCGCGCGAGTACCGCGCGCGTCGACATGGACGTACGGCGCACCGTTGCGCGTGTAGATCCCCAGTCCGCCCACCAGGTCTGGATGTTCCTTCTCCACCGCCTCAACGGCGGAGGCCACCAAGCGGGCATCGCTGGCATTCACGCGGCCGTCGTGATTCGCATCAACGGCGATATCCGCAGCATCGCCGTACTGGTGGCGACTATCGCTGGCAGCCCGCGCCACTCGGCGGTTGTACAGTGGCGTGCGAAATCCGGAATGCACGTCCACTTGAACACCCCGGCCTCCAGGACGCGATTGGCTAGACGGCGAAGAAAGGAGGTCAAAGACCAGCTCAAGCTTGTCTAGTAAACGAGGATCGAGTGCTGCATAGCGCGGCCACACGGACTGGCCGTCGTGTGTGACGAAGTCGGCCAGCTGCAGGTGAGCGCTCAGGGGAATGTCGAGGTCCGCGGCGTCAATTTGGAGGAAGCCTAGCGGAGCTGGTTCCGCCACTTCCGGGCGGCGTTCCGCTCGATAGCGTCCGATTCGATAACCGTTCAATGTGGACCCTGACTTCTCCTTGAACGGAACCATCACGGCCAACGGAAGGTCGTCGAACACGCGGAACGAACTATCGCCTAACACCGCGAGTCGGTAGAAGCCCGGCTCCGTCGGGGCGAGGATCGCGCCCGCGAGAGAAGAAGGCTCGGTCGCGCGGCCACTTCGCAACGGAAGCCACGAATACGTCAGCTGCGCCGGATCGCCAGCGACTTCGAGCGGAAATTCAACCGGCTGTGAGGGCAGCGAAAAACGCATGTGGACCCGGCCACTGCGTCCATAGGCATTCATCGCCGGTACCGCTGGGGGCTGGCGGAATGACGCGGTGCGCAGGCCATCGAGGCCGGACGCGGGCCGCAGGAAGGCGATGTATGCGAGCGCGGCGATGCTGAAGATGAGGAGTGAGATCCGGCGTTGGCGCGCGTCGTGAGCGCGGCGCCTAACGTGGGTGGATACCACTACCCGCGGCTCCAACGCGCGCGATTGCCGCGCACATCCACGTGCACAAACGGTCCGTGCGAGCGCGTGGCGCGGTACAACCCCGCCCCGCCGATCAGGTCTGGATGATCCTGTTCAACCTGCTCCACCGCCTGCATCAGCACCTTGGCGTCCTTGGTGTTGACCCGCCCGTCGTGGTTCAGGTCGTCCATTCGACCATCACCATTGCTGTCGATGAAGATGTCCGCGGCATCGCCGAATTGGTGTCGGCTGTCGCGGGCACGTCCGCCACGACCAACGCCCTGCTGGTTGTACTCTGGGGTGCGGAAACCGGACAGCACGCGAACATGATCGGCGCGGACGCCGCGCAATTTCAGCTGGTCAATCACCAGTTCGAGCTTGTCGATCAGTGCCTCGCGGAGCACCAGGTACTTGGGCCACGTCGACTCTTGATTGTGCGTCAGGAAATCGCTCAATCGGAAGTGATCGGAAATCTGCGTGCCCTGATTCTCTGGGGTGACGACAATGAAGCCTTCCGGATTCACATAGGCCTCGGAGCGTGGGGAACGCTTTTCGGCCGGCCAGCGTCCGAGTCGATAATCCCCTACACGCCCGCGGTCTTTCGTGCCAAACGGAAGCAGCCTGACAAGGGAGAACGGAGAGATCGGATCGGCGTGAATCGTGTAAATCCCGGGCCGGTCCACCGCCGAATCACCGAACAGCCGCTGCAGAATACCGATGGCATCCGGATGGGAATCGCGAACCACGCCCAAACGCAGCTTCCCGCTTCGTCCGCGCATCGGGGCCGTGACTTCAGCACCGGCAGTGTTGGCGGTCGAGTCGCTGTTCTCCTGTGCCTGAATCGCGGGTGCGACAAGCGCAATCGCCGCGAGCGCGGCGACCGCCAGACTCCGACATCCACGTGTTGAGCGAGGCATGGAGAGCATTGCGCGAATTAGTCTGTCGGAAAGCGAAAAACGTTGCTCCGTCGATGGACGGATCGCGGCCCCAAGGGGTCACGGACGGTGGTTATCGCACACCCAACCCGTGGCGGCGGACACGCGCGAAAGGCCTAAGCCGGCACGCGTCTACCCCTGTACATCCCACCCGGTCCCTCGCGAGGAGCCGGGAGGTGGCCTGGCGAAGGGTCAGTAAATGTAGACGGGTGTTCCGACCGTGACCAGACGGAACAGTGTCTCAATGTCCTCGTTGCGCAAGCGCACACAGCCGTGGCTGACCGACTGGCCGATAGAAGTCGGGACGTCGGTTCCATGGAGTGCATACCCGTCGCCGAGGTTCAGGCGGTGCGTTCCCACGACCCCCGCGAAGCGTCGTTGATTGGTGCCAAAGGGAGGCATGATGACCTTCCCCTCCACAACCAGCTCGCGTCCCTCGCCGCCCTCCAGCGGTTCGATGGTGCCGTCGGCACTCCGCCTAACGATTTCCATCCCCTCCACGGCGATCTGCGATCCGTCAGCCAACACCAGGGGCTTGGTCTTGGTGAGTGGTTGTACCTTGACGTGTTTCTTGGCCGCCACTTCGACGTAATGCCAGTCCGGCGGCACCCAGGTGGGGTCCGTCTCCTTGCTCTGGACCACCAAGCGCCCTCGGGGCGTCTCGAACTTCCACTGGCTACTTCCTTCCTTCGCCAGCACCTTGCCGCTGCCGGTGGCGACACGCGTCGAGTAGATCACCCGGTCACCCTGACGGTACCATAGCCGATGATCGGCGATGCTCACGACGATAAACGGACGGGTGCCGACGGAGTCAACCGACGCCGAGACCGCCTGGGCAAGTGAATCGGCGGTGGCGGAGGCGGTGCGTCGCAGGTCTGCAAGCCGCCGCTGGTCTTCGTCCAGCACCCCTGCCGTCACATCCCGCTCGTGCCGCGTGCGACTGGCGAGCAGGACGAGCCAGGTGCAGCTCGCGGTCAGCACCAACAACAGGGCGGCCAGCGCCGCCACTAGCGCGCGACCCTTGCCTGCGGGGGGAGTCGAACCTCGCGAGTCGTCGTTCGTCATTCGTAGAGATACACCGTTAGGCCGGGTGCGATGTTTGGCGCAATCGCTCGCAGGTCTTCGCTGCGAACGAGTATGGCGCCTGGCATGACGTACGACGAGTCAGCCAGCACGCCCTCCCTCGGCAATGCATAAATCGGGGAGCCGTCGGCGAGCACGAAGGCGCTGCGACCCAGTGCACCTTTCTCGCGCCGTTGCTCCGGTGGGGGAATCGGCACCTGGCGGTCAGCGAACACCCATGTGGGAATGTCCCAAAGGTCGGATGGTCCCAACACTCGCGACACTGCGCGCGCGCCGCGCAGACGCGAAACCTGATGCGTATCGGGTGGCACGCCAACGAGGCCCGTTCGCCCTAACGCGACCGGAATTTCGCGCAGCACGACGCCGTCGCGCTCCAGCAGCATTCGGTTGCTGTCGAGTTGTACGGTGAGGTGCAGCTCGTGGTCCGCCAGCGCCTGACGACGGACCTGCTCGGCCATCACTTTCGCCCGATTCTCCGCCGACTGCAGCGCAAGGTCAGCACGATTGCGCTCGCCATCGCTCATATCGGCGCGCAAGCGTTCAACCTCGCGCCGGTAACTCAGCCATCGCGCCGCGGCGACGATGTTCGCCGTGAGCAAAACAGCGAGCACCCCCAGCAAGGCAATGACGGTGCGCGGTGCCGCAGTCAGCAGGGCGCGAAATCGTCCTGTCCCGGCTGCGCTCATCGGCTGGGATTTGCGCTGGTAGGGGCATCGGCAGCCCCATACATTGCACCGTCTGTCATTGAATCGAGTATAACCTCTCGCGCAACCCGTCACAGATGGCCAGTCGCCGACCTGTCGTGCTTGTGGTGATTGATGGTTTTGGATATCGGGAGGAGCGCGACGGAAACGCGGTCCGCCTCGCGCGCATGCCTACATGGACGCAGTTGTGGGAACGCTCGCCACGGACGCTGCTTGAAGCATCTGGCCGCCGAGTGGGACTGCCAACCGGCCAGATGGGAAACTCCGAGGTCGGACACTTGAACCTGGGCGCGGGTCGCGTGGTGAAGCAGGACCTGGTGCGAATCGCCGAAGCGATCGAGGATGGGTCGTTCTTTACCCGTCCGGCGTTCGTAAACGCCTGTGAGCAGGCGAAGCGGTCGGGCGGCACGCTGCAGTTGCTGGGGTTGTTCGGTGACGGCGGTGTCCATGCGTTGGACGAACACCTGTTCGCCCTGGTCGACCTGACGGAACGCATGAAGGTGCCCAAGGTCGCCATCCATGCGCTGCTCGACGGGCGTGACACGATGCCGACGTCCGCGTTAGGCTTTATGCAGGAAACGCTGGACCGGGTGCGCGGCCGCGCCGTGATCGCCAGTCTGGGTGGGCGGTACTTCGGCATGGACCGCGACAAGCGCTGGGATCGCGTGCAGAAGTGGTACGACGCCACGGTGCGTGGATCGGGGCCGCAGGTCACCGACCCCGTGCAGGCCATCCGCGATGCCTATGCGCGCGGTGAAACGGACGAGTTCATCACACCGGCCACCGTCGTGGCGAATGGCGCGCCGGTGGCACCCATGCGCGACGGCGACGTCGTCATATGCTTCAACTTCCGCTCCGATCGCATGCGCCAAATGTGTCGCGCACTGTCTGATCCGGCGTTCAACGGATTTCCGGTGCCCGATCGCCCGCGGCTCACGCTCGCCACGATGACGTCGTATGACGAGACCTTCAGCTATCCCGTCGCGTTTCCACCGTTTTCGATGGCTCGCATCGTCGCTGAGGTAGTGTCCGAAACGGGGATGACGATGTTCAGAACGGCGGAAACCGAGAAGTACCCGCACGTGACGTACTTCTACAACGGTGGCATCGAAACCCCGTTTGCGGGGGAGGAGCGACAACTGGTCGCGAGTCCCAAGGTGGCGACGTACGACCTGCAACCGGAGATGTCCGCGATTGGCGTGACGGACACGTTGTGCCGCTCCATTGAGAGCGGATCCTATGATTTCACGCTGTGTAACTACGCGAATTGCGACATGGTGGGGCACACGGGGGTCTTGCCGGCCGTGATCGCTGCGTGCGAGACGGTGGACACATGCCTAACGAGAGTCATCGATGCCGCAGAACGGGCTGGCGCTCGATTGCTCGTGACGGCTGACCATGGCAACTGTGAAGTGATGATCGACCCCGCTACCGGCGGTCCACATACCGCGCACACGACGAACCCCGTACCCTTCGTGATCCATGATCCCGACGGCGACCGTCCGTTGCGAGACGGGGGCGCCTTGTGCGACGTGGGACCCACCATCCTCTCCATGCTTGGCATTGCACAGCCCGCGGAAATGACCGGCCGCGACTTGCGACTCACTCACTCCTCATGAATCCTGCACGCGTCCTGTGCCGCGCCACTTTGTTGGCGTCTGCCGCTTTCGCCATACCACTCCGTGCCCAGGTGGGGACGGAACCGCTGAAGAGTCCGTATCGTGACATGGAGTTCCGTCAGGAATGGACGACGTTCGCCGGCTACTTCGACGCGCGAGCCGACCCCGCCAGCGTCGCCCCGCAGGGTGGCGCGTTCATCGGTGAGCGGTACGCATTCCGCATGGGGGGACCGGCCTATTTCACGATGCGAGTCGCCGGCTCCATGATGCAGCGAAACGTCGTCAATCCGCAGCTTCCCCTCGCGACGCGACGGACGAAGACGGAACAGGTGCCGCTCGTCGCGATCGATGCCGGTTTCGAGATGCAGCTTACCGGGTCGAAGACCTGGCACTCCGTGGCGCCGGTGATCAACGGCGGGGTCGGCTTCACCGGCGACCTGAAAGGCACCACCGACGTGGGGGGCTTCCAGTTCGGCTATCCGTTCACGTTCACCTTCGGTTCCGGCTTGAAGTACGTGCGGCATGGAGGGCGCAGTGTGCGTCTGGACTGGTCGTCGTACGTGTACCGCCTGCACTACCCGGACAGCTACTACCTCAAGTCGACGGCGGACCCCGCCGTGCTCCAGACCTCGGTGAAGAAGGACCTGTGGCGTCGCAACAATGTGTGGACGCTGGGGATCACGATCATGAACTTCCGGTAGTCGCCGTCAGGCTCCACGAACCATGATGCGACCGACTGCCTCCCTGACCCGGCGTGTGACGTTTTCGGCGGCGCATCGGTACCGGCGGCCGGAATGGGATGAGGCAAGGAATCGCGACGTTTTCGGCGCCTGCGCCAACCCGAACTACCATGGCCACACGTATGTCTGCGACGTGACGGTGGCCGGCCCGGTGCATGCGGACACGGGGATGATCGTGGACTTGGGCGCGCTGGATCGCGTCCTCCACGAACAGGTCACCGTACGATTCGATCATCGAAACATCAACCTCGATGTCCCCGAGTTCGCGGACGGTCAGCTGATCCCCACGGGCGAGAACCTGGCACGGTTCATCTTCGATCGCGTGCAGGGCGCGTTAGGCGACACCGTACGCGTATCCAGCGTCACGGTCGCGGAAGACGCCACGCTGTGGTCGCGGTACGGCGATTGAGCCCGGTTCACTCGCGCTAGGTTCGTGCGTCCTTGCACTGGGGTGATCCTCGCGGGCGGCGGCGCCACGCGCTTCGGCGGTCTTCCCAAGGGACTGGAAAGCGTGGGCCGACGACGGATCATCGACCGCGTCGCCGCCACCCTGCGCGAGGTTACCGACGACCTGCTACTGATCGCCAATGACGCCGCAGCGCACGACTGGCTTCCGGGAACCCGCGTGTGTCCCGACATCCTTCCAGGGAATGGCAGTCTCGGTGGAATTCATGCGGCGCTCGCGCACGCGCGCCGACCCGTTCTCCTGCTCGCCTGGGACATGCCATTTGCCTCCAGTGGATTGCTATCCACGCTGCGCATGTTGGGCGAGGAGCAAGACGCCGCCGTGGCCGTGCCGGAGAGCGGATCCAAGCGAGGCGTGGAACCGATGTGCGCGTATTACACGCCGGAGTGCCAGCCGCCAATCGAGGAATCCCTGGCACGGGGCGATCGACGCGTGGTGTCGTTCTTCGCGGTGGTCCGCGTGGCGCGTCTTCCCGCCACCGACGTCGCGCGCTTCGGCGATCCGGAGCACATCTTCATGAACATCAATTCCCCCGAGGATCTCGCCCTTGCCGAACGGTACGCCGCCGCTGATAACGATCGTCGGGCGTAAGAATGCCGGGAAGACCACGTGGGTGGTGCAGCTGGCGGCGGCCCTTCACCGGCGTGGCCATCGGGTCATGACCATCAAGCACGGGTCTCACACCTTCAATATCGATCCTTCCACGACGGACACCTACCGTCACTACCACGAAGGAGAGGCCGAACGCGTGGCGATGCTTGCCCCCGACAAGTTCGCCCTCGTCATGCGAATCGATGGTAGCGAATGGAACGCGAGGGACATCGCCTCACAATACATGAGCGATGCCGACATCGTGGTGTGCGAGGGCTTCAAGGCGTCGGACCTGCCCCGTGTCGAAGTCCATCGCACCGCACTCGGCCTCGAACCGCTCTATCTCGCGGACTCGGATCGATCAACATACTATCGGGCCATCATCACGGACGCGCCTCAGTTGAACGTCTCCATTCCTGTCATACCGCTCACCGCGCCCGATGCTGTGGATCAACTGGTGCAACTGGTGGAGCGGCAGATCATGCGTCGTTGACGGACCCACTATTCGCTTGCCATGCGACCACCTCCAGACGAACTCCTCGCGGTACCCTCGATAGGCAAGAGCCTGGCCCAGGACCTCCATGACCTGGGGATTCATAGCGTGCGTCAGCTCGCTCGTCGCGATCCGGAGCGAATGTACCAACGACTGATGAAGCTCCGCGGCGCGTACCAGGATCCGTGTGTCCTGTACTCGTTTCGTTGTGCGGTGTACTTCGCGCGGGAAGAGCGACCGCGAGCCGAGTTGCTCAAGTGGTGGAACTGGAAGACGCGCAAGCTCACGGCGAAGGGGCCGACCCTCCTGGCGCTTCTGTTCGCGCTCATTGGGGCGGGGTGTACCAATCGCCGGGCCGCGACCGCGCCATCACCGCGCCTGAGTCTGACGCACACGATCGACTCCCTGGTGGCCGATCCGAAGTTTCGCAGTGCGCAGCTGGGCATCCTCATCGTGGACCCGGAACGAGGCGATACGCTGTACTCGCACAATGCGGGCAAGTTGTTCATCCCTGCGTCCAACCAGAAGTTGATCACCGGCGCCGTCGCGCTTGCCGCGTTAGGCCCCGACTTTCGCTTTTCAACGACGTTCGCCAGTCGCGCTGCCATCACCAATGGCACCCTGGACGGAGACTTGCTGGTGATGGGAACGGGAGATCCCAGCCTATCCGATCACATGCGTGGGGACGCCATGACGGCCTTCACCGCAGTGGCCGATTCGCTGGTCACGCGCGGGATCCATCGCATCGCGGGTCGATTGGTGACGGCGCTGGATGCGTTTCCAGACGCGGCGCTGGGCTTTGGGTGGTCGTGGGATGACCTCGATTATGCGTACGCTGCAGGGGTCGACGAGTTGTACGTGAACGAAGGATTCAGCCGCGTGGTAGTGCGCGGCGGCGCCACCATCGGCGATCCCGTTCAGGTCACCACGCTGCCAGCGCGGACGTATCCTTCGGTACGGGTGGCCGCGCGAACAGCAGCCGTGTCACACCACACTCTGTCCCTCCTGCACGACAGCAGCAACACATACGGCGTGATCCTGTCGGGAACCATCGCGCCCGGAGCCAGTGATACGCTGGAGATCACCTATCGCGACCAGACCGCCGCGTACTTGACGGCATTGCATGAGGCCTTGGCGTCGCGCGGGATTGTGGTGGATGGCGGAATCCTGAGTCGCGTCGAGACGCCCGACGCCGCACCCGACGCGCGCGGAGTTGCATCTGGCGGGTCCGTTCCGCTATTCTCGACGGCCTCTCCTCCGCTACGCGAGGTGCTGGCGGCGTTCGAAAAGCCCTCTCAAAACCAGATTGGCGAGGTCCTGTTCAAGACCCTTGGTCGGAGCCGCACGGGATCGGGCACGGCAGACAGCGCTCGATCCGTGGTCCGGTTGCAGTTGCTGGCGTGGGGTGCATCGCCCGACGGATTCGTGGTCCGCGACGGGAGCGGCTTGTCGCGTCATGACGTCGTTACGCCAGAGACCCTCGCGAAGGTGCTCGACGCCATGCAACGCAGCCCGAATTTTTCCGTTTTTTACGACGCCCTGCCGGTGGCCGGCGTGGACGGTACCATCGCTGGTCGCATGCGCGGCACGGCGGCCCAGGGGAACGTTCGTGCCAAGACCGGGACGCTAGACATGGTACGCTCCCTCTCGGGGTACGTCACCACGGCCGACGGGCATCGCCTCATCGCCGTGATCCTCGCCAACAACTGGACGGTACCCGTCCGCGAGGTCGAGCGGCTGCAGGACGACGTGATGGTGAGGCTGGCGAACATGCGTCTGGGCGGGGGTCGCTAGTGCTCTCCGTACCGGACGCATCGGCGCGCATCCTGGCGCGGATCGAGCGACTCCCGATCGAGCGTGTCCCGCTCCTCGAGTCTGTGGGACGTGTGCTGGCATCGCCAGCGGTCGCTACGTACACCCTGCCCCACTGGGACAATTCGGCGATGGACGGCTACGCTGTGCGCAGTGCGGACGTGGCAGGCGCCACCGCGGATCGACCGGTGCATCTGACGGTGCTGGAGACGATTGCGGCGGGACGGATGCCCACGATGGCCGTTGGCCCGGGCCGTTGCAGTCGTATCATGACCGGCGCGCCGCTGCCGGCGGGGTGCGACGGCGTCATTCGAGTCGAGGACACCGACGGCGGCACCGAGGTGGTGGCCATTCGCAACGACCGCGACGCCGGCCGCAATGTGCGGCCGAAGGGTGAGGACTTTCGGAGTGGGCAGACGGTGCTGGTCGCGGGCACGCCAGTCGGCGCAGCACAAATCGGGGTGTTGGCGTCGCTGGGTCAGTCGGCGGTGGACGTTCATCGTCGACCACGCGTCGCCATCGCCGGGTCTGGCGACGAGCTCGTCGACCTGGACCGGTTCGCCGAGGTACTGGCCGGAGAGAAGATCGTTTCGTCGAATAGCTATACGTTGAGCGCGCTGGTCAGTGCGGCCGGCGGAGTGCCTAACGTTCTGGGAAACGCTGCCGACACCCCAGACTCACTGCGCGAGCTGCTGCTGCAATCGGCGGGAGCGGACCTCATCGTCACATCGGCCGGCGCTTCGGTCGGTGAGTTCGACTACACGCGGAGCGTGCTCGCGTCACTGGGCGCTTCGCTCGACTTCTGGAAGGTACGGATGCGACCAGGCGCACCCATCGGGTTTGGCGTCCTCGGCCAGACTCCATGGATCGGGCTGCCCGGGAATCCCGTCTCGGCGATGGTGACGTTCGAGTTGTTTGTACGGCCAGTCATCCGACGTATGCTGGGCCACCAGCAACTCTTCCGACGCGCCGTGCCGGTCGTGTTGGAGGACCGGGTAACGATCGGTGCCCGGTTGACGCACTTTCTGCGGGCCATCATGACTGTTGGCCCTGACGGCAAGGCATCGGCCCGCCTCACGGGTCCGCAGGGGTCCGGCATCCTCACCTCCATGGCGTACGCCAACGCGCTGGTGGTCGTGCCGGAGGACCGCCCCACGGTGGAGGCCGGCGAGACCTTGCACGCCATACCGCTGACCGAGGACGCCCAGCTCTCCAGCACGTTCTCCTGGTGAGTTCACGCAGCCCGTTTCCGACAGCTCCAACTTTGCCTGCCGACGTCCGCCGGCGCTTCAAGGTCACGCAACGCGACGTGCAGGTGGGAACCACAACCTTCCGGATCGTTCACCCCGCGGACGCCGACGCGTTGATCAGCGAGGAGGACTTTGCCCGTGACGAACGGCTTCCGTACTGGGCGGAATTGTGGCCTTCCGCGGTAGCGCTCGGCGAGCACGTCATGGAACAAGCTGCGGGCGGTCGTTCGGCGATCGAACTCGGGTGCGGCGTGGGACTCGTGTCGCTGTGCGCCGCGCGTGCCGGGTTTGACGTGACCGCAGCGGACTACTACGAGGACGCGCTCGTCTTCTGTCGTTCAAATGTCGCTGGAAACGGCGGGCATCTGCGAGGGACGCGCCACCTCGACTGGCGTTCACTTCCGGGCGACATCGGTAGTTACGCCGTGGTTCTGGCAGCCGACGTGCTCTACGAGCGAGCGTACGGCCCGCTGGTGGCGCAAGCCGTTCACCGACTTCTCGCGCCGGGAGGAGTGGCGTGGCTAGCCGACCCCGGTCGGGTGGCTGTGGAACCCTTCCTCGAAGAGGCCAAACGTCTCGGATTGCGCCTGGGCGCCTCAACACGCCGCCAGGCGGGCCTCTCGGGTCGTACCCATGACATCACTGTGTTTGAGCTGTCCGCCGATTAGCCTGCGGCCAGCTGGTGCGTCCGGTGCAACACCGGACGCACCCGCAGTTGGTCGCTACTTCCTGGTTGCGCAGCCGTTGTAGGCCTTCTGGTCCACCCAAACGGTCGCCTTCCAATCCATTTCCTTGTCGCCCGCCTTGCACTTCGTCATCGCCAAGGTGATGTCGATGCGATGCGTGTCGGGCTGCATGCGAATCACGGTCACTTCGCGAATCGCGCCGTTGACCGAGGGGGCCTTGTACTCGAACTGGATGGTGTCACCCTTCTTGGTGGCCTTTGGCGCCTTGAAGAGAATGCCAGTCGGTGCCAACTCCACGGACCAATTGGGGCTCGCGCCGACTAGGCTGAATGTCTCAGGTGCTGGCGCTGCCGCAGCGGCCGCCGCCGCAGAGTCCTGGGCAGTGGCCTGCGAGTCCGCCGCCTTCTCTCCGCCGCCACCACAGGCAAAGACCAAGGCAGCCGCAACAACGGGGGACATCGCACGAATTAGTGGCCTGCTCATTGCTATTCTCCGGTTCGGTTCAGGTCGGTTTCGCCCTGCCGTGGGGGTGCGTGGGCCAACGACAGAATTACGATCACCAAGGTTCATCCGCTGTCGGTCCGTATACGGAGGGCACCCGACCTCCGGCCATTCGAAGGTAGACCGTCAGCTGTCCGCGGTGATGAATCTGGTCGTTCAAGAGCGTCCAGAGAAGATCGAGTTTGGTGATCTTCTCCCGTTTTCCCACTCCGGACGGCAAGGTCACCGGGGCCGCCAACGACTCCTCGGTCGCCTCTCGAAGCGCCAGACGGAGGGCTCGACTGCGAAGCCGCAGGGTCCCGGCGATCTCGCCGATGGTCTCCGGACAGGGACATTGCAGTGGCCCGCTGGCCAAGGTGCCGGC
>JBGAJQ010000081.1:0-21244 GCA_044224875.1 Gemmatimonadaceae bacterium | reverse complement strand
TCATCTACGTTCCCGGCGGCTGGAACGGGACCGCATACCAGGACGGCCTGCTCAAGTACGACGTTGGGACGAACTCCTGGACCAATGGGGCCAACATGCCCATTCCAGGCGCGTGCGGCGGCTCTGGGCTGATCGGGTCGTTCATCTACGTGGCGATTGGTTGCGACAACGGCGGTGTCGCCGGCAAGCTCCTCCGCTACGATCCCGCCGCCAACGGATGGTTGCAGCTGCCGAGCGCACCGGGCACGCACTCCGGTGGCACCGTGGTCGTGGCGAACGGCAAGCTGTACTGGGATAACGGGACGACCGGAACGGGAGTGGACGTATACGACCCGGCAACAAACGCGTGGACGACTGGTCCGGCGCACTCGGGTGTGCGCATTGCCCATACGTCCGGCGTCCTGAACAACCTGCCTATTTCTACCGGCGGCTACAACAATACCGCGATCCTCAATTCGACCGAGTACATGGACGCACTCGGCGGACAGTGGTTGCCGCGGAGCGTCATTCCGGTCGCGGTGGGATCGGCATCCTCAGCAGTGTTGAACGGGGAGTGGTACGTGGTCGGCGGTAACAGCGGCTCCGGCGCCACGACCGGGGCCACACAGAAGTACACGCCCGGAGATTACTGGGTGACGTCGCCGGCGATGCCGACAGCGCGAGGATACCTGTCGGCTGCCACCGTCAGCAACCTCGTGTATGCCATCGGCGGTCGCCAACCGGCAGGCACAACACCAGTGACCACCAACGAGCAGTTCGCGCCAACCACCGGTGTGTGGACGGCCAAGGCGCCTCTCCCAAGCGCTCGCTGGGGTGCCGCGGCAGCGGCGTCAGGCGGCAAGGTCTACGTGATCGGCGGGTTCAGCGGCGACACGCTGACCAGCGCCACGAACACGGTGTTCGAGTACACCCCAGCCACGAATACCTGGGCAACCAAGGCACCGGCACCCACGCCGATCGGATACGCGTCCGCATCCGTGGTGCAGGGCGGGATCTTCGTAGCCGTTGGAACCGATGGCACGACGTTCGACGGGAAGAAGGTGTATCGATACGACCCGGCCGCCAACACCTGGTCGACCAAGGCCAACACACCTGGCACGCACTCTCAGAGTGTGACAGCGGGCGTCGGCCAGTTCTTCGTGGTCGTTGGGGGCGGCGGTTCTGGGTTAGTGCGCCGCGACTTGAACGCGTTCAACAATACCACGAGCGCCTGGCTGAATGGGCCGCAGGCGCCGTCGCCGCTCATCGGTGCATCTGGCGGCGCAATAGGCACCAACATTTATGTGGCATTCGGCAGCAACAGTGGCACGTATACCGGCGCCTTGAGCCTCTTTGACGGCGTCGCGAAGACGTGGTCCTCTCGAACGACGGCGCCAGAAGCACTCGCATTCACGGCCAGCGCGACCGCGAACGGGCAGCTCGTAACGGTCGGCGGGTTCCGTCAGAATGGTACATCAACGGGTACCACACGCACGTACGTGCCGTAGATCGACCAGCCACTGCCCAAATGCGCGACGCCCTCGGACCAAGGTGGTCCGAGGGCGTCGTTGCAGCTCAGACCTTCTGCTGCAAGAACGCCCAGTTCGTGTCCGGTCCGGCAGGCACCGAAAAATTGATGTCCGCCACGTAGATCACTTTGAATCCGGAGCGCTCAATCAGGCTCCCCGTCGTTGCAGCTCAGACCTTTTGCTGCAAGAACGCCCAGTACGTGTCCGGTCCGGCAGGCACCGAAAAATTGATGTCCGCCACGTCGATCACTTTGAATCCGGAGCGCTCAATCAGGCTCCCCAACATCGACTTGCCAAACACACTGTAGTGATTGCGATTCGTCTGGTGCTGGCACGCGGTGTCTGGCGCCGGTACTTCGACGTACAGGTAGCCGTTAGGCCTCAGCACACGGTTGAACTCACTCAGGGTGAGGTACGGGAAGATGCTGTGCTCCAGACAGTGCCGGCACCACACCAGGTCGAAACTCTCGTCATCGAAATCGAGGAATGACTGGTCCATCTCCAGCACGTTGTAGCCTTGCCGGACACACTCGGCGACATCGGTGGAGTTCAGGGTGATGCCAGTGGCATTCAGGCCCTTGGCCACAAAGTGCTTCAGGGCGACGCCTTGGCCACAGCCAACGTCGAGCACCGCTGCGGATGCGGGAAGCTTCATCTGGCCGAAGGTACGTTCCATCACCAAGGCAGTGATCTCTTCGTGCAACCCCGATGGGTACTCGGGATACGTCTCACCTTTGATCTTTTCGAGAAACGCCTCGAGCTTTGCGACTTGTGGCGGCGCGAGCAGCATATGTTAGTGGGGTGCGTGTGAAGGCTTCTCCTTGATGAGTATCGGCGTGGTCTCGCGGCCCAATAGGTCCGGGCCGTGGCGCGAGGGTGCGGCAGGCGACCGGGGAAACGCCTCAGAAGATCGAGCACCACATCGGTTTCCCGGTTGCGTCGTGCCACGAAGAAGAAAGCGCCTTAGTTTGACGGGACCCATTCGCTCAGAACCCAGTGCATCCACCCGAAGAACATCATCGCCGGCTCGAGCGCATGTACCTGCGAGCGCCCATCAATGCGATCTATGCACCAACGATTCGCATTGCCGACTCGTTGGCCGAGGTTGGAGTGCCGACCCTCGGGTACGAGTAGGAGCAGCTGGCGCCTTTTTCTGCACGGCGAACGTCGCAACCTCGACCGCCCCGTGCCATTGGGCTGGACGAGGTGCAGCTAGCGCGCGATTCGCAGCGTGACCGACTCGACCTCGACCCCAGTCGGTCCGCCGCGCACGGTCTTGCCCGGACGCACCGACAGCTGCAAACGTTCCAAGTGCTCGAGTCGGAGATGATCTCCCGGCCCGCCGCGTCCCCTGGCTGGCCCCACCCAATAGTTCCATTCTCCAGGGAACCCTTGGGGCAGCAAGACACCTCGGCCCGCAACGAGAGAGGACAACGTTACCGCACGTTCAGCCCACGTGTCATCCACGGTGATGGATGTGGTCCAGGTGGTGCCATCATCTTCCATCAGTCCCACGTGCACGGTTTGACGTGCGCTCAGTCCGCGAAGCCTCAACTGCAAGGTGTTGAACGCCTTGATCGTCGGACCACGCCCGGCGACGCGATCCGCAACAACGAGCGACGCAGCGTAATCGGGAGGACTCCAACCCTTCTGGTCCACCGGCAGCTCGAAATGGAACACCGTAAGCCCAGTCACTGACGACTGGTCGAGCCGAAAGAGGCCGCGCCGGCCCGCGTCTCCAATGCGCGTGAACGTCATCATGCCGGCGTCGCGTGCCGGAGCGAAAACAGAGACCGGCGTCGACGCGTTCACGAAGGTCACGGGCCAGGAGCGGCGACCGAGGTAGTCCCAGTCATCCGGCCGGCCTCGCACGTCGTCGGGAAACGTCGTTGCCACACCGTTGCTGTACGCCGTGATGACAAACTCGAACGGACCGGCGTGCAGTGTGTCACGGGTCGTCGCAGCCGGGACCAGTGCCTCGTAGCGATACGGCGCGGTCTGCTGCATCGCATACGTTCGATAGTAACCACCCGCCGTTGGTCGCAGGAAAAGACGAACGGAGTCCGGTTCAGCTGCACCAACGAGACGTGCGGCGAGCCGCAGCTCGGATCCCAACACGTATTCCGGTAGCGCCAGCGATGCAACCGACAACGGCAGCACCTCGTCGGGTGGGGCATGAAACTCGGAGAAGCTGAGTGGTCCCAGCGTGGCGGGAAGCGTGCCAGGGTCCACCCGGCCGTGTGCGCTGAGGACGTAAACGCCAGGCACTACCTCGAAACGTCCACGCACGGCCGTCACGCCGTCGCCGCTGCCATCGACAGGCTGCACGGTGAACTGCGCGCCGAGGTCGGGAAGGGTGACGGTCATGGGCCAACGCCGCCGGATCAATCGCGTGACGACCTTGTCCTTATTTGGCGCCTCGAAGGGATCCCTCACCGGCACGGCGTCCGGGTATATCTCGAGTCGCCAGAGGCCTTCACGCACCTTGTCCAAAAAGTAGGAGCCCTCGCCGTTGTAGCTCACAACAGGGGAGGGACCATACCCGGCGACGCGACGCAAGGCCGCGGGATTCGGCGGCACACTCGACGTGGCGCCGGCGTTCATGTACACGTCAGCCGCAACGAGTTCGCCAAGGTTCGAGTCGGCCGAGACATGAAAATCGCCGAAGCGCGTGTTCTCAGGGTACGCGCCATACGACTGGAAGCGTGGCAAGCGGTGCATGGCTTCTCCCGCGATGACGGCGCTCATGGCCTTCCGCGGCGTGTACACCAGGTTCAGGTAGTGTGTCTGCCAGCCGAGGTTGCGCGAGGCCGTGCCGAGCATGTCGTAGGAGAACATCGCGGCGAACTGAGTACCCACTTCACGAAAGGCGCGTGCCATGGCGGGATACATCGTGCCCGTTCGTTGGTCGGCACTGTCGAACTCGTAGACGATGCGTGGCATTCCGGCCAGCTCCGATCGCAGCATGTCGGGATACGCATCGGTGCCGCGCAGGTAGTTGCCGCGCAGCTCATGACCGCTGTTGAGTCCCGTGGGATACCAGCCAAACGTCACACCCTGCACGCGCGACTTCCGGATCGCCTCGCCGATGCGAAAATCCTGGCTGACGTTGTAGAAGATCAGCTTGTTGCAGCCGGTACTCCGTACGGCATCGGTGAGGGCGTTGAAGTAGGCGATGGAGCCCTTCTCGTCTTCGGGGTGGTGCCAGGGTTCGTTCACCAGCTCAATGAACAAGATCGATGGCTCGTCCTTGAGCGCAACACCCGTATACGGGTTCACGTGGTTCAGGATCTGCCGCAGGTAATTCACTTGCGCGGCGATGGCCGCCGGGTCCGTACCCATCCGCCCTTTGCCGAAGTGGCGCCCAAAACCCGGCGCCGATTCGTCGCCTAACGCATCGGGCCAGTTGCTTCCGTAAAGCTGGATTGGGCTGAAGAGCATGTAGATGCCACGCTCGCGCGCCCGGGCAATGAGATAGTCCTGGAGGTCCAGGTGCTCGTTGGCGATGAGGTTGCCGACGCTGTCAGATGCCTCCCAGTCTCCCCAAAAGGTCAGGCGCAGGCCATCCCACCCCATGCGCGCGAAGTGCGCCATGTCTTGGTCGATCATCTGCTTGCGATTGCCGCCCACGTATCCGGCAGCGCGATAGTCGGACGCCGTCGGCAACACGTAGTTCGCACCGTACAGCGCCACCTCGCTGCGGTCGTCGCTCCAGCGAATCACGCCCAGGCTATCGAGATAGACCTGCCGTGTCGCCAAGGTGTTGGAAGGCCGTGGCACGGATTGCGACTCCATTCGCGCACCGGCAAGACCCAGCAAACCACACATCGCGTACCAACGACTCGCGCGCGCCCAGTTCATGACGTACCTCAGTGAGTGCCTAACAACGTGGCTGCCGGTAGCATGTTGCCGCCGTCGTCAAACAAGGCCACGGAACCTCCGCCCCACACAAACAGCCCCGGAACGACCACGGCCTCGGGATACCACCATACGATACCGATCCCGTGCCGATTGGGCACACGTGCCATGACGGCGCGGAGGTCCCTCACGAATTGCCCCTGACCGGCGGGGGTCGTGGCCCATACCATGGGACCGCGATTCGTTGCGAAACCCTCCCACCCACCGGAACGCCACGGATAAGACGTCTCCACCACCATGAGATCTCGTCCGAAGCGCGACTCGGCTTGTCGCAGGTTGGCCTCCAAATTCGCCAGTGATCCGTGCCACCATGGGTAATAGCTAAAGCCGATCACGTCGTACTCGACGCCTGCGGCAGCGATATGGTCGAAGAACCACTGCGTACCGATGGCGTCCCCACCTTGGGAGTAGTGGAGAACCACGCGCAGTGAGTCGCCCACGACAGATCCCGCTCGAACCCCGCGAACACCAGCCTTGAGTAGTCGCGTGAATCGTTCCCACTGCGCAGGAACATCATCGGGACCTCCAACATGACCCATTGGCCAGAGCATCCCCGTGTCCACCTCGTTGCCAACCTGGACAAACGCCGGCAACACACCCTCGCGACGCAGCCGAGCCATGACGTCGCGAACGTAGGATTCCACTTGCAGCTCCAACGAGTCAAACGGCTGTGCGGGCCACGATGCCGGGATCAGTTGGTGCCCGGGATCGGCCCAGGTGTCGGAGAAATGCAGGTCCAACATGAACGCCGCGCCACTCGCCTTCACGCGTATAGCCAACCTCACGGTGTACTCGAGGTCGTTGACCTGCACGTCCTGCCCATTCGGCGAGACGAATAGGCGAAGGCGGAAGAGGTTCACGCCACTTGTGTGCAACAGCGCGACGGCATCGCCGGTCTGCGCACCATTCCGGAACGACGCGCCAGCCTGCTCGATCCGCGCCAGCGCGGAGACGTCGGCACCTCGGAATGTCACGGCGGCCGGCGCAGACGACGTCGTATCGGGAGGAGCGACTTGACTGGAGTCGGTGGGCTCCCCGCCGCAGGCCGCCAGGTGCCAGACGAAGAGCAGTCCGGCACCCCACCCGCACCATTTGCTCATCGCACGGCACGAATGATCGGCGGTGCATTGCCAGGCTTTACCTGGATGCTCAGGGAAGCCTCGGCCAACCCCGGCGCGCTCGCCGTCAACGTGAGCGTGCCGGGTGCACTCGCCCGCAGTATCACCAAACCACGTCCATTGTACGCTCGCCCCTGTCCCGGCATCTCGCGCTCACGCGCGTGCAAGTCGGCGTTGTCCGCTGCGACAATCGTTGCTCCAGTCGCGGCAAAATGCACGACGTCTTCGGCGGTTGGTACGACGGTCCCTGCCGTATCCACGACCTCAAAGGTCACCAACGCCACATCGCCAGTACTCGTCGTGACTGTGGAGTGCGTAGTCGTTAGGCGAATGCCCGCGGCTGGCCCGGCCGTCCTTACCGCGTCCTCACAGGCAACCGCACCGTTCCGGTTCTTCCCCACAAGGCGCAACGTGCCGGCCACATACGGAACATCCCATGTCACATGCAGGTCGTTCGTGGTGGAACGCACCTGCGGCAAGGCGTAGCTATTCCACCCGCCCGACGTCCCCTGCGCCGGGAACTCCATCCGCTTTTCGCCCAACGAGCGTCCGTTCAAGAACAGCTCGACGGTGTTGCAGCTGGAATAGGCGACGACGGGAATCACCTGACCGTCACGGCCCGGCCAGTTCCAGTGTGGGAACAGGTGCGCCACGGGCTGGCTGGTCCATTGGCTTTGGTAAAGGTAGAACGCGTCCTTCGGCCGACCGGTGATGTCGACCATCCCCGACGCAAAGCCCTTGAACGGCCACTCGCTCTCTCCCAGGTAGTCGTAACCGGTCCACATAAAGTTGCCGGCGAAGAAATCGTGCGTCGTGACCCACTTCAACACGCGCTCGGCCTGCACCATCGCGGTGTTATAGTTCGGCGCCACGACCTGTGGATCGTCGCCGAGTGAGTAACGCTCGTCAAAACTCTGGAAGATGGACCCACTCTCCGTCCCCACCATCTTCCAGTCGGGATGCGCGTGCCGGTCTTCTTCCGCCATCAATTCCCGGCGCTCGTGCCAGCGGTCCACATAGTTGTAGCCGACGACATCCAGCGCATTCAGGAACGCGGTGGTCGCCGCCGTACCATCGGCGTGAATCTGGTCGTTCCCCGTGGTCACGAGACGCGTGGGATCTTCGCGGTGGAATAGATCCAGCAATCGCTGCAACACGCCCACCCCGATAGGCGAGCTCTGCTCGCCAATCTCGTTGCCGGCGCTCCACAGCACCACGGACGGATGGTTACGATCCCGTCGTACGAAGTCGACGACATCCCGCTCCGACCACTCGGCGAAGTACTTGTGATATCCCTCGTCGACCTTTCCAAAGGTCCACTCATCAAACGCCTCGTCCATCACGAGCAGGCCGAGTCGATCGCAGAGGTCAAGAAACTCCGGCGCTGGAGGATTGTGCGATGTGCGAATCGCGTTCACTCCCATCGCCTTCATGGTCTCCAGTCGCTGGCGCCAGACCTCCTCCGGAACGGCAGCTCCAAGCGCTCCTGCCTCATGATGGAGGTTCACCCCCTTCAGCTTCACGCGTCGACCGTTGAGGAGAAAACCGCGATCCTTGTCGAACGCGACGGTGCGAATCCCAAAGGACGTGCGCGTCGTGTCCACGAGGATGGTTGGGCGCGACGGGTCCACCACTTCGGTACGAACGGAATAGAGGGCGGGTGATTCCACCGACCAGCGCTGTGCCGATGGCACGTCAATGTCCTGCTCGATCTCACGACTGGCACCCGCCGGCAGTTCAAAGTCTGCTGTCGTGCGGTTGACCTCCTGACCATCGGGCGCGATGACCACCAGCCGAAGCACTCCGCGGCGAACGAGTCGTCCCGTGTTCTCCAGACGTGTTCGCACGGCAACCGAGGCCGTCGTGGAGTCGAGCATGCGAGTGGTTACTGTCGTTCCCCAGTGCCCGACGTGTACCGAACGCGCCACCGTCAACCACACATGCCGGTAGATGCCGCTCCCCGTATACCAACGTGAGTTGGGTTGCCGGGAGTTGTCGACGCGAACCGCGACTACATTCTCGCCAGGTGTCACCTTGTCCGTGATGTCGTAAGCGACAGACGAGTATCCGTAGGGACGTCGCCCAAGCGAAACCCCGTTGAGCCACACCTCCCCATTCATATAGATGCCGTCGAACTCGATCGCCCGGTGGCGATCAGCCGCGGCGCTCGCCGGCAGCTTGAACGCCTTCCGATACCAGCCCACCCCCGTGGGGAAGTAGCCCACCCGCCCGCCACCGGGCGCGTCCTGACGCGGTGATCCTTCGATACTCCAATCATGCGGCAAGTCCAGCCGCCTCCACGACCGGTCATTGAATCCAGGCTGCTGCGCGTTGGCTGGATCGCCGAGTGTGAATCGCCATTCCGGGTCCATCGAATAGCGCACGCGTTGGGCACCGAGTTGAAGCGGCGCTACCGCGAGCAGGAGGGCCGCGCTCCAGCCTCGGGCCCGACGGACACTCCATGTTGGGGTGTACCGCCACCCACGCGAAGGAAGCCCCACTGGCATTCGAACTGGCCAACAGGAACGACGGGTAGTCACGTGGCTCACTTTGGTTTGTCGGGGTTCAGGCCCGCCGGCAGGGCGCGGCCAGTACTGTTCATGCCTGTTGGTGTCATCAGTGTCAGCACCAGGCATTCACCGGGGGTCAACGCCCTGGCGACCGGTCGATAGCCCTGCAGCGATCCGTCAGCTGCCACTGTCAGCGACGCCACCGCAACGTCGTGAACCAGCTCCTGCATGCCGTAGGCTCCACTCGGTAGCAAGCCCGGCGCCGAACTAATCGCGCTGCTGGCGGGTCGAGATCCAAGGTTCGCTACCACCAGCACGGTGGCTGGGCCAGCGCGACGTGCAAACCCGATGACACTGCTGTCGGTCGTGCGGAGCGGCGTGAGGTCACCGGCCGCAATCGCCTCGTTCGCGGCACGTAACGGGATAAGCCGACGGTACAGGTTCAACAACGACGCCGAGTCGGCGTCCTGCCCGGCAACGGTGACTCGCAGTGAGTCTGGTTGGGCGCTCTCCCAGGCCTTTCCGGTCGTGAATCCGAGCCCTCCACCTGGGACGGCACTCCATTGCATCGGAGTGCGCAGTCGCTCATCCGGCTTGTCGCCAGTCATGCCGATTTCTTCACCGTAGTACACGAAGGGCAGCCCCGGCAACGTCAGTAGCAGGGTGGCGGCCACCTTCGCGCGGCGCTCGTCGCCGCCAAACAGGGTCATGCTGCGCGTGCCATCGTGGTTGCTGAGCAGGGGCGACCAGCGATAGGACGGTTGGAGCTGCTGAAGTCGCTCGTAGGCGGCGAGGAGTCCGCCCGGCGTGCCGCGCTTGACGGCCGCCACCAGGGAATCCGCCAGCTCAAAGACGAAATACGATGTCAGCTCGTTCGGGTAATAGTGCACCAGCGTGTCCACCGTCCCCCACACCTCGCCAATGGAATAGGCGTCGGGAGCCACCGAGCGAATGTGGGCCGCGTACTCGCGAAGAAACGCGTGGGTGCCATCACAACCCGTTAGGCATGCCCCCTGTTCCACGAGATAGGGCACCGCATCCAACCGAAACCCGTCGACCCCCATGTCGCGAAGCCAGTAGGTCGCCACCTTCTTCGCCTCCTCGCGTACCTCCGGCGACTCGTAGTTCAGGTCCGGCATCCCCTTCCAGAAGACGCCGTAGTAGTACTCGTCGCGCACCGGCGACCGATGCCACACATCCTGGCCCCACGGACCCTTGCCGTCCGCCGAGTGAGCGAAGCGGTACCAGCTCCTGAAGTGTGAGGTGGTGTCACGCAACGCGGCCTGAAAGCTCGGGTGGTCGCTGGAGGCGTGGTTCAACACCATGTCCACGAGCACGTGAATTCCCCGCCGGTGCGCCTCGGTCATCAGGCGCTTGAAGTCCTCGTTCGTGCCGTACTCCGGCTTCACGCGGTAATAGTCGCTGACGTCGTATCCGTGATAGCTCGGCGATTCGGCGATCGGCATGAGCCAGATGCAGGCGGCGCCAAGATCCGTGCGGGTCGCTGGGTTCCCGTCGTTGATGTAGTCGAGTTTGGAGATGAGTCCATTCAAATCGCCGACGCCGTCGCCGTTGCTGTCGACGAATGAGCGGACGAATACCTCGTAGCAGACAGCGCCGTGCGTCCACGACGGTGGCGCGGACGCGATTGACGGCGGGGACGCTGCTCGACCGCACGCGATGATCATGCATGCAATCACCATCGATAGCGCATGTCTCATTTCTTGGTCGTGACGTCGACGGCCACGAAGCGGTGAGCGGTCGTGAGGTCGATGGCCACTGCAACGCGGGATAGAAGGGTGAGCTGGATCGACCCGTCAGCACCAACAATCACTGTGGTCCCGACGCAGGCAGTCCCACTTGGAGCGAGACCGCCCGTGATCCGGTCGCAGTAACCCCCGGGGGGAAGACTCGTCGTCACCGTCGTGGCGAGCGTGCTGGCCTCGTTGTTGATCGCCACGAATCCCTTGTCCCCGCGCGAGAACGCAATGGCGTTTGCGCCGTTGTCCCACCAATTCGTGATATCGGTGCCGGCGACCACGCGTCGGAATCGGACCATGTTGCGGATCGACGGATCGCGATGCTCGCACACCCATTGCCCAACTGTCGCCGTCTCCAGTGACGAGGCGCAGATGAGGTCCTTGGTGTTGCCCTCAGCGTCGGACGGCGGCCCCTGCGAATTGCCCGTGGGACAGTCGAACGCGAAGCTGGAGAGGATCGAGGGATAGCCGTAGGGTTGCGCGAGCATCCAGACGTTGGCCAGACGGAAGGTATCGCCATTTCGATAGCCGATGCCGCAATCGTGCTGGGTATCGTGGTTCTGCAAGAACACCACCGCCTTGTCGGACGGCATGAGTCCCCATGCCACATCGGAGAATCGATTTCCCGGCGTGCCATTCGGGTTGAGCTGGGAGATGTGCTCACCACCAACCCCGCGAAACTTGTTGCCGACGCCGGTGAAGGTGAACTCCGTGATGTCCGAGGCGCCACCTGAGCTGTATCCCTCGCCGAAGTAATCTCGTGGCGACAGTGCCTCGCCAGCTCCACCAACAACCTCGAGAAAGAAGTACGGGATCGGCTTGCCTTCCCCAACCAACGTCTCCGTTGCGATCCGGATGATGTTGTCCAGATCCACTTGCTGGATGTGCTTGGCGGCGTCGATGCGGAAACCCGCCACGCCCATGCGTGCCAGCGAAATCAGGTAGCCGGCAATCTTCTGACGCACGGACTCCAGGCTCGTGTTCAGGTCTGGAAGCGAAAACAGTTCGCAGTCCTGAACGTTCGCGGCATCCTGGTAATTCGAGATGGCGCACGCGGGGTGGAAGTCGGTGGCCGAGTAGAGCCCGGGGTAGTTGTACTTGGTGTAGGCCGTGCCGTTGCTTCCCACGCCCGGGCTGGGAAAGTTCGTCATGTGGTTGATGACGGCGTCGACGATGATATCGACGCCCACTGCCTTGCAGCGCGCGATCATGGTGCGGAACTCTGGCCCCGTCCCCGATCGGCTTCGTTCAACGCTGTAGCTGACGGGTTGGTAACGTTCGCTCCAGTCGTGACTGGGGACGATACTGTGTTCCTGCGGTGGGGACACCTGCACTGCCTTGAAACCGGCCGGCCCGAGAACAGTCTCGCACTCCGTGGCGATATCGTTCCACTTCCAGTCGAACAGGTGCACCAGCACATCGCCTGACGCCATGTGTCCGGAGGGGCGGTAGGTCTGCGCCAGCGATGGGCGTTCGGGTGGGGGATTGCCACCTCCCGCGGGCTTGGTGACTTCCTCACCGCTGCACGCTACCGTCACGGCACAAAGAACCCCGGTCGCAATCAGCGACCGGGGCATCCGGCGTATACATCGGACGAGCCACTCCGAGCGCCACCCGGACGGGCGACGCTCGGAGGAAGAGGGTGTCACGACACGTGCGGGCCTAGTAGCCCGTGTTCTGCTTGAGGTTCGGATTGGCCACCAGCTCGTTGGCGGGAATTGGATAGAGGTTCAGATAGGCGTCCGTGCTCTTGCCAGCTGCAACGCCGCCTTTCCAGGCCCAGATGTAGCTGCCACCGGTGAACTTGCCGTAGCGGACAAGGTCCGTCCGGCGATGGCCTTCCCAAAGGAGTTCGCGACCACGCTCGTCGAGAATGAAGTCGAGCGTGAGTTGCGTGTCCGTGATATTGCCACTCGCATCGCCATACGCGCGGGTGCGAAGGGCATTCACATAGGTCAGTGCCTGTGCGCGGCTTCCACCACCGCCCCGCAACACGGCTTCCGCGTACATCAGGTAGGCATCCGATAGACGGAACACCGGGAAGTCCGTGTCTACGTGCGTCGGGTGCGAGCCGGCGGCACCGGTCGACGTACGATTGGAGAACTTGGGCGCGGCGATGCCATCGTTGAAGTTCCCGATGCTGGCCACATTCACGGCCTGTCCGTTGGAATAGAAGACGTTTCCGCGCTTGTCGCCCTGGCCGAAGAGGTTGTACGACTGCTGCTTGAGGCGGAGCCCCCACCAGCAGCCGTCGATGCCGTACGCTGAGGCATCCATGCTCCCGCCGCACGACGCGTGCACGACGAATGTCATGCCACCCCACGTTTCAGT
This sequence comes from Gemmatimonadaceae bacterium, assembly GCA_044224875.1. Taxonomy (GTDB): domain Bacteria; phylum Gemmatimonadota; class Gemmatimonadetes; order Gemmatimonadales; family Gemmatimonadaceae; genus JABAQJ01. The sequence continues at coordinate 8,099 of JBGAJQ010000081.1, read as the reverse complement.
CTTCAATCCGTCCTGGGGAATGGCATAGATAATCTCAGGCGAAGCGTTGTTGTCAGCCTGGAACATCCGCCTCCAGTTGGCGTCCAGCGTGTATGGTCCACCCAGCACGGGCGCCAGCGCCGTCAGGACACCGGAGTAGTTCGCGGTCCCCGTGTAGACGGCCGCGTTCAGGTACAGCTTCGCCAGCAGCATTTGCGCCGCCAGGTTCGTCGCCCGCCCGTACGCATTGGCGCCCGGGGTCGGCAGGTCGGCTTGAATCGCCTGCAGTTCGCTCACGATGAAGTTGTAGATCTCCTGTCGCGTGGCCTGCTTCGGCGGCGTGGATCCCAGCTCATCGGTCTCCTTGACCAGCGGAATGTTCCCGAACAGGTCAATGCCATGCCAATAGCTCAATGCACGAAGGAACCGAGCTTCGGCACGATACTGTTTGACCTGCGCCAGCAACGTCGTGCTGGTCTGGCCGCGGCCGGCCAGCTTCGCGTCCGTGGTCTGGCGCAGGAACTCGTTCGCCATACCCACTTGGAAGAACACCCGATAGTACATCGCCACGACGAAGCTGTTGGTCACCGCCCACGTCTGCGTGTTCATTTCGGGAAGTCCGACGTCTCCCCAGCCGATGACCGCTTCATCGGTTGGAAGTTCTTCGGCTTCCCAATACAGACGCAGGTACTGCGAGAAGCCCTCGTCGATCCCCTGAATGTCGGGGCGTCCGGCGGGGCCCTGTTGCCCGCTCACCGCGAGTCCGGAGTACACCCTAGCGATGAACGACTGATACGATCCCGGATCGCTGAACACGTTGGCATCGGTGACAGTGCTCTTGGGGGCCACCGTCAGGTCCGTGCAGCCGGCGAGCGCCGTCGACATCACGGCCGTCGCCACGGCCAGCACTCTCGAAATTCTCGTTCGCATGTGTTGGTCCTCGTGTGGGTCGTGAGTTAGAAGCGGACGCTCAGCCCCGTGCTGAACGTGCGCGAGCGGGGATAGACGTTGTTATCGAGACCGTTCAGGCCCGCCGTTGGATCGACGCCACTGTAGTCCGTGATCGTGAAGGCGTTCTGGAGGGTCGTGAACAAGCGAAGCGGCTGGCCGCGATACGTGACCAGGTAGCTCAGCGTGATGTTGTCCATCCGGATGAACGATGCGTCCTCGACGTAGTAGTCCGAGAGATACTGCGGCGTCTTGAACCCGGTCGCTAACACGGACGAGTGCAGGTTGTACGGTGAGGCACGCGTCACTTCCGCATACGTGCCGAGGTTGGACGCGACGTTGTTGTAGACGTAGTTCCCGCGGTAGGCGCGCAACGTGACGTTCAAGCCAAGGTTCCGGTAGGACAGGTAGGACGAATGCCCGAAGATCCAGCTGGGCGACGGATCCTTGAATGCCACACGGTCGTCCTGGTTGATGACGTGGTCGTTGTTCTGGTCCACGTACATGGCCGTGTCGGCACCCGTGCCCTCGGCGTAGACCGGCTTGCCGTTGGCACCGGTCCGGTGCTGGTAGACGTAGAAGGAGTTGATCGGACGGCCGGGCTGCAGCACCTGAATGAAGGTGCCGACGCCCCCGGAAACCAAGCCGGTGAGGATTTGCTGGAGCTTGGCGTTCGCACCGAAGACCGGGTTGATGCTGACGAGCTCGTTGGTGTTGTGGCTGGCCGTGAAATCAGCCGTCCAACTCAACGACGAGCCGCCGCCACGTAGGAGACCGGCGCTCACGCTGAACTCCACTCCCTGGTTCTTCATGCTGCCGATGTTCGTGGTCACGAAGTTCGACAGGTTGGTGCCGGCGGCAACGGGAACCGTGAAGATCAGGTCATCCGTGCTCTTGCGATACCAGTCGAAGCTGCCGGACACGCGCGAGCCCCACAGGGCGTAGTCGAGACCGAAGTCCGTCGACTTGGTGCTTTCCCACTTGATGTTCGGGTCGTACGCACCGGGACGGATCGTCGACACATATCCGGTGCCAAACGGGACCTGTGTCTGCGCATCGCCTAACACGTACGTCGCGTACTGCTGGTAGTTCGCGAAGGCCTGGTTCCCCGTCTTGGCCCACGAGGCGCGGAGCTTGAGGTCCGACAGGCCCTTGATGCCCTTCATGAACGGCTCCTGCGAGATGCGCCATCCGGCGGACACTGCGGGGAATAAGCCCCACTGGTTGTCCGGACCGAATCGTGACGAGCCGTCCCGCCGGACGCTGCCGCCAAGCAGGTAACGATCCTGATAGTTGTAGTTCGCACGGCCAAAGAACGAGATCAGCCGGCTCTCCTGAATGTCCTGCACGTTCTGTACGGTCCGGGCCGCCGCCACGCCATTGCCTTCCAGCAGATTCGTGCTCAATCCCGTGGCCAGGTAGTACGGATACTCTGCGTGCGAGTCGCCGTACGAATAACCGCCCGTCAGGTCAATCTCGCCTGGCAGCACGCGGATCGGCGCGGTGTAGTTCAGGTAGGTCTCCAGCCCGAGGTTCGTCTGGCTCTGGTTCGCGCGGTAGTCCGACCCGTTCTGTCCAGACTTCGTCTGGCTGTGCAGCACGCTGGGCGTAAACGTCAAGCGATCAGCTCGCGTCAGGTCGTAGTTCAGGTTGAGGTTGGCCTTCAATCCATCGACGAAGGGCACCTTGTATTCCGCTCCGACACTGCCGATGCTGCGGTACGTTACGCCTTTGTCTTTGGCGAGGTTGAGGATCGCCACCGGATTGTCCGCCGATTGCAGGTTGTTCCCCGGCCAGTCGTAGTATCCCGTGGACGCCGTCGTGCTGGTGACCGGCTGCGTGGGCCCCATCTGTGCCGCGTTGGAAAGCACACCACCCGGCGTGAACTTGTCGGAGGCACGCGATCCGCGTTGCGACAGTCGCACGATTAACTGGTCGTCGAACAGGCGGTTCTCCAGGTTCAACCCGAGCGAGACGCGCTGCGTGGTGGTGCCGCGGATGATGCCGTCCTGGTTCAAGAACCCGCCCGACAGGCGCCAGTTCAGGTTCTCGCCCGATCCCGAGACACTCGCGTTGTGGTCCTGGCCGATCGCGGTGCGGTCCACCTCGTCGAACCAGTTCGTGGTCGCTGATCCCAACTGTCCGACATTCTGCGGTGCGTACTGGGTAACAGCCGCCCGGAATTGGGTGGCGTTCAACATGCTCGGCAGGCGCGTGACCGAGGATGAGGACAGGCTGCCGGTATACTCGACCTGCGGCTTGCCGCGGCCCGACTTCGTCTGGATGAGCACGACGCCGTTCGCCGCGTTCGCGCCGTAGATGGCGGCGGCCGATGCATCGCGCAACACCGTCACGCTCTCGATGTCATCCGGATTCAGGAAGTTCAGCGGGTTGCGGCCGGCGGAAAGGCCAGCGCCAGCGCCCCCGCCGATCGGTACGCCGTCGATGACAAAGAGCGGATCCGAGCTTGCATTGATGGAGGTGGCGCCGCGGATGCGGATCGACAGGCCTCCGCCCGGCTCATTGTTGTCGACCACTTGCACGCCGGCAACTTTCGTCTGGATCAACTGTTCCGTGGAGATGATCCGTCCAGTGTTGAAGCCGGCGGTGGAAACCTGCGACACCGCGCCCGTGATGTTCCCGGCGCGCTGCTCACCGTATCCAGTGACGACCACGGCCGCCAGGTTCACTGCTTGGGCGCTCATCGTCAGGTCCAGCGTGACCGTCTGCCCCGCGGCGATCGTCACCGACCGCGCGCTCGGCGCATAACCGATCAGGTGGAAGCGCACGGAATCCGTGCTGGCCGGTAACCCCGTCAATCGGTAGGTGCCATCTTCTTTCGTCTGTGTGCCGCGGCCGCCGAATGAAACGGTCACGCCAAACAACGGCTGTGCCGTGCCTTCAGCGATCACCTTACCACGGATGGTACCCGTTCCCTGCGCGGCGGCCGTTGCTGCTGCAACGACACCAAGCAGCGCTCCGGTCATGAAACGAGGGAGTCTCATATCGCGTCTGTCTCCTCAGGGTGAGTGGCTATGCTCCGGCACCACGCGTGGCGCGCCGCGATCGATCAGCGGGCGTGAACCATTCGTGGTGAGGGAACCCGTTGTGTGTGCGGCGTGCACGCACGCCGGATGGCCGCATGCACGCGGCCAACCTCCGGGAGCGTACCTAACGAGACCTCGTCAAACCGCGACAACATCACCGGTTCAAATCGTTGGACCTGAAACAAATACATCGGACCATGTCGCAACGGACGCGTGATTTACGTTTCACCGCTCCCGAAGCGAGAAAAACCGGGGGGCTCTCGGAGGGGGGTAGATCTCCAATTCAGACCAACCCAGCAGTATCCGGATACAGTAAAAGCCGCTCCAAATTATGGGTCGGGGCGTCCCTGACAAGCGGTCGGACAATGCACGGCCCGATCCCACTTCATGGTGCCTAACCGCAATCGATTGCGCTGGCACCACCCGCGTGACAAGCCGAGATGCAAACTGCAAACTCACACGGACTTCGCCGACGGTCGCAATACAGCTGGGAGGCAAGTTGGCGTAGTGAACCGTCACATTTGGCGCGAAGTGCGACTCGAGTGGGCGTATCGCACGACGTTGTTGGGTCAAGTACGAGCCGTTTGGGCGCGCCCGCGGGATGTTTCTGCGCGCAGGAGTCGCTCTGCTACCGTCGTACGCTGCCTGGGGCTTACTTAGGCTCGTAACCCGATACGACATCCGGATGACGGGAGGAAATTTCCGTTTGGCGGACGGCGGAGCATCGGACACGGGCAACACTCATTTCCGCGAGGTTTCACCGTGATGGTCCGAGCCGCGACGCATGACGATCTCGACAAGCTCGCACAGATCTGGTACAGCGGGTGGCGCGACGCCCACGCTCACATCTTGCCAGAAGCGTTGGCGCGTTTGCGCACGCTGGAAAGCCTGTGTCATCGACTGGAGTACGGGCTCGCCTCTACTCGCGTCGTTGGCCCTGTCGGCCACCCGGTCGGCTTTTGCATGATCAAGGGCGACGAGCTCTACCAGCTCTACGTGTCGCCGGAGGGGAGGGGCACCGGAGCCGCCGCCGCACTCATTCGGGACGCCGAGACTCACATGGCGGCGCTGGGCATCCGCGTGGCCTGGTTGGCCTGTGCCATCGGTAACGATCGCGCCGCCAGATTCTACGAGAAGTCCGGTTGGGAGCGCGTGGGAACCATGATCAACGAGGCCGAAACCGAGGAAGGTCCCTTCCCGGTGGAGGTCTGGCGGTACGAGAGACGACTGGCCGCGTCGAGCTAATGCCCCACCGATATTGACGATAGGCCGTTCTCTGACGATAGTCAGAGAATGAGAAACGACCACGTAGGCCATGTTCGTCGCTTCCACCGACTCGTGACGCAACGCGCGGGGGCGCTAGAAGATCATTTCCTTGGTCGAGACAGGCCTCTTGGCGAGTCGCGGGTGCTATTCGAGATCGGCAAGGAAGGCACGAACCTGCGAGACCTTCGCGCTCGCCTTGGGCTCGATTCAGGGTACCTGAGCCGCATCGTCCAGTCGCTCGACTCAGCGGGGCTCATCCGTCTCACGGTTGAACCTGGCGATGAGCGGGTGCGGCGGGCGACGCTCACCCCGGCGGGAGTCGCGGAGTATGAGGAAATGGATCGTCGTTCAGATTCGGTGGCTGAAGGGATCCTGGAACCGCTGCCGGACTCACAACGCGACCGCCTGGTGTCGGCCATGGCCGAGGTTCACCGGTTGCTCCGGGCATCGGGTGCGCGCATCGAGCGCGCGGACCCCGCCAGTGGACCGGCCCGGTGGTGCATGGCACAGTACTTCGCCGAGCTCGACCAACGGTTTGCTGAAGGGTTCGATCCTGGCAAGAGTATTGCAGCTGACGACACGGATCTGCGGCCGCCGGCGGGAGTGTTGCTGCTGGCGATCGCCGATGGCGAGGCCGTGGCTTGCGGCGCGCTCAAGATCCTCGGGTCTGGCCTCGGCTCCCTGAAGCGGATGTGGGTATCTGAGGATGTACGCGGCGCTGGGTTTGGCCGCCGGATGCTCCATGCCCTCGAGTCCGAGGCACGAGGTTTCGGCTTGACCACCTTGCGGCTGGAGACCAATCGCTCGCTGACCGAAGCCATTCAGATGTACCGGAACAACGGCTACGTTGAGGTGGCAGCGTTCAACGACGATCCGTACGCGAATCACTGGTTCGAAAAGCGCCTCGTGTAACAGCGGGTCGCGTCCGCCCCTTCGCGTCCAGCACCTACGTTTGGCCGCGCGCTCGTCGCTCCTGGGGCAGCAACGCGGCGTAGATCGTGCGATGGAGCGGAACGTCGACCTGCGCGGCGTCGCCGAGTCGGACCACGGCGCCGACTTGCGCCTCGAGTTCGGATGGACGCCCGGCCATCACATCACGCTGCAACGAGGTCGTGCCGTCACGTGGAAGTGTGTCAGCGAAGGCGAGGGCTCGCGCCGCACTGTCGGCGGGGAGCGCCACGCCTTGTCCGGCGGCCACCGCACAGATCTCTCGCAACGCCTGGAGCATCAGCTCGCGCGTCTCCGGGATGGCGCGCAACTCGCCAATAGGCGCACGAGTGAGCGCACCCAACGCGCTCCATGAGGCAATGAGGAGGAACTTGGTCCACATCGCCAATCGAATGTCGTCAGGTACCTCGATACGTGCCCCTCGCACACTGGAGAATGCGCGTCGTAGCTGCTCGACGCGGTTGGACTGCGTGCCGTCCAGTTCACCAAAGGCGAAGTACGGCTCAATGCCGGCGTGGTGGATTCTCCCGGGAGCCGTCACGTAGGCCAGTATGCGGCATAGGCCGCCTAACACATGTTGTGCACCGACCACCTGAGCGAGTTCGGCTGGCGCTTCCACACCGTTCTCCAGCGGCACGATCAGGGTCGAGGGGCCAATCAAGGGGTGCATGGCACGCGCCACCTCGCCAATCTGCCACGCCTTTACGCCGACGAGCACGAGATCGACGGGCCCGATGGTTGCCGGATCGTCGGTAGCTCGCGCCGGAAGCACGACAAAGTCCCCGGCGATGCTTGTCACGTGGAGCCCGTCACGCCGGATGGCCTGCAGGTGCTCACCGCGGGCAATAAAGGTCACGTCCTCGCCGGCTTCCGCCAGTCGCCCGCCAAAGTACCCGCCGACGGCCCCGCTCCCAAACACAGCGACACGCATGCACGACCTCACTCGTTGCCGACTGATGGAGCTGCCGAACGAATCACGACCGGCGGTGTCGCGGCCTCGTTCACCGTCAGTTGAAACACGTCGGGACGCGCGTAGTGTCCCGTGACGTCGAAATCGAACCGCGATCGCGCAATGTCATCCAGGTCGAGGTCGGTGGCGAGTATCGTCTCGCCCTCGAAGTGAGGTCCAGCCAGCACCTCACCGAGCGGACCCACGATCACACTGCCGCCGCGCATGAGGACGTCGTTCGTCAGCGATTGTCGCACGGTCGCGGGGAACGCCTCCCGTCTGATGAACTGGCACGCCGACAGCACGAAGCATCGCCCCTCCAGCGCGATGTGTCGCATGGTGGACAACCACGTTTCACGGTCGTCGGCAGTTGGAGCACAGTAGATCGTCACCTGCTTGCCATACATGGCCATGCGCAGCATCGGCATGTAGTTCTCCCAGCAAATTGCCGCGCCAAGGCGTCCATACGGCGTGTCGATCGCGGTGAGCGTGGACCCGTCGCCGAAACCCCAGATCATCCGCTCCATCGCGGTTGGCATGAGTTTCCGATGCTTTCCAAGCAGTGCCCCGTCGGGACCAAAGAACAGCACGGTGCAGTAGTTCGTCCCTCCATCGCGCTCAATCACCCCGATCACCACGTAGCAGCTGGCGGAAGCCGCTGCCTCGCCAAGACGAGCCGTCGCTGGTCCGGGGACATCGATCGCCGCCTCGTGATACAGGCGGAATTCCTCGCGCCCCGCAGGGTCTCGGGCGCCCACCACAAGGCCGAACGAGAGGCCCTTCGGATAGCCGCCGACGTAGGCCTCTGGAAACACCACGATCTTTGCCCCTTGCGACGCTGCGTCGGCCACGAGGCGCACGGCCTTCTCGACGCACGCCGCGCTATCAAAGGGGATCGACGCAGCCTGAATGACCGCCGCGCGCACGCGACGCTGATTGAATTCGGCCATTTCGGAGGTTCT
>JBGAJQ010000113.1:0-2758 GCA_044224875.1 Gemmatimonadaceae bacterium | reverse complement strand
GACACGATGGACGCGGCGAGAGCGTGTGGATGGGGTGGTTCCTTTCATCGGTGCTCATGCAGTTTGCCGCCGTTTGCGACAGGAGGGGTGAGCCGGAGCGCGCTGTCCGATACCGGGAGCACGCAGAGTCGCTGGTGCGCGCAGTCGAAGAAGACGGCTGGGACGGCGACTGGTATCTGCGCGCGTTTTTCGACGACGGAACGCCGCTCGGTTCGGCTGGTAGCCAGGAGTGCCGGATCGACTCGATTGCCCAGAGCTGGTCGGTGATATCGGGGGGCGGTGACGTTGAGCGCCAGCGCCGCGCGATGGCCTCCGTCGACGAGTTGCTGGTGCATCTGGGTGACCGGCTGGTGATGCTGCTGGCGCCACCATTCGACAGGTCGAGCCTCGAGCCCGGGTACATCAAGGGGTATGTGCCGGGAGTGAGGGAAAACGGCGGCCAGTACACGCACGCCGCGATTTGGGTCGTGCTTGCGCACGCAATGCTTGGAGACGGAGACAGGGCAGGCGAGCTCTTCAACCTGCTGAATCCGGTTCGGCATACGACGACGAGAGCCGGCGTCTCGCGCTACCGTGTCGAGCCGTACGTGGTGGCTGCCGACGTCTATGCGGTTGCTCCGCACACGGGGCGCGGCGGATGGACCTGGTACACGGGCTCGGCGAGCTGGATGTATCGCGTGGCACTCGAGTCGTTGCTCGGGTTCACGAAACGCGGATCGCGGTTCCGGATGAATCCTTGCGTGCCGCGATGGTGGAAGGGGTTCACGATCGACTACCGGGCGGATGGGTCGAGATCGCGCACGACGGGCGCGAGCACCGCGTCCGCGTCGTTCTTGGGGAACCGAAGGCCTGACGACCATTGCGCGAAGCGCCTTGGAGTGCGGCGCGTAGCGCCGCTTTGGATTCGGCTTCGTCCTGATGTCGATCCAAAGCGGCGCTCACTCAAGGCGCTCGCCCTGTAAACAATGTGACGGCCGTCACATGCGCATGCAATCGGCGGCGGCGAATCAGTTCGCCAATTCCGGGTAGGTGAATGGCGCCAGCAGTGGCGCAGCCGACACGCCCCCGCCGGTATCGGCCGTTCAGCTGGCAGCCACAGGTGGGACCATGCGGCCACGTCTAATCCCGCCCAGCGTGCGGTCACTGCCGGCGACCCTGGGCCGACGCGCGTGTTCTTCTCGCCTCTTTCGTAGTGGTGGTTGCCCTGTCGCCGGGACGGGCCGCGCGATCGATCCAGACACCAGGACGCCGGAACGCAGTGGAGACCGAGCCGCCTCCGGTCGGTCAGAGCTGGTGGTTCTTCGCCATCCTCGGCGTGCTGGCGGGCGCTGGAGTCTTCGGGTTTCATCGCGCCCGCGTTGCGCGCCTTCTCGAGGTCGAGCGGATCCGGACTCGCATCGCGACGGACCTCCACGACGACATTGGCTCTAGCCTCACGCAGATTGCCATCCTCAGTGAGATCGCGCGCTCGCGGGCTGAAGCAAACGATCCGGTTCTGGCCGACCTGGTCGAGAAAATCGCTGCCACTTCGCGCGAGCTCGTGGATGCCATGAGCGATGTGGTGTGGGCGATCAATCCCACCGAAGACCGCCTTGGCGACCTGGTTCAGCGAATCCGCAGGTTCGGCGCCGACCTCTCCGACTCGCAGAACGTCGAATTCCACTTTCGCGCGCCCAGCTCGGAGAATGGCGTTGTCGTGGACGCCGACGAGCGTCGCGAGGCCTATCTGGTCTTCAAGGAGAGCGTTAACAACGCGATCAAGCACTCCGGGTGCACGTCAGTGGAATCGGACCTCGCGGTCGACGACGGATGGCTCGTCCTCAGGGTGCACGACGACGGGCACGGATTCGACACCGATGCCGGCAGCGACGGATACGGCCTGGCGAGCATGCAGGCGCGAGCCCGCTCGGTGGGCGGATCTTTTTGCGTGGTCTCGGACCCGGACTGTGGTACGACGGAGACCTTGAGGATGCCGCTTGGCAGTCGCAGGCGCTCCTGGTGGACCCAGCGGCGGCGAGTTCCCGTATCGAACACTCAGCGCAGGTTCCCTCGGTGGTCTTTCGGGATCAGGAGGCCGGCAAGTCAGGATGAACAGCAACAGAGGTGGTTCGAACGCGGGACCGCCCGCGAAGTTGATCACCGTAGCCATCATCGAAGACCGGCGTGAGATTCGCGAGGGGCTGGCCTATCTGATCGATGCGTCGGAGGGATTCCGGTGCACGGGCGGGTTCGCTTCAATGGAAGATGCGTTGAAGCGTCTTCCGGGAGACATGCCCGACGTGGCACTCGTCGACATCGGACTACCTGGAATGTCGGGTATCGAGGGAATCCGGATTCTCAAGGAGCGCCACCCGAACCTGCTCACGATCGTCCTGACCATCTACGACGACGCGGCGAAGATATTCGAGGCAATGTGCGCAGGCGCTTGCGGCTACCTGCTCAAGAAGACGCCGCCGGCACGCCTTGTCGAGTGTGTTCGGGAGGCCATGGAAGGCGGATCGCCGATGACGCCCGAGGTCGCGCGAAAGGTCATCACGCTCTTCCGCGAGTTCCGTCCGCCGGAGCACGCCGAGTACCGGCTCACCCCGCAGGAGACGCTGCTGCTCAAGCTCCTCGTCGAAGGCCACAGCTACAAGACCGCCGCGTCCGAAATGGGCGTAAGCACGCCGACGATCGCGTTTCACACGCGCAACATCTACGCGAAGCTCCAGGTGCATTCGAAGTCCGAGGCAGTTGCCAAGGCCCTGCGCGAGCACAT
>JBGAJQ010000080.1:0-21796 GCA_044224875.1 Gemmatimonadaceae bacterium | reverse complement strand
GGGTTAGCCCAGGAGATCGTCGACGCCACCTTTGGGGCGGCCGTCGACGCCACGGGACGGCTGTCGCTGCTGGCGTCCGCCGCCCTCATTGCCCGCTGCCTCCTGCTGGTTACCAACGACTCGGCGCCCCAGCACTTGGCCAGCGCGGTGGGCACCCCGACGATCACGATTTTCGGCCCCACGGTGCCGGAGTTCGGCTTTGGGCCGCTCGCACCGCGATCGGTCACGCTCGGCCATGAGCGGTTGACCTGTCGCCCCTGCGACCCGCACGGGCCGGCGAAATGCCCACTTGGGCACTGGCGCTGCATGCGGGAGTTGGACGTGGAGCGGGTGTACGCGGCGGTAAGCGCCCTTGCCCGCCCGACGATTCGTTAGCAACACCGGGTTCCCTGCCACGCGGGGAACGGGTTCATTTCTCGCGACCCAATGAACGCGCTCGGACTCATACTCGCCCTGCTCGTGGGATTTGTGCTGGGACTCCTCGGTGGCGGGGGGTCCATCTTGGCGCTTCCGATCTTCCTGTATGTGTTCCACGTGGACACCAAGCCGGCGGTTGCCATGAGCCTGGCCGTGGTGGGGATGAGCGCATTCATTGGATTCCTCACGCATTGGCGTCAGGGTACGGTGCGACTCCGCATCGCCATCCCGTTCGGTCTTTTTGCGATGCTGGCGGCCTTTGTGACGGCTCGGCTGACGCATGCCGTCCCGGCCTCGGTGCAGCTGGGGCTCTTTGCGGTTTTCGCGTTCAGCGCGGCGTTCTTCATGTTGCGGGACTCACTCAGGCCGGAGCCGGGAACGACGGCACCTAACGAAGAAGGGCCGGGCACATTCGGCTTTCTGCTCGCGTTGCAGGCGGTTGGCGTGGGAACGCTGACGTCGCTGATCGGCGCCGGCGGAGGATTCGTGATCGTCCCCGCGCTGGTCCTTCTGGCCAAGGTGCCGGTCAAGGCGGCGGTCGGCAGTTCGCTGCTGATCATCACCATGAATTCCCTCAGCGGGTTTGCGGGATACATCGGATTGGTGCCCATCGACTGGCCGCTGATCGCGACCTTTACGCCAGTGGCGGCATTCGGCGCGGTCGTGGGCACACGATTCAGTCGGCGCGTGCCCCAGCGGCGCATCAAGCAGGGGTTCGCAGTGCTCATCGTGGTCCTTGGCAGCTATCTTATGGTGCGGCGATTGTCCGGGCTCTGACCGGCACGCTCGTCACCTGCAACAGGCACCCCCGGGACCTATGCCGACCAAGAAGCGTACGCGCTACATCGTTGGAGTCGACCTCGGCGGCACGAATCTCGTCGGCGCCGCGATTTCCGAGGACGGGAAGACGACGCACGCGTTCCGTTCCGCCATGACGCGCGCCGACCAAGGTGCGGACGCGGTGGTGGATCGCATGGTGGGAATGATCGACACGGTCATCGCCGAAACGATCGCGGAAACGGGCGCTAAGCGGTCCGACTTTGCCGGTGTGGGCGTGGGAGCGCCCGGCCCGCTCGACCGCGAGAAGGGGGTCGTGATCACCACGCCAAACCTCGGCTGGACGAACTTTCCGCTGCGCGACGTCATCTCGGAGCGCGTGGGGTTGGAGGCGACGCTCGACAACGACGCGAACTGCGCGACGCTTGGTGAGTGGTGGCTGGGCGCCGCGCGGGGCGGACGTAACGTGGTGGGAATGACAATTGGCACGGGGATCGGGGGTGGGTTGATCCTCGACGGCCAGCTATACCATGGCGCGGCGGACGTTGCCGGCGAGATCGGCCACACGACCATCGATATCACCGGGCGGCGCTGCAAGTGCGGTAACTATGGGTGCCTGGAGGCATATGCCTCAGGGCCATCGATCGCCGAGCGTGCGCGTGAGGCGTTAGGCGACGAAGACGACTCGCTTCTGTTCCAGCTGGTTGGTGGCCACCTCGAGCGACTGACAGCCGCGATCGTGTACGAGGCCGCGCGAAAGGGCGACGAGTTGGCGTTGGATGTCGTGCGCGAGACGGCACGGTTTCTCGGCGCGGGCATTGGCAACCTGCTGAACATCTTCAACCCGGACGTGGTGGTGATTGCCGGGGGCGTCACCCAGGCCGGGGATCCGCTGTTCGAACCGCTACGGAAGGAAGTGCGGAAGCGGGCGTTCCGACCCGCGGTGGCATCGTGTCGCATCGTCCCAGGATCGCTGCCGGGCACAGCCGGGATTGTGGGGGCGGCCGCCACGTTCAAGCAGCAGGCGATGGGCGGCATTTGAGCTCGGCGCCACACGTTTGACCTGTGAGCGTTCTGACGTGAAGCGCGTCGGCGTGTTGGGATCGTTCGTTTGGGACGTCATCCACGGTCGCGATGTGCGCACCATGCCGGTCGAGGAGTGGGGAGGCATCACGTATGCGTTGGCGGCGTTCGATGCGGCCCTCCCCGCCGATTGGAGCATCGTCCCCATTGCCAAGGTGGGCCACGACCGAGCGCCGCAGGCGCGAGAATTCCTGACGGGCTTGCGGCGGTTGGCGCCGGGAACGGGCGCTATTTCCGTCGACGCGCGAACGAACCAGGTGGAACTGCGCTACGCGAACGCCGAGCGACGAACGGAGACGCTGTCCGGTGGCGTGCCGATGTGGACGTGGCCCGCCCTGCAACCGCTGTTGCAGGGGTTGGACGCGTTGTACATCAATCTCATCAGCGGGTTTGAGCTGGACCTGGAAACCGCGCAGCTGATCCGGCAGCACTTCAAGGGCCCGATCTACGGTGACCTGCATTCGTTGATGCTGGCGATTCAACCGGATGGGTTGCGCACCTTGCGTCCGCTGCCTAACGCGTCAGAGTGGTGCGCCTGCGTGGACATTGTGCAGGTGAACGAGGACGAAATGACGATGATGGCCAGCGATCCGTTGTCGCTGGCGGCGACGGCGATTGCCCGCGGCGTCCAGCAGCTGGTGGTGACGCTCGGCAGTCGCGGATTGGTGTACGTCAATGCGCCTGGCTTCGAGCGGCTGGCCGATCGCGCGACGTGGCAACGTCTCGCTGGCATCGGCGGGACCATCGCCACGGCGCTAGTTCCACCTCCGCCGCGCGCTGTCAAGACCGAAGGGGACCCGACAGGATGCGGTGACGTTTTTGGCGCGACCTATTACTCACGGCTCTTGGCCGGTGATATGTTTTCCGAAGCGTTACACGCCGCACTTTCCGCGGCCGTCCGCAACGTGGACTTCCGAGGAGCCCGTGGGCTCGCGGCCTACCTACGTGGAGAGTTGATCGCCCAGTGACCACCGTCATCACCGTTCCCCCATCACTTGATGACGAGACGTTTGAGCAGGTGCTCGAACAGGCGGCGCCGATTCCCACCGACCAAAAGGTCCTGGTCGATGCGCGGCACACGCGGTGGTCTTCGCCGTTTGGCCTGACTGCCCTCCTGACCTTTGCGCAGTCGCGGACCACGCGCGCCGACTTCACCGGTCCGGAAACCGAGGAAACCGCCAGCTATTGGCAGCGTGCCGGTTTCTATCGTTTCGCTGAGGAAGTCTTCGACCTGCACGGCCACGTGCCGCGATCGCGCAACGGCGCCGGCGAGTCGAATGTCTTGCTGGAAATCACGCCCGTCGAAAAGAGCGATGACGTCCACGACGTGGTCGAACGTATCCAATCCAAGGCGCAGGCGATCCTGGTGAACGAGTTGAACCTGGACCCGCAAGCCACGATGCGTTTCGCCATGACGCTATCCGAAGTGTGCCAGAATATCGTGGAGCATGCCGAGGCGCGGGGGTGGGTGGCTGTGCAGACATATCGATACCGGCAGCGGTTGGGCCGACGGGTGGTGGTCATCGCCGTCTGCGACGCGGGGATCGGCTTTCGCCGGTCACTGGAATCGGCGCAGGGGCGTAAACGAAGCGACCGTTGGGACGATGGCATGGCGTTGGAAGACGCCGTGGTGCGCGGTGTGTCGCGGTACCGCGACCCCGGTCGCGGGCAGGGCCTGGCGGGTGTCCGCCGGTATGTGGGAAAATGGGACGGCAAGTTGACGGTGCGCAGTGGCACAGCGCGCATCGCCATTGTGCCGACGTGGGATACGGACAAGGCGTTGATCGAGAACCTCCCGCCGTTTCCTGGTGCGCAGGTTCAGATCACAATACCGGAACGGGTAGTCGCGCGGTGATTCACTACATCGATGTTGGGTCGGTCCTGCACCGGACCGTTTGCGACCTGTACTCCAATCTCGTCACCCGATCGACCGGTGCCGCCGTGCGGCGCGAGATCGAGAGTGCGCTGGCCGACCTGCCAGATCCAAGCCTAACGATTATCGATTTCTCGTCCGTCGGCATGATGGACTTCTCATGCGCCGACGAGGTCGTGGGCAAATTGCTCGACAAGATCCACAACGGACCCGCCCCACGAGAGGTCTACGTGCTGGTGCGCGGCGTCGGCGATTCGCACCTCGAAGCCATCGAGACCGTGCTCGAGCGCTATGGCGTGGCCGTGGTCGTGGAGGACATCGAGGGCATGTGGCGGGTGGTCGGTCCCCTGGAAGAAACGCTCCGTCGCACCTGCAACGCCGTGAACAAACGGGGTCGGGTGCGCGCCGCGGACCTGGCGCCCGAGTTGGGAGAGGCTCCCGATCACCTCGCCCGCACGCTCGACGGTCTTTGCGAGCGCCGTTTGGTGATGCGCGAGGCCAACGACTACCTGGCGCTCCAACTCGCCCTGTGATTCGACAGTTCAACCCCCCGCTGCAGGTCGTTGGGTTCATCGGGACTCGGCGCGACGATACCGAGCGGGGGCCGCAGGTGAGGTTACGGCAGGACGAAGCCCAAACGCGTCAACTCGTCCATGGCGAAGTCGTATGGGTGTATGGCCCTCGCCGGCACGACCTGGCGACCGTGGCGATCGATGACGAGGTCCCGCGCGGTGGCGTCGTGGTGCGGGACATCGCCGGTGTGACCGTATCGGAGATCGTTCGGCTGGTGAAGCCAGAGCTGGACCGCCGTTCCGGACAGTTCGCCTAACGAAGAGACACGCATGCCTCAACACCCCGAATCCCTCTCCCTCGCCACCCAGGTCCTGCGCGGTGGCCGTACGAGTGGCGAACCGGGTGCACCGGTGGTTACGCCCCTCACACAGTCGGCGAACTACCTGCTCCACACGGGGACCGACGAGGGGTTGATCTACCCACGGTACGGGAACGCGCCTAACGCCGAGCTGCTCCAACGGCGACTCGCCGAGATTGAGGGCACCGAAGCGGCGCTCGTCCTTTCCTCCGGAATGGGAGCCACCGCCTGCGCCCTGCTGGCACTCCTTCGCTCCGGCGATCACCTGCTGGCCAGCAAGTGGATTTACGGCGGCGTGCGTCGCTACTTCCAAAGCGAGTTCCCCAGCATGGGCATCGACGTCACCTTCGTCGACCCGATGGAAACGCGTGGCTGGCGCAAGCGCCTGCGAAAGGAAACCCGCGCCATCTTCGTGGAGACGCCGACCAACCCGACCTGCCGCGTGCTCGACCTGCGTCCAATTTCGGCACTCACAGCCGAGGTCGGGCTCGCGTTGGTGGTCGACTCCACCTTCGCCTCACCGGTCAACCTCCAGCCGGTCCGCTTTGGCGCGGACGTCGTCATCCACTCCGCGACCAAGTACCTCAATGGACACAACGACGTCATCAGCGGCGTGGTGTGTGGAACCGCCTCGTATGTGGAGGAAGTACGGCAAAAGATGATCCTCTGGGGCCAGGCCCCGGATCCGTTTGCCTGCTGGCTGTTGGAGCGCGGACTCAAGACGTTGGACGTCCGCGTCCATCGGCAGAACGAGAACGCCTTGCGGCTCGCCACATGGCTCAAGGAGCAACCAGAGGTTGCCCGCGTCCACTATCCGGGCCTCGAGTCGCACCCGGATCACGAGACCGCCAAGACTACCATGCACGGGTTTGGCGGCATGCTCGCGTTTGAGCTGAAGGGCGGCGGCCCGGCGGCCGAGCGGCTGCTGTCGCGTGTGCGCGTCGTCACGCATGCGTCCAGCTTGGGTGGCGTAGAAAGCCTCGCGTGCGAACCACGCTTCACCTCGCACGCGCACATGACCGCCGAGGAACGCCAGGACGTGGGAATCCCGGACGGCTTCGTGCGCGTGAGCGTTGGGATCGAGAGTCCGGACGACCTGATAGCGGACCTGGACCAGGCCCTCCACGGCCCGCGCTGATCGCCGGCGCTGTCGCGGGAAAAACGAGGCCGGGGGAGGCGCCGACGCGTCGCCAGCGCCGGGTCCAATGCGTTTGGGCGCCTCAGTCGTCTAAATTGCGGGCCGTGAACGCCCTCAGAGACATTCCCCTGTGATCCGTTTCGCCAACGTCTACAAGGAATACCCTCGCACCGGGTTGGCGCTGAACAATGTTTCGTTCAGCGTCCAGAAGGGCGAGTTCGTGTTTCTGACCGGACCGAGTGGCGCGGGCAAGAGCACGATCCTGAAGCTCCTCTATCTCGAGGAATTCCCGACGCGCGGGGATGTGTGGCTGGCGGGAGCCCGCTCCAGCCAGGTCAAACGACGGGACGTGCCGCAGCTGCGACGAAAGCTCGGTGTGGTGTTTCAGGATTTTCGGCTGCTGGAGGATCGCACCGTCGAGTCGAACGTGATGTTTGCCCTCGAGGTGCTGGGCTCCCCTCCTGAAAAAGCGGCATCGAAAGTGGGCCGGTTGTTGACGCAGGTGGGGCTGGCGTCGAAGGCCACGTCGTATCCGCGTGAGTTAAGCGGTGGCGAGCAGCAGCGCGTCGCCATTGCGCGAGCGTTGGTCAACGATCCCATGCTGCTGATCGCCGACGAACCGACCGGCAACCTGGACGAACGCGCGACGCGGGGTGTCTTCCAGCTGCTCCGCGACATCAACGCACTGGGGACCGCCGTGGTGATGGCTACGCACAACCTGGACTTGGTGCGTCGGGCCGACCTCCGCATCCTCGAGATCAACCGCGGCCAACTGGCGTTTGACTCGGCCGAAGAGAAGAAGGCAGCGCCGGAGGAGGCCAAGTGAGACTGGCCATGCGCGAGGTGTTCTTGGGTTTTCGGCGCGCGCCCCTGCTCAGCATCCTGAGCATCACCACCATTGCCTTCTCGCTCTTTGCGTTCGGGCTCTTTTCGCTGGTTGCCATCAACATTCGCTCGGCGCTGCGAGACATTGAATCGCGTGTGGAAATCCGCGGGTTCATAGCCGAGGGGACCTCTGTGGACGAGGTGGGCCGCGCGATGGAGGGCATTGCCACCTACAAGGAAGTCGAGCGGGTGGAATACGTCTCGCCGGAGCAAGCGCTGGTGCGCGCGCGACGCGAACTGGGTGAGTTCAAGGACGTGTTCGACGCCGGCTTCCTCCCGGGATCAATCGACATCCGCCTGCGCGAGGGGTCGCGCGACCCGACCTCCGTCAAGAGCGTCGTCGATCGACTGCAGGCGTTCACGTTCATCGACGACGTGCGGTTCGGTGAAGAGTGGGTGAGTAAACTCTATCGCATACGCACGGTCGCCACGGTGGCGGGCATCGCGTTAGGCCTCGCGTTCGCGGCGGTAAGCGTCATCATCATCGGCGCCACCATACGCATGGCCGTGCTGGCTCGCGCCCGCGAGATCTCAATCATGCGGTTGGTGGGTGCGACGGACGCCTTCATTCGACGTCCGTTCCTGATCGATGGGTTCCTGAAGGGTGTGATCGGTGGACTGCTGGCGCTCTTCTTCACCTGGTTGGCATCCACGGTCATTTCCCAGACATTCATCAAGACCGAATTTTTCGACGCCCGTCTGGCATCGCTTGGGCTGATCGGTGGCGCCCTGATCGGACTGTTGGGGAGCGCCGCGTCGGTCTCGCGGCACCTTCGGTTGGTGCGCTGATGGTTGGGCGGTCCCGCGCGGTGTCCCTCGCCGCGCACCTTGCCTTGGCGACGGCCATGTGCGGAAGCGTGCTCCATGCGCAAAGCAGCGCTGAGCAACGACTGCGCGCGCAACGGGAGGAACTGGATCGCATTCGCCGTGAACGCGACGAACTCACCAGACGGCGCGAAGAGTTGCAGGGGCGCGTGCATGACCTGTCGGACGAAGTCACGACCACGCGACGACAGGCCGAAGCCACCGCTCGGCTTGTGCGTTCACTAAACGCGCAGCTGGCGTCGATCTCCTCCGAGGTCGACTCGGCCAACTCCCGCGTGGCCAATGCGCAGCACGAACTGGAACTGAAGAACGCCGCCCTGCATCGCCGCGTGGTGGACATCTACAAGAGAGGGCCGCTGTACACGACGGAGGCCCTGCTGGCGGCGCAGTCGTTCGGCGAACTGGTGGCCCGCTACAAATACCTCCACGAGCTGGCGCTTCGCGACCGCGCGATGGTGGGGCGTGTGCAGCAGCTCTACCGGAACATTGACGGCCAGCGGCAGTTGCTTGTGCGCTTGCAGGACGAACTCCAGCGCAACCGTCAGGAGAAGGTGCTGGAGGAACGACGGCTGCAGGGGCTGGTGGGGACGCGCCAGGCCTCGCTGATGCAAGCGAGGGCCTCCGCCCAGCAGGTGGAGGAACGCCTGCAGCGGATTGCGAAGGACGAAGCGCGGCTTACCAACGTGATTGCGGCCCTCGAGGACACCCGGCGCAAGGCGGAAGCAGCGCCCAACGCACCCGCCCCAACCGTCAGCTCAATCAAGACCAGCGATTTCGGCAAGCTCAACTGGCCGGTCGATGGCGAGATCATTTATCGCTTTGGCCGGCTGGTCAATCCGAACAATACCACCATCCGTTGGAATGGCATCGGCATTCGGGCGGCCGCCGGCACCGGCGTCAAGGCCATTGCCGCCGGCGAGGTCGTCGTCGCTGAACCTATCGGTACGTACGGGTCCACGGTCATCGTTCAGCACGGCGGTGGCGACTACTCGGTCTATGGGTCGTTAGGCAGCTTGAACGTGAGGAAGGGGCAGAAAGTGATCAAGGGTCAGGTCGTCGGAACGGTGGGACAATCCGATCCAGACATGGACCCACACCTCCACTTCGAGATACGTCCCAAGGGGCGTGCCACCGACCCGCTGACGTGGCTGCAAGCGCAAGGGGCGGGACGCCCATAGTGGCACGCCAGGGGAAGGCCGTGGTGCCGTCCACGACCGGCTCGGCATCAGGTCGTTCCCCCTTGGGGGCACATGTGAGCACCGCGGGTGGCGTGTCGTCTTCCCTGCCCCGTGCCGCAGCGATCGGGGCGACGGCCATGCAGATCTTCACCAAGACGTCCAATCAGTGGCGCGAGCCTGCGATCCCCGAATTGGAGCGTGCCGCCTTTCGAGATGGACTGCGCGCGAGCGCCGTTGGGGCTACGAATGCCCACGACAGTTACCTGATCAACCTGGCGTCACCGGACCACGTCCTGTGGACTCGTTCGCTGATCTCCTTTGTGTCCGAGCTGCGACGGTGCCACGCCCTCGGCCTCGACTACCTGGTGTCGCACCCCGGGAATTACATGGATGACCGGGCGTCTGGCTTGGCGAGGAATGCCGAGGCGATCGGCATCGCGCTCGAGTGTGCACCCGGGCCCACGCGACTCCTGATGGAGATGACGGCCGGGAGCGGAACGGCACTCGGTGCGTCGTTCGAGGAGATGGCGATCCTGCTGGACGCCATTCCGACTGCGGCGAGAGATCGGGTGGGCGTTTGCGTGGACACTGCCCACGTGTTTGCGGCCGGCTACGACCTGACGAACGACTTCGATGGCGTGTGGCGCCACTTTGGGGACGTCCTCGGGTTCCACCGCCTGGGCATGATGCACCTGAACGACTCGAAAGTGCCGTTAGGCTCGCGACGCGACCGGCATGAACTGATTGGTCAGGGGTACATTGGTGCCGACGCGTTTCGCCGCATCATGACGGACGAGCGGCTACGCGCGATCCCGAAGGTGATCGAGACGCCCAAGGGCGACGACCCCATCCGCAATGATCGCCGGATGCTGAAGATGCTGCGGAAGTTCGAAGACGGGCGCTAGCCCGTCATGACGCCTCCGCCATGCTCGGCACGAGCTTGCGCGCGAGCCCGGCGAGCGCGAGCACCAGACTGTAGCTGCACACAATCGTTGGGCCGGTTGGCAAGTCACTCTGGTACGACAACCAGAGTCCGAGCGCCGATGCCACCGCGCCGGTGCAGAACGCGATAATCGTCAGGCGAATGGGATTCCGGGTGAACAGGAACGCCGTTACGGCGGGCACCACGAGAAAACTGAAGACCAGCAAAACGCCGCCGAGCGGGACGGAGAACGTGATGACGATGCCGAAGATGCAGTAGAACCAGAAGTCCCACCACCGAAGACGCCACCCCTTGGCGGCGGCCGCCGCTTCGTCGAACGAGATGGTCTCGAATCGCTTGCGCAGCACAAAGAGGATGACACCTAACGCCGCATAGGCTGCGGCCAACTTGGCGATGGCGGGCCAGGTGACCCACAGGATCGTCCCTACCAGGACGTCCTTGATGGCGTCGGCACCACGGGGCGCCTTGTCCGCCACCAGCAATGCCGCGGCGGAAGCCACGACATACACAATGCCGATGATGGCTTCCTGCGGGACTCGTCCCTTCTCCCGCGTTCGTGTCGCCGCGAACATGGCCGCGCCGATCACGACAAAGGCCAGGGCGAAGAGCTGGGCGGTCCCGGACCCGGGGGCAATACCCACCAACAACCCCGTCGTGGTGCCTAACGCCGCCATCTGGGCGAGCGACAGGTCCACGAAGATGACCTCGCGCGCGATCACGTGCAGGCCCAGGTACGAATGGATCGCCACCAGGATCATGCAGGCGACGAACGGTGGCAACATCAGCTCGATGCCGCTCATTTGGTCACCGCCGTGGCAAAGCCCTTGGCCAGTTCAGAAACCCACAGGTTCATGAGGTCGAAGTACGTCTCCACCGATGGGGCTCCGTGCGTGTTTTCTGGCACGATGACGGCCACCGCCCCCGTCCGCGCCGCGACGTCCTTGATCTGGTTGTGATCGAAGTAGTTCGATGCGAAGAGGACGGAAATCTTCTTGTCACGCATCAGGGCAATCACCTCCTGCACGTGCCGCGGTGTCGGGGGAATCCCCGGCTTGGCCTCGATGTACTCGACACAATTGACGCCGTACCGATTGCTGAAGTAGGCCCACTCCTTGTGGTAGCACACCATGTCCTTGCCGCGAAATGGCATCGCTTGCTGCATCCACCCACCCAACCGCGCCATCAAGGGCTTTCCCTGGTACGGGCTCTGGAGAAACGCCATCACCTTGCCGGACCTCGCCAGATCAAACAGGGACGCTGGGGTCACAATGCGCACGATCTCGTCGCCAAACGTCGCCTTGAGCACGCGATCCTCGAAGTCCTTCTCGCGAGTCGTGAAGAACTCGGCGTTGGCCGGTGACGCTCGCTTGAGGCCGTCCAGGATATTGCGGGCGATGATGATGGCATTGATGGGATCACTGTGGATGTGCGGATTGCCGTCCACGTGAATGTCGCCTTGCGCGCGCGATAGCGACGTGGGCACCTCCAACAAACTGATGCCCTTGAACGCCGCCACATACCCAGGCCCGCCCTCTCGAACCTTACCATTCCCTGCACGATCGAGCAGCGCTGGGACCCAGAGTTCGAGGTCCATGCCCGTGGTGACAAACAGGTCGGAATCGCGCTGCAGCGGCACAAAGCTCGGGCGCGGCTGCACGAAATGGGGGTCTTCATCCCCCTCGGCGATCGAGGAAACCGTCGCGCGGTCGCCGGTGATCTCGCGAGCGATCGATGCGTACGTGGTCAGTGACGTCACCACCTTCACAGGTGCAACTGGCGGCCGAGGTGTCGGTGTCGCCGTGATCAGGAACAGGAAGAACGGGATCATCATCAGAAGAGCTCGTGTTTGTGTGGGCCCATCGCGAAGACGACCTGCAAGGTGAAGCGGTCGCGGCTGGTGCGGGCAAGGTCGCGCGAACGCTCATAGAGTCCACGCAAGTAAACGAATTCGCTCTGCCAGAACGTGAGGGTCGGCGTGACCGCCCACTCGTGGGCCAACGGCCCCGGATCCGGCGATTGGACGTAGTCACCTCGAACACTCGCGGTCCATCGGCGGTTGAGCTTCCAGCTGCCGTCGGCGTACCCGCCCACACGAGTCTTGTCGAAGGAGCCGAGCGAGCCCTGGTCCCATTCGCGGCGTAGAAACCACACTTCGCTGCGCAGGGTGAGCTCCCGGGCCTGTCCTTCCTGCGGCGGCCGCCAGGTAAAACGACCCGCGGCAACCCCCAGTCGTGTGGTGAGACCTGAGTCCGGGTTGGTCCCGTACATGCCACTGGCGCTCAGCTGGGCATACGTCGCCCGGCTCAACTGCCAGAAACCTGCGAGTTGCGTGTTGTAGGCGGGACGGCGCCCCCCCAGGAACAGCACGTCGTTCGTGCCGCTGGTCGCCTGCACCGTCAGCTCATACGTTCCCGCCTTGCCAGAAAACGGGAGGGGCCAGTAGGCGGAAATACCGGGCGCAACCAAGCCTTCCTCACCCGCAAACCGGCGCACCACCAGTGGGTACTCATCCTCGGGGAGCGCATGCAGGTGCCAGCGATTCAATTCCCCGACCTGCTGTCGAAACTGACCTACGTCCAACCGCAGGTGCGCGGGAAGTGACGTGAAGTACGCGTAACCTTCCTCCAGCGACACCTGACCCTCTTCCACAGACAGGAAGATCTTGGCTGTGGAGAATGGATCCAGCGCCGACTGAAATGCCACCTCGAACTCACGTGGCGAGAAAGTGTCCGTCTGGGGTCCTGGGCGCCGCCCGTACATGCGCAGATCTCCAGTCGCAGAGATTTCCGGATTCAGCGCATTTTGACCGAGTCGGGCTTGCGTTGGTCGCGCGGCGCCTGTCGTGTCGCTGGTTGCAGCCGCAGCGGCCGCACGAAGCGCGGCCAGCTCGTCCACCACCGTAGTGTCCCCGCCCGCTCGTTTCGCCTCCAACGCCGCAATCCGCGCCGTCAACACGCGGATCTCCACCGCGAGTGAGTCGAGCGCCCGTTGTTGTCGCCGAATCGTGCTATCTGACGGTACCTGCGACTTCACGGGCGAGACCAGGATGACCCCGGCGGCCCATGTGGTCGCTATTCGAAATGCGAGTCGCATGTTGACTGGTTGCCTTGCTGCTGGAGGATGGAAGCCCCGTGCACAACCGACATGAGCACACGAGAACTCCCGTCGGGAGCCGGATACCGGCCTCGGACGCGGCGAGCGGCGCACGCATGTGAATCGCATGGCGCCTGGCGCAGATTCAACAGTTGGATCTGACGACCAGGCCCCGCGACACCGACACGCGCGGCGTTTTTACGCGCTAGGCGGCGCTCGTGACCCGAGGCCGCCCGAGCGGACGCCCTCCACCAAACACGCAGACGTCTCGCCGAGTGCCGGGCCGTTCGCCCTCGAAGGGCTGCCGACCGCGTCGGCGGAGGGCATCACTGCCCCCTGACTCAGTGTCCGGCAGATCAGGCAATCGAGCGCAGAGTGAACCGGCGGGCATTTTGTCCCACCGAGTTCCTCGACGTGCGCCTGCGTCCGCGCCGAGGACGCCTCAACGGCGCCGTCGATCAGCGGACCAGCGACCCAGAGCAACGCTTGAAGAGCCAGTAATACGGCGGCCCACGTGCGGGGAATGCGTCGCATTCGCGCCGTGGAAATCTGGCTGGTCACGACCGCATCAGCAGATCTGCGCACGGCCTAAGTGTATCCCGCGTAACCCCGAAGGGTCCAGTGCGGTGGCGACGTCGCTCGGCCTGGAAATCTGGCCCCTCCAATACGTAACGCCGCCGTGCAGGCTGCTCGGGCGCACCCGGCAACGGCTGGCGGGACGCTCGAGGACGGGAGTGGATGCGCAGGATGTCATAGTCGATGGTGCCGAAACGCCCCCAATCGGTTCGTCGGCCCTGCGAGGTTTACGCACCTACCACACCACCGTTGAGCTTCGAGCGGCCAGAACCCCAAATGACGATGTGGAATGCCTGTTCTAGCTGTCGACTGGTCCACCCCGTCTCAACCCGTCCCCGTCCTCGACCCGGGTTCGCTTCGCGGGGAAAGGCGAATCGGTCGAGTTGAACCGATCGCCACGCTGCCGCATTCATCGAGATCGTTCGCCGGGCCTCTGCCAGACCAGTCGGAGCGCTCGCGATGTCCCGACGGCCTTGACCGAGAAGGTCGCCCCCCGACAAGCGACTGGCGCCCAACTTCACGGCGCGGCACGTTACGAGGTGACGGGTCAAGCGACGTTCGAGGTGACCGCGCGCCACCGAGACGCGCTAGACGCCGCTGGCCCCGATTTCATCAACATCGCGCTTCCCAACGGCGGCTTGTCTCCGCCGTCTCCCTGGAACCCTTGCACCCGCTCTCATGCGTCGATTGCTGTTGGCCCTGACGGTATCACCAGCCCTTGCCCTCGCACAGGACACTCCGACCGAGCGCGCTGCTGCCGCCGACGTGGTGCGAAAGATGGCCGACATGCAGCGCACCTTGGCCGTCCCCGCACTGGTCACACGTCTCACCGCGCCCAACCCGGCGCGAGAGCAGGTAACGGGACGCGCAAAAGAACTCATGGAGGGCGAACTGCTGGCGATGGCGGACGACATCACGAAGCACCCTGAAGTGGGGTTCAAGGAAACGCGCTCCGTCAAGATCCTCGCGGACTACCTGAGCGCCCATGACTTCACGGTGGAAATGGGGGTTGCCGGCTTGTCGACGGCCTTTGTCGCCAGGTACAACAAGGGAACGCCAGGGCCAAACCTCGGCGTCATCCTCGAGTACGATGCGCTGCGGGGGACCAAGGGGGACTTTCACGGGGACCAGCATAGCGCGCAAGGCCCGACGGGAATGGCCGCGGCGATCGCTGTCGCCGAATTCCTCACCAGGACTCACACACCGGGTACGGTGACGGTGTACGGAACGCCGGCAGAAGAGATGATGCCACCACCTTCGAAGACCGTGATGTTTGACGCTGGTGTCTTCAAGGGGGTGGACGTGATCGTGCGGTCGCACTCCAGCATGGGCACGCAGCGCGCCGCCCACGGGTTTGGCTCCTGCTGCCTCAACATCGACGGTGTGAAGTACACGTTTTCGGGCGCCCCGGCGCACCAGATGACGCCATGGGATGGCCGCGACGCCCTCACCGCCGTCATTCACCTGTTCAACAACATCGACGCCATTCGCCGCACGATGCGCCCCGAAGCGCGAATTCAGGGGATTATTACGGAGGGGGGCAAGGCGCCTAACGTGGTGCCCGATCGCGCGGTGGCCGACTTCTACATTCGGTATCCAGACCAGGTGTACCTCGCCCAAGTGCGCGAAATGGTGGACAACGCCGCGCGGGCGGCGGCCCTGGCCACGGGCACCAAGGTCAAGATCGAACCCTATGGCAGCATGCGTGACGGCATCGCCACGGCTACCCTGAACGAACTCGCCTTCGCGTACCTCAGGAAGTACGGCGGCACAAAGGTCCAGGAAGAGCCGGGCAAGCCACAGGGCTTTGAAGAGACCGGTAGCGTGTCCAGCGCCGTCCCAGGCGTCGGATTCTCAGCCCACACCTCCGATGGCGGATTCCACACGTATGAGATGGAGGCCGACGCGTTAGGGCCGACAGGTCATCAGGGGTTCGTCGTCGACGCCCAAGCCATGGCCGCGCTGTTGTACGACTTCGCCACGCGTGCCGACTACCGAACGCTCGTTCAAAAGGAATTCGAGTCCACCAAGGCCCTCTTTGGCGAGTATGTCGGGGCGCTGGAAAAGGCGTACCCAAAACCCGTGATCAAGGAGCCGTAGGCCGCGCCCACGCCAGCGTCGCACGAAGTCGCGCGCTCGTCCCTGCGAAGGATGGGCGCGCGACACTCGTTAGAGGATATCTTTCCCGCTATGCCCATGACCGACGCCCTCGAGTACCACGCGGAGCCCCGCCCAGGAAAGATCGCGGTGGTTCCAACCAAACCGCTGACGAATCAGCGTGACCTCTCCCTCGCTTACTCCCCGGGAGTAGCCGAACCCTGTCTCGAGATTCAGAAAAACCCTAACGATGCCTACCGGTATACGGCCAAGGGGAATCTCGTTGCCGTCGTGACCAACGGGACGGCGGTACTGGGGTTGGGCAACATTGGCGCACTGGCCGGTAAGCCCGTGATGGAGGGCAAGGGAAATCTCTTCAAGCAGTTCGCGGACATCGACGTCTTCGACCTCGAAGTGGGATCGGAGCTGCCGGCAGACGTGATTCGTTTTTGCCAGCTGCTGGAGCCTTCGGTCGGAGGGATCAATCTCGAAGACATCCGGGCCCCGGACTGTTTCGTGATCGAGGAGACGCTCCGCAAGACGATGAAAATTCCGGTGTTCCATGACGATCAGCACGGCACCGCGATCATCTCTGGCGCGGCGTTGGTGAACGCGCTCGAGATCGTGGGAAAGCCGATCGATCAGGTGCGTGTGGTCTTCTCCGGTGCCGGAGCGAGTGCCCTGGCGACGGCCATGCACTACGAGCGCCTTGGCGTGAAGCGAGAGAACATCATCGTGTGCGATCGCGCCGGCGTGATCTACGCCGGCCGCACGGATCACATGGATCCGTACAAGCTCCGCTTTGCCAACGCCACCACCGCTCGCACCATTGCCGAGGCCCTGGTAGGCGCCGACGTCCTGGTGGGACTGTCGGCGGCCGGCGCCATCACTGGCGAGATGTTGAAGCCGATGGCCCGCGATCCGATCGTGTTTGCCCTGGCGAATCCCACGCCGGAGATCATGCCTAACGAGGCGAAGGCGGCGCGCCCCGATGCGATCGTCGCCACGGGGCGCAGCGACTACCCCAACCAGGTCAACAACGTCCTGGGATTCCCTTTCATCTTCCGCGGTGCGCTGGATGCGCGCGCGACCGAGGTGAACGAGGAAATGAAAATGGCCGCGACCAAGGCCTTGGCGGCGCTCGCGCGTGAAGACGTGCCCGAAAGTGTCGCCGCCCTGTACGGCCTCAAGCGCGTGACCTTTGGCAGGGACTACCTCATCCCATTCCCGTTCGACCCCAGAGCGCTGCTGTGGGTGGCACCCGCGGTCGCGTGGGCCGCCGTCGCCAGCGGAGTCGCGCAGGAGTTCATCGAACTCGAGGAGTATCGCGCGCAGCTGGAAGCGCGGCTCGGGCGGGCCAAGGGCATCATGCGAGGCATCATCAATCGCGCCGTACAAAATCCCAAGCGACTCGTGCTGGCCGAAGGCGAGGAACGAAAGATCCTCCGCGCCGCGCGCATCCTCGTGGACGAAGGCATCGCCCAACCGGTACTGCTTGGCAACAAGGAACGAATAGAGGAGCGCGCGCGACACGAAGGCATTTCACTCGAGGAACTGGAGATCGAGGATCCCGCCGAGTCACCGCACCGCGAGGTCTACGCCGAGTATTTGTGGCAGCGGCGGCAGCGGAAAGGGATGAGCATGGCGGAGGCTCAGCGGCGCCTCTACAACGGCAACTACTTTGGCAGTGTGATGGTGGCGCGCGGAGACGCGGATGCCCTCCTCACCGGCATGACCACGACGTATCCCGAGGCGCTACGTCCCGCCCTCGAAGTCGTTGGTGCGAACCCGCGCGCGGGGCTCGTGAGTGGCTTGTACATGCTGGTCTTCGAAAAACACGTGGTCTTTTGCGGCGACACCACGGTCAATATCGAACCCACATCCGAGCAGCTGGCTCAAATCGCGTACGCGGCTTCACGCATTGTGCGCTCGTTCGGCGAGGTGCCACGCGTCGCCATGCTGTCGTTTTCGAATTTCGGGTCGGTTCGTCATCCGGAGGCAGAGCGTGTGGCCCGCGCCGTGCAGCTCCTTCGGCAGCGAGACGCCACCCTGATGGTGGACGGTGAAATGCAGGCAGATACGGCGGTGGACGAGAAGACGCTCAGAGAGTCGTTCCCCTTCGCCGCCTTGAAGGAAGAAGCCAACGTGTTGATATTTCCCAACTTGAGCGCCGGAAACATTGCGTACAAGTTGCTGCACCACCTTGGAGGCGCCACGGCAATCGGTCCGATTCTCGTCGGCATGGCCAAGCCGGTGCATGTGCTGGAGCAGGGCGCGGACGTGCAGGACATCATCAACATGGCCGCCGTGGCGGTCATGGACGCACAGGAGCGCGATCGCCCAGCGGAGGGGCATTTGGGCCCACCCGCCGGCGCTCGGGCATTCTCGTTTCTTTAGACCAGGATCACGAGTATATGGCGACACAAGCGACGCCCGCGCGGGAATCCGTGCATGGACTGGGCGGCCAGGGGTTGGCGCCGGCCGGCCGCGTGCACTGGAATCTCGTAGCCCCGGAACTTGTTCAGCATGCCATCGCCCGCAGTGAGGGCACCTTGGCCGATATGGGCCCCTTCGTGGCCGTGACGGCACCGCACACCGGTCGGTCCCCCAATGACAAATTCGTCGTTCGGGAAGCGAGTACCGAGGCGGACGTCGACTGGGGCAAGGTCAACCAGCCGATCGGCGAGGACAAGTTCGAGTTGCTGCTGGCGGACGTCCGATCGTACTTGAGTGGGCTGCACGACCTGTTCGTCCAAGACCTGTACTGCGGCGCGGAGCCGGCCCATCGGTTGAGCGTCCGCTACGTCACCCCGAATGCGTGGCACGCGAACTTCGTCCGCAACATGTTCATTCGGCCGGAACTGAGCGAGCTGCCCACGTTCAACCCGAACTTCACGGTGCTGCACGCGCCGGAGTTCCAGGCCATCCCCGAACGGCATGGCACCCGTTCCGGAACGTTCATCGTGTTGCACCTGACGCGGCGCATGGTCCTCATCGGCGGCACGCGGTACGCGGGCGAGCTGAAGAAGGCGATGTTCACGGTCATGAACTACCTCATGCCCAAAACCGGCGTGCTCTCCATGCACTGCTCGGCGAACATCGGCGCTGAGGGCGACGTGGCCCTTTTCTTCGGGCTCTCCGGTACCGGCAAGACCACGCTGTCAGCAGATCCGGAACGCTCGCTGATCGGCGACGACGAGCATGGCTGGTCCGGCGACGGCGTCTTCAACTACGAGGGTGGGTGCTACGCCAAGGTGATCAACCTGTCACGCGAGCAGGAGCCCGACATCTTTGCCACAACGCAGATGTTCGGCACCATCCTGGAAAACGTCGTGCTGGATCACCAGCGCAAGGTGAAGTTCGACGACCAGTCGATCACCGAGAACACGCGGGCGTCGTATCCCCTGCACTACATCCGGAACCATGTGCCGAGCGGACGTGGCGGACATCCGCGACAAGTCGTGTTCCTCACCGCGGATGCCTTTGGCGTGTTGCCGCCGATCGCGAAGCTGACACGCGAACAGGCCATGTACTACTTCATGTCCGGGTACACGGCCAAGGTGGCGGGTACGGAACGCGGCGTGACCGAGCCGCAGGCCACGTTCTCGTCGTGCTTTGGTGCGGTGTTCCTGGTGTGGCACCCCACCAAGTACGCGGAGATGCTCGGTTCGCTCATCGACGAGCACGGGGCCAACGTGTGGCTGGTGAACACGGGCTGGAGCGGCGGCGGGTATGGCGTGGGTTCGCGCATGAAGATCTCGTACACGCGCGCCATGGTGCGGGCCGCGTTAGGTGGACGCCTGGAGCGGACGCCCATGGTTACGGACCCGATCTTCGGGCTGCACATCCCGACCGACGTTCCCAGCGTTCCGTCGGATGTCCTCAATCCGCGCAAGACGTGGCCCGATGGCGCTGCGTATGACGCACAGGCAAGGAAGCTGGCCGACATGTTCCGGAAGAACTTCGAGAAGTTCGGCACGGTCAGCGAGGCGATTCGTCAGGCTGGCCCGAAGGGATAGGTCGCTCGATTCGTATCATCCTGTGGGGTCCGCGTGGAGGTCGCTCGCCAGCTGCGACGCGACGCCTGCGGACCCCGCTGCGTATCCACCGCTCGCCGTCGCTGCCCATGAGCCCCATGTCGCGTCAGGCCGTCGTCGTCGTCATCGCGTCACTTCTCGCGCCAGCCAACCTGGCTGCGCAAACGCCACGTGACACCGGCACCACCATCGTTCACGCGGGGCGCTTCTTTGACAGTGAGCAAGGGGTGTTCCTGGGAGCTCGCGACATTCGCGTGAAAAACCGGACCGTCGAGGCCGTGGGGGAGAAACTCGAGATTCCTCGCGGCGCGCGTGAAGTCGACTTGCGCGCCTACACCGTCATCCCCGGATTGATCGACGCGCATACGCACCTGTTGTACCTGGAGAACCCCGCCGCCGGCGACCTGACCGGTGAGGGCACCAAGGCGCTCATCGTGGAAGGCACGGCGCTGCGCGCACTCCATGGCGCCGCACGGGCCCGCACCTTCCTCGCATCCGGCATCACCACCGTCCGCGACCTCGGCAACTCGGGGCGATTCGGCGACGTGGCGCTACGGAGCGCCATTGTTGACGGCAGCGTCGACGGCCCACGGATGTACACGTCCGGTCCCGGGCTGTCCTCCGTCGGCGGACAATTCCCGGGCATACAACCCGGCTACCGGTCGATCGCGGAGGAGGAGTACCGCATCGTCCACGGTCCCGATGATGCAGCGGACGCCGTGCGCGAGAACGTCAACTACGGCGCCAACGTCATCAAGATTTATTCGAACAACACGCCGAACAATGGGTCGCTTTCCGTCGAAGAAATGCAGGCCATCGTCGGTGCGGCCAAACGTCTCGGTGTACGCGTCGCCGCGCATGCGACCAGCGATGCGGCCGTCTGGCGCGCCGCCCTTGCCGGCGTGAATTCCGTGGAGCACGCGTACCAGGTCGCCGACTCCACCCTTGCCCTCATGGTCAGGAATAACGTGGCCATGGTCCCCACGGACGTGGATTCGGTCACGATACTGGCGTTTGTCGCCGCGCAGGCGAAGCGGAGCGGTCAACCCCTTCCACCGCCCTCACAAGTCTCGATGTACCTGGCGGGCGGGCGGGACCGGCTTCGACGCGCTATTAAGGCCGGTGTCACGATCGTCGCCGGCTCGGACAATTACATCGATCTCCAAATGCCACAGGGGGACGCCGCCAAGCGCGTGCTCTTCGCGTACGCGGAAGCGGGCCTGACGAGCCCCGAGATCCTCCAGGCAGCCACCTTTCGGTCGGCCAAGCTCCTCGGCAGCGAGGGCCGGCTCGGCGTCATCAAGACCGGTTCGTACGCCGATCTCGTGGCGGTAGAGGGAGACCTGGAACACGACATTCGCGCACTGGAGCGCGTGCGCTTTGTCATGAAGGACGGAACCATTTACAGGAAGTAGTCGCCGGCCCTCCAACTTCCCGCTCTGCGTGTTCGACACCATTCGCGACCCGCTCTGGAACACCATTCGGCTGGATGCCCTCGCCATCCGGCTGATCGATACGCGTGCCTTTCAGCGACTGCGTTATGTGCGTCAGCTCGGATTGGCGCACCTCGTGTATCCCGGGGCGACCCACACGAGGTTCGAACACGCGTTAGGCGCCTACCACCTGGCTGGGCGCACGTTAGGCCTCATGGACGAACGTGGCGACCTGGCCGGGCTTCCGCGCGAGGAACCAGCCATTGTCCGTGCCGCGGCGCTCCTCCACGACTTGGGCCACTACCCGTTCTCGCACGCGCTGGAGGAGATTGGTGCGCCGCATCACGAGGAAGTCGCGCGACCGTTGATCACCGAGGGCGAAGTGGCGGACGCGCTGCGTGAGGCCATTTCGCCGGATGCGCCGGCACGCGTCTTTTCGCTCATACGCGGGTCGAGTGACAGTCCGCTGCAGGGACTGGTGTCTGGTTCGCTGGATCTCGACAAGATCGAGTACTTGCGGCGCGACGCCTTCATGTGTGGCGTCCCCTACGGGGAGATCGACGCCGACCG
>JBGAJQ010000079.1:0-21929 GCA_044224875.1 Gemmatimonadaceae bacterium | reverse complement strand
CATGGCGATGACTGCACCGCGCCGAAGCTCGCTTCCCACCTTTGGACCGACAGCTTCAATTCGATCGGGCACAAAGCCGTCCGCGCCGTACTTGGCGGTCAGTGCGGTGACGATCTGCTTGGACACACCTTCTGCGGCCGTCGCCTGGGTCTCAACCTGCGCACGATCCTGAGCGCGGATGGTGAACTCGCGATCGGAGCCGAACTGCTGGATTTCGGCGCCGTGCACACCCGCGGCGTCCAGGACGGCCCGGATGTCGCCGGCGGAAGCGGGCGCCTTGAACCGCAGCTGCATCAGCGTACCGCCAGTGAATTCGATGCTGTAGTTCACGCCACCCTTGATGGCGAACGAGGCGAGACCCAGCACCATGAAGGCGATGGTGGCGATGGCCGCCTGACGCCACCACTTGATGAAATCGTAGGTGGTGTTGTGGAAGATGCGAATCATCAGATGCTCAGCGTCTGTGCGTTGCGCGCTCGGTTCAACCAGAGGAGGTAGAACGTGCGCACGACGAATATGGCAGTGAACAGGGACGCGGCGATTCCAGCGATCAGCGTGACGGCAAAGCCGCGCACTGGTCCGGTGCCGTATTGGTACAAGACGGCTCCGGTCAGGATCGTCGTTAAGCTCGTGTCCACGATGGCACTCAGGGCGTGCCGGAAGCCCTCGTCGATCGACGTCCGAATCGTCTTGCCGCGATCGAGTTCCTCTCGAATGCGTTCGAAGATCAGGACGTTCGCATCAACGGCGATGCCGACTGTCAGGACCAGCCCTGCCAGCCCTGGGAGCGTCACCACAGCGTCGAAGCCGGCGAGGATGGCGAGCGTGTACAGGATGTACAGCGCGAGCGCGGCCACGGCGAGCACGCCGGAGAACCGGTAGTACCCCACCATGATCCCGATCACCAGGAGCACGGCAACGATCATCGCCACCCGCCCCTTGTTGATCGAGTCTTCACCTAACGACGCACCGATGCGCCGGACCTCGGCGATCTTCAGGGGAACCGGGAGCGAGCCGGCGCGCAAGACCAGCGCCAGATCCTGCGCCTCCTGCAGGTCTCGGCGACCCATCGTGATCTGCCCGCGCGTGCCGATGGCGCCCTGAATGACGGGCGGACGACCCATGACCTTGTCGTCGAGCACGATCGGCATGTAGTCCCCGATGTGCTTCGCCGTCTCCTGCCGGAAGCGACGGCCTCCCTCATTGTTCAGCGTGAACTCGACAACCGTCCCCTCAATGGGATTGTTGTTCGGCTTGGCGTCCTGCAAGTACTCGCCGGTGATGATGGGTCGAGCATCCAGAATGTAGAACGGCCGATAAGGCTGGGTTCCCAGTGACACGGTGTCACTCCCCCACCGAACGACCTTCCCTGGAGGAAGCGCCGCTTGAACCTGAGGTAAAGACAGCCAGCGTTCGGCCTTCGGATAGTCCGCCTCAGATACGAAGTACTCACCAGGCATCTGGCCCTGCTGAACAATGCGGGAGAGCGGCCCGGCGTTGGAATTCAAACCAGGGACGGTCGTGCTGTCCTTCTTCGCGCTATCGGCCCCAGCGACCTTCTTTGTGGTATCCTGACCGAGAAGTCCCGCGATCTGATTGCTTGCCCCGGCCGTGGTCGATGCCGTCGCCGAGCTCGAGTCTCCACTCGTCTCCTTGATGACCTGATCAAGACGCGAGAGCGACTTTTCCAGCGACCCCGTCTTATCCGTGAGCATGAACTGCAGAAAGGCCGATTGCTTGAGGACCTTCTCCGCGCGATCCGGATCATCAACACCCGGCAGTTCAACGATGATGCGGTCGTTGCCCACCTTCTGTACCACCGGCTCGGACACGCCGAACTGGTCAATGCGGGTCCGGACGACCTTCAGCGCGCGGTCGAGTGCATCGCTCTTGTTCACCACCGCCTGACGCGACTCATCGACTTCGAGGGCCACGTGCATGCCGCCTTGCAGGTCGAGCCCGCGCTTGAGTGGCACGCGGCGGAGCGTGTCGTACTTCACGACGCCGCCGGCGGTGGTGCGCTCGATCGTTGTGCGGGGAAATAGCGCCCAGACTGACGCGATTACGAAGGCGACAATTAGCCCCACGCGGTACTTCAGGTTCGTCATGCCGGCACGGTAGAGAAAGTGGATTCTTGGGAAGCTATGAAGGTTAGGCCGCTCGGCCCCCTCAGTCAACGGAAAATCGTTCCTGTCAATCGGTTGCGGCCAACAGCTGCCGCGCCGCTTCGGCATCCCGTCCCAGCTGCGCGATGAGTGCCTCGGGGCCCTCAAAGCGCATCGTGTCCCGCAAGCGTCCGATCAGGTCGATGCGAACGCGGTCCCCATACAGGTCCCCCGGCGTGCCAAACAGGTGTACCTCGATCACCACTTCCTGATCCCCAAACGTGGGTCGTGGCCCGAGGTTGAGCATACCGTCGAATGCGCCCTTCGGTGTTTGCGCGCGAACGGCGTACACTCCCTGCGGTGGGAGCAGTTTTCGTGGCGATGGCAGCGGGACGTTGATGGTCGGGTAGCCCAGGAGGCGCCCTCGCCGGTCGCCGTGCACGACTCGTCCTCCGATGGCGTAGGGGCGCCCCAAAGCAACGCGCGCCCGCGCCAAGTCTCCGCCCGCAATGGCGCGACGAATACCCGTCGACGAAATAGGTGGGCCATCTTCGACGGTCACGGGGGGTACGACGTCGACGTCGAACCCTCTCGCCTGGCCGAGCGCTCGCATCACGTCGAGATTGCCGGTTCGGTTGCGGCCAAAGCCGTGGTCGTGTCCCATCAACAGGTCGTGCATCCGGAATCGCCGAATGAGGACCTCGTCGACGAATTCACTGGCTTCTAACCGGGCCAAGGCTGGTGTGAAGGGCAGGACCGCGACGTACTCGACACCGCTTTCCGCGAGGACCTCCAGTTTTTCATCACCGACCGTGAGCAATGGCGGCGCGGCGGAGGGGTTCACCACCTCGAGCGGATGCGGGTCGAACGTGACGAGCAGCGACGGAACGCCGAGGGTCCGCGCCCGCGCGATGAGGCGAGCAAACACGTCCTGGTGGCCGCGATGGACACCGTCGAAGCTGCCGACGGTGATCGCTGTGCGCTCGACGTTGGAAGGAAGTCCGGACGCGTTAGGCACCGGTCAATACCACGCGTGGCTGCCAATGATCGGACTCGGCGCGCTCGGCGACGGCGAGGAGATCGCCCGATGGATCGACCAGCGCGGCGCGGTCACCGCAGGCATGGGCAGTGATGGTCCGGCCTTGGCGGACCGACTCGGCCTCGGCTTCTGAGAGGGCGACCTGCGGAAGGTGTCCAAGAAGCGTTCGCGACGAGAGTAGCGAAGGTACGCCTTGGCGGAGGGACTCCACCGTGGCCGCATCGGCGACGGAGAACGGACCGGAGCGTGTGCGTCGCAGCGCGACGAGGTGGGCGGCGCTCCTCGTGGCCCGCCCGAGATCGCGCGCCAGTGCGCGGATGTAGGTGCCGCGGCCACACGTGATTCGTGCCCGCAGGAGTCCATCGTTGAATTCATCAAGCAGCCAGCCGTCGACGCGCACACTCGCCGGTTGGAGCTGAAGGGGTGCTCCGTCCCGTGCCGCGGCGTAGGCCCGACGCCCCGCCACCTGCTTGGCCGAGTATTCCGGGGGAAGCTGGGCAATCTCTCCCGTCAGCGACAACGTGGCGTTCCGGATTTCTTCCATGGTTGGCCGGTACCCCGAGGTCCGTCGCGACTCCCCCGCGGCGTCGTCGGTGGTCGTCTCATACCCGAACGCAATCGTCGCGTCGTAGGCCTTGGGTTCTCCGGGCACGAAGTCGGCAAGCCGCGTCAAACGCCCAACGAGCACGACAAGGAGCCCCGTGGCCATCGGGTCGAGGGTGCCGGTATGACCGACGCGTCGCGTGCCGCAGACACGACGCACCACCGCTACGACGTCGAGAGA
The DNA here is from genome assembly GCA_044224875.1 of Gemmatimonadaceae bacterium. GTDB lineage: Bacteria > Gemmatimonadota > Gemmatimonadetes > Gemmatimonadales > Gemmatimonadaceae > JABAQJ01. Next base: position 18,001 of record JBGAJQ010000079.1, on the reverse strand, counting down.
AGTCATCCCCGCCGGCTTGTCGACGAGCATGAAGCCGTCAGTCAAGATCGCTCGCGTCCTGGTCTACCGGCGTCCCATCGCGCACTTGAGCCAACAGGGACTCGATGCGAGCGGCACGCGCCACGCTAGTGTCGATGCGGAAGTCGAGCTCTGGCGCCAATCGCAGGCGCAACGACTTGCCGAGACGTGAGCGCAAGTGCGAGGCGAGGGACCGAAGCCCGTCGAACGTCGACTGTCGTTCCTCGTCGGATCCGAGGATGGAGACATACACGTGCGCGTGTCGCAAATCGCGCGGGACCTCGACACCGGTGACGGTGACGAGTCCACGGATACGCGGGTCCTTCACGCCTTCTGCAAGAAATGTCGCGACCTCGACGCGTATCGCCTCGGCGACGCGGTCAGGGCGTCGGCTATCACTGCTCATGGGCCCTTCCTGCCGAATCGTTCGACGGATCGGCGGCGCTCGGGACATCCCGATCGCGCATGCAAAAGGAACCGGGCGATGGTATCGCCCGGCTCCTCAATCGTTAGGACGACGACCCATCGGTTTGAAGGGTTCGCGCCACCTCTTCCTTTCGGTAACACTCGATCACGTCACCCACCTTGACGTCGTTGAAGTTCTCGACGCCAATACCGCATTCGTAACCTTCCTTCACTTCGCGCACGTCGTCCTTGAACCGGCGCAGGGAGTTGATGGTTCCGTCATAGACTTCCGTACCGTCGCGCACCACGCGGACGCGGCCTTGACGGTTAATGAGGCCGCTCCTCACGTAGCAGCCGGCGATGGTGCCGATACGCGAGACCTTGAAGGTCTCCCGAACCTCGGCCTCGCCGACAATGACTTCGCGCTCCTCTGGACGGAGCAAGCCTTCGAGCGCCGCGCGTACATCGTTGACCGCGTCGTAGATGACGCGATACAGCTTGATGTCCACGCCTTCGCGTTCGGCGGCGTTTCGCGCGTTGTTATCGGGACGCACGTGGAACCCGATAATGACGGCGCCCGATGCCCGCGCCAGCAGGATATCGGACTCGGTGATGGCGCCAACGCCACGGTGCACGACGTCCACCTGTACCTCGGCGTTCGACAGCTGCGACAAGGCGTCGGCCAATGCTTCGGCCGGGCCACCCTGGTCCGCCTTGATCACGATGTGCAGGGTGCGCTTGAGGCCCGCCGCCGCCTGCGACATGAAGTCTTCCAGCGTCACGGCGCCCTTACTGGTCCGGCGACTCTTCGCCTCGCGATCCAGACGCTCACGCCGCTGCGCAATTTCGCGCGCCTGGGTCGCATCATCCACCACGAGGAACTGATCGCCGGCCATCGGCACCCCCGTCAGGCCCAACACCTGGACCGGAATGGCGGGACCGGCCTCCTTGACGTGCTTCCCGCGCTCATCGAGCAGGGCGCGCACGCGACCGGAATACAGACCGCAGATGAAGTCGTCGCCAACCCGGAGGGTGCCGCCTTGGACGAGGACCGTGGCAACCGGTCCCTTGCCGGCATCCAGTTGCGCCTCGACCACCGATCCCGTCGCCTTCTTGGACGGATTCGCCTTGAGGTCGAGGATCTCCGCCTGCAGTAGCACCTGTTCGAGCAATTCCGTGACGTTGGTTCCCTTCTTCGCCGAAATAGGTGTAGACAGGGTCTGGCCGCCGAACTGCTCCAGCACGATGCCATGTTGCAGTAGATCCTGCGACACGCGCATCGGATTCGCGTCCGGCAGGTCAATCTTGTTGATGGCCACAATGAGCGGCACGCCGGCGTTCCGCGCGTGCGAAATCGCCTCGACCGTCTGTGGCATGACCGAGTCGTTGGCCGCAACGACCAGCACGACGATGTCCGTGACCTGCGCACCGCGCGCGCGCATGGCGGTGAATGCCTCGTGACCCGGCGTGTCCAGGAACGTGAGTTGCTTCCCGTTTGGCAGCGTGACGTGGTAGGCGCCGATGTGCTGCGTGATGCCGCCAGCCTCACCAGCCACGACGTTCGCCTTTCGGATGTAGTCGAGCAGCGAAGTCTTACCGTGGTCGACGTGCCCCATGATGGTCACCACGGGGGGTCGCGGCACGAGATCGGTCGGCTTATCGGCCTCGACCTGCTCGCCCATGTCGGCCGCGTATTCCTCCTCGCGGACGGCCTGGAACCCGAATTCGCCGGCGATGAGTTCGATCTGGTCGAAGTCGAGTCGCTGGTTGATGGTCACCATGAGGCCGAGGTTCTTGAACGCGAACCCTACGATCTGCGTTGCCGGTACCTTGAGTGTCTCGGCCAGCTCGGCGACGGTAATGAACTCGTTCACTCGAACGGTCTTCTTTTCCCGCTCGGCAACCTCGCGGCGCATCGCCTCCATTTCTTCCCGTGAGTCATCGGGTCGACGCGGGCCGCGGCGAACCGGACCCCCGCGCATGGCGCCCATGACGCGCGAGATGTTTGCGCTCACCTCTTCCTTGTCCACCGCTCCGCGCTTGCCCTTCTTGCGACGTGAGGGCGAGGCCGGCTGTTGTTGCTGCTGCGGCATGCCGGCGGCCGGAGTCTTGCGATCGTCTCGGCGCGTCGGAATGCCGACGCCCCCGCTGGGCGTGGCAGACGCCACCGGACGCGGAGGATAGTACGGGCCCGATCCAGCGGCTGGCTTCGGTCGCGGCGCGCCGGGGACGATGGGACGGGGGCGCGGACGCTCGGGCGAAGAAGACGAAGTGCCACCGGCGTGTGCAGTCGTTGGAGCTGGGCGCGGCGGGGCAACCGGCAGCACCTCGGGCTCGACCGGTACACTCACCTCCTCGACCATCGTCTCTTCCGCCGAGCCTTCGGCGAACGCGGCGGGGCGTTCGACCACAGTGGGCTCCGGCGCGGCCACTTCGACGACTTCGGCGGGCGTCTCTGGCGCTGCCTCGACCACGGGTTCGAGCTCGACAGGCGCTTCGGCTGGTCGGCGGCGGCGGCGCACGCCCGTCGCGGACGCCGCGGCGGCTGCAGGCGGCGCCGACTCCACGACCTCAGGGGTTTCAACCTTGGCGGCCTTGGGGCTGGCCTTTGGCGCCTTCACGGGCGCGGGTTCGGCCGCTTCGGCGGCGGCAGTTCCGCGACGGCGTCGAGCGGGCGCGGCGGCGGGCTTTTCGACCCGTGCGCGCTTCTCGCGTTCCCATCGTGCGCGAATGCGGGCCACCTGGTCATCAGTGAGCACAGTCAGGTGGCTGCGGACAGGCACGTCCATCTGCCGCAGAAGTCCAATGACTTCGTCGGCGGTGATCCCGAACTCGCCTGCCATGTCGTTCACACGAAGCTTGCTCAAACGTCCTCCTCGCGGTCCTTCGTCGACAGGTGCGGATTCGCGCCCGTCGCCGCCTGCTCCAACAATGCCCGCACGCCGCGTGCGAGCGCCCCATTCGTGATGCCAACCGCAGCCGTCGTCTCCCGACCCACGGCACCGCCTAACGCCGCAGCGGACGGCCCCTGCACCGTGCGAATTCGCTTGGCCGTCAGCATTGGTACGACCTTGTCCAAACTGTTCTTCGATGCATCCGGGGCCACGATGGCCATTCGCAATGTGCCGCGTTTGGCCGCGTCTCGCACCCGCTCAACGCCAACCACCACGTTGCGCGCGCGCACCCCCAATCCAACCAGTCCCAACATCCTGCGTTCGATCGTCGGATCCACTTCAACCGTTCTGCTGGCGTCCGTCGCCGTGACTCTCTGCCTCAGCGTCGTCCGCGTCCTCACCACCTTCCTCCGTCAGCTCATTCAGGATCGCCATGATGCGATCGGCTTCCTCGGGTGCAATGCCCGGGAGTCGCAGGAAGTCGTCGCGCTCGAGGTCGATGATGTCGTTGAGGGTGCGGTATCCCGCCTCTTCGAGGACCGCCACGGTCGCCGTGGGAAGACCCTCGATCTCGGACAGCTTCACGTCCGCCGCCACATCCGACTCCTCGGGAAGCGGCTGGAACATCGGTCCTTCGCTGCGCTCCAGCCACTCACGGCTGGAATAGATGTCGATCTTCCATCCCGTCAGCTCAGACGCCAGACGCACGTTCTGGCCGTTCCGGCCGATCGCGAGCGACAGCTGATCCTCGTCGACCACCGCCTGCACTGTCTTCCCTTCCGGATCCAGGAAGACCCGCGCCACACGCGCTGGGGCGAGTGCCAGCTTCGCAAAGCGCTCCGGGTCCGGAGACCAAGGCACGATGTCGATGCGCTCACCATTCAGCTCGTTGACCACCGCCTGCACGCGTGAGCCCTTCAGGCCCACACACGCGCCCACGGGATCAATGGCATCATCGCGCGACACGACGGCGATCTTCGTGCGGCTGCCGACTTCTCGCGCGGCCGCCTTGATGTCGACGATGCCCTGCTGCATCTCGGGGACCTCGAGTCGGAACAAGGCCTTTACGAAGAACGGATCCGACCGACTGAGGATGAGGCGGGGTCCTTTTGGCGTTTCCTCCACGCGCTTGAGCACGGCGCGGATGGGATCGCCCTGATGAAAGTGCTCGCGGTGATTCTGCTCGCGGTACGGAATGATCGCTTCTGCTTCGCGGAACTTGTTCAGCATCACCACTAACTTTCCGCGCTCGATCTGCTGAACCTCGCCGGACAGCAAGTCGCCGACGCGTCCCGCGAACTCATCGCGGATTCGCGTGCGCTCACCCTCGCGCACCCGCTGGATGATTCGCTGCTTCGCGGCCTGTACGGCGCTACGGCCAAACTCTGCAAAGTCGACCGGAATCTCCATGAGATCGCCGACCTGAAAGTCGGGATCCTCGAACTGGGCCTCCTCGAGCGAGATTTCGCGCCCCGGATCCGTCACCTCTTCGGCGACCGTCTTCAGAAGCACAATGTTGATCTTCCCGCTGGCCTCGTCGATCTCCACTTCCGCCTGCACGTTCGGTCCGTGCTTCTTGGCGAGCGCAGCATGAATACCGTCCTGGAGCAGCCCGTGCAGCTCCGAACGATCCAACTGCTTTGTGTTGGTCAACTCTCGAATTGCCGTTAGGATCTCGGCGGAACCGACCATCGCACCAGCCCCCTATTGGTTCCAGCGAAACACCAGTCGCGCCTCCAGAATCTCGGAAAGCGGGACCTGGCGTTCTTCGCCGTTCTGATCTCGTAAGACTGCGACTTCCACTCCATTGGAATCCACAGCACCCAGCACATCAACTTCCACTCGCCCACCGAGCATCGGCGAGCGCACCTTGGCGCGACGTCCGGTGAAGCGTCGCCAGTCTGCGGCATTCCGCAGCGGACGTTCCACCCCCGGCGACGACACCTCCAGCACGTAGTCCTTCACGACGAGGCCCGATTCATCGAGTCGCGGCTCGATCGTTCGAGAAACGCGCGCGCAATCGTCGATCGTCACCTTCTGTCCGTCGGTGCGATCGATCCTGATATCGAGCAGCGGCACTCGCGCCGTACCACCGCGTCGAAACTCCACCAAATCAAATCCAAGCGCGGCAACTTCTTCTTTGACAAAGTCTTCCAGCGCTTGGCTCATACCGTGTCGAGATACACCCCAAGAACAAAAAAATGTGGGGAGCCCTCCCCCACATTTGCGAAAGCGCTAGCCGAGGCCAACGCGTACGACCAATCTACGGTTGGAGTTAGGGTAAAGCTAGTGCCGCGCGCGTCGACGAGTTCACAGCACAATTGAACGCATACTTCGACCTCGCCTGACCAAGACCGTGCGCTACAGCGGGCAAATGGCCCCCACCATCCGCCCAGTGTCCCCGCAACGATGTGAGAAGAACTGCTCGTTATTGCATCGCGAACACTTGTCGCTCACGGACACTGACCTCGCTCCCGCGAACGCGGCCTGCCCCGCAATGATGGCCCGCAGATCAACGGTGGTTGGGGCGTCAACGACGCTGCCGGTGAGACGCGCATACACCTCCGGACCAACCTGGTAGCAGCGACCGCATATTGCCGGCCCGCAGTGCACGGTGAGGTCCGAAGGAGACAGTCCGTGCAGGACGAACTGGTGAATGCCGGCGCGCATGATGTTCGCGACGGTCCCTTTCCATCCGGAGTGCAGGACTGCGCACGCCCCGGACGGGTGCCCAATGAACACGGGAACGCAGTCAGCGAGCGTGACGGCCATCAGTGTCCGAGGCGTGCGGGTGAAGTGGCCGTCCGCTTCTGCGTGTCGAAGGAACCCGCGCCAGTCCGACGAATGGACGAGCACATCCGCTCCATGCACCTGGTGCGCGCAGGCGATGCGCTCCGGCGCCAACCCGGCGGAGTCGCCGAGTGACAGCCAGCGATTGAACACCGCTGCGGAAGGCTCGGTGGACGAGGTCAGGCCAAAATCACCGGCCGCGCGCTTTGTGGTGAACGCGGCAAAGCCGAGTGCCGCGAACCCGGGAGCCTCTTCAATCACTGCATCCGTCAACACGCTTACTCGACGACTCGCGTGATCCTGGCGCCCAGCGCGTTGAGTCGCTCGTCGATGCGCTCGTATCCGCGCTCGATCTGGACCGCGTTGTTGATGGTGCTGCGCCCTTCGGCGCAGAGTGCGGCCAGCAACATCGCCATTCCTGCTCGAATGTCCGGCGACTCCACGCGCGCGCCGCGAAGTTTGCAGGGGCCAGAAACGAGGGCACGGTGCGGATCGCAGAGCACGATCCGCGCTCCCATCGCAATGAGTTTGTCCACGAAAAACAGCCGAGACTCAAACATCTTTTCGTGCATCAGGATGAGGCCCTCGCATTGCGTCGCGGTCACGATGGCGATCGACATCACGTCTGCCGGAAATGCCGGCCAGGGCTGATCCTCGAGCTTGGGCACGTGCCCACCGAGATCAGATCGAATCTCGCGGGACTGCTCCGCAGGGACGATCAGGTCGTCTCCTTGCACCTGGCAAACGATCCCCAGTCGCTCGAAGCCCATCCGAGTGGAACGGAGGTGCTGGACGCCGGCGTTCACGATGCGCAACGGCGACTTGGTGACAGCGGCCAGCCCGATGAACGAACCCACTTCGATGTGATCGGGCCCAATCCGATGAGTGGCGCCCTTGAGCATCGACGGCCCGTGTGCCGTCATGGTGTTTGTCCCAATCCCCTCGATCCGTGCGCCTAACGCGACGAGAAACTGGGCGAGGTCCTGCACATGCGGTTCACTGGCGGCGTTGCGCAGCACCGTGGTTCCCTTCGCTGCCACTGCGGCCATCAGCGCATTCTCGGTCGCTGTGACGCTTGGCTCATCCAGAAAAACGTCAGCGCCTATCAGTTGCGTGGCGCGGAATTCGTAGCGATCCGAGGCCGAAACCGTTGCCCCCAGCTGCTCGAATGCCAGAAAGTGCGTGTCGACCCGCCGCCGGCCGATGACATCTCCTCCCGGCGGCGGCAGTACCACGTGTCCCCGTCGCGCCAGCAGCGGACCAGCGAGTAGAATCGAGGCGCGGATCTTGGCACACAGCGCGGGATCGAGATCGTCCGTGCGCAGCTCTCGTGCATGGATCGCTAGCGCATTGTGACCAGTCCACTCTGCTTCCGCGCCAACGGAGCGCAGCAGCTCCACGAGCGTTTCCGTATCCCGAATGCGGGGCACGTTGGTGAGCGTCACCGGGTACTCGGTGAGGAGCGACGCCGCAATGATGGGGAGCGCCGCATTCTTGTTTCCGGCCGGTTCGATCGAGCCTGAAAGTGTGGCTCCGCCCTCGACGATATACTTCACACTTGCCATTTGATGAGCCGATTGGAGATTGGCGAAAGATGTCCTGCTTCCAAACGCATGTTCAAGCTATCGCTTGACTTCGGTTTTTTCGTCAGACTACGATCAGGCACCCTCGAGACGAGGTCCGAATGTCGATTCTGAATGCGTCGCTGGCTTTGGCGGTGTTGCAGCAGACCGCCGCGCTTCCGGACACCATTGTCACCCGCACCATAACGGAGCGGAGTTGGCTTGAAACGCTGGTCGCCGTGGAACAGGCCATCGTTGGCCTGTTCATGTTGGGCATGCTCGTGGTGCTCGTACTGATCCTGATCGCCATAAAGAAGAGCGTACAGGAGCTGACCAAGTTGATTCAGTTGTCGTTCAGCGACATCTCTGGCGCAGCACACAGTGTTCGCAACGTGGCGGACGATGTCAGTTTCATGACCCGGTCGCTGCGCAAAGACATCGAGCACATCGGAGAGACGATCACCGAGGTGAATGGGCGCGTGCGCGAGGCGGTGGAAGGTGCGGAAGATCGCGTGCGCCGCTTTGGCGAGCTGGTGGATGTGGTGCAGGATGAGGCCGAACACCTCGTCGATTCGGCGGCCTCCGCCGTGAATGGTGTGAAAACGGGTGCTTCCGTGCTGCGACGAGGGTTCGCGCTGGCTCGCTGGGCTGCCGGAAGCCGTCAGGATGGGGGCAACGCCAACGAGGATGAGGAAGAGGAACGCCCGGTCCGGCGGCGGCGGCCGGCGCGATTCCGATCCCGGCTGAAGTCACGGCCGCGTCGCGGGTGACGGGGCGCCAAGCGGTCGGCGGACTCTGTATCGCGATCATCGCGATCGCGTTGCTGCCGGGAGATGCCTGGGCGTGGACTCCGGGCACCCACGTGTTCCTGGGCGAGGCAGTGCTTCGCTCGTCGCACCTGCTCCCCGATGCAGTCGCGGCCTTGATCCGGGCCTTTCCCTACGAGTTTCTCTACGGATCGATCGCCGCCGATACCAGCATGGCCAAGAAGTATGCGGCGGCAGGAAGGCACTGCCACTCGTGGCCAGTGGGCATGGAAATCCTCGACCGCGCACGCGATGAACCACTGCGGGCGTTTGCCACTGGCTACTTGGCGCACCTGGCGGCGGATGCCGTTGCGCACAACTTCTTTGTCCCGAAGCAACTTGCTATCACGTCGAGTACCACGGCGCTCGGTCACTCCTATTGGGAGAGTCGATTCGAGATGCACTTGGGTGAGCCACCGGCCAGACGAGCCAAGGAACTGATATTGCTGGACCACTCGCGCAGTGATGCGCACCTGGACCGCATACTCAGCCCGACCATCTTCAGCACACCGACCAACCGTCGGATCTTCCGTGGCATGGTGCGGGTCACTGACTCCGAGTCCTGGCAACGGATCTTTCAGCTAGCGGTGGAGCGTTCGCGATGGGACCTCGGCGACGCCGAGGTGGGGCGCTACCTCGCGCGCTCGTTCGATTACATCGTGGACCTGCTGACGCGGATGGAGCGCGCCGAACCGATGCAGCTGGATCCGGCGGGCGACGAGCAGTTGAAGGCGGCAAAGTCGGTGCGCCGGGCTGCATTGCGCGCCGGAGGCGAGGTGCTGGCTGGTCGGGAAGCCGACAAGCGCTTCGGCATGCCGGTGAGTCCCCTGAAGTTTGCCGGGGCGATTTCGCCGCCACTCTTCCTGCCGGGTAACTCTGCTACGCCCGACGCGTAGCGACCGTGCTTCGGGAGCAGCGCCTAACGCGCAGCCTTCGCCACCGCGGCGAGCAGGGCTGACACCTTCCGTGGATCGGCGCGTCCGCCGGACTTCTTCATGACCTGACCCACGAGCGCGCCCAGCAATTTGTTCTCGCCCGCCTGCAACCGACGGACCTCGTCCGGGCTCTCCTGGCAGACTTGATCCACCCAGGCCTGCAGGGCGTCGTCATCACTGACTTGAAGCAGCCCCTCACGATCGGCGATCGCTCGCGCCGGATCGCCAGTTGCAACCATCTGCAGGAAGATCTTCTTGCCGGCACTGTGCGATACCACACCGTCGCGAATCATGTCAAGCAACGCCGCCACGTCCGCAGGCGTCACGACGAATCGCTCGATCGCCAACCCTGAGTGGTTCAGGACCGACTGCACCTCGCCCATCACCCAGTTGGCCGCGGCCTTCGCATCGCCGTGCGCCAACGCGACGGCCTCGTAGTAGTCGGCAAGCCCGCGTTCGGCGGTGAGCACGTCAGCATCATACGCGGGGAGCCCGTACGATGCGACAAACCGCTCGCGGCGGGCCATCGGAAGTTCCGGGAGTGCCGCTCGCTGCCTGCCAATCCATTGCTCGCTGAGGATCAACGCGGGGAGGTCAGGATCCGGAAAATACCGATAGTCGTGCGATTCCTCTTTTGACCTGGCGGGACGCACCTCGTTTCGGTTTGCGTCCCACAGCAATGTTTCCTGTCGTATGCGATGGCCGTGCTCGAGGAGCCGGCACTGCCGCGCGAACTCCACGTCGATCGCGCGTTCGGCGTTGGAGAAGGAGTTCATGTTCTTGATCTCCGTCTTCGTGCCGAGCGTCTGGTCGCCCGTGCGCCGGACGCTGACGTTCGCGTCGACGCGCAGGCTGCCCTCCTCCATGTTGGCGTCGCTGACCTGCAGGTACTCCATCGCGCGTTTCAGCTGACGAAGGAACGCACCGGCCTCGGCGGCGCGCCGGAAGTCGGGATGCGTCACGATTTCGATCAAGGGCGTGCCCGCGCGATTGAGGTCGATGGCGGTATTCCCGGGAAACCGGTCGTGCACCGACTTGCCAGCATCCTCCTCCATGTGCACCCGGAGAATGCGCACGGTGCGTGGCGCGTCGTCACCGACCTGCACGACCACCGCGCCGTCGGTAGCGAGGGGTTGGTCGAACTGCGAAATCTGGTAGCCCTTGGGAAGGTCCGGATAGAAGTAGTTCTTCCTGGCAAACACGCTCCGCTCGTGTACCGTACAGCCGAGCGCCAACGCCGCGGCAGTCGCCAGCTCAACCGCGTGCGCGTTCAGTACCGGCAGGGCGCCGGGCAAACCAAGGCAGACCGGACACGTCAAGGCATTGGGCGGTGCGCCAAAGGTGGTAGCGCATGAACAGAACACCTTGGTCTGCGTCTTGAGCTGGACATGCACCTCCAGCCCAATCACCAGCTCCCACGTATCGGCGCTCACCCGCGACTCTCCGCGGCGAGTGCGCGTTCCAAGGCGTAGGCGGCCACGAGCATGCGTTGCTCATCAAACGACGCCGCCATGAACTGTCCGCCGACCGGTAGTCCCTCCACCTTGCCGATCGGTACGGACATGGCCGGGACTCCCGTGAGGTTCGCGGTGACGGTGAAGATGTCGCTGAGGTACATCTCGTACGGATCGGAGATCGCGCCGATCTTGAATGCTGGGGTGAGAATGCGCCGCTTCACTTCAGCGCCAAAGCCGCGCGAGCGTGTGGCTTCGTACATCTCGCGGAGGTTCGCGTCGCCATGGCGCGCTCCGTACCGCGCTCCGTCGAATCGGGACAGGTTCGATGAGGCCTCGGCAGGAGCAACGATGTAATACACGGGGATGCCGAGGTCGGTGTGCGGCAACGACACGTCGCGCACTTCTGCACCTAACGACTGCAACCTGTCGAGGGCGTGGTCGCAGTGATCGCGAATGCCAGGGTGCAAGCCGTCCGGGAAGTACTCGCGCGGCCGGCCGATGACCAGCCCAGCCAGCGACTGATCCTTGGCGCGGCGGAAGTCCGGCACTGGTCGATTGACACTGGTTGCGTCGAGGGCGTCTACTCCAGCGATCGCCTCCAGTCCCATGGCCGCATCGTCCACCGTGCGGCCAAACACTCCCACGTGATCGAGCGACGACGCAAAGGCCACCAACCCATAACGGCTCACGCGACCGTAGGTGGGTTTGATGCCAACCACTCCGCAGAATGCCGCTGGTTGACGGACGGAGCCTCCCGTTTCCGATCCGAGCGCCACCGGCACGATGCCGGCAGCAACGGCCGCCGCGGAACCACCAGAGGAACCGCCTGGTACCCGAGAGCGGTCGTGCGGATTTCGCGTGGGCCCGTAGGCGCTGTGCTCGGTGGAGGAGCCCATCGCGAACTCGTCCATGTTCGTCTTGCCGACGAGGATGGCGCCGGCAGCGCGCAGGCGCGCGACGGCGGTGGCCTCGAAAGGACTCACATAGCCTTCGAGTACCCGTGAGCCGCAACTCGTCGGCAGATGCAATGTCGCGAGGTTGTCCTTCACCATGACGGGTACACCGGCCATGGGTCGGGACCGGCGATCTGGTGCGACGTCCAACGCGGCGGCTTCCGCGCGCGACCACGAGCGATCTTCCCAGAGGGTGGTGTGAAGCCCATCGCGCCCGGCACCGACGGCATCCGACCGAATGAAGGCATGCTCGACGAGGTCCACCGCACGGAGCCGCCCCTCACGCACTCCCTTCGCCAGCTGCACCGCTGACGGATCCTGGGGCTCGCGGGCGTCCATCATGCGGCGGATCCCGCGTCGTCGTGGGAATCCAGTCGCGGCACGAGGAAGAAGCCATCGCGCGTCGCCGGCGCAAACGCCTCCAGCGGGCGTTGCAGCTCAACGGACGGTCCCTCGTCAGGACGCAACGCGGAATCCTCCGTCGAAACGTCGCGTGACCGCTCGACGTGACGCGTGTCCACCGCCGACAGCGCGTCCATGTGGGCAAGTATCCCGTTGAGTTCGTGTGTCAGCGACTCCACCTCGCGGTCGGACACACCGAGTCTGGCGAGGCCAGCCACCTTGCGAACGTCCTCACGCGAAACGCTCATGTCTCCCAATCCCGTTCCAACGCGGCGTAGGCAACCACCAGTCGCTTGCGTCCGATTTCCTCATCGTCGAAGTCGATCGTGACCTTGGTCTCCTTGCCGGCTCCTGAGAGTTCCGCAATGGTCCCGGGGCCGAACTTGGCGTGCTTGACCCGTTCGCCCTTCACATAGCGCGGTGCGTCCTGCGACTCCATTTCGGGTGCAAAACTGGAAGCGCGCGGACGGTCCACAAACGACCCAGGACGGCGCTCGGCGGCCGTCGGATGGTCGAAGCTGCGCCCACTGGCTCGAAGTCGAGGGCTCGAACGTTCCTCATACAACGCACGTGGCAAGTCGCGCAGGAACGATGACGCCATGGACGGCAGCAACTCACCATTTCGGCGCCTCGTCCGCGCGTGGGTGAGGGTCAAGGCGTCTTCGGCCCTGGTGATGCCGACGTAGAACAGCCGCCGCTCCTCCTCCAGCTGCGACTCGTCATCGCGCGCCCGGGAGAGCGGAAAGAGCCCCTCTTCCAGCCCCGTCAGGTACACCACGGGAAACTCCAGCCCCTTGGCATTGTGTAGCGTCATCAGCAGCACCGCGTCAGCATTCGGGTCCAGCGCATCCACGCCCGCGATGAGTGTGGCTCGCTGCAGGAAGTGGTCGAGCGGTGTCAGGCCCACTTCGCCCCCATCGTCCTGAACGGTTTCCGCCGCAGAAGCGACGAGTTCACGCACGTTGTCCAGTCGGTCTGCGGCGTCCGGACCCTCCGCCTTGAGGTGTTCGTCGTAGCGAATGGCGGCGAGCAAGTCGCGGAGGATCTCGTCCACCGTGGCATCGGCCGCCTTGGCGCGTAGTCGCTCGATGAGCGCACTGAACTCGGCGAGCGCCGTGCGAGCGGCCGGTCGCATCCCACCGACGATGTCCCCCCGTGTGGCAGCGACCAACAGCGGCACACCCTGCGCCGTCGCCAGGTTTGCGAGCATTTCAATCGACGTGTCGCCGACTCCACGTCGCGGGACCGCGATGGCGCGTCGAAAGGCCTCATCATCACGTGGATTCGCGATCAGCTTCAAGTAGCTCATCAGGTCGCGAATCTCGCGGCGATCGTAGAAGCGAGTGGCGCCAATCAGGCGATAGGGGACCCCGTGCCGCCGGAGCGCCTCTTCCATCGCGCGACTCTGAGAGTTGGTGCGATACAGGATCGCAAAGTCGCGCAACGGTCTCGTGCGGCCCGAGAAGCGGCGTGTCTGGACGTCGTCGATGACCCAGTCGGCCTCGTCGCGTTCGTCCAGGCATGCGACGATCCGGATTGGCTCACCGCCGGAGCGCGTGGCACGTAACGTCTTCCCGCGCCGGTCACGATTCGGAAGGATCGCGGCGTTCGCCAGCTGCAAGATCTGTGGCGATGATCGGTAGTTCTCCTCGAGGCGCACGATTGCCGCACCCGGGAATTCGTGCTCAAAGTCCAGGATGTTCCGGATGTCAGCCCCGCGCCATCCGTAGATCGACTGATCGTCATCACCGACAACCGCCACGTTGCCGTGGGCACCGCCGAGCAGCGAAATGAACCGATATTGGGCGCGGTTGGTGTCCTGGTACTCGTCGACCAGCAAATACCGGAAGCGGCGCTGGTACTGCTGAAGCAATTCCGGATGCCGCGTCAACAGGTCGACCGGTATGGTCAACAGATCGTCAAATGTGACCGCGTTCGATTCGCGCAGCGTTCGTTCAAGCTCACGGTAGACAGGCGCAACGATCTTCGCGTGGGGGTCCCGGGCCAGCGACTCGTATTCGTCCACGGACACGAGCGCGTTCTTGGCCGCCGAGATCGACGACAGGATCGCCTGCGGGGCATGGTCCTTGTGCGAAATGCGCAAACGCTCCATGGAGCGCTTGACGGCGCCCAGCGTGTCGTCTTCGTCGTAGATGGTATAGGCCGACGTGCGACCAGCCAACGGCGCATGGATTCGGAGCAGGCGCGCGCCAATGGCGTGGAACGTCCCCACCCACATGCCAGCGGGCTCGCTGCCTAACAACTGCGCGATGCGCTCGCGCATTTCCCCGGCGGCCTTGTTGGTGAACGTCACCGCCAGGATGTGCCTCGGCTCCACACCATGACCATGCACGAGGTGGGTAATGCGTGTGGTGAGCACGCGCGTCTTGCCGGACCCGGCACCTGCCAGCACCAGCAGCGGTCCTTCGGTATGAAGGACCGCCTCGCGTTGCGCGGGATTCAGCCGTTCGAGATAGCGAGGAGGCGCGTTGAGGACATCCGTCATGCCGGAAAGGTAATCTGGAACGTCGCGCCCTTCTCGGTGGGAATCAGTGCCAACTTACCGCCGTGCGCTTCTTCGGCGATTCGCTTGGTGAGCGCGAGACCGACTCCCCACCCGCCTTGCTTGGTGGTGAAGCCCGGTTCGAACACGCGCTTGCGTAGCTCGCGGGGAATGCCCGGCCCGTCGTCGGCGACGGTAAGCACCACCGCCCCTTCGGGAAGTTCGACGGCGCGCACGGTTACGACGCCGCCGCGTCCCGCCAACGCGTCGATGGCATTCTTCAACAGGGACTCCACCGCCCACTCCATGAGCACGGCGTCACCACGAACCGTTGGGAGGCCGACCACCTCAGTGTCAATCCGTACGGTGTGGGCGAGCGTGGGCACGCGAGCTCGGAAGTAACC
Source organism: Gemmatimonadaceae bacterium (assembly GCA_044224875.1). Classification (GTDB taxonomy): domain Bacteria; phylum Gemmatimonadota; class Gemmatimonadetes; order Gemmatimonadales; family Gemmatimonadaceae; genus JABAQJ01. Next base: position 2,872 of record JBGAJQ010000079.1, on the reverse strand, counting down.
GGCGACGTCATTTACCACTTTCGCCAACACCACGCTGTCTCGCTGCGGCGGCCGACCAATGCGTTCGAAGCGATGCGCGACACGCTCGAGGCGCCGCAAGTCCATTTCCATGTGCGAGGTCGCCTGCTGCGACATGGGATCGTCGGTTCGCTCGCGCAGTAGCTCGATCCACCCACTTAAGGACGACAGCGGGGTTCCTAACTGGTGTGCGGACTCGCGGGCCATGCCCGCCCACACCCGCTCGCGTTCAGCCGTCCCGCGAATTCGCAACGCATAGATTCCCGCCCAGAGCAGGAGAAGGAGGATGGCCACCTGCGCCGCCGGGATGATACGTAGTCCTCGGATCAACGCCGTGTGCCCGTAGTGCACCGTACCGATGTTCGGCATGACCACCGGGTCGTTCTCGGCATCGAGCACCGACACGTAGGACCGCACGCGAGGGTCCTCGAGGGGCGCCTTGAACGGAAGGTTTTCGGCCGCGGTCGGTTGGCCGCGGACGTCGGTGAGGATGACGGGCACACCGGACGCACGGATGCTGGTCGCCAGGTCGAACAGTGCCACGGCGGGATCCGTCGCTGAATCACTGATGGCGGAATACACTCGCGCGTACATCTGCCCAATGCGAGCCGCCTCCGTGCGCAACTCCCGGACGACGCGCTGGGTGTAGACGACGTACGACGTCAGGAGGGTGAGGACGCCGACAGCGACGATTGCCCCCGCGCCGCGGCGCATCGCCTAACGCAGGATGTCGACGCCGAGATACGGCTTCAACACGTCCGGCACCTGCACACTGCCATCCGGTTGCTGGTAGTGCTCCAGCAAACAGGCGATCACGCGCGGAAATGCCAGCCCAGACCCGTTCAGCGTGTGGATGAAGCGCGGCTTCTCGCCGGGGGCCGGGCGATAGCGGATGCTGGCCCGTCGCGCCTGGAAGTCGGTGAAGGTGCTGCATGACGACACCTCCAACCACTTCCCGACCCCCGCTGCCCAGCACTCCAGGTCCCACGTCTTGGCCGAGGCGAATCCGGTATCGCCAGCCGCAAGCAAGGTGCGACGATAGGGAAGTCCGAGCCGCTCCAGCAAGGTCTCTGCGTGTCGCGTGAGGAGCTCGTGCTGCTCCGGTGATGACTCCGGTGTGCAATAGCGGACGATTTCGACCTTGTCGAACTCATGGACCCTGAGCAGGCCGCGCGTGTCCTTGCCGGCGGCCCCTGCCTCGCGGCGGAAGCAGGGCGTGTACGCTACAAAGCCATGCGGCAGGAACGACGCGTCAACAATCTCCTCACGATAGAGATTGGTGACGGGCACTTCGGCCGTCGGCACAAGGAACATGTCCTCGTCCTTCAGCGCGTACATGTCGTCCTCAAACTTCGGCAGCTGCGACGTCCCGGTCATCGTCGCCCGGTTGGCCACGACGGGTACCCAGACTTCCTCGTAGCCATGTTCGCGGACGTGGGTATCGATGAAGAGATTCATCATCGCCCTGGTGAGCCGCGCGCCGAGGCCGCGAAAAACGATGAAGCCGGAACCCGCGACCTTGGCACCACGTGCCAGGTCGATGATCCCCAACGCTTCGCCGATTTCCCAATGCGGCTTGACCCCTTCCGACGGGCGCGGGGTTCCCCACGTCTTCTCGACCCGGTTCGCCTCCTCGCCGCCTTCCGGGAGTTCCGGGAGCGTCACGTTCGGAAGGTCGAGCAGGATGCGCTGAAGTTCTCCTTCGGACGCCGCCAGCTCCGACTCCAGCCGCGCGATTTCCTCGCCTAACGACCGCCCAGCCGCGATGAGTTCGTCCGCACTCTCCTTCGCTTTCTTGCGACGCGCCACCTCCTGCGTGTTCACGTTCCGCGCGGCCTTCCGTTCCTCGACAGCCTGGATCATGGCGCGTCGCTCGACATCGAGCGCGACACCGCGGTCGATGATCGGAGCGGTGGCATCGAGCTTTTGTCGTCGGCGCATCCCTTCGCGCAGCTGATCCAGCTGCTCGCGAAAGACTCGCAAATCGTGCATGGTCAGTTCTTGGGAACGCCCGGCAGAAACGAGCGGAATCCGCAGTTGGGATCGTGAGTGGTGCGGAAGAAGATCTCTCGGGTCGCGCTTTTCACGCTGTCGACGACAATCTTGCTGTAGATGAGGGCCGAAAGCGAGAACGAACACTGATCAGCACTCGTCACCTCCAGCACGGCGGTATCGCCAGGCCGGATCACAGTCACCGAGTCGTAGGTGTAGCCCGTGTTGGGCGCCTTGGTGAGTGCGTCGTATGACACGGTGGCCTTTTGCACCCCAACGCGTCGGGACGTCGTCACCAGCCCGCCCATGAGCTTCACGGGAATGACGCGAACCTGTCCCTGAGTGTCGAGATCGAAGGCCACATCGTAGTTGTGCGTGGCGTCTACACGCACGACGCTTCGAAAGGCCGTATTGAGCCCCGACGGAAATTCCGGCGGCGTTCCGGACAGTGAATACGCGATGAGCGTGTCGGTCTGAACGGCGATGGTCGCCTTGGCGGCGAAGGGGTCGCTACAAGCGACCGCCATCCCGAGCGTGCAAACACTCAGGATTGGAGCTAGGCATCGCGCCAGAAATCTGGTCTTGTTGAGCTGAGCAATCACCGCGTAGAGTACCCCGTAACACATGAGACTTCAAGCGATTGTGCTTGACTTAATAGTAGTGCCCGTTATGCTTCGCACGACTTTTCCACCGGAGCCGGAATGCCGACGATTCGCGAGCTGGTAGCCGCCATCGGGCAGCGTGATGGCGTCGAGGCCGCAGTCGTGCTGGGGCACGATGGACTGCTCATAGACGGGCACACCACGGGCACCTTGGATGCTGAACGTTTGGCAGCGCTGGCACCCGGAATCGTTGCCGCCGC
>JBGAJQ010000078.1:0-23473 GCA_044224875.1 Gemmatimonadaceae bacterium | reverse complement strand
CCCCAAAGGTGGCGTCGACGATCTCCTGGGCTAACCCGCGATCGGCCGTACTGCCGATCACGACCAGGCGGCCAATAGTCGTTAGGCGCCTGGCAAGGTCGGCATAGTACGGCCACCGCTTGGTCGCCCACACGCTCCCAGGCGCCAGCGCGATCAACGGTTCTCCCTGCGCGCCAGCGGTTGCCAGCAGGGCGTCGACGGCGGCGTGTTCCTCTGCTCCAGGGTACAGGCGAGGTCTCACGGCGTCGGCATTCGGCTCACCGCTTCGGGTCGCCAGCCGCAACAGGCGCTCCGCATGATGTCCGGTCGCGACATACGGAACCTGCGAGGAATAGAGCAGACGCCCGCCGGACGTCTGAAAGCCCACCCGGTGACGATACCCTGCCACCAAGGCCAATACCGCGCTCCGCAATGATCCCTGCGCCAGGTACGCCACATCGTCGGGCGATTCGGCGGCGACCATGCGCGCCACCGCACGCAGGCCGCCCCAGCCGGCGTGGACACCCCGCTTGTCGTAGGGTACGACCCGCCTAACGTGCGGGTTGCCAGTGAGCAGGGCGGCGCCCGCGGGGTTGGTGACCACGTCGACGGGGCCGCGCTCCGCCAACGCCGCCAAGAGCGGCGTCGTGAGCACGACGTCACCGAGAAAGGACGTCTGGATGACGAGTGACCTGGAGGCGGGACTGGGTGACGATGGCATGCGGCGGTTCAAGCTAGCATCGTACGGGAGCCTGAAGAGAGGCCGGATGGCCGCGAACCAGTTGCGGCGGTACCTTGAGGCCCGTTCCGCGTTCCCCAACGACTCTCCCGGATGATCCAGAAGAAGATCTGCATGGTTGGCGTGTTTGGCACGGGGAAGACGAGCCTCGTGCAGCGCTACGTGCGCTCGATCTTTTCCCCAAGGTACCTGAGCACGGTCGGCGTGAAGATCGATCGCAAGGAGGTTTCGCTCGGAGGGCGTGACGTGCACCTCATGCTCTGGGACTTGGAGGGGCGGGATGCGCACCACGATGTGAACACCAGCTACTTGAAGGGCGCGGCGGGACTCATCTATGTGGTCGACGGCACGCGTGCAGACACGCTCCAGGAAACGCGAGCCATACGCGAGCGCGTGCTCGGCGCGATCGGCACGGTTCCCTCGGTCCTCGCGCTCAACAAGTCGGATCTCGTGAGCGAGTGGACGTTGCCTGCGGACGACCGGGGAATTGCCGGGCAGGAGGACTGGCACGTGCTTCGTACCAGCGCCAAGTCCGGTGACGGCGTGGATGCCATGTTTCAGTGGCTCGCCGAACGCGTCGCCGCCACACAGGATACCTAACGATGCCGCCGGTGAGCCCTCCCGAGGTGGTACTAGACGCGTTTGGCGTCAGCGACCGTGGACTGGTGCGCGACACGAACGAAGATCATTTCGTCATTGCGAGCATTCGAAAAGCGGTGGACGTGCGACAGACGAGTGTCCCCGAATCCGCCATGGCCGGCCACTTTGGCGCCTCCAGCGCGAACGTCTTTGCCGTGGCGGACGGTGTGGGTGGCCGGGCGGGTGGCGAGCTGGCGTCGGAGTCCACCGTGGCCAGCCTCCTCGAGTACCTGGGGCGCGCCGCGGGCTGCTTTCATGGACTGGACGCCAGTCAAGAGATGGATCTCATCGACCGGCTCGAGGAGTCCGTGCAGGTCGCACACGGACGCCTGCTCGAGGAGTTTGGGAGTTCCGGGGGCGCACCGGCCACCACCCTAACCATGGTGTTGCTGGCGTGGCCTCGCGCGTACTTCGTTCATGTCGGCGACAGTCGAGCGTACGTCATGCGCGGCGGTCGGCTGCAACGACTGACCAGGGACCAGACACTCGGCGAATACATGGTGTCGGCGGGCGCTTGGACCGCCGAACAGGCGGCGCGACCGGGGCCCGCCAATACACTCACCAGTGCGATCGGCGGTCCCGAGGTCTCGCCGACCGTCGGCCTGATCGACCTTACGCCGGGCGATGCGATCCTGCTCTGCACCGACGGCCTCACGCGGCACGAGCGATGAACGCATTGGCGAGGTGTTGGGCCAACGGCAGAGCGCTGAGTCGACGAGCCGCCAGCTCCTACAAGAGGCCTTGTCGGGCGGCGGTGCGGACAACGTCACTGTGCTGGCTGTGTTCGCGACGCCCGCACCAACGCCTCCGGGGACGCGCGACTAGTCGACCTGCAGCACGGCCAGGAAGGCCTCCTGCGGGATCTCTACCGCCCCCACCTGCTTCATGCGGCGTTTTCCTTCCTTCTGCTTCTCGAGGAGCTTTCGCTTCGCGTGATGTCGCCGCCGTAGCACTTGGCGAGGACGTCCTTGCGCAGGGGCTTCACCGTGGTTCGGGCAATGACCTTGTTGCCGATCGCGGCCTGGATCGCCACTTCGAACAGCTGGCGCGGGATCAGTTCCTTCAGCTTGTCGGCGATCTTGCGGCCCCAGTCGTAGGCCTTGTCGCGATGGATGATCACGCTGAAGGCGTCCACCGGGTCGCCGTTGATCAGCATGTCGAGGCGGACCAGGTCGCTCGGCCGGTAGTCACCCAGTTCGTAATCCAGGCTGGCGTAGCCCCGTGAGATCGTCTTCAGTCGATCGTAGAAGTCGAGGACGATTTCGGCGAGCGGGAATTCCCAGACGAACTCCACCCGCTGGGTATCGATGTAGCTCATGCCATGATACACGCCGCGCCGTTCGTTGCCTAACGTCATGATCAGCCCGATGTACTCTTCAGCGGGCGACGATTCGCGCCTTGACGTAGGGTTCCTCGATCCGCTCGATGGTGCCGGGTGCCGGCATTTTCGAGGGGTTTTCGATCAGCTCCCGCGATCCGTCCATGAACGTGACGTGGTATTCGACGTTCGGGACGGTGGTCACGAGGTCCAGGTTGAACTCGCGTTCCAGTCGTTCCTGCACGATCTCCATGTGCAGGAGCCCCAGAAAGCCGCAGCGAAAGCCGAAGCCGAGGGCGGTCGAGGTCTCGGGCTCGTACTTGAGCGACGCGTCATTCAGCTGCAACTTTGACAAGGCGTCGCGAAGATTCTCGTACTGGGTGGTGTCGGTGGGGTAGATCCCGGCAAACACCATCGAGTGGACGTCCTTGTAACCCGGAAGCGGCTCCTTGGCGTGGTTCTCAGCGTCGAAGATGGTGTCGCCGGCGCGCGTCTCGCGCACCGTACGAACGTTTGCCACCACGTAGCCGACCTCTCCGGCCGTCAGCTGCGACGCCTTCACCTGGCCAATCTGCAGGTAGCCCACCTCCGCCACCTCGTATTGCGCCTCATTGGAGCCAAAGGTGATATGCATGCCCGGGCGCAGCGCGCCGTCCACAACGCGCACGCTGGGGATGGCGCCACGGTACCGGTCGTAGTACGAGTCAAAGATGAGCGCCCGCAGCGCTGCGTCCGGTTCACCGCGGGGGCTCGGCACGCGACGCACGATCGCCTCCAGCAACTCCGGAATTCCGAGCCCTTCCTTGGCACTCACCAACAGGATGTCCTCTTCCGCGACGCCAATCAGTTCGTGGACCTCCTTCTTGCGTCGCTCTGGCTCAGCGCCGGGCAAGTCGATCTTGTTGAGGACTGGGATGATCTCCAGTCCGGCGTCGAGCGCCAGAAAGAGGTTAGAGAGCGTCTGAGCCTGGATACCCTGCGACGCGTCGACCACCAGGATCGCGCCTTCACACGCGGCGAGCGACCGGGAGACCTCGTAGGTGAAGTCCACATGTCCCGGCGTGTCGATCAGGTTCAGTTCATACTGCTCACCGGACTTGGCCCGGTAGCTCATACGTACCGCGTTCAGCTTGATCGTGATGCCGCGCTCCCGTTCCAGATCGAGCGTGTCCAGCACCTGGTCCTTCATCTCCCGCTTTTCGAGGGTGGCGGTGGCCTCGATCAACCGGTCGGCCAGTGTGGACTTGCCGTGGTCGATGTGCGCGACGATGCAGAAGTTGCGGATTCGATCTAACTGCAAGTGCGGAATTGGCTGGGGTGGGGAGGCGCGCGACTCACCGGCAGCCTTGGTTGGCTGCGTGGCGCGGCACCGCCCGCGAAGGCGGTCAACGGCAGAGCACGGAATCTAGCCGCGGTCGGCTCGCATCCCAAACCGCGTTCGGGCGCTTCCGAGCGGGATGTGCCCGAACTCCAACGCTCGGTCTTCGCTCCGGGAAAACCGACCCGTCACATAGCAAGAGGGCCGGCTTTCGCCGGCCCCCAAGGTCTGGTCGTCACTAGTGCTTTTCTGGCTTCTTCTCGGTCGTTGTCGCCGCTGGCTCGCGGACCGCCGGAGCAGGCGGCGGGGAGTGCGCCGCACGTCCGCCTCCGTCGCCATGAGCCGCACCCCCACCGGCGGCCGGGCGTCCGCCACCATCGCCGCTCATGCGCGGTCCGGGATCGAAGGAGCGAGGAGGCGGCGAATTCCGCTCGACACCTCGATCGAATCCCCCACCGCCATTGCCACGCGATGGTGGATCGAAGTTACGCGGCGACTCTCGTGGCGGTGGTTCGTAGCGTGGCGTGTTGTCGGCGCGCGTCGTTGGATTCTCCCGTTCGCCGCGTCCCCAGTCTCGACGCGCTGGGCCGCCTAACGGGCGTCCCCCCTCGTCCCCGCCAGCCTCACGGCCACGATCCCTGGGGGCGGGGCGCGGTCCAGCGTCATTCGCACCACCAACCGCAATTTCGCCAACCGGCCGGCGTTCGATCCGCTCCTGCCGACGCAAATCGTCGAGGGCGCGTCGCGGGATCGAATACACGCGGTTCAGCTCATCGTCGTCCGCTGTCCCTCCGACCGAGGGACGAGTGGGAAGCTCCAACGCCTTCTGAGGACCACCTTGCTTGGTGCCCGGATCGTTCGGGTTGCCCACCTGAGGGATCAACTTGGTGTTCGGGACTTTGTCCCCTGGCGTCGGTTGCCCGGGCGTCGTTGGGGGTGGATTTCCCCCGGCGATAATGGGACCACGACGGATGATCCTGCCCCATAGCGGGTCGTAGCACAGCGCCGATCCATACCCCCAGTACCCACCACAAACAAAGCCGAAGTAGCCCAGCGCATGCGAGCAGAAGGACGGATCATACAAGCTGCTGTACGACCCGAATCCGGAATAACCACAATACGATGAGTACGATGCAAAGGTCGGACTCTCGACCGAGTAATTCAGGATGTCGTAGTCGTATGGCGTATCGCGATCATAGAGCACCCACGGTGCGAAACGCTCGACGATTCGTTGCGGGTTCCCGGTGTAGCGACGTGCCATGGCATTCATGACGCCGTCGTAACTCTCGAAGTCGCGATTCTGGAAGCGCGAAAGATCCATGGGTTCGTACGACGAAATCGCGAACACGAATCCCATCCCCCAACGCTCGTACGAGACAAAACTGTACGAGCTGCCGCCGCGCCGGCTACGCACAATGTTCGAGACGCCGCCGTGGACGAACGGCCGCTGGGTGCGATTGTACGGGAAGAGGATGGACATGCGACCGTCGCTGTCGACACGACCGACGATCACGTAGGCGTCTTCATCTGTCTCAAACCGGACGCGGGCCACGCCGCCGAATCCAAGCAGCTGCGAACTCCCGTCGAACCAGAGGCGGACCGCCGGCGCTTCCTCGGTCCAGCGCTCCGTCGTTCGGTCATTCCACCGACTCGTTTGCGCGTTCGCCTGCGCGACCGTTGTGAGGAGAACTGCCGTCCCAAGCACCCAGTTCCGCATGTGCATCCTCCCTCTCAGAGGGTTGCGCTCCCCGACGGTCCAACGCACCGGGGGGAGGTGCGCGTTTCAACCTAACGTTGTAAACCTATGCCGCAATGACAACTTGCCGGGTCGCGGTCCTTCTGACGTCCAGTTTGACCGACCCTGCCGCTTCCTCTAGCTTCGTCCGGGATGGACAGCACCAGCATCAATCGAGCCGACCTGATCGATCCCGCATCAATTGCCAGCCTTGGCCGCATCGAAATCGTGGCCCGCTGGGTGGTGGACGGATTTCTCGCCGGCTTACACCGATCCCCCCGAAAAGGTTTCTCAGTCGAGTTCGCGGAGTATCGTCCCTACCAGGTCGGGGATGACCTCCGGTATATCGACTGGAAGATCGTCGCGCGTGCCGATCGCTGGATGATCAAGCAGTTCGAGGAGGAGACCAACACCCGTGCAGCGCTCGTGTTGGACGTTTCCAAGTCCATGGACTGGACCGGAAATCCCGCACGACTGACCAAGCGTCGGTACGCGGAGCAAATCGTCGCCGCCCTCGCCTTGCTGTTCATCCGCCAAAGGGACGCCGTAGGCCTCATTCGGTATGACGAACAATTGCGCACGGTGATTCCACCCCGCGCGCGCAGCATTCAGTGGATGCGCATCATCCGCGGGTTGGAGCAAGAGGGATCGGGTAAGGAATCACGGATGGCCGACGCGCTCATTCAGGCCGCAAAGCTTGTTCGGCGTCCCGGCTTTGTGGTGCTGGTGTCCGACCTCCTCATGGACCATGACGAGATCGAGAACGCACTCCGTGCGGTTCGGGGCGCGGGCCACCAGTTGATCGTGCTGCACATCATGGACCCGATGGAACGCGATCTGGACATGGCCGGGGAGGCGATTTTCGCCGACACCGAAACCACACTGGCGATCCCAGCGACGGTGGCCGACGTGCGCACGGCGTACCAGCGCACGGTCGCGAAAGCGATCGAGGAATGGCGATCGATGCTGGCGTCGATTGGTGCCGGGTACGAAATCGTCTTCACGGACGCTCCATTTGGCGTGCCGCTCCGGCGCGCGCTCGCCGCGAGGCAGCGTATTCCGTGAGCTTTCTCCAGCCGCTGTACCTGCTGTTGGCGGGTGCTGTTGCCGTGCCACTGGTGCTGCACCTGATGCGACGTCGCATCGAGACGCGCATCGACTTTCCGGCCGTGTTGTACCTGGCGCGCGCCGAGCGCGAGAACGTTAATCAGATGAAGATTCGCAACCTCCTGCTGATGCTCTTGCGGATCCTGACCGTGCTCTTCCTGGCGCTGGCTGCGGCGCGGCCGGTTGGGCGCCTCATTGGCGCGGGTCATGTGCCCACGGCGGTGGCGCTGGTGGTCGATAACTCCATGAGTACGTCGGCAATCTCCGACGGCTCGCCCCTGTTGACGCGCTTGAAGCGCGCCGCCGTCACGGTCGTGGACGGTGCAGCTGCCGGGGATCGCCTGTGGTTGGTGCTGGCCGACGGCCGCGTGGTCGGTGGGTCCAAGTCTGTTATCCGGGACGCGCTGGACCGCGTGGAAGCGTTTGGCGGCAAGGGCGATCTCCCTGCGGCGGTGACCCGCGCAGCAGGTCTGGCGCTCGCCGCAGGCTTGCCGGCCCGTGAGGTGGCCATTGTGACGGACGCGCAAGCGACCGCCTGGCCAGGCGAAGTGCCAGTCGGCGATGTTCGAGTGGTCGTCTACGCCCCGGCGGTCACGCTGCCCGTGAACCGCGCCGTGGTCGCAGCGGATGCCCGGCCAGCGCGCTGGACACCGCGCGGCTCCGTCATTGGCCAGACGGTTGGGGTCGACTCAGCGACATACCGCATTTCGTTAGGCAGCCGTACCCTCGCCAGGGGGCTCACCCACGCGGGTGAAGAAATTGCCATACACGCCGAGCCCCCCGAACGCGGATGGCAGCGCGGCGTGGTTGAGCTGGATCCGGACGAACTGCGTGCCGATGACGCGCGCTACTTCGCCGTCTGGATCGGCGGCGCCCCCGCGGTTCGGGCGCTGGCGGGGGCGGGACCCTTCGTCTCGAATGCCGTCGATGCCTTGGTACAAAACGGGCGGGTGGCCGTGGGGGGCGAGATCGAGGTCGGGCCTGCCGATGCGGTGTCGCACCTGCCGGCGTTGATCCTTCCCCCCAGTGATCCCGTGCGCCTGGGTGCAGCCAATCGCGCCCTCGAGCGCTTGAACGTTCCGTGGCGATTCGGGGCCGCGCATCGCGAGGAAACGATCGTCCGAGGCACCGGTTTTGAAGGAGTGAGCGCCGCGGTGCGCTACTCGCTCTCGCCGGCCGGCGCCGCGGCGGCCGAGACGTTGGCCACGTCTGCCGGCGAGCCGTGGGCCGTGGCAGGCGAGAAGTACCTGGTGCTCGGGTCTGCGATCGATCCAGCTGCAACGTCCTTTCCGTTACGGGCCAATTTCCTGCCGTGGTTCGGCGACGTGCTGGCGCAACGCCTCGCCGGAGATGCGACCATGGTATTGTCCGCCGTGCCAGGCGGAACGGTCGCAACCCCAGCGGGCGTCGACGCGCTGGAAACCGACGACGGACAGTCCACGCCGGTGACGGCGCGATCGCTCACCGTTCCGGCGCGACCCGGCGTCTATTACCTGCGCCAAGGGGCGCAGCGAGTGGGGGCCGTGGTGGTGAACCCGGAGCCCGAAGAGTCCGACCTGCGACGTCTTCCGGCCGCGGACCTCCGTGCTCGGCTCCGGTCCCGCGAGAGTCTGGTGGTCACCGGCGATTCCGAATGGAAGCGCGCGGTGTTTGACGTGGGTGCGCGACGGCCGTTGCAGCCGTCGCTGCTCGTGCTGGCGCTGCTCTGCCTCGCCGCCGAACTGTTCGTGGTTCGGCGTGACGATCGTCCGCGGACCGCCAAGAAAGCCGCCTGATGGCCCTCATGACGTTGTTGGAGGCGTTCGAAGGGTTGCTCCCCTTCCGACGCCTGATCGCGGAATTGCCGGCGCCGGCGACGCGCCGCACGGTGGCGGGGCTGGCGGGTTCGGCGGATACGGTACTCGTCGCGGCAGCGGCGCGCGGCGCACCGAACCGGCTGTTTGTGGTTGTAACTGACGGCGTCGCCGAGGCCGAGCGGTGGCTCGCCGACCTCGACGTGCTCGCCGACCCCGGGTTCGCCGCCTACTATCCGCCCCGCGAGGGCTTCGGCGAGGCGGAACCACACGCCGAAATCGCCGGGGAACGCGTCGAGACGCTCGAGCGCGTCTCGCGAGGCGCGGTCCGCGTGCTGATCACCACGGCCCGAGCGCTCCTCGAACGCACCCAACTGCCGCGAGCGCTGCGCGATGCCCGGTTGGAGCTGCGGAAGGGAGATGTGCGGCGTCTCATGGATCTGGTCGAGCATCTGCTCCGCGTCGGGTTTGAGCGCGTGGACACCATCGACGACGTCGCGCAGTTCTCGGTCCGTGGCGGCATCTTCGACATCTACGGGTTCGGCATGACAGACCCGGTCCGCCTGGAGTTCTGGGGCGACGAGATTCTCGAGTGCCGCCACTTCGACCTTGCCACGCAGCGCAGCACGCGGGAAGCCGATGTTGCGCTGATCCTGCCCGTCGATGGGGCGTCCCAACTGGACGAGCTGGCGCCGGAACGGGTCAGCGTGTTGGAGCTGGTGACGTCGGATACGATCGTCTTTCTTCCGGCCGACTCGCATCCGGAAGCGGAGATGCGCCGGACCTGGGAAGAGGCCCAGCACCACGTGGAGCTCGCCCGCCGTCGCGGTGAGGATGTGCCCTCGCGCGAGGCAATCCTGTTCGCTCCGGACGACGCCATCCGCCAGCTGTCGAGTTACGGCACGATCGTCGAGTTGCAGCAAGCGTCGGTGGACGATGCCATCCTGTTTCCCACGCGCGCGCCCGAAGCCGTTGGGCGCGACATGAAGGTCCTGCGTCGCCTGGTGCGTGATGGCACGCCAACCATCATCCTGTGCGACAACGCCGGCCAGGCCGAGCGCCTGGACGAACTCCTCAACGAGGACGACTACACGCCAAGCGGTGCGGCGCTGGTGATCGGTGTCTTGCACGGCGGGTTCGTGCTGTCGAGCACACACCCCCTGCGCGTCCTCACCGACCACGAGATCTTTCGCCGCGAACGCCGGTTGCGACGCGCCCGTCGGTATGCGGGTGGATCATCCATCGACACGGTCAGCGCCCTGCGCCCGGGTGACTACGTGGTACATCTCGAACACGGGGTCGGGATCTACCGCGGCATCGAGAAGATTTACTTTCGAGAGTCGACCATCGAGGTCGCCGTCGTGGAATACGAGGGCGGCGACAAGTTGAACGTGCCGCTATATCGCCTGGACCAGGTCGAGCGCTATCGGTCCGGCGCGGACGTGGGAGACGATGCACCGCCACCGCGCCTGCACAAACTCGGCGGGCGGCGCTGGGCGTCGCAACGCGACAAGACGCGCTCCGCCATCCAGGAGATGACACAGGAGCTGCTCGACCTGTATGCCCGCCGTCAGCTCGCATCGCGTCCACCGCACGCCCCAGACACGGCGTGGCAGCGCCAGCTCGAATCGTCGTTCCTGTTCGAAGACACGCCAGACCAGCGCAAGGCTACGTCCGACGTGAAGGGAGACATGGAACGACCGCGTCCCATGGACCGCCTCCTCGTTGGCGACGTCGGCTACGGCAAGACAGAGATCGCGGTGCGCGCCGCGTTCAAGGCTGTGCAATCTGGTCGGCAGGTGGCCGTCCTCGTCCCGACCACCATCCTCGCCGAACAACACGCACGCACCTTTGGAGACCGCCTCGCCGACTTCCCGATTCGCGTCGCGACACTTTCGCGCTTCCGGACCGTTGCCGAACAGGCGCAGGTGCTGAAGGACCTCGCCGACGGAAAGCTGGACGTCATTATCGGCACGCATCGGCTCCTGAGCACCGACGTTCGCTTCGCCGGCCTGGGACTCATCGTCATCGACGAGGAACACCGCTTTGGGGTGAAGCACAAGGAGCGGCTCAAACAGCTCCGACTCGAAACCGATGTGTTGACGCTGACGGCAACGCCGATTCCCCGGACGTTGCATCTGTCACTGGCCGGTCTGCGCGACATGACCCTGATGCAGACGGCGCCGCGGGATCGCTCGCCCGTGTTGACCTTTGTCGAACCGTTCGACGATGGCTTGATCGAGGAAGGCATTGCACGCGAACTCGATCGCGGTGGCCAGGTGTTCTTCGTGCACAATCGCATCGAAACCATCGAAGGCATCGCCGAACACCTCCGTCGCGTCGTGCCCCGCGCCCGCGTCGCTATCGGCCACGGCCAGATGCGCGAGCGAGAGCTCGAGGACGTCATGCGCCGATTTGTCTCCGGTGACATTGACGTGCTCGTGAGTACCATGATCGTCGAATCCGGATTGGACGTCCCGAACGCGAACACCATGTTCGTGAACCGCGCCGACCACTTTGGCCTGGCTCAGCTTTACCAGCTGCGAGGTCGCGTGGGCCGTTCGCACCGGCGCGCGTACTGCTACCTGGTCGTTCCCGATTCCATCGACGAGGACGCCGAGCGTCGGTTGCAGGTGCTCGAACACCACACGGAGCTTGGTTCGGGGTACCGGGTCGCATTGAAGGACTTGGAACTGCGCGGTGCCGGCAATCTTCTTGGACCGGAACAGTCGGGCTTCGTCCACGCCGTGGGGTTCGATCTTTACCTGCGCATGTTGGAAGAGACCGTGCGGCGCGTTCAGCTCGGTGATGATGCGCCGAGGGCCATTCCACCCGACATCTCGCTCGACCTGCCGGCGTTCATTCCGGATGACTACGTCCTGTCACCCGAGGGGAAGCTGGATATCTACCGGCGGTTAACCGCCGCCAGCGACTCGCCGGTGATCGACGAGCTTCGGCGAGAACTCCGCGACCGGTTCGGCCCCGTCCCTTCCGCGGTGGAGCACCTACTGGCAGTGGCGCACCTGCGGGTGCTTGGGGGCGAGCTGGGAATCGAGGGGATTCTCGTGCATGGGGACGAGGCCCGTATTACCTTTCGTGACTCTGCGGCGCCCCGGATGAAGGGGCTGTCCGCGGCGTTTCACGAGGTGCAATTCCGGGCCGACGTGCGTCGTGCGCACCCGCTCTCGCTCAAGCTCACGAGGCTAGGTGGGTCGGGGATCGTCGACGGGCTGGTGCGAGCGCTCCAGCTGCTCCGCGCAAATCCCGAGTCGCGCAGCAAGTGAACGTCGGAAAAGGCCCGGAATTCCACGCACCAGTTCTACCACTCCCCTCAGCCGGTCATCACACACCAATGTCCAGATCTCGTCTGCTGGCCCTCCTCCTTGTGGCCTCCGTTACTGCCTGCGAGGGCTTCAAGGAAGCGATGACTGCCCACGTCGACGTCGCCGCGCGCGCCGGTTCTCAGGAGCTCTCGGTCCAGCGTCTGGCGGACATGATCGGTAAGTCGCAGGTCCCCGTGCGAAAGGAGGTTGCCCAATCCATCGCCGATGTGTGGGTGAACTACCAGCTACTCGGTGTGGCGGCGGCCAACGGGGACACGCTGAACGATCCCAAGGCCATCGACGAGGCCATGTGGCCCGTCTATACGCAGCAGAAGACGAGGAAGTGGTACGACAAGATCTCGGCCTCGTTTGTCGCCGACACGTCGAACATGGAAGGGAAGTTCAACGACGGAGCGCTGCTGGGCGCCCGACACATTCTCTTTCAGGTTCCCGCCGGACAGGAAGCGACGGGGAGCGACTCCATCCGCCGAAAGGCTGAAGGGGTGCTGAAGACGACAACCGCCGCGAACTTCGCCGCCATGGCGAAGAAGTACGGGTCGGATGGCACCAAGGACGCAGGCGGCAGCCTGGGGGTCTTCCCCAAGGGTGCCATGGTCCCGGAGTTTGAGCAGGCGGTGCTCGCATTGAAGCCGGGCGAGATCGGCCCGCTGGTAAAGACGCAGTTCGGGTATCACATCATCCGTCGCTCGACGTACGCCGAGGTGAAGGATGATTTCGCCAAGCAGTACGAGCAGATCTCCCGCCGGGCCGCGGAAAGTACCTTCGTGGCCAACGTCGAGACCAACGCGAAGGTGGTGGTGAAGCCGACGGCGGCAAAGCTCGTGAAGGAGATTGCCGCGAACCCGGACGAATACCGCGAAGACAAGAGTGTCGTCGCGACGTTTGCGGGCGGCGAAATGACGGCTGGGCGCATCGTGAAGTGGCTGGGTGGGTTCCCGCAGCCCGAGCAGGTGCTCATGCAGCTGCAACAGGCTCCGGACTCCATCATCCCGATGTTCGTGAAGTCCGTCGTGCGCAACGAACTGTTCCTGCGCGCCGCCGACAGCGCGAAGATTGAGCTGGACACGGCCGATGTGAACGGTGTGGCAGCAAGAGCGATACGTGGAAGTGCCGGCCCCTCTCGCGACGGCCCTGCACAACAAGTACGAGGGTCGCGTCAACGCGGCAGGTCTCGAGCGCGCCGTCCAGGCCGCGCTGAAGATTCGCGCGACGGCCGACTCCGCTCGCAGCGCCGCTCAGCCCAAATCAGCGGTACCGATTCCGGAAACCAAAGGCGCTCCAGATACGACTAAGAAGTAGGTCGCGCCGCATTTCGTCTCGTTCACAGTGACCGCGGGCCCACCGGCCCGCGCGTTGCTTTAGTGGGCCCACGTGGACCCGCCACTGTATCATTGGGTAGGTTGAACCATGCGTCATCGCATTCATCGCAGCGTCGTACTCGCCGTCGCCATCGCGACGCCAGCCCTCTCCCATGCGCAGGGCGAGGTGAGGAGCGTTTCGATGGATCGGGTGGTGGCCGTCGTTGGAACCACGCCGATCCTCTGGAGCGAGGTCCTCGAGGTCATCAACCAGCGGCGCGCGCAGGGCATGCCAATTCCGGATGACTCGGCAGCACAGGTCACGCTTGCGCGGCAGGTAGTCGGCGAGATCGTTGACGAAGAGATCCTCGTACAGAAGGCGCGCGGCGACACCACGGTGGTCGTCGCCGATGCGGACCTCGCCGCGACCGTGGATCAGCAAATCAAGCGACTCCGCGAATCCCTGAAGTCCGACGCGGAATATTCACAGGCGCTCAAGTCCGGCGGGTTCGGCAACCAGGAAGAGTACCGGCGCTGGCTGACCGATCAGGCGCGGCGGCGCGCGCTTTCACAAAAGCTCATTCAGCATCTGAATCAAACCGGGAAGATGATCCAGGTGGCGGTGACCGAAGACGAGATCACCGAGGCGTTCGAGAAGAATCGCGCGCAGCTGCCGAAGCGCCCGGCCTCCATCACATTCCGGCAGATCGTGATCGCCACAGCTCCAACGCAAAAGGCCAAGGACGCGGCCCGGGCCAAGGCGGAGTCCCTGCTGGTTGAGATTTCACACGGTGGCGACTTCGAGAGCATCGCGAAGCGCGAATCGATGGACCCTGGGTCGAAGGAGCAGGGAGGTGACCTGGGTTGGAATCGGCGGAGCGTCATGGTCAAGGCGTTCGACGACATGATGTTCTCCCTGCCGCCTGGGACGGTGAGTCCGGTGGTCGAGACCACATACGGCTACCACATCATCAAGGTGGATCGGGTGAAGCCGGCCGAGGTGAAGGTGGCCGGCATATCCTCATCAAGCCTGCCTACGACTCGTCCGATGCGAGCCGCGCCTCCGTGCTGGCCGACTCTGTCCTCAAGGCGTGGAAGGCTGGCACCCCATACGACTCACTCGTGGCAAAATTCCATGATAGCGACGAGTTGCCGGGGAGTCTGGATCCCTTTCCACGCGAGCAATTGCCCGAGTCGTACAAGACGGCGCTCAAGGACGTGAAGTCCAACGAGTATTTCGGACCTTTCCCCATTGACGACAAGCTGCGGGGACAGCCTAAGTTCGTCATTGGCCAGCTGCTGGTGGCGCAGGACGAGGGGATTACACGGTGAAGGACCTGCGCGCGCAGATCCGCGAACAGTTACAACAGGAGAAGTCGTTTCGTCGGTTGATAGACGCGCTGAAGAAAGAAATTTACGTTGCCATTCGACTGGATTCGGCCACCCTCTCTCCCTGAGACGACCATGTCCCCGACCAACCCTCGCAATCACGTTAGGCGACCCCCGAGGGATTGGACCGGAAATCGTGCTGAAGGCACTGTCGGACTCGCACGTGCGAGACGCCGTGCACCCACTCATGCCAGGTCCCACGGGTACCGGCATGACGGTGGACGAGAGTGTCGGCGCATGGACCTCTGGCGGCGAGGCGCGCAAGGCGGGGCGTTTGGCGGGTCGCGCCATCGAGCGCGCCGTGGCCCTCGCCAAGGAGGGCGTGGTCGACGGCATCGTCACGGCCCCGATCGACAAGGCCGCCCTTCTAGCTGGCGGCTACGACTTCCCGGGGCACACGGAAATGCTGGCGGAACTGACAGGTTCTCGCACGGCCATGATGCTGGCATCCGACAAGCTGCGTGTGGTGCTGGCCACCACGCACATTGCGTTGCGCGATGTGCCCACGGCCCTGACGCATGCGGCGATCCTGGAGGCGGCCAGCCTGACGCGCACCGGGCTGCAACAATGGTACGCGATCCCGGAACCGAGAATCGCCTTGTGTGCGCTCAACCCGCATGGTGGAGACGCGGGTCGTTTTGGCGACGAGGACGCCACCGTGCTGGCCCCAGCCGCGGCAGAAGCCGGGATTACGGGACCGCTTCCCGCGGACACGGTCTTCGTGCGCGCGATGCGTGGCGAGTTCGATGCAGTGATCGCGCCGTATCACGACGTGGGCATGACAGCAATCAAAGTCGCCTCGTTTGGGAGCGCCACCAACGTCACGTTGGGCCTGCCGTTCCCCCGGACGTCGCCGGATCATGGCACGGCACTCGACATCATGGGGAAGGGTGTTGCCGATCCCTCGAGCATGAAGGCAGCCATTATGGAGTGCGCGCGCATCGCGCGCCTCATGTCCGGCGTTTCCGCCGACGCTGCCTAGCGCGAAGGCGTTTCCGTCGGGCGCGACTCCACATCGAGTCTCGCGAGCTGCAACTCGGCAATCCGCCGCCCGTCCATCTCGCGCACGGTGAAGGTCGCGCCGGGCGTTGACACGCGATCTCCGACTACCGGCAGCCGGCCCAGCGCACCAAACACGAATCCGCCGATCGTCGTGTAGTCGTCGTCTGGCACCGTCAGGCCAAATTGATCGTTCACCTCGGCGATGTGCATTTCCCCAGGCACGAGGGTCTCCCCACTAGCTGAGGTCTCCGCACGCTCCTCAGGCTCATCGTGCTCGTCGAGGATTTCACCGACGATCTCCTCGAGCAGGTCCTCCATCGTCACGACTCCCGCCGTCCCGCCAAACTCGTCGAGGACAATCGCCATGTGCTCCTTCAGGCGCTTGAAGTCGGACAACACCTCCTCGACTTCCCTGGAACCTGGAACCACGTGGACGCGACGCATCACCTCTGCCACGGAGAACGACTCGGGCATGCGACGGAGCGTCGTCAGGAGGTCCTTCGCCAGCAACAACCCCACCACGTTGTCGATTGTCTCGTCGTAGACCGGATAGCGCGAAAAGTTGCTTTCCTCGACGATAGTGAGCGCGTCCTCGAGCGTTGCGTCGAGCGCGATCGCCACGACCTCCGTGCGTGGCGTCATGACTTCGCGGGCGTTCTTCTCAGAGAACTCGAACACGCCCTCGATCAGCGCCGCGTCTTGCGTCGGAATGGCGCCTCCTTCCTCTGCATGCTCGATCAGCATGCGCAGCTCGTCCGGCGAGTGCACCGGCTCTTCCCCGACGTCTGCCTTTTGCCCAATCAGGCGAAGCACGAGTTGCGCGGAGTTGTTCAGGATGGCCGTGAATGGGCTCGTCAGCCAGCCGAAGACCAGGATTGGCGGCGCGAGCCAGCGCGCAAACTCTTCGGGATGCTGCAGCGCCACCGCGCGTGGCGCCAATTCGCCGAACACCACGTGAAAGAACGTGGCAATCGTCAGCGCTATCACCGCGGCCGCACTCACCTTCACGGACATCTCAACGGCCAACGGGAGGCTGGCAAACCAGGCGCTCAAGACCTCCCCGAGCGCGCTTTCTGCCAGCCATCCAATACCGAGACTGGTCAGCGTTATGCCCAACTGGCTCGCCGACAGGACGCGTGAGAGATTGTTGAGGGCGCGTAGGGCGATCTTGGCCTGTCGATCCCCGGATCGCGCCATCCCCTCGAGGCGCGTGCGACGAGCGCGCACCAGCGAAAACTCGGCCGCGACCAGAAGGCCGTTCAAGACCAGCAGGATGCCGATACCCACGAGACGTGCCAGCATCACCTGAACTTACCAGTCTTTGCGATCAAGCGTCTAGCCAACGATGAATACCGGTCCCGTTCCAGCGACTTCCCACGGACACGCGCACGGCGACGACCATCACGGCCACGACCACGTGCACTTGCACGATGCCTCCAACCCGGAGCAGTCCCGCCGGCTGAAGATCGCACTGGTGCTGACGGCGATCTTCTTCGTTGCCGAGGTGGTTGGTGGACTCGTCTCCAACTCACTGGCCCTGTTGGCGGACGCCGGTCACATGTTCACCGATGTGGGCGCCCTTGCGCTTTCGCTGTGGGTGGCGTGGTTCTCGCGACAGCCGGCGACGCCGAGCAAGACGTACGGTCACCTCCGCTGGGAAATCCTGATCGCCTTCCTGAATGGGGCGGTGCTGCTGCTTGTCTCGGCGGCGATCATCGCCGAAGCAATCGTTAGGCTGAAGGCCCCCGAGCCGCTTCAGGGTGGCATCATGTTGCTCGTGGCAGCGGGCGGACTGCTGGTGAACGCCGTGTCGGCGTGGGTGCTGCACCCAGTGCATCAGCACAGCTTGAACGCCCGGGGCGCATACCTTCACGTGCTGGGAGACTTGTTAGGTTCCGTCGGAACCGTGGCGGCCGCGCTCCTGATTCGGTGGACCGGCTGGCTTGCCGCGGACCCCATCGTCTCGATCCTCGTGACGGCGCTGGTGGTTCGGTCGGCCTGGCGGCTGGTTCGGGAATCCGTTGACGTGCTCCTGGAGGCGACCCCCTCCCACATCTCGCTGGGAGCAGTCCGAACGTCTTTGGAGGGCATACCGGGAATCGAATCCGTGCATGACCTGCATGTATGGACCGTAACGTCTGGCGTGATCGCCATGAGTGCCCACGCGGTGGTGAAGGAGCCGGAGCGGCACCAGAACGTGCTTCGGGACGCCATGGCGGCCATGGAGGGCTTTGGGATTGGCCACGTCACGGTTCAGATCGAGCGAGATCGCCTGTGCCAGGGTGGCCACGCCTAGGGGTGCGTGAACGGCTTAAAACGCCTCCTACACACGCCGATACTCCCCGGAAGGGGAGTTTCCCTTTTCAGGCCCCTTTTGACGCTTCACAGGCCCACCAAAGTGCCGCGTGGAGGCCGGTGACCACTGAGCCGGGAAAGCCGTCCTAGCTGGGACATGCATATGACGACGCCGAACTCGCTGATGCTGAATGATTTCCGCATCGAGAAGACGCCCCTTCCCGTCTCGGTCACGCTGCTGGACTCGGACATTCTGGTCGGGGACCTGTTCATACAAGCGAGTGCCAAGCACCAGTTTGCGATGGAAGACGCATCCGAGGTCATGAATACCTCGGACGACTTCTTTCCGCTTCGCCTGCGATCGGGTTCCACGTTACTCGTGGCCAAGGGCCAGGTGCGTGACGTTCGCGTGGCACCCGAGCACATCCCGGCCACGGATTGGTCCGTGTGTGTGCCGACGCCGGTGCATATCCGCCTGCGCGACGGCAGCAATCTCGAAGGGAAGTTCCTGATCGAGACGAACGCGGGGCGGACACGCGTGCTGGACTACCTCAACCATTGGACGGAACGATTCGTGTCGCTGTACCGAGCCGACGGACTCGTGCTGGTGAATGTCTCCCAGATCGTTCACGTTCGCCAGTTGATCGATGCGACAGCTTGATCGTTTGATCGAGGCCATGCAGAGCAACCGCGCCAGCGCGTTGCGGCTGGCGACGAACGAGCATGTCCGGTTGGTCAAAGGGGGGAGTGAGCACCCGATCACCAAGAAGCCCTTGAGCGCCGAGCACATTGCGTCCTTGATGCGCGAAGTGACTCCCGGCGGTGTTGAACCTGCCGAGGGAAGCGACTCGTTCGAGTACAAGAGCCAGGATGCCACGTATCAGGTGGCGGTGTCTCGAGTCGGCGCACGTCTGTCGGCCGAAGTGACCTTTCTGGCGGGCGGGACCAGCGCCTCCACTCCGCAGGGGACGTCGGGCGGCGGAACGCCCGCTGGAAACGCGGTCAGCCTGCCAGTGGACGACGAGCGGAGCATGGACCTGGAGGCGCAGGCCGCGCTGGACCAGCTGCTACGCATCCAGTCTGAGCGGTCGGCCTCCGACCTTCACCTGCGGACTTCGGCCCGCCCGATGCTGCGGTTGCACGGGAATATCCAGCACCTGGAGGAGTTTCCGGTCTTGGAACCCGGACGTGTGGACGCGATGCTGCGCGCCATCATGTCGCCCCGCAGCCGAGAAGAGTACGCGGGTTCGTCCGACGCCGACTTTGCCTACCAGATCGAAGGGGTGGGGCGCTTCCGGGTCAACGCCTTCCGTGACCGGCACGGCTCGGGGGCCGTATTTCGCGCGATCCCATCCAAGGTCGTGACCGTCGAGGAGTTGAGGCTGTCGCCGGAGGTGCAGGCGCTCTGCAAGTTGAGCAAGGGACTGGTGCTCGTGACCGGCCCCACCGGTAGTGGCAAGTCCACTACGCTGGCGGCGCTCGTCGATCTCGTGAACCGTTCGCGCCACGATCACATCATCACGATCGAGGATCCGATCGAGTTCGTGCACGAGAGCAAGGGTTGCCTGATCACGCAGCGACAGGTCGGCCTGCACACCGGCAGCTTCAAGAATGCGCTCCGCGCGGCGCTGCGTGAGGATCCTGACGTCGTGCTGGTGGGCGAGCTTCGCGATCTGGAGACGGTTGGTATTGCCATCGAGACCGCCGAAACCGGCCACCTCGTCTTCGGCACGTTGCACACGTCCACGGCGGCGAGCACGATCGACCGTATCATCGACCAGTTTCCGTCCGACCGGCAGTCGCAAATCCGCGTGATGTTGTCCGAATCGCTCAAGGGCGTGATTTCGCAGACGCTCTGCCGGAAGAAAGGCGGCGGTCGCGTGGCCGCCATGGAGATCCTGCTCACGACGCCGGCACTGTCCAACCTGATTCGTGAAGCGAAGACCTTCCAGATTCCTTCGGTGATGCAGACCTCCCGAAAACTGGGCATGGTGACGCTCAACGACGCGCTGGTAGAGCTGGTGGAAAACGGGCTGGTGGAGCCCCAAGAGGCCTACATGAAGGCCATCGACAAGTCGAGCGTCGCGCAAATGCTGAAGGCGCGAGGGCATGACGTGTCATTCGTCGAAGGGGCAGCGCCTAACGCTGCGGATGCTGGCAAGCCCGACCCGTCGCGTCCCGCACCACGCCCGGCAAACACCGGCAAGCGATAGACAGCACGCCAGGAACGCCAACGAGGGGTGACGATCCTCGTCACCCCTCGTGTTCTAGGGACTGGTAATGGCGGCGCACCGCGCGCTCGCCCCGATGTCGTTAGGTCCTCCGGGTCGCCGGATCAGGCGGTTGGCGTCACATCGTTGCTGGGGCCTTCCGGGGCAGGCGGGTTGAGGCCAAGCTCACCGCGAGACTTCTGGTATTCGTCTCGCGCGCTGTAGCCGTATCCCTCGTTCACTTCTCCGCCGCGCATGTAATCGTGCCCGTACCCGCGGCCATGGGGATACTGGTCCCTGTCCGGCCCCTGCTGCTGGTGCATCGGAACACCTCCCAGGTGTGCGTGGTAACGGTCACGCTGCAATGTTCTTGAATTCCCGGCAAGAGCTTGTAGGACACGTCCGGGCTAGTGATACTACAAGGCTATGGAAATTCGGAACATTGCCATCATAGCGCACGTCGATCACGGGAAAACCACGTTGGTCGACAAGATGCTCAGGCAGGCCGGTGCGTTTCGCGAGAACCAGGTCGTCGAAGAGCGTGTGATGGATTCGAACCCGCTGGAACGCGAGCGGGGCATTACGATTCTCGCAAAAAACACCGCGGTCACCTGGCACGGCACCAAGATCAACATTGTCGATACGCCGGGCCATGCCGACTTCGGTGGCGAGGTCGAGCGCATCCTCCGGATGGTCGACGGCGTCTTGCTTGTTGTGGACGCCTTCGACGGCCCGATGCCGCAGACCCGCTTCGTGCTCCGAAAGGCGCTCGACCTCAAGCGCCGCCCGATCGTCGTCATTAACAAGATCGACCGCCCGGGTGCCGACCCCCTGCGCGTTCACGACGAAGTGCTCGACCTGCTGATCGAGCTCGAGGCGGACGACGACCTGCTGGATGCACCGTTCATCTATGCCTCGGCTCGTGAGGGCGTCGCGACCATGGATATGAACGTGTCGCCGCAGTCGCTGGAACCCCTCTTTCAGGCCATCGTCGATCATGTGCCGGCCCCGCCGCATGACGAGCAGGGACCATTCCAAATGCTGGTCTCCACCCTCGATTATTCTCCCTACCTCGGCCGGCTGGCGCTGGGCCGCATCGAGCGCGGGACCGTGCGCGTCGGGCAGCAGGTGGCACTGCTGTCGATCGACACCAACAAGCCGGACGAGACCGCACGCGTCACGAAGCTGTATATCCACGACGGGCTCGAGCGAAAGGAAGTCGAAACGGCCAGCGCCGGGGAGATCGTCGCGCTCGCCGGGCTCGAGGGCGTCGAGATCGGCCTGACGGTGTCCAACCTCGAACTGCGGGAGCGACTCGAAGGGATCGCCGTGGAGGAGCCGACGATTTCCGTCGATTTCGTCGTCAACAACTCCCCGTTTGCTGGAAAAGACGGGAAGTTCGTCACATCTCGTCAGCTTCGTGAGCGGCTATACAAAGAGCTCGAACGGAACGTGGCCTTGAAGGTGGACGACACGGACGCAACGGACACTTGGACGGTATCGGGGCGAGGCGAACTGCACCTGTCGATCCTCATGGAGACCATGCGGCGCGAGGGTTTCGAGTTTCAGGTGTCTCGACCGCGAGTGATCACACGATACGGACCTAACGGCGAGCGGCATGAGCCATACGAGGAGTTGATGATCGACGTCCCAGAGGAATTCCTGGGGGCGGTGATCGAGCGGTTGGGCCAACGGCGGGGTGAGCTGATCGACATGCGAAATCCCGGGCAGGGAATGGTGCGCCTGAACTATCGCATCCCGGCTCGGGGGTTGTTCGGTTATCGGAGCGAGTTCCTGACCGATACTCGCGGCACCGGCATCATGCACCATCGATTCCTCGACTACGGCCCGTGGGCGGGTGCCCTGAGCGGGCGATCACGCGGGACCCTGGTGTCCATGGAGAATGGCACGGTGGTGGCCTTCGCGCTGTTCAACCTTCAGGACCGGTCTACCCTGTTCGTTCAGCCCGGTGACGCGGTCTACGAGGGAATGATCGTCGGGGAGAATTCACGTCCCGGGGATATGGACGTGAATCCGACCAAGGAAAAGAAGCTGACCAACATGCGCTCCAAGTCGAGTGACGAGAACGTCCAGTTGGAGCCTCCCCGGGTGTTGACGTTGGAAGCCGCGCTTGAGTATATCGAGGATGATGAGCTGATCGAAGTCACCCCGCAGTCGATCCGTTTGCGCAAACGCGAGTTGGGTACGATCGAACGTCGGAAACTCTCGCGCGAGGCAAAACGGGAACGAGAACGCGCCACCCTCTAGACCTCTTCAGGAGAGAAGAAGCCATGTTAGGCGAGTGGGAGTCGTCCGAAGACAGCGTGAAGGCGTATGAGCTGGCGGCCGCCAGGTTTTCGCCCAAGCAGGACGATGGCGAAGAGGATGAGGCGGAGGGCGATGAGGGATTCGACGAGGACGATGAGATCGACGCCGAGGCAGACGACGACTTCGAGGCTGACGAAGACGACGACATCGATTTCGACGAGGACGACTTTGACGACCTCGACGAGGACGACGACGATGAAGACGACGACGAGGAGGACGACGAGGTCGACGAGCTCGATGAGGACTTGATCGACCTGGATGACCAGTACGACGATTTTGATGAAGAAGAACGGCGTGGGCCGGGAGCGCCCCGCTACGACGACTAGACCGCTGATCGTTCTCGGGCGCCGTACTCGGCGCCCGATTCGCGTTCTGGTGTACGCTGGGGCGGAGTCATCGCGACGCTCACGCGCGCGTCGCCCCGTGGGGTCCTGCGCGAACTACCAGGCCACCGACAGCCCGACGCGGTTAGCGGTCGACATCAGGTGAATGGAAACGCGACGCTCATCGCGCGGCGCCTCATGCGTGATGATCGCCTCCGCCTTACGACGCGATCGCTTGGCATAGCTAGACGCCTCAATGGCACTGCCGAGCCAAAGCGCACCGGCTGCCGCCGCTGCGATCGCGAGATTCGGGCGCGTCGTCTTCGGGATCGAGTCGATGTAGGGCGTGCCGAAGGGATCGTTGAAGGTGCGGGCATCCACGGACTGCTTCGTCTGCAGGCCAAACACGGCGGCACCACCGACTGCACCCAGCACCATGACGCCGAGGACCGGACGTCCGGTCGTCATCTGTCCTAGTCCAGGCACCAGCAGGCCTGACCCGAAGCTCGAGCGCGACGAATACACGCCATCCGGAATTCGGGACATGGCGCCTCGCACGTCGCCCCTGTCCACAGCGGCTGGGGAGAGCTCGAGGTACTTCTCAAAGTCTTCAAGGGCGGGCTGCCGGCTTCCGCGAGCGGCACGCGCCAGCGCGC
>JBGAJQ010000077.1:0-22358 GCA_044224875.1 Gemmatimonadaceae bacterium | reverse complement strand
ACGAACGAATTGCTCGAACTGCGACGTCGAGAGACCGCGCTCGGTGTGGTGATATGTGTTGTGAGGTCGTGGCGCCAGCTCGTTCACCAGCAGCCGGCCGTCCTTGAGGAGGAAGAGTTCGACGGCAATCAACCCGACGATCTGCAGCGCCTCGGCGATCGCGATCCCGATCTGCGAGGCATGTTGGACGACGGGGGACGGGAGGGGTCCCGGGCAGATCGACCAATCGAGGACGCCGTCCACGTGATGGTTAATCGCCGGCGGAAAGGCCACGGACGTCCCATCGGCGCGACGTGCAACCATCACGCTCAGCTCCAGGTCGAGGTCGAGGAACTGCTCGACCACCACCGGAGTGCTGCCTAACGTGCGCCACCCGTCCATCCCTTCCTCCGGCGTGGTGACCCGAATCTGTCCGCGTCCATCATAGCCGCCACGTGGGGCCTTCAGGATCGATCGCCCCAGCGTGCGAACCGACTCTCGGGCTTCGTCGCCCGATGCGGCCACGCGAAACGCACCGACCGGGAAGCCATGCCGGTCCAGCCAGTTGCGCTGTCGGATGCGGTCCTGCACCACAAGGATCGCCTCTGCGTTCGGGCAGAGCGGCGCATGATTCGTGACCGCGCGCAACGCGTCCGCACCGATCTGCTCAATCTCGAGCGTGACGACATCGCACTCGCGAGCCAGATCGGCGGCCGCGTCGGCGTCGTCGAAGCGGGCGGTGATGGTCCGGGACGCAATGGCCCGTGCCGGGCAATCGCGATCGGGGTCCAGCACCTGCACGTCATAGCCTAACGACCTAGCCGCCATCCCCGTCATGCGTCCGAGCTGGCCACCGCCTAACAATCCAATCGTGGCGCCAGGGAGAAGCGGCGTCACGGCAGTGACTGGGTCATGACCTCATCCCGACGTGCCTGACGCCAGGCTCGCAGTCGCTCGCGCACATCGGGCTGATGCGCGCCAACGATCTGTGCGGCAAGAATCGCCGCGTTGATTGCGCCCGGCTTTCCGATCGCCAACGTTCCAACAGGTACGCCGGCGGGCATTTGGACGATCGAAAGGAGGGCATCCTGTCCGTTGAGCGCGGTGACGGGGATTGGCACGCCCAACACCGGGACGAGCGTCTTTGCGGCCGTCATCCCAGGCAGGTGGGCCGCTCCGCCCGCGCCGGCAATGATTGCCAGGAGACCACGCGACTCGGCCTGCGACGCGAACTCAAACATCCAGTCGGGCGTGCGATGAGCTGACACGATCTTCGACTCGAAGGGCACGCCGAGTTCGGTGAGCGTCGAGCACGCGTGCTGCATGTACTCCCAATCGGACCGGGAGCCCATGATGACGGCGACGAGTGGTTGGGGCACAGGACAGGGATTGAGGGACTGGCGCGAGGAGTCGGGCCGCCGAACTCGTGGAAAATAGCCCCGTCCTCAAGGTAGGGGCATGGCCGCGCATCGGCGGACGATCGGATGCACGCACGGGCCCGTTCCTGCCCGCACCGACTCTCTCTATCTTATGGTTGCAGCAAGCGGTTCGGCGTGCCGCTGCCCAGGAGACGAGGCGGCCGATCACCCCCGATGGCGGATCACCGTTCCGGGGCGTGCCTTGGTGAGCTTCCCATTGGCAATGACGGGGACGCCGTTGACGAGCATGTAATCCACGCCCGTCGCGTACTGAAGTGGTCGTTCAAAGGTGGCGTTGTCCTGAATCTTGTCGGAATCGAAGATGAGCAGGTCGGCCTTCATGCCGACCTCGATGCGGCCGCGGTCGTGCAGTCGGAGGATGTTGGCCGGAAGGGAGGTCATGCGACGGATGGCATCCACGAGCGTCAGCGCCGAGTCCTGCCTAACGTACTTGGCGATCACTCGTGGGAAGGCGCCAAAGGCGCGTGGGTGGGCACTGGGGGCCGTGGCCGGATCCGCCAACGGCGAGTCGACGTCCACGGCCACGAACGGGGCCTTGAAGGCCAGCCACTTCTGTTCCTCATTCATGCTCTTGGGCGCGACGTCCACGGCGCCATCCTTCACGAGGTCGAAGAACGCATTCCAGTCGTCGATGCCGCGCTTCTGAGCCACGCCGTGCACGCTCAGGCCAACGTACGCCTTATCGTTTTTTCCGCCGACATCGGTGATGAGCACGTTGTCCCAGTTCATGCCGACGTGCCGGTACCAATTCTCCCAGTCCCGCGTGGTCTCGGTTTCCTGCCGCAGGGTGCGACGCACCGAGGAGTCGCCTAACGTGGCAAGAAATGGAGCGTCCCCCTTGGCGTAGTGGCGCGGGTGCAGGAACGATCCGAGCCCGATGCCGTTCCGAATGTATGGATAGATGTCCGCGGTGACCTCGACGCCTCGGCTACGGGCTTGCTCGATGAGCGCAATGGCCTGCGCCATCAGGGGCCAGTTCTCCTGGCCGGCCGCCTTCAGGTGGTAGATGTGAACCGGGATCTTGGCTTCCTCGCCGATCCTGATGACCTCGCGTATGGCATCGAGGACGCCCGCGCTCTCATTTCGCATGTGGCTGAAATAGACGCCCCCATGGGCCGCGGCGACTTTCGACAGCTCAATCAGCTCCTCGGTTGTTGCGTACGTTCCAGGGGGATAGATCAAGGCGGTGGAGATACCCACAGCGCCATCCTTCATGGCCTGCTCAACCAACCCCTTCATGCGTGTCATCTGTTGCGGAGTGGGTCGGGTGTCCTCGACGCCCATCGCCACTTGGCGCACCTGCGCCGCCCCCACGTTATGCACGACATTCATGGGGACTCCGGCGCGATCCAGCATGGCAAAATACTCACCGAAGGTCCGCCATTTCACGCGTCGTCCGTTTACCAGGAGGCCATCGCCGAGCGTTTCATCGTTCTGCGGTGCCTCGGATCCTCCTTCGCCGATCAAGGCGGTGGTAATCCCCTGAAAGAGTCGCGATGCCGCCGCACTCGGTTCGGTCAGGTGCGGAGCAGAGGACGTCCCCATCAAGTCGATGAAGCCGGGCGTGAGGACGCGGTCGTTGGCGTCGATCGTGACCTTGGCGGCCCCGCGGACTGCTCCGATCGCGGCAATGCGGTCACCACGAACGCCGACATCGCCCCGGTACCACGGGTTCCCGGTCCCGTCAATGATTCGGGCATTTCGGATGATGACGTCGTATGGGCCGGGGGCAGGGTTTTGAGCGAGTGCTGTCGATCCGGCAAGACAGAGGGCGGCGAGGACGAGGCGTGAGACGTTAGGCATGATCGTCGGGTAGGTGGGCCGGCCGGAAACAGTATGCTGCGGGCGGTAAACCGTACTCTTGGGGGCGTGAATCGTCTAGCGGACTGGCACGTCGGCGCTCACCCCCCACGGCGTCGGCGCTTCTCCTACAGACTGGCATCCGGTCTCCGCCCAAGATGGCTCATCGGTCGACCGTCAGGCGTGCACAAACGTTTGAGTCGTCCAACGGGCACCCGCCCGACACCAAAACCTAGAAGCTACTTGCAGGGACTGGGAGGCATTCATGTACTACCCGACGTCCCACCCATGGGTCGAAGACGAGACCCTCGGCCAGCACCTGAGTGAGCGTGGCGTCTCACGACGCGACTTCCTCGAGTTCTGCGGCTCCATGTGCGCCGTGCTGGGCCTAACGAGCTCGATGCTCCCCAAGGTGGCGCAGGCGCTGGAGTCCATCAAACGACCATCAGTCATCTGGCTCCAGCTGCAGGAATGCACGGGCTGCGTCGAGAGCGTTCTACGCACGGCGGAACCGACGATCGGCGATCTCGTGCTGGACCTTGTGTCGCTTGACTACCAGCACACCTTGATGGCGTGCGCCGGTCAGGCGGCGGAGAAGGCCCTCGCGTCCACGATCGCGGCCAACAAGGGGAAGTATGTCCTGATCGTCACGGGATCCGTGCCGTTGGCGGAGGACGGGATCTACCTGATGATTGGCGGACGCCCCGCACGGGAGGTGTTGCTCGAAGCCTCCAAGGACGCAGCGGCCGTCATTGGCCTGGGTGCCTGCGCCCACTGGGGCAGCGTGCAGGCGGCGCGCCCCAATCCAACGGGTGCCGTCGGCATCAACAAGATCATCACAGACAAGCCCGTTGTGAACATTGCGGGTTGCCCTCCGATTGGAGATGTGGTGACGGCGACGATCGTGCATTTCCTGACCTTCGGCAGGTTGCCGGCCGTGGATGGGGAAGGGCGCCCCACGTTCGCATACGGCAAGCGCATTCATGATCAGTGTCCGCGACGCGCGCACTTCGACGCTGGCCAGTACGTAGAGGTCTTCGACGATGAAGCGGCGCGCAAAGGGTGGTGCCTGTATCGAGTTGGCTGCAAAGGACCAGCGACGTTCTCGCCATGTCCGATCTTTCAATGGAACACGCGCACGAGCTGGCCAATCGGTGCTGGGCATCCCTGTATCGGCTGCACCGAGCCGTATTTCTGGGACACGATGGCGCCATTCTACGATCGTCTGCCAGACGTCGTGGGCATCGGAGTTGAACGAAAGGTCGACCTGATCGGCGCGTCGCTCGCTGCGGGCGCGGTCGCCGGTGTAGCTGCTCACGCACTCGCGACGGGCATCTACCAGATCCGTCATCGCCAGGCCAAGGAGGCGGCCGTCGCCGCTCCGGCCGCCGGCGGACAGAAGCCAGCAGAAAAGGAGGGTGGCAATGGCTAGCACTCGCGTCGTCGTCGATCCGATCACGCGCATCGAGGGGCATCTGCGCATCGAGGCGCAAACGGACGGTGGTAAGATCACCAATGCCTGGTCCACCGCCACGCAGTTCCGAGGGATCGAGATCATCATGCAAGGGCGCGACCCGCGCGATGCCTGGGCCTACACCCAACGCATCTGCGGCGTGTGCACCACGGTGCACGCGGTCGCGTCGTGCCGGGCTGTGGAAGACGCGTTAGGAATCACCATTCCACCTAACGCGAATATTATCCGGAACCTGATCCATGGGATGCAGTTCATCCACGATCACGTCATCCACTTCTACCACCTGCACGCGCTCGATTGGGTGGACGTGGTGTCGGCGCTCAGTGCGAACCCGGCCGAGACGGCCAAGATCGCGCAGAGCGTCTCGACGTGGCCGAACAACTCGGCGACCTACTTTGCCGAAGTGCAGGCCCGCCTCAAGAAGTTTGTAGCTGGCGGTCAACTGGGGATCTTCACCAACGGATACTGGGGGCACCCGGCGTACAAGCTGCCGCCAGCGGTGAACTTGCTGGCCGTGGCGCACTACCTGGAGGCGCTCGACTGGCAACGCGACGTGATTCGGCTGCACGCGGTGTTCGGCGGCAAGAATCCGCATCCGAACTTCCTCGTGGGCGGTATGGCGTCGGCGATCAACCTGGATAGCACGGCGACCATCAATGCCGAACGGCTGACCGACATCCACGACATGATTACGCGGGCCCAGCGTTTCGTGGAGCAGGTCTATTGGCCCGACCTGGTCGCCATCGCTGGCTTCTACAAAGACTGGGCGTCCATTGGTGGCGGCGCCAAGAACTACCTGGCGGTCGGCGAGTTTCCCGACGGCGGGATCAACGAACTCGACAAGCTCTACTTCCCGCGCGGAATCGTCATGAACCGCGACCTGAGCAAGGTCGTGCCGTTCGATCAGAAGAAGGTCGAGGAATTCATCTACTCATCCTGGTACGAATACGCGCAAGGAAACGCCAAGGGGCTTCACCCGTGGGAGGGCGAGACGAAGCCGAAGTACGCTGGACCCAAGACACCTTGGACGTACCTGCAGGACGAAGCGAAGTACTCGTGGCTGAAGTCGCCGCGCTACGAGGGCAAGCCAATGGAGGTCGGGCCGCTAGCGCGAATGCTAGTGGCGTATGCCGCCGGTCACCCCGACGTCAAGGCGATGGTCGGCGACACCCTTGGCAAGCTGGGCGTCGGACCTGCCGCACTCTTCTCAACGTTAGGCAGGACCGCGGCTCGTGGCATGGAAACAGTCCTTCTGGCGCGTCGCATGAACCACTGGTACGACCAGCTGGTTACCCGGATCAAGAGTGGCGACACGCAGACCTTTACCAAGGACAAGTGGGAGCCATCCAGCTGGCCGGCGACCGCTCAGGGTTATGGGTACCTCGATGCACCGCGCGGCGCGTTGGGTCACTGGGTACAGATCGAGCAAGGCAAGATCTCGCGGTACCAGTGTGTGGTTCCCAGCACGTGGAATGCTGGTCCCCGCGATGCGAAGGGCGAGCTTGGGCCGTATGAAGCGTCGTTGACCGACAATCACCCGTTGGCCGACCCGCAACGTCCGCTCGAGATCCTGCGCACGGTGCACTCGTTTGATCCGTGCATCGCCTGCGGTGTGCACGTCTTGGATGCTGAGGGGAATCCTGTCAGCGAGGTCAAAGTCCTATGAACGCCAGCCTCCCACCGACCCCACACCAGCACGACCCACCGCTGGAGTGGGGACCGTTCGATTTCGTTCGGCGTGTGCCTCCGCCGAGCGGAGAGTATGAGTGGGTGTATCTGTGGGAGCGGCCGCTTCGACTCATGCACTGGATTGCGGCGCTCTGCATGGTATTCCTGGTCGTCACAGGGTTGTACATCGGCAAACCGTACTTCATGTCGACCGGTGAAGCCGCGAGCCACTTCCTGATGGGATGGTTTCGGTTTGTGCATTTCACCGCGGCGGCCGTCCTGGTGATGACAGGGATCGTGCGAGTGTACTGGTTGTTCATGGGCAACCGGTTCGAGCGTTGGCCGGCGCTGTTCCCGATCCGTCCGCGCGACTGGCGAAACCTCGTGAAGATGGCGCGCTTTTACCTGATGATCGATACCAAGACCACGCCTCGCTACCTCGGCCACAATCCGTTGCAGCAGATGTCGTACACGGGCATCTATGTATGCGCGGTCGTGATGGTGACCACGGGGTTTGCGCTGTATGGCCAGGCGGAGCCCACGGGGATGATCTACGGGCTCTTTCAATGGGTGAATACGGTGTTAGGCGGCGCGCAGATCACGCGCTTCCTACACCATGTGGTCACGTGGGCGTTCGTCATCTTCATTCCACTGCATGTGTACCTGACCATCCGCGCCGATCACCTGGAACGGACCGGCGTGCTGTCATCCATCGTCAGCGGTGGACGGTTCGTGCCGTCGGATGAGCACTTCGAGGACGCGGAGGTCTGAACGATGTCCGGTCGCACGGTGGTGCTTGGACTCGGGAATCCCTTGATGGGCGACGATGGCTTTGGGTTGTGTGCCATGGCGCGTCTGCAGGAAGACTGGGTCACGCCACCGAGTGTGGAGTTCGTTGACGGAGGAACGTGGGGACTTTCGTTGCTCCCCGTGGTTGACGGCGCGGAACGGTTGCTGGTTCTGGATGCGATCGACCTTGGCAGGGATCCAGGCACGGTGATCGAGCTGCGCGGTCACGAAATCCCCGCGTTCCTCGAACGGACCAAGCTTTCTCCGCACCAGGTGGACTTACGCGACGTCCTGGCCTTGTGCGAATGGCGCGGCACCCTACCGGCCCATGTCGCCGTCGTGGGCGTCCAGCCGGAACGGGTGGAACTCTCCAGCGATCTTTCGCCGACGGTGGCAGCCGCGTTAGGCAGCGTGGCGTCGCGAGCGGCGGCGCGCCTGACGGCCTGGGGTGTCGAGTGTGCGGCGCAGGCGGCCGTCGTCGACGTCGCCAGTTCCTGAGACCGGCCGAACACTCGCCGGTCCCTGACCCTGGTCTGGAGCTTAGCGCCGGAAGGCCACGCGTCTGGTGGCCGCGGCGGTTCCACGCACGTTGAGGCAGCCTTTTCGCGCGTCGGCCGCGCGCGTCACGCCCCGTCTGGGGTATGCGCGCCGCGAATGCGTTCAGCTTCGAATAGCCGTCGTGCGATGCGAGGGCCGTTCCTCGCGCGGGATGTGTTAGGCGAGGCGTTCTGCCCGCGGATCGGACGCGCATTACGGCTCCTCACGGCGAAACGCTGGTTCATCACCGATTATTGACGCCTCGCGCCCCTCGGCCTATTCTGGACGCGCCCGGTTTGGCGCAATTCCCGCGCGTTCCCCCTCCCGCCGCTCCACGCGAAATGGGCGCGCCAAGCCTGAGCGATCTCCTAGGTGGCGTGCGCGCCCTCTCGTGGGGAGTGCACGGCCATTGCCCCGTCCCCCCTGCAGAGGAGAATGCGAGATGAACCGTGGCTTGTTCATCCGGAGCCGGTTGCGACTCGCTGGAGTCGCCATCGCCATGTCCGTGAGCACCGCTGTCGCGCACGCGCAATCCGGGAGTGTCGCCGTTCGTGTCACCGAAGGCGGGACGCGTCCCGTGGATCAGGCGCAGGTCCTCGTCGTCGGCACCACGCTTGGAGGCCTGACCAACCTCGAAGGGCGCTTTGTGATTCGCTCGGTTCCGCCGGGAAATCACACGGTGCGCGTACTCCGCGTGGGTTTTGCGGAACAGAAGAAGCCGGTGACGATCGTGGCCGGCCAACAAGCAACCGTCGAGTTTAACCTGGATCCGGTCGCGGTAAGTTTGGCGCCGGTTGTGACGACCGCCACCGGTGAGACACGGCGCGTTGAGGTTGGGAATGCGGTTTCGGCGATCGACGCCGTGAAGGCTGTGGAGACCACGCCGATCAAAAACGTCGATGACCTGCTGACGGCGCGTACCACGAGCTTGGCGGTGACACAAGGCAACCAGACGGGTTCTGGAAGTCGCATGCGCATCCGCGGCCAGTCATCGCTCAGTCTCAGCAACCAGCCGATCTTCGTCATCGACGGCGTGCGGATGACGAGTAATCAGGACGACACCAACCTGTTCACCGGTGGCGCGACTCCCAGCCGCATCGGCGACATTAACCCGGACGAAATCGAGAACATCGAGGTCATCAAGGGACCCTCGGCCGCCGCGCTCTATGGGACGGCCGCCGCGAACGGCGTCGTGGTCATTTCCACGAAGCGCGGGCGCGCGGGTCAGGCGCGCTGGACGATCTACGGCGAACAAGGGCTTCTGCAGGACCGCAACAACTACATGACGGCCTACACGCTGTTCGGCAAGCAACCCGGACAGACCACCGAGGCGCCGTTCAATTTCTGCAACCTCCAGCGCGTCGGCATTGGCCAGTGTTCGATCGACAGCGTGGCCAAGCTCAACATCTTTACGCAACCGGGCCTCACGCCGGTCGGGCGCGGCTACCGCGGCCAGTACGGATTGCAGCTGTCGGGGGGCACGGAGACGATCCGCTACTTCCTGTCTGGTGAGACGGAGAACGAGACCGGCGTGATGCAATTGCCGGAGTTCGAGCGGGCACGAATGAACACCGCGAAGATTCCGATCCGGGAATGGACGGATCGGCCGAACACCCTGGGCAAGAACAGCGTCCGGATGAACTTGAACAGCACCGTGAATCCCAAGCTGGATCTTTCCTTGTCTTCTGGGTTCACGAATCTTGACCAGCGTTTCTCGCTCGAGTCCAATGCCACGGCTGGGTTGGGATCGCAGGTCTTTGGCGGACCGGGGTGCAAGATCTGCCTGCCCGATCGCTTGGTGGGTGGTGGTTTGGGGACGCCCCTCTATGGGTATCGCGCCTGGACCCCCGGCTATTCCTGGCAGGAGAAGAACGAACAACGCGTGGACCGATTCATCATCAGCGGCAACGCCAACTGGCGTCCCACCAGTTGGTGGCAGAATCGCCTCACCATCGGGAATGACTTCGCTGACCGCGTCGACGACAACTTCCTCTACAACGGTGAGGGCCCGCCGATTACCGCGACGTACCGGAACGGGTTCAAGTCGAACACGCGCGCGAACCTTCGCAACACGACGGTCGACCTGGGGAGCACCGCGACGTACAATCCGCTGAACTGGGTCAGCCTCAAGACGACGATCGGCGGCCAGTACATCAATTCGCTGAACCAATACGGTCAGGCGAACGGGATCGAGTTGCCGCCCGGCGCGCAGACGCCTAACGGCGCTGTCACCCGTACGGCATTCGAGCAGACGACGATCATCAAGACTCTCGGCGTCTTCATCGAGGAAGCGGCGGCCATCAACGACCGGCTGTTCCTCACCGCCGCGGTTCGTACGGACCAGAACTCCGCCTTCGGCACGGATTTCCAACGCGTCTACTACCCGAAGGGAAGTCTCTCGTGGATCCTCTCGGACGAGGACTTCTTCCCGAAAGTGCGTTGGCTCAACTCACTGCGCGTTCGTGCAGCCTACGGGGCCTCGGGCGTCCAGCCGGGACCTAACGACGCACTGCGCTACTACCAGACGTCGCTGCAAAGCGTCGCCGGCGCCGACTTGTCCGGTCTGCAGATCTCCGCACTCGGCAACTCGAACTTGAAGCCGGAGCGCAGCACCGAGTTCGAGACGGGATTCGAAACGAAGTTGCTGAACTCTCGCGTGAGTCTGGACGTCACTTACTACAACAAGCGCACCAAGGACGCCCTGATCTCGGCCATCGTGGCTCCGTCCGCGGGATCCGCCACGAACGTCCGTCGGAACCTCGGTGCCGTTGAGAACAAGGGGTGGGAATTCCTTGGCTCGGCACAGCTCGTCGATCGGCGCGCCATCGCGCTTGACATGTCGCTGTCGTATTCCACGAACGCCAACAAGTTGATTTCGCTCGGCGGTACGCCCCCCCAGATCGGCACCAATACGCGAGTGGTCGAAGGGTACCCGCTCTTCGGATTCTGGGAGAACAAGATCCTCGGCTGGAAGGACAAGAACGGCGACGGCCTGCTGACGTATTGGGCGGACCCGAACCTCAACGAGGTGTTTGTCGACTCTGTGGATACGTTCCTCGGTTACACGCAGCCGAGAAACCTCGCGACACTCACGACCGGATTTGACCTGCTGAACCGAAAGTTGCGGCTGCAAACGCTCTTTGACTATCGCGGCGGTCACCTGTGGTATAACAACACGGAGCGTATCCGCTGCACGCGCCCGAACTGTGGCGGCCGCATGGATCCGAACGCGTCATTCCAGGACCAGGCGATGGTCATTGCCGCACTCGAGCATCCGGCACGTACGAACGCTGGATACTTCCAGCCGGGCGGCTACGTGCGCTTCCGTGAGTTGTCGGCGCAGTACACCATGAGCGAGCGTCTGGCGCGCCTGATCTTCAAGTCACGGAGCGCGAATATGGTGGCGTCGGCGAGGAACCTGAAGCTCTGGACGGACTACCGCGGGACGGATCCTGAGTCGGACTATCAGGCCACCGTCAGCCTCGCCGACGTCCCGTCGGAGTTCCAGACCCTTGGACCCCCGACGTACTTCATCGTTCGCTTCAACATCGTTTACTGATCACGCCTACCGAGAATGCATATGACATTCGGATTTTCTTTCGGCGGGCGCCTGACGAGACTTGGCGCAACCGCCTCGATCGCTGCCCTCGTGGTGGCCTGTAACTCGGACTCTATCCTGCAGGTGGAAGACCCGGACCTGATTTCACCGGACAACACACGTTCGTCGCCGGGCGCGATTGCGGTCGCCAATGGCGCC
Organism: Gemmatimonadaceae bacterium; assembly: GCA_044224875.1. Lineage (GTDB taxonomy): Bacteria > Gemmatimonadota > Gemmatimonadetes > Gemmatimonadales > Gemmatimonadaceae > JABAQJ01. Next base: position 10,915 of record JBGAJQ010000077.1, on the reverse strand, counting down.
CTCGGTCGATTGCGCAACGTCACCGCTGGCATGGAGAGCACCTGGATGTTCGGCGGTCTGTTGGCCGACGAATGGGGTACCAGCTCGACGTTCATCCAGAACGACGAAACGGACTGGCGGGCGGTGCAAACGAACAACAGCTCGGTCAATAACCAGCTGCGGCGTTTGTACCAGGTTCGGACGGCCGCCGACCAGGCGATCGCGCTCCTGAAGGAGTTCGAGCCGACGAAGACGGCCCTGATCGCCGAGATGTACTTTGCGCGCGGATACGCCGAGTTGCAGTTGGCATCTGACTTCTGCAACGGCATACCATTAAGCGATGGTACGGGAGCGGTGATCAAGTACGGCAATCCGTTGACCGTGGCCCAGGTCTTCGATGCGGCGGCGGCATCGTTTGACCTGGCGATCACGACGGCAACCGGCACCGATGCGCAGAGTGTGCAGGTGACTCGCGCCGCCAAGGTCGCCAAGGCGCGCGCGCTCATGGGCAATGCCAAGTACGACCTGGCAGCGACAGCGGTCGCCGGCATACCAACGTCGTTCAAGTACCAGTCGACGTTCTCGCTCACGACCACCGACAACATCATCTGGAACCAAGGCACGTCCGCCAAGCGATACACCGTGGCGGACAGCCTGGAAGGCAACAGCCGCAACCTCCTGATCAAGAACGCCATCCCGTTCTTTTCCGCCAAGGATCCTCGCGTGCCCGTCGTGGACACGAAGACGCCCGGTCAAGATGGCGGGACATTCGTTCGCACGACCGCCCTGTATGATCGGTTGACTCCCATCGATGTCGTGAATGGCATCGACGCGCGGTTGATCGAGGCCGAGGCCGCGCTCAAGGCCGGCAACACCACCACGTGGCTCACTATCCTCAATGGGCTGCGACAGGGAACGGATCGGGTGACGGGTATTGGTACAGTCACGATCGGCGCGACCGCTCTCGCGCTACTGACGGATCCTGGTACCACGGAGGCGCGGGTGAGCCTCACGTTCCGTGAGAGGGCGTTCTGGACGTTCAGCCGCGGTCAGCGTCTGGGCGAACTGCGACGATTGATCCGTCAGTATGGTCGTACGGCGGACAACGTCTTTCCCGTGGGAACGCACTACAAGACCACATCCTATGGGGCAGACGTGAACCTTCCCGTGATCACCGACGAGCAGAACAACCCGAACTTCAAGGGATGTATTGACCGTAACGCCTAGCGTCTTGGGCGACTCGGTTGTAGATGAGAGGGGGAGCGCGCCGCCGCGCTCCCCCTCGTCTTTCACGCATAGCGCGGAGCCTGACGCATGAATGCTCGAGTCATCCTGTTGGTGGCGTTGGCCCTCTTCACCCTCTTCTACATCTGGCGATGGTACAGCGCGGTTCGCGCCGGTCATGTGCCGTCAGGAGAGACCAAGCGGCCACCGTCGTTCATGCAGGTGGTGTTGGGGTTCGTGACAAATTTCTTCGACACGCTGGGGATTGGTTCGTTCGCTCCAACGACGTCGGTGTTCAAGTTCACGAAAATGGTGCCGGATGAGCGCATCCCCGGCACATTGAACGTGGGACACACGCTGCCGACGATCACTCAGGCGTTCATCTTCACGTTGCTCGTGAAGGTCGATTTCATGACGTTGGTGCTGATGATCGCGGCGGCGGTGCTTGGCGCTCAGATCGGTGCCGGGATCGTGTCCGGATGGCCGCGGCGCAACATCCAGATTGGCATGGGGGCCGCACTGGCGGCGGCAGCGGCCCTGTTCGCGATGAAGAACCTGAACATTGGGCCTCCAGGCGGAACCGATCTGGCGCTTTCTGGTGGCCGCTTGGCTATCGGGCTGGCCGGGAACTTTGTGCTCGGCGCGCTGATGTCGCTCGGCATCGGACTCTACGCGCCGTGTATGATCCTCATCTCGTTGCTGGGCATGGATCCGACGGCGGCGTTCCCGATCATGATGGGCTCCTGTGCATTCCTGATGCCGATCGGCAGTTCGAAGTTCATCAGCACAGGGAAGTACTCGCTGTCACCCGCGCTGGGCCTGGCGATCGGCGGTATTCCAGCAGTACTGATCGCCGCATTCATCGTGAAGTCACTCCCCCTAACGACGGTTCGTTGGTTGGTAGTCGCCGTGGTGGTGTACACATCCGCCGTGATGCTCCGCTCGGCAATGGTCGAGCGAGGCACGCCGGTTCCGGCTCCTGCGGGGGATTAGCGACGGAGGCTTGTGAATGACGGGTGCGCCGCAGTCAGCGGCGCGCCCGCGGCGACGGCCGCAGGGCGGCCAACGCACGCAATGCTCGCGGCGGCGACGTGGGAGCCCGCCGCGACGACCGCGTGGAGTGCGATGCTAGCGACACCGCTCGGTGCACACGAAGAGCGGTGTCGACTTCCTACCTAGCGTCTAGCGGCCTATTAGTTGGCCGGTGGGGAGTCCTGCCTGCCGACCGAGCGCGGAACGAGTTGGGGGTGGTGTTCGAAGCCCTCGGCCGGCGAGACAGGACCTAACGATTGTACTTCGGGTGGACTGCGGTCCACTACGATACGGTGCACATCTCGATTGACTGTGCCCAGCCCCACTGACCACCGTTGTACCACACGTGCAGCTCCGCGGGGAAGACGCCACCTGGCCCCGGGAGCGCTTGGGGAAACAGCAAGAAGAACAAATCGCCGCTTGTCTTGGCCGGCCCACCCGTCACGTTCCAGGTGTTGTAGCCCGGCAATGCGGCTGGATACTTCGTTGAGCTGACGGGGGCGGCCGTTGGCCGAGTCGACAAGGTGTCGCCAACGTACGGGCGATAGACGCGTGTGTTCCGCGGCGCATTACCGACGAGCACGCCGCGCGCATGGTACATGGCGTAGTAGCGCGTCATGTTGGTTTGCACGCAGTCGAATCGGATGGCGGCGGCGGTGCTGGCGTCGGCCGACCGGGCACCATCCGGTGCGGTGATAGACGGTGCTGCATCCGGAGTCGTACTGCAGGCGGCGAGTGCCGCAAGGGAACCGGCGGCCACAACCGCCCGTCGCAATCTCTGCATGGGGCAAATCCTCGAAAAGACCACGGTGTTAGTTGGGGGACGCGCCCGCCAGCTGCAATGGTGGGGCGTTGTTGATGCCGCACGTTAGCCCGTGGTCGTGAACGCACGATGAAACTTCGCATGCCGTCGCAAATTTCCGGGAACCCCTGACATGGCCGGGGGTCTGCACGTGACGCGTATCACCACGACGTCGCTCGTTAGGCGCGCCCCCAGGCCGCGAGTGAAGCCACACGCATCCGCTTCCTGCGCCTAGGCCCAATCTCCAGGTACCGCGGTCGTTGCCCCGCACGGCCGTCGTACGCCGCACTGCCGAATGCACGGGTTGCCCAGTCCACGCCTCGTGCCAACATTCCGACGACAGCCGACGGACATACAGGGTCGCCAGCGCGTCCGCGTGTCGAGTCTGTACCAGTAGCCAACGGAGAGGATATGCAGCATTTCTGGTCAGTTCGTGCTGGGCTGATGCTTGGCGCCCTCGCGGTGAGCGCGTGCGGGGTGATCAGCAGTTCACCCGATACGGCGACGGTTCCAGTTCAGCCCAGCCAGGAATTTCAGCTGGCGCCTGGGCAAACCGCGGTGCTTGCGGGGAGTGACTTGGCCGTGCGCTTCGACTCGGTTTCCGGAGACAGTCGCTGCCCATTGGGCGTGATGTGCATTTGGTCTGGCGATGCAGACATTCACCTCACGACGTTCCGAGGCAAACGCATGCCGACGGCGCGTCTGGCACGGGTCGTCCGAGACCCGCGAAGCGTGACAGATGGCGACGATACGATTGAAGTCGTGGGACTGGCTCCCATACGTCGGCAGCAGGATCAGGTCGGACCCGGCGACTACCGTGTGACGCTAGTCGTTCGGCCCAAGTAGCCTCAGCGAACGCCCAGGTCGGCCGGGGAATTCGGCGGAGCGACGAGTGTGAAAAACGAAAGCCCGCCGCTTCATGCGGCGGGCTAAGTCGTTTTCTATCAATAGCTCCCGAGGACGGACTCGAACCGCCGACCCGGTGATTAACAGTCACCTGCTCTACCAACTGAGCTACTCGGGAAGGGACGCGAAAACTAGGCGTCGTCGGCGTGACGGGTCAAGGCGCGCACGTCACTTGCTGGGTATTATCCGGCATGCGACCAACCATTCGTTCCGCCGCGGTCGCGGCGTTCGTCGCCGCACCGATTGGCACGCTCGCCCCGCAAAGCGTGGCGGCCCTTCCTCGCGATTCAGTCCCGGTTCCCGCGGCCACAGGGGCCTGCACGCGAACGGTTCCACCCGACGGCAACTTGCAGCAGGCGCTCCGTCGCGCCCAGGACGGCGACGTGATCTGTCTGGTGCCGGGGGCAACGTACGAGGCGTTTGTGCTGCCGCAGCGGAGGGACACGGGGTGGGTCGTCGTGCGAACGGCGTCCCCGGACTCGGCGTTTGCGCTGCCGGGAGTGCGTGTGCGACCGTCGGCTGCACCAGCGCTCGCCCGCGTCATCCAGACGAGTAACAATGCGGCAATCCGCACGGCGCCTTCCGCGGCCGGATGGCGCCTGATTGGGCTCGACGTCACCACGAATGTGTTGAGCTACGCCATCATCACCTTGGGCGAGCCAAACCGGCCACAGGTGACGCTGGATGTGGTCCCGCGAAAGATCATTCTCGACCGGATGTTCGTGCACGGCACGCCGACGCAGACCGTGCGACGCTGCATCGCGCTGAATTCTGCGTCGACGGCCATCGTGAATTCCTGGATCGACGACTGTCACGAGAAGGGTGCCGACTCACAAGCGATCCTGGGTTGGAATGGACCTGGGCCCTATCGCATCGAGAACAACGCGCTCGCCGGGGCTGGTGAGAACGTCATGTTCGGCGGCGCCGACCCGTCGATCCCAGGACTGATTCCCGCGGACATCACGATCGTTCGCAACCACTTCTTTACGCCGTTGTCCTGGAAGGGGCGCTGGACAAAGAAGAACGTGTTTGAGCTGAAGAGCGCATGGCGCGTGCTGGTGGAAGGGAACGTCATCGAGGGATCCTGGCTGGACGGGCAGACGGGCTACGCCCTGGTGCTCAAGAGCATGAACCAGTCCGGCAAGTGCCCGTGGTGCCGCACCAAGGACGTGACCATCCAGCGCAACCTGGTGCGCAATGCCGCGGGAGGGATGAACCTGGCGGGGCACCAGACGGACCATCCCTACGATGTGGACTCCGTCATGACGCGTCTGGTCATTCGCGACAACCTCTTCGAGGACCTCAACGTGAAGGGCTATACCGGGGAAGGACGGTTGCTGCAACTGATGGGCGAAGTGGAGGACGTCGTCCTCGAACGCAACGTCATGGTGACCACCGGGCCAATCCAGCGCGCCATCTCGCTGCAGAAGGACCGTAGTGGACTGCGCGTCGTCATGAAGAACAACATCATGTCGTACGGACAGTACGGCATGGCGGCAGACGATCGCGGGGTCGGCGCCCCGGCACTCGGTGCTCTGCCCGGGGCGCAGGTGTCCGGCAACGTCTTCCTCGTCGGGCGCAACGCCGATCGTGGCGGAAGCTCCGTGCCCGGGTTCACGTACCAGACGCGATTGGACCTCTCCATCGTGGACCGGGCGACGCGCAAGGCGGTCGCCGAGGCGACACGAGGCGTGGTGGTCACTCCGTGAGCCCCGCTCGTGCCTTGGCAGTGGTCACGGGGGCGTCATCGGGGATTGGTGCCGATCTCGCCGAACACCTGGCAAAGGCCGGCTATGACCTCGTGCTCGTGGCGCGTCGCGCGGACCGGCTGTCGGAGCTGGCGACAAAGCTCTCGGCGGTCTACGGCGTGCAATCCCGGCCCGTTGCGGCGGACCTCGCCCATGCCGAGGAGTGCGACCGGGTCATCGACCTCCTTGCTCCCGATCAGGCCCGGGTCGCGATTCTCGTCAACAATGCGGGATTCGGCAGCCATGGGTTCTTCCATGAGGTGCCGCTGGCCCGAGATCTGGAGATGATCGACGTCAACTGCCGCGCCCTGACCCACCTGTGCAAGGGCGTGCTGCCATGGATGTTGGCGCAAAAGCGCGGGCGCATCCTGAATGTGGCAAGCGTGGCGTCGTTTCAGCCCGGCCCCCTCATGGCCGTCTACTATGCGTCCAAGGCGTACGTGTTGTCGCTGTCGGAGGCCCTCTCCAACGAATGCGAGGGAACGGGGGTCACCGTTACGGCGTCGTGCCCCGGGCCCACCGTGACGGAATTTACCCGTGCGGCGGGCATCGCCCCGCACGCGCCGACCAGCGGCGCACCGCCCATGCGGTCAGCTGACGTGGCGAAGGAGTCGTTCGACGCCATGATGCGCGGCCAACGCGTGATCGTGACAGGGCTGCGCAATCGCCTGGTGGTGCTCGCCAGCCGCCTGATGCCACGAGGGTACCTGCTGCGAACGGTTCGCGCGATACAGGAAGCGCGCCGGCGCGCCGGACGCGCCTAACGAGCCAGCGCCGCGTTCCGTCGTGGTGTACGGGTCGGTGCCGGCTCGATGTCGACCGTTCGCAGCCACGTTCCCGTGTGAGAGCCTGGCGTCGCAGCGACCTGTTCGGGCGTCCCCATGGCCACCACCTGGCCGCCATTGGCTCCAGCCTCGGGACCCAGGTCGATCACCCAGTCGGCGAGCTTGATGACGTCGAGGTTGTGCTCGATCAGGAGCACGGTGTGTCCTGCCTCCACCAGCCGGTCGAGCACCGCCGCCAGTTTTCGAACGTCGTCGATGTGCAAGCCGGTGGTGGGTTCATCCATCAGGTAGAACTTGCGCACGTCGCTCCGGGCAGCCTGGCTTAGTTCGCGGGCGATCTTCACGCGTTGCGCCTCGCCCCCGGAGAGCGTAGTGGCCGGCTGGCCCAGGCGCAGGTAGCCGAGTCCCACTTGTTGCAGCTGCCAGAGGGCCTGGCCAAGCTTGTCCTCCGTCGGGAAGAACCGGATCGCCTCGTCTACGCTCAGTTGCAGGACGTCATGGATCGACTTGCCCCGAACCTTGACTTCGAGCACCTCCGGCTTGAAGCGCCGGCCCGCGCACATGTCACACGGCACGAAGACGTCGGCCATGAAGACCATCTCGACCTGCAGGTAGCCCGCCCCCTCGCAGGTCTCGCACCGTCCCCCTGGCACATTAAAGGAGAAGGTCCCCGCGGTGTATCGGCGCTGCCGAGCCAATGGCGTCGCGGCAAAGATGCGTCGTATCTCATCGTACGCCTTGATGTACGTGACGGGATTCGAACGCGGAGAGCGGCCGATGGGCTCCTGGTCCACCAACACCACCCCGTGAACCCGCTCCTGCCCGGTGAGCGCTCGATACGCCCCCACACGTTCGCCCAGGTGCTGCTTGGCCGTGTGTTCCCCCGTGAGCGAGGTTTCCAAGGCCCGGTACAGGACGTCGTGCACGAGCGTGCTCTTCCCCGAACCCGAGACACCCGTCACGACCGTCAGCGCACCCAGCGGAATACGGATGTCGACGTCCTGCAGGTTGTGCTCGCGCGCCCCCGACAGCTCCAACCAGTGGGCGGGACGCCGCCGTCGGCCGGGAACCGGAATCGCCCGCGCCCCGGTAAGGTACTGGCCGGTCAACGGGCTGGCGCTCGCGTCACGGAGTGGACCGGAAAAGACGATGCGGCCACCCAGTTCTCCGGAGCCCGGCCCAAGTTCGAGCATCTGGTCGGCCATGCGGATCGCATCCAGGTCGTGCTCCACCATCAACACCGTGTTTCCGCTGTCGCGTAATCGTGCCAGCAGTCCCAGCAAGCGCGACATGTCCCGGGGGTGGAGCCCGATGGAGGGCTCATCCAGCACGTACAACGTGTCCATCAGGCGCGAGCCTAACGAATTGGCCAGTGTGATTCGCTGTGCCTCGCCACCGGACAACGTGCGCGTGGCCCGATGCAGCGAGAGGTATCCAAGGCCCACGTCGCACAGAAACTGCACCCGGTCGTGCGCCTCGCGGAGAATGTGTGCGGCGATCGCCCGATCGCGCTCCGACAACGACAGGTCGCGCATCCATGTCAGCACCTCGTCCAACGGCAACGCGGCCACGTCGGCAATCGTCCGGTGTGCCACGCGCACGTTCAGCGCCTCCGGCTTTAGCTTCGACCCGTGACAGGTGGGACACTCCCTGGCCAGTTGATACTGGCGGAGAAAAACCCGTATGTACTGCTTGTATTTCTTCTCCTCGAGGTCCGTGAGAAAAGGAATGATCCCCTTGAACGACCGCGAGCGGCCACGGAGCAGTGCCTCGCGCTGGGCGGTCGTCAGATCGCGCCAGGGCGAGTCCATCGGGATCCCCTCGCGACGCGCGTAGTCGGCCAGTGTCCGGCGCCGACCGTCGTAGCGCGGCTTGGTCCACGGGTCGATTGCGCCTTCCCGAAGCGTTCGCTCAGGATTTGGCACCAGGAGCGATTCATCGTACTCCAGAACCGCGCCGAACCCATTGCACCGCTCGCACGCACCTCGAGGGTTGTTGAAGGAAAACAACTGCGGGGTTGGCTCTGGCAGTCGCGTCCCGTCGTTCGGACACTCGAAGCGATCGGTGTAACGGAGGAGCGAAGGCTTGGCGCGCGTACGCGCCGACTCATCGGTCGCTGCGAGCACCACGACGCAGTCTCCATCGCCTTCTCGAAAGGCCGTGGACACTGCCTCGGACAGCCGCCCGCGCATCCCGTCGTCACTCGTGAGTCGGTCGACCACCACCAGCAGCTCGGCCGCCTTGGTCACATCGGCCCCAGTGCCGGCCAGGTCATCGAGGTGGTGAAATGTCGCTCCGCCATCGACACTGAGCCGCAGAAACCCCTGGGCTCGAAGGTTGTCCACTACCACGGCATGCGTCACGCGTGCTGACAGTCGCAACGGAAAGGTCACGACCAGGCGCTGAGCGCCGGACATGGCAACGAGGGCGTCGGCTACAGATTGGGGCGTGTCCGGGGCAAGGTCCCGTCCGCAGAGGGGACACGAGGTCCGTCCAACGCGGGCGTACAGCAGGCGCAGGTAATCGTAGACCTCGGTAGCGGTTCCAACGGTTGATCGCGAAGTGCGCGTCGGGTTTTTCTGCTCGATCGCGACTGCCGGCGCAATACCATCTATTGAATCGACGTCCGGCTTTTCCATTCGGTCCAGGAACTGCCGAGCATAGGCCGACAACGACTCAACGTATCGTCGCTGGCCCTCCGCATACACGGTGTCGAACGCAAGCGAAGACTTTCCAGACCCCGACGGACCGGTTACAACCGTGATCGACCGGTGGGGAATCTCGAACGAGAGGTCCTTCAAATTGTGCTGTCGCGCACCGCGAACCACGATCGCCGAGGACACGGAAATAAGGTAACGCGGCGCTGAGTCACTCGGTGCGCCGGGACACAGCGGTCCAGCTCGGTGTTCCCCATCCTGATGAGAAGGCGCTAGAATTGGTGATTGACACGTAGAGTGACCCCACTCCCCGCCGGCCCAATGAGCGCTTTCTACAATGGAGGAAGAGGAATGCCCACCTCTGGTTTGAGACAACGAGCCACGAAGGGCTTGCTGTTGCTGGCCACTGTTGCTGTTTCCGCTTGTGCGTCGGACAGCCCAGTAGCTCCTGCGTCGCAGACCTCGGCGCCGACGTTTGGCGAAGTGCAACAGGATGTGCAGGGGCTGTACCTCGTGGACGTGCGTGGAACGTCCACCCAGGGGATCACGACCGCCGTTGCAGCTCTCGGTGGAACTGTTCGGTCCGACGTACCGCAAATGCGCATGGTATCCGTGGCGGGGCTCGATGCGAAAAAGGTGGCAACACTGGCCAAGCGGGCTGACGTCGCCGCCATTTACCGGGACGCCACAACGAAGCTTGTCCTCCCCGTGCGGCAGGGTGCGCCCCTTGCCACACCTCCGGGCCGCGTGCGCGTGACCGGTGTCGATCAGAGTTCCGCGTACTACTACTCGGTGCAGTGGAATCTGCCGAAAACCAGCGTCCCTGCCGCGTGGAACTACACCAACGGCGGAGCTGGCCGCTCCGTTTGGGTCCTGGACACCGGCATCGACCCTGCTCAGCAGGACCTGAGCGGACACGTTCCGTGCTACACGAACGGCATTACCGTACCGCGTTTTGCCAGCGACGCGACGCCAATCGACTACAACTTTCACGGAACGTTTATCTCGTCGCTCATCGCGTCGAACGGAATCGGTAACGCCTCCGTCGCGCCGGGTGCGCGGTTGTGCACTCGCAAGGTGCTCTCGGAGGACGGTGTCGGCACGTACGGCGACGTCGCGGCTTCAATCATCTACGCCGCGGACCGCGGAGCAAACGTCATCAACCTGAGCTTCGGCGCCTACTTCGACAGTCGGACAGAAGGCGGTCGCGGAGTTGTGAACCTGCTGCAGCGCGCCGTCGATTTTGCGAACGCCAAGGGCGCGGTGGTGGTGGCTGCCGCTGGGAACCAGGGGGTGAACCTCGATACTGACGGCTACACGATGATCTCCCTTCCCGCGCAGCTTGAACGCGTGATTTCGGTGGGTGCAACGGGGCCGAATTTGTCAGGGAACTACGATGCGCTGGCGTCCTATTCGAACTTCGGAGGCGAAACCGGCGTGGCACTTGTGGCACCAGGCGGTGACCTTCCGAATCCGTCCAACGGATTCGATCAGATCCTGGGCGCCTGCAGCTCGCACGTTTGCGCCGGCACGAACTTCTACGTGCTGGCAAAAGGCACCTCGCTGGCGGCTCCGCAGGTCTCTGCGGCCGCCGCCATCGTGCAAAGTGTCCTGGGAGGGGCACCGTCGCCAGAGCGGGTGAAGCTATGCCTCCAGCGCACCAGCGATCAAATCGGCACGCCCAAGCTGTTTGGAGGGGGTCGTTTGAACGTGTTCGCCGCCGCCAGCGGGTGCCTCTAGGGGACCGGTGGCGATCGAATTGCGGGGCCGGCTTTCGCCGGC
>JBGAJQ010000076.1:0-22370 GCA_044224875.1 Gemmatimonadaceae bacterium | reverse complement strand
CGATTGCTAGACCGCGATGCCGGTGCGACACTCGACGCGACATGGTGGACACGCCGATTGCAGCAGTCGATCGCTCGCCGCGCGCCGCTCCACGGGGTGAGTACCGCCTATCGGCTGGTCCACGGCGAGGGTGACGGCCTCCCCTCGCTCGTCTGCGATCGCTTCGATCGGTGGCTGGTGGTGCAATTGAACAGTGCCGGTCTGGAGACGTTTCGCCAGCCGATCGTGGACGCCCTGATCGAGCTGACGGGCGTGGACGGCATATTGGCCCGTAACGACGCCACGTTACGCACTCGCGAGGGCATGACGCGCGAGACGGTGCTGCTCCATGGGGACGTCCCCAAGCAAATCGAGGCGGTCGAACACGGGGTGCGCTATTGGGCCGCGCCGTGGACCGGACAAAAGACCGGCGCGTTCCTGGACCAGCGCGAGAACCGGGTGCGCATCGGAGAACTCGCGCGTGGCCGGGCGTTGGACTGTTTTTCGTATCACGGCTCCTTCGCGTTGCACCTGGCGAAACAGGCAACATCCGTCCTTGCCTTGGATTCGTCCGCCGAGGCGCTGGCCCGGGCCCAGGAGAACATCGCGCTCAATGGGTTCTCCAACGTCGCCTGCCTCGAGGCCAATGCCTTTGACTTCCTGCGCGAGCAGGAGCGAGCACGCGAGCGATTCGACACCGTCGTGCTGGACCCACCGGCCTTCGCCAAGACGCGGGCGTCCGTCACGACCGCCCTGCGTGGCTATCACGAGATCAACTTGCGCGCCATGAAGCTCCTGGCGCCCGGTGGGCTCCTCTTCACCGCCAGTTGCAGCTATCACCTCACCAAGGACCTGTTCCTCCAGATGATTGAGGGCGCGGCACGGGACAGCGGCCGCCGAATCATCCTGCGCGAGGTGCGGGCGCAGCCCCTCGACCATCCGGAAGTCCTGACCATTCCGGAGACGGGCTACATTAAAGGCGCACTGCTCGAGGCCGGCGACTGAGCTACGGAATGGGCAGCGCTCGCAACGCCTCGATCTCCGCGACCATTCCTCGCACCTGAGCCTCGACCAGGATCTTTCCCTTGGCGCGCGTGGCGAGCTTGGCATTGCCGTAGGTGCCGGAACGCGACCACACCTTTCCGTCACGGACGGCAGCGACCGAATCCCGCGTCAGGCCGCCCGTCCCCTCGTGATAGTCGTCGACGGCCAACTTCATGTGGACGACATTAGGGTACATGTAAAGCATCATCGACGTCTCGAGCTCGTCGGCGTGCGTGCCCCCTTTCTGCTGGCGCACCTGATCCTCGGCGTCCTTGCCCACCTTCAAGATGTCCGTGTAACGCATAAGAATGCCGCTGGCGGCGAGTGAGTCTCTGGATGGACCTAACGCGCGCAGGGTCGAGACGCCGGTGTTGAGTACGTAGAACCGCCGAGGGCCGTGCCGGGCGATGGAGCGCACAATGTCCACGATTACATCGCGGGCTGTTTGCAGCTGCAACGTCGTGGAGCCCGGGTACTCCACAAACGACGGGTAGAAGTGATAGTTCACCGTCGGGTAGAGCATGACGCGCGTCGACGCGGCGACGCGCCCCGCGAAGTACTCGGCCAGGAGCCAGTCGTTGTTGAGCGGGAGATGAGGGCCGTGCTCCTTTGCCTCGGCGCCGATGGGAATGACCACCACGGTCCCCGTATCGAGCAGCGACACCGCTTGGGTCCAAGGAAGCGTCGCAATGCGAGCGCTACCGTTCGGCCAACGTGACTGTCCATGGAGGGCGGATGTCCAGGCGCCAAGTAGCGCCATGATCGCAATGCACTTGCTTCTCGATTGCATAGCTATGCACTCTCGTGATTGGTGGGGGCCATTGGCCGGCGCGCATAGTATAGATGGGACGAGCCGTTCGTCGTCAGGCGCGAGATTGGAATCCATGCGCCGACGCGTGTGCGGGTGGTCGCGCTAGACAGTGGACTGACGGGTGTCGAACCGTGGGCGCTTGCTAGCCATCCTCAGCGGCATCATGGAATATGCTGGCGCTCGCCGAGCTCCGGCGGGATCGCTTGCGCGGCTCGGGCGTCCCTCGCGATCGAGTCGCGAACGCACCGCGGGATGCGAGTGCTTCGCGTGGCGAATGGACTTCTCGTGGGCGTATGCACGACGATTTGGACTTGTAAGGGATTCACCGTCCAGCTGACGTGAGTCGATTCTAATGCTTGTGCAACTTCATATCGCTCGTTAGGAACTTGGTTCGCAGCGATTTGCCTTTCGCGTTCAGACGCGTCTTCGTATCACCCGTAAGAAAAGTATTGTGATTTCTTCACGCCGACCTCAGCTTGTGGCGGCAGTTCGAGTCAGCCTTGCGTAGCACGCCGGAGGTAGCCATGACAGGCACGATGGCCTGGTGTGGACTGGAGAGGAGAGTATGAGGGTGAGGGGAGACCTTGTGGGGCGGGCCACACTCTAGTCGATGCTGCGGGCGACGGAGCGCAGGGTATTGGCCGGATATATTCTGGCCCTGGCAATCCTTGGTGTAATCGCGATAGCGAGTTTCGCCAGTATTCAGCGACTGCGACTCGACGCCGTGCGTGTTCAGCACGCCGATGAAGCCAACGGCCGTTTGGAGTCAGTCCTCGGCTCAACGTTGGAGGTCGGGACTGAGCTGCGTGGCTTCCTGCTCAATGGTGACACGGCGCAACTGAGGCGCATGGCGCGTGCGGTGTATGCCGCGGACTCCGTCCTTCGTGCATTGCGTCCGGCGTCCACACCGGACAACGCGGAACAGGCCAGACTGGACACGGCCAGCGCGATGATTGTGCGGCGGGGGGAAATTGCCCGCGAGATTGCGGCACTTCGACAAACGCAAGGGGTGGACTCCGCCAGGCGGGTATGGGAGCACGGCGCGGGGGTGGCGTTGCAGGATAGCGTCCGCCGTCTCATTCGTCAGCTGCAATCATCAGAACGTCAGCGAGCCAACGAGGACCGTCGCGCCGCTGAACAAAGTGCGAATGTGGCCAATGCCGTGATCGCGATCGGCAGCTTGCTCGCGATCGTGTTCGTCGGCACCTCGTTGCGCCTGGTGCATCGGGGGTTTCAGCAGGCGCGCGATGCCGACATCGCGCTGCGACAAGCGAACGAGCGCCTCGATGCACGCGTGACGGAGCGCACGCATGAGCTTGCGACGGCGTATGGCGAGCTGGAAGCCAGCGAAGAGCGCATCCGGCAATCCGTCGGTTCAATACCTCAGCAGGTGTGGATCAGCGAGGCGGATGGTCAGTGCAGTTTCATCAACACCCGATGGATGGACTACGCCGGTGTGCCGGCAGCGGAATTGCTGGGCGAGGGATGGCTTCGGCACGTTCACCCGTCGGATCGCGACGACGTCGCGCGCCGCTGGCGCCAATCGGTGGCGATAGGCGATCCGTACCACGCCACGGGGCGGATTCGTGGCAGCGACGGAGCGTATCGGTGGTTTGACCTGCGGGCGATGCCGACGCGCACGACCGACGGCCGCATTACGCGCTGGTTTGGCGCAAACACCGACATCCAGGTTGCGCGAGAGCTGCAGGAGTCTCTTCGCGAGGAGCGTGAACGTCTGATGAAGGTGGCGGCGGTCGCGCCGGTGCTCCTGATCTCGTATCGACGCCGCGCCGACGGAACGGCCACATTCGCGTACACCGGTCCTGCGGTTGAAGACTTCTACGGATACACCGCTGAAGAACTCGTCACCGACGGAGCCCTAGTCGGCAAACGTGTTCACCCAGATGACGCGGGTCGGGTCACCCATCAGATCAGCGAACACCTGGCCACGCTCACGCCATGGCATGGGGAGTACCGCTACCATCACCCGCGGCGCGGCGAAATCTGGCTCGAGGGGCATTTGAGTCCCACGCGCGAACCTGACGGGTCCGTGATGTGGCACGGTGTTGTTGTCGAAGTCACAGAGCGCAAGCGCGCCGAAGCATCACTGCGCTTGTGGGCCGGCGCGCCTTTGAGCATTGCGCGCATGGCCTCGCCCTCGGCGATGCCACCACCAACTCGATCATCACGTGCAATCCGGCTTACGCGCAACTGATTGGTCGCCCAGTCGAGGAGATTGCCGGCGTACCGATCCTCGCGTTGCATGCGCCTTCCCAGCAAGAGCGAGTGGCGCGCCTTCTCAAGGAGACCGATTGGCGCGGTAAGATGCAGTTCGAGAGCACGTTGCAGCGGGCTGATGGGAGCACGTTCCCCGTTCAGATCGACGTGGTGGCTGTCCGCGACGCCAGTGACCAACCGCTCTTTCGCGTAGCAACCGTCCAGGACATCTCGGAGCGAAGAAAGCACATCGCGGAATTGGGTCGCCGCACGACGGAACTCTTCCGATCGAACACCGACTTGGAACAGTTCGCCTATGTCGCCTCGCATGACCTGCAGGAGCCGCTGCGCGCAGTGGCGGGTTGCGTCCAACTGTTGAGAAAGCGATATGCGGAAAAGCTGGACGACCGCGCGAATGAGTACATCGAATTCGCGGTTGACGGCGCTTCAAGGATGCAGCGGTTGATCGATGACTTGCTGACCTACTCGCGCCTGGGACGAAAGAATGAGAAGAGGCAGGTGACCGACTCGGCCGCGTCACTGTCGACGGCGCTCGCGAACTTGTCGGTTGGCCTGCAGGAATCGCAGGCGATCGTCACGAACGATCCCCTCCCGATGATCGCCACCTATTCGTCGCAGCTGACGAACGTCTTCCAGAACCTCATCGGCAACGCCCTCAAGTTTCGCAACGCGTCGAGTCCACGCGTTCACGTCGGGGCCATTCGCCACGAAGCGGCATGGCATTTTTCGGTGCGTGACAACGGGATCGGCATCGATCCGCAGTACTTCGAACGCATCTTCGGGATCTTTCAGCGACTCCACACACGCACCGAGTACCCGGGGACCGGCATCGGGCTGGCCATGTGCAAACGGGTGGTCGAGCAGCACGGTGGCCGGATCTGGGTGGAGTCCGCGGTTGGTGCAGGTTCAACATTTCACTTCACGATTCCCGACGGAGACTACGCCGTATCCTCGGAGTCCTCGGTATGACAGAATCAGAGCCCCGTACCCTCCACATCCTCCTGGTGGAGGACAGTCCCACCGACGCGCTACTTACCCAGGAGGCGTTTGCCGACTCACCGTTCGAGAGTGTCATCTATCGTGTGGAGAACGGCGTCGAGGCCTTGGCGTTTCTCCGTCGCGAGGGACGGTACGCCAGCGTCCCTCGCCCGGACCTCGTGTTGTTGGACTGGAACCTCCCACGCAAGCACGGACGTGAAGTGTTGCAGGAAGCCAAGCTCGACGCGGAACTCCGAAGCATCCCGGTGGTCGTATTGAGCACGTCGCAGGCCGATGCCGACATCCGCGCCTCCTACGACCTGCACGCCAACTGCTACATCACCAAGCCGGTTGGATTCGATGAGTTCAATCACGTCGTGCAATCCGTCCGTGACTTCTGGTTTCGGACGGCTTGCCTTCCCGATGCGGGCGAATGATGACGACTGAACAGATTGGTGTGCTGCTGGTAGAGGACAACCCGGTCGACGCGATGCTGCTTCGCGAGACCTTGGCCACCGTTCCCGGCGTCGACTTCTCGCTCACGCAGGTCGTGCGGCTGTCGGAGGGTCAGGCGCGACTGCGATCGGAGTCGTACGACGTCGTGCTGCTTGACCTGGGCCTTCCCGACTCCAACGGCCCCGAGACGTTCACGCGGCTGCAACGTACGAATCCCAGCGTGCCCGTGCTCGTGCTGACGGGTTTGAGCGATGAAGAGGTCGGGCTCCGGGCCATGCAGGAGGGTGCACAGGACTACCTGCTGAAGGATCAGCTGCAGGCACCCCTTCTTGGCCGATCGATTCGGTATGCCATCGAGCGACATCGCGCGGCTTCGCAGTTGAGCCGCAGCGAGGCACGACTCGCCGGAATCATTGGGTCGGCCATGGACGGCATCGTGGTCGTGGATCTGCACGGTGCGATTCTGCAAGTGAATCCGGCCGCCGAGGGCATGTTCGGAGACAGCACGGAAGGCATGCTCGGGCAGCGCATGGACGGCTTCCTCACGACCCCAACGAGTCCGCACGGCGCGTGGCACGAGCTGGTTCGCGGACGAGGCGCCGCGAGAGGCAGCGGTGTCAACAGTGCGATTGGTCGCCGGAAGGATGGCACGCACTTTCCGATCGAGGCGACGATCGCCAAGACCGACGTGTCTGGGCAGACCCTGTATACCCTGATCCTGCGCGACGTGACGGAGCGCCTGCGAGCCGACGAGCTGCTGCGCCGGACCAAGGACGAACTGCAGGCCATTGTGAGCGCGTCGCCGTTACCGATCGTCGCGGTGGACCTGCAAGGGGTGGTGCGGCTCTGGAGCCACGCCGCCGAGCGACTCTTTGGCTGGAAGGAAGCCGACGTGCTCGGTGCGCTGCTGCCGATTCTCCCGGCGCCCATCGATGCGACGTATGAGGAGCTGGCGGTGTCGCGCCCCGATGGACGGGTCAGTGGCATCCTTGGGCAACGCCTAACGCGAGATGGTCGCCTGCTCGACGTTACGATTTCCACCGCGTCATTGCGCGACCACGAAGGAAAGTCCATCGGGACCGTGGCGGTCTACATGGACCTGTCAGAACAGCTCGCGCTCCGTGGTGCACTCCGCGCGTCGGAAGAGCGCTTTGCCCTCGCCTTCCAGGCGAACCCCTCAGGCAACCTGCTCATTCGTGCCGGCGACCGGCGCATCGTGGAGGTCAACCAGGCCTTCCTCAATCTCATCGGCCGCTCGCGCGATGAGGTGATCGGGCGCCTGACGACCGAGTTTCCCATCACGCCCTCGCAGGCGAACGACCGCGACGCCTGGGACATTGTGTCTGCCACGCCGTCGCGACTCAACGTCGATTGTCAGCTCACCGCGGGAGACGGAAGCGTGCGTCACGCCGCCCTTTCGGCGCAACGTCTCGATATCGATGGTGAAGCGTACGTGATGGCCGTGCTTCAGGACGTGACGGAGCGCATCAAGTCCGAGGAGTCCCTCCGCGAGAGCGAGGAGCGCTTCCGTCAGGTCGCGGAGAACATCCACGAGGTCTTCTGGCTCCTCGACACCGCCGACCATCACGTGATCTATGTGAGTCCCGCGTACGAGGAGATCTGGGGGCGCGCGACTGCGTCGCTCAGAACGACCGAGGACTGGGTGGCATCCATCCACCCCGAGGATCGCAGCCGCATTCGCGACGCCATGCGCAAGCAAGTGCTGGGCACGTACGACGAGGAGTTTCGGATCATCCGCCCCGACGGCGTGGTGCGTTGGATTCGCGACCAGGCATTCCCGGTGCGAAACGCATCCGGTGAGGTGATTCGATTGGCCGGCGTAGCCGAGGACGTCACGGCACGGCGGCACCTCGAGGCGCAGCTCCGACAGACACAGAAGATGGAGTCGGTGGGGCAGTTGGCAGGCGGTGTGGCGCACGACTTCAACAACTTCCTGACGGTGATCTCGGGCTGCGCGGAGTTACTGCTGATGTCGGGTGCCGACGCGCCCGACGCCCGTGAAATCCTGGACGAAATCCGTCGCACGAGCGAGCGCGCTGCATCGCTGACCCGCCAGCTCCTCTCGTTCAGCCGTCAAGAGATCGTGGAGCCACGCGTTGTGGACCTGAACTCCGTGGTCATCGACACCGACAAGATGCTTCGGCGCCTGCTGGGCGAGGACGTCGAATTCACGACCGTGTTGGCACCGGGGCTCCCCTCGGTAAGGATCGACCCCGGCCAGTGGTCGCAGGTCTTGATGAAGCTGGCGGTGAATGCGCGCGATGCAATGCCACGCGGTGGCCACCTTACGATCGAGACAGCCAACGTGACGTCTACGCCATCCGGTCATTCACTCCCCGGACTGACGAGCGGCCCGTACGTCATGCTGGCCATCACGGACACCGGCGTTGGCATGACGCCTGAGGTTCGCACCCGCATCTTCGAGCCATTCTTCACGACCAAAGGACTGGGACGCGGCACCGGGCTCGGGCTTTCCGTCGTGCATGGCATCGTGACGCAGAGCGCCGGACACATCGACGTCTATAGCGAATTGGGCAAGGGCACCACGTTTCGCATGTACCTGCCTGCAACCGAAGTGCGGGACGACACGGTCTCGAGCGTGGGCCCGTCGACCGCACCCGCGGTCGGTACGGAGACCATCCTGATCGCCGAAGACGAGTTGAGCATTCGGACCTTTGCGGCCCGCGCGCTGCGTTCCGTCGGGTACAGCGTGTTGCTCGCCGCCAATGGCGCGGAAGCCATCCACATCATGGAGCAGCACCAGGGCGAGGTACACCTCCTGCTCACGGACGTCGTCATGCCGGTGTTGGACGGGCGCCAGCTGTCCGAAGCGCTCCAGGCTCGCCACCCCAACCTGCGCGTCCTGTTCACCAGCGGATACACGGACGACGCGGTCGTGCGGCACGGAATCTTGCGTGCCGAGGTCGCGTTCCTGCAGAAGCCGTATTCCCTAGATACGTTGCGGCGGCGGGTGCGCGATGTGCTGGACCGGCGCTGACGTTCGGCGTTAGGGAACCGCCGGCGTCAGTTGACTAGGTGCGCGACGCGAGCACCCCTTCGAACCGCGATAGCGGTCGATGCCAGCTGTGACGTCACATTCACGGTCGTCTTGAACATGTCCGGCACGAGGTCCAGCGCGATGAGGATCCCTGCCCCTTCGGCGGGAATTCCCATACTCACCAGAAAGGGAGCCAACAGGTAGAGACTGGCGCTGGGGAGCCCCGGAACGCTGAAACTGATCAGACTGGACGTCAGGACGACCGTGACCAGCGCCGTCAGGTCAATCGGTACACCATACAATTGACCGAGGAACAGGACGCCGACGACCCATGCCAGGGAGACGTTGCACCGAAATACGGCCACGGAGAGGGGTAGCAGGAAGTCGCAGGCCGCCGCTGGCAGCTGCAACCGTTGCCTGGCCCCGGTGATTAACGACGGGAGTGCGGCCAGCGAGGAACGCGAGCTGATCGCCACGGCCTGCGCCGGCGCCACCGCGGCCGCAAAGTCACGAAGCGCGACACCGCCAAACCACACCGCGATGGGATACAGCACGCCGATGTAGGCAATCATCACCAGCGACAGCACCACGACGTAATACAACAGCGCCCCCACGGACTCCGCCCCCATCTTGGCGCCAAGCGAGAAGGTCAGGGCCAGGATGCCGATGGGCGCCAGCGCCAGGACCCACTGGACCAGCACCAGCATCGCGTCGGCAATCCCGCGAAACAAGCGTACCACGGGCTCGCGACGAGCGGCATCGAGCGAAGCCAGCGCCGCGCCGAGCGCGATGGCGAACACGATCAGCGGCAGCATCGCCCCGTCGGCCGCCGCGCGCACGGGGTTGTACGGTACCATCTCGATGATCCGTTGGGTCAGTGAGGGCATCGCGGTCACTGACCCGGGCGCCGTCGCCAGTCCTTCGCGAACGCGGGCGGCCACCTCCGGATCGATCGCCAGTCGACCCAGCAAGGGGTACGCGAGCAAGGCGGCGAACACCCCTCCCGCGAGCAGCAACACCAGGTATACGGGGAGCACCCGCGCACCGAGCCGACCCAGACCACGAACATTGCTGTCCGCCGCCACTCCGGTCAGCACCAACGACATCACCAGCGGCACCACCGTCATGCGAATCCCATTGATCCAGAGCGCGCCAACAGGTTGCGCGGCGGATGCCAAGGCAGTGAGCAGGGGATGACTCGTCGCCGCCGTGAGGATGCCCAGCCCGAGGCCCACCACCAACGCCACCAAGGCCGCCGCGGGGGATCTCATCGATCCCTAGCGTCAACTGGC
This sequence comes from Gemmatimonadaceae bacterium, assembly GCA_044224875.1. GTDB lineage: Bacteria > Gemmatimonadota > Gemmatimonadetes > Gemmatimonadales > Gemmatimonadaceae > JABAQJ01. Next base: position 12,553 of record JBGAJQ010000076.1, on the reverse strand, counting down.
GGCGAGCCTGACAGCCGTTGTAGCTCGCGGTCGTGCCTGCGTGCGAGAGTGACCTGCGCCACGATCGACCCGCTGAACGCGAGGAACATGTCCCACTGCGTGTCCCACACGTCGCCCTGCGTGCCAAGGAAGGCATCGGCCGCGCTGCCACCCCACACGGCCGCCCACCATTCCACAAACTCGTACATGGCGCTCACGGACAGGCACACGCATACCACGAGAAAGAACAGCCACCTCCCCCGCACCAGTGGGGATCGCCTGAGTAGGACCTCACGGGCCACGATCGCTGGCACAAAGCCCTGCGCGAAGTGACCGAGCCGGTCGTAGTGATTGCGCGCCAGGCCAAGCCAGTCGCGCACCCAGAACCCCAGGGGCACTTCCGCATAGGTGTAGTGCCCGCCGAGCATCAGGATGCAGGCGTGAATGAAGATGAGCCGGCAGACAAGCGGGGTCAGTGGAAACCGGGCTGCCGTCGCCAGCAGCAATGGCACGGCCACGAAGATCGGAAACACTTCCAGCACCCACGTGGACGGATCGCGCGGGTGAATGCGGGACAGCGCCAGCAAGATGAGGGCGAGTCCCAGGAGAATGACCGGCTCACGCTTGGCCACCACAGCACTCACGGATGAGAATGCGGCGAAGTTAGTCGTTGACCGGCAGCTCGGACACCCGCCACAGGCCAAGACTCTTGTCGGCAAAGTGGCCCTCCCCCTCCGTACAACCTTCGTTGAACAGCGCCTGCGGCGGGGGGAACCCGAACGGCCCTTGCTCCAGGTTCAGCGGGCGCCAGTCACCCGTCGTGATGTCGATGTTGACGGACTGCGCGGGAAAGGTCGTCGTGAGCAGGAACGGCACTCCATTCCGTCGCAGGTTCCGAAGGGCCTCGCGGATCGCATCGAACGAAAGGTGCACGAGGCAATCCCGGCAGAGCACCAGGTCCGCTGGAGGGAGTACCGAGGCCGTGAGGTCCAATACCTGGAAGGTGCGTCCTTCCCCTCCGAATTGCTGCTGGTTGGCGGCCACGACGTCGGGAACGAGGTCGCCTCCGATGTACTGCACTCCGTCGAGCGGCACCGTGGACATCCAGTTGAAGTCACCGCACGGCAGGTCAAGCAGCGTGCGCACGCCTAACGCGCGGCAGAGTTCGGGAAGGAGTGTTCGCACCGCGAGCGTCTGGTCAGCCGCGGCCCCAGCTCCGGACGGGGAGGCCGAGCCTTGCCAATGGTGGGCGCGATAGACATAGCGGAATCGCTCGAGCGGAGAGAGCGACTCTCCCGCCGCCTCGCGTCGCGCAAAGAAATCCGGGTCAAACGGGACGGCAGAACGGCGGTTGTCCATAGGTCCTGGAACACTCTCGCTTGAGATACCGATTTCGTACAGGTCAATCGGAGGGTTCTTCTCGACTGGATCTGGTCGAAATCGTAGCGCGGGCGCTAACTCCCGGCGCCCGCCAAATGACCCGGGTAATCTCGCGCGAGGAATCCGGCGAGGCGATACATGACTGTTCCCTCTTTCTCCCTCGGTGAAGCGTGGGCGACACGAGACACCCTTGCCGCCCGCGCCAAACTCCTGTATGAGATACGCGAACGCGGTAAGTGAGAGGTTGATGGAAGACGGCAGTGTCACGGCATGGCTCACCCGACTGCGCGCCGGGGACGGCGCTGCGTTGGAGCACCTGTTGCCGCTGGTATACGACGAGCTCAAACGTGTTGCACGCGCCCAGCTGCGCCGCGAGGATACAGGGCACACCCTGACGCCGACGGCGCTGGTGCATGAGGCGTACTTCCGTCTGGCGGACCGCGACCGGCTCGCTCCCGAGGATCGCCGTCACTTTCTGTCGATCGCCGCACAAGCCATGCGCCGGGTGCTCATCGAACACGCGCGCGCCCGACGACGAGACAAGCGTGGCGCGGGGGCTCGACCGGTCTCGCTCGATGAAGCTGCCGAATGGCTCACGGAGAGCGCCGCCGACGAGCTGGTTTCCCTGGACGAGGCGTTGGAACGGCTGGCCGTTGCAAACAAGCGGGCGTCCGACGTCGTGCAATGCCGCTTCTTCGGCGGCTTGAGCCTGGATGAGACCGCCGACGTCCTTGGGATGTCGAAGAAGACCGTGCAACGCGACTGGCTGCTGGCGCGCGCTTGGCTCCGCAAGGAAATGGCGAGCGATCCGTTGGGCGTGATCGCCGAGTCGACCGATTAGCCCGGGCCCTCGCCCGCGCCCTCAGGAGTAAACAGCTTCCGATCGGGTCCGAAGTCCGGCAGGTTCAACGTTCGTTCGAACCTCAGCCCGATTTTTTCCAGCACGCGGGCCGACGCCACATTGTGCGGCGCGGTGACGGCCACCACCCTCGGGATGCCAAACTCCCATCGGCTCAACCGCATGGTCTCGGTGGCTGCTTCCACGGCGTAGCCCTTGGACCAGAAGCGTGGCAGGAACGCAAAGCCGATGTCCACGTCCTCCATGACCTCGCGACGCAGAAGTCCGCAGATGCCCGCCGATTCACCAGTCGCCTTCAGCTCCACCAGAAAGAGCCCAAACCCGTGACGCGCATAGGACGCCATCGGGCCGTCGCGGATGTATCGCTCAGCATCTTCCAGTGAGCGCACGCCGCGATCGCCGATGTTCTCCAGAAAAGATGGTTCGTTCAGAAGCTCGAGGATAAACGGCGCATCGTCCAAGGTGAGGTAGCGCAGGCGTAGGCGCTCCGTTTCCGCGACGGGACGGTGTGGCGTGGGCAGTTCAGGCGTGCTCGACATTCGGCGGCATGATCGGTGCGTTTGGTGTGCGCCCTGCTTCGGCCACGGGCTGGATGCGCTCGAGGATGTCGCGCGTCATGGCGACCGCCAGTTCCTCATCGGCATTCAGGACGCGGTCGGCTCGTTCCTGGCGCAACAGGTTCGACTCATCGTCGCCGTGCGAACGAACGACGCAGTATACGCCGGGATTCAGGGTTCGCGCGACCACCAGCATCTCACGGGCGTGCACGACATCGGTAACCGCCAGCACCAACGCCCGGGCGCGGACGATATGCGCTTGAATGAGTACGGCGGGGACCGACGCGTCCCCACAGACGGCGCCAATGCCGCGGGCCCGCAGCGCCTCCACCAGGTCTCGGTTCTGCTCGGCGACGACGATCCGAATGCCCCGCGCCATCAGCGCCTCGCCAATACGACGCCCGATCCGCCCGAAACCAACCAGCACCACGTGTCCCGTGAGCTGACGAGCGTCAAAGGTTGCCGGCAGCTGTGCCAGGGGATCGTCGGACTGCTCCAGGAGGCGGGCCGCGTCGGATCGGGTCCGGACCCAGGCCTGAATCGGCTCGATCGCACTGAACACCAGCGGATTGATGGCGATCGACAGCAGCGCACCCGCCACCAGCAGGCTCTGGCCTTCCGCTGGCAGCACGCCGAGTGACACGCCTAACGCCGCCAGGATGAACGAGAATTCGCCGATCTGTGCGAGCCCGGCCGACACGGTCAGGGCGGTGTTGAGCGGATATCGGAAGATCACCACAATCGCCATGGCCACGAGGGACTTTCCAACGACGATCACGGCGACCACCGTCAGCACGCGGAGTGGCTCTCGCCAGAGCATGGACGGCTCAAACAGCATGCCGACAGAAACGAAGAACAGCACCGCAAACGCATCCCGGAATGGCAACGATTCATCTGCGGCGCGATGACTGAGGTCTGACTCGCGCAGGACGGTTCCCGCAAAGAACGCCCCCAGGGCGTAGGAGACACCGAATAGCACGGACGATGCGTAGGCAATGCCGACCGCGGCCGCGATGACGCACAGCGTGAACAGTTCGCGAGAACCGGTGCGGGCCACCTGCCAGAGCAGCCACGGAAAGAGCCGTCGGCCACCGATCAACATCAGGGCAACGAAGATACCGACGGCCGCCAACGTACGCATTACCGTCAGCACCAACATGCCCATCTCGCCGGTGGACCCACGTCCGCCGAGCGCGGACGCCAATGGCGGGAGCACGACCAGGACCAACACCATCGCCAGGTCTTCCACCACCAACCACCCCGTAGCGATATGGCCATTGATGGAGGCGAGTAACCCACGTCCTTCCAGCGCGCGCAACAGAACCACGGTGCTGGCAACCGAGAGCGCCAGCCCAAATACAATCCCGGCCCCCGTGCCCCAGCCCCACGCCACACCGAGCGCGACGCCGAGCGCCGTGGCGATGGCCATTTGTGCCACCGCTCCTGGTACGGCAATGCGCCGCACTGCCATGAGGTCTTCGAACGAAAAGTGCAGCCCCACGCCGAACATCAGCAGCATGACCCCGAGTTCGGCCAGTTGCTGGGTGATGGCGAGGTCCGCGACGAAGCCTGGCGTCGCCGGACCAATGACGACGCCAGCGATTAGGTAGCCGACGAGCGCCGGTATGCGCAGCCTTGCGGCGATGAAGCCGAACAGCAACGCCGCGCCGAGCGCTGCCGCGATGGTGGTGATGAGGGTGACGTTGTGCGGCATGGCGTTCCTCCCCTCACCGGCTGGGGGTGGCTGCTTACCGTGAGCTGCAACTAGGGCGGCGGACGACCAGAGTGGGCCAGCGTACGTGGACGCCACGACCGTTGGCCGCGGCGTTACGGCGTCGCTGGCCCCGCGCGAATGCGCTCGTACGTCGCAAACGAGACGTTGGTGGTATGACCTTCACCGTCATCCCGCATGTAGATGACTGCGATGGTATTCCCGTCACCCGACAGGACGTTCGTGAGCACCTGCGTCACCCGACCGTCCTTCTTGTTCACGATCTCGTTCACCCGATCGCTGATACGTCGCACCGCGCTGTGGGTCTGACCCGGGTTCCCGGTGACCGGCATGTCCTTGCCGTCGAAGTTGGTGGTGTACCACCACCGCGTGGTGTCGCCCTTCGCGCTCACGGCCTCGATGGTGACCTTCATGCCGCGATCACCGAAGGGTTCGTATGTCATGATGTTGCTGGCGGGAGCGGGCGCGTCGGACTTGAGCCGCCACCGGCCGAAGCGCGGATTTGCATCCTGCGCCGCGAGACTGGCCCCAGAGCACAGTGCCAGCGCGACGAGCATGGCCCGCCAGCGCCAGTCACCTCGCCAAACCAGACACCGCGGACGATATGCCCACATCGTCAGGCACCCGCCGGCAGCTCATACGTGAACTCGTATGAGTGGTTTCCGTCCGCGATAAGGATCTTCAAGCTCCCGGATATGCCCGTCAGCGCCTCCGTGCCTGTATCAGGAACCACGGTGATCGTAAGGGAAGGCGCACCTCGATTCATGGAGCCGCTGTGTTGCAGGGCGAAGCTCCCGCTCCGGCCATGCAAGGCTCCCGTGAAGCGTTCCACCGCCACGTAGCCGGCGGAACCCTTCACACTCCCCGACGCCGTCAGCATGGTGCCAACACTCGTCCCGTCCAAGTCCCCGTGGAATGTCTTTTCGAGGGACATGCGCCCGAGCGTCGCGGAATTGGCGACCTCGTCACTCGCCTGCGGGGTCACCTTCACTTCGAACTTGCCCATGGCAACCGTCGTCAATTCAACCTCCTTCACGATTCACCGACCCTCAACCGCTCGACGCTCCGTTTCGCGGTCCAGCATGGCACGCAACTGCACGATCACCGGATGCCCTTCAGTGAAGCGTCGCCCATACGACAGGTTGAAGCGGTAGTCGAAGTCAGGGGGGTTCTTTCCCTGCGTATGTTGGAGGATCGTCTCCAGCTTGTCGAGCGCCTTGCAAAGGCGCGCCTCAGGTGTTGCGGCCGCCTCGTATTCATCCCACAGGCCGCAGATCTCCGCGCGCATGGACGCGGGGAGCGGTGCGACAAGCGTCGACAAGTCCTCGCGCTCTCGCGATGACTTCGCCGCCAACGGATCCTCCGACAAACGCCTGGCCTGCTCTGGTGCGCTCACGTCTCCGCCGATCGCTTCGCCGAGGTCGTGAACCAGGCACATGGTCATCACTCTCGTGAAGTCGACGTCCGGGAACGTTGGCCGCAAGACCATCGCCATCAGGCAGAGTCGCCACGTGTGCTCCGCAATGCTCTCGGCGCGCCCGTCGCTCGTGAAGGCACTCCGTGTCTTCACTTTCAATTGCTCAGCCGCTCGCAGGAAGTCGAGCACCCCAGCCAGATCAGTCGATTCCATGCGCTCAAACTAACAACGGGTGAGGGGCTGTGCCTCGCATCTGTCGGACTCCGGGGGCTTCATCCTTCACTTACAGTGTGGCAGCCTCTCCATCCGCTGGCGCACGCTGTCGGGTGCTGAGTTCCGGATGATGAGTTCGAACCCCATCGTCGGTGGGGCCCCCTTCGGCATCCGCTCTCCGGTGAGCTCGAACGCGAGCGGCACCAGCACGAGTGCCCGTCGGAAGCCGGTAGAGTCGGCATACGGCTCCAACTTCAGGCGCAACAACCACTCGCACACGGTGCCCTTGAATCCCCCATCGTTCAGCTGGAAGAAGGACACCGACCACGGTTCGATGTTGCCCGCCGTGTCGACTACCGCGCCCACGACCACATAGCCCTCCTTCTCCGACCGGCGGAGGGCCGAGGGATAGTCCGGCGGGCGTTGTCCGGGAATTGGCGTTGGTGACGGCTTGGGCAGGAGAACCACCTGCCCAAAGTCAGGGAACCGATCCTGTTTCGAGCCCACCTGCGCGTGAATGGACTGGACGAAGCCACCAGTCACGCCAAGGCCAATGAGCGTCGCTAGCACGCGGCGTTTACGGAGCCACGCCCAGGCGATCCAGCGGTGCTCGCCTAACGTCGTTTGCGCGGATTGGGGTGCCGTCGGTGGCGTCGCGTGTCGCATGACCGGAAGAACATGCGAAGCAGCCCGTGGATCGGAAAGCCCGAGCGGTGGCACCCAGTGTATCTTTCGAGCATGTCGACGCCCGACTCATCGCCGGCCACCGTTCCGTATGAGCTCCTCGGCGGTGCCACGGGGATCCGGATGCTGGTGGATCGCTTTTATGACCTCATGGACACGTCGCCCGAGGCCGTACATGTGCGGGCGCTACACGCCGCGAGCCTCAAGGCATCCCGGGAAAAGCTGTACCTCTACCTGACCGGCTGGACCGGGGGCCCGCCCGTCTACGAGGAGAAGTTCGGGCACCCACGATTGCGAATGCGCCACTTCCCGTTCCAGATCTCGACGCGCGAGCGGGATGAGTGGCTGTGGTGCATGGATCGCGCCCTGGACGGGCACGAGATGCCAGACGCCCTCCGTGAGTACTTGCGCGAACGGCTGCACGGATTGGCCGATCACATGCGGAACCAGCCAGGGTAAGGAGCGGCGCTCCTCAGCTCCGTCGCTTCAGTCTCGCCGGATCGATCGAGTGCATACGATCTCCGGGCACGCCTAGCTTCTCCAGCCAGAGGTCTTCCAGCGCGACCAGGTCGCCTAACGGGTCGCGTGCCGGGTCTTCGGGAGGGGGCAGCAGCTCCAACACCTCGAACACGAAGGAATCCGGGCCATGCGCGGCCCAGTCCGCCTGCAGGTCGCGCGACGAATGCGCGCCCATGCGGAGCTGGGCCTTGTGGCGGTTGAGCATCGACGGGACGTCACGGGCGGCGGCCACGAGGCAGTGACCCGTGACGACATTCTTTATCCGATACGTGCCCATCGGCGGGCGCCGTTCCTTGTATTCCCTGATCAGGGCCTTGCGATCCATTGATGCTCCATTGGGGAGTCCGGCGATCGGCGCCAGCAAAAGATTACAAATTTTCCTGAATGAACCGCGGACTCAGGTGAACGTCGACCTGCACCAAGGGTGAGGTTCCGACGCAGCGGAACCCGTGAACCTCCCCCGCCTTGATGACCAGGATGTCGCCGGCGCCCGCTTCGAACTCCTGGCCGTCAACCGTCCACACGCCACGCCCCTCGCGGACAAACTGGACCTCGTCGTACGGATGTCGGTGGGGACCGGGGCCACGACCAGGTTCAGCACTCAGAAGGAACACCGAGATGCCAACGTCGCCGCGCTCGGCCCCCACGAACTGATGGGAGCTGCCCACAAAGGGCAGCTCATCTTGCCGGTATCGAAACATTCGTTAGGCTCCTTGCACTGTTCCACGGTACGGCTGGAGTGGCCAGGTTCTCACCGCGCGCGCCATGGATCACGCAGTGCAACGCCTCGCCCCCAACGCGCCAAGGCCCGCGCGGGTACACGTCTTCCCGCATCCGTAGCCTGCGAGGAACGTGGGCGGGGTTGCCGAAATGCTCAAGGAGGCGCCAGAATGCGCGGGGCTCTAATTTCCGCCGAGACTTCAAACCGACTCCGTTGCGCTACTCCTCTCTGACCGACCGCATCGCGGGCGAAGGCTCGGACGCCTGGATCGTGCATGACCTGGCGATTCAGCGTCAGGCGGCAGGTGGCGACATCATCCTGCTGTCCATTGGCGACCCCGACTTCGACACACCCGCCGGTATCCGACGCGCCGCGGCTGAAGCCATCGAAAGCGGGCGCACGCACTACTCGCCCATCCGTGGCGAGGTAGCCGTGCGGGAAGCGATTGCCAGTCAAGCCAAAGAGTCGATCGGAATCGATGTCGGGCCGAATCACGTGACGATGTTTCCGGGAGCCCAAGCTGCCCTGTTTGCCGTCGCGCAGTGCCTCTTCGAGCCTGGAGATGAAGTCATTGTCGCGGAGCCGGCGTACGTCACGTACGAAGCGGTGCTGGGCGCGCCGGGTGCTCGAATGGTGCAAGTTCCCTTGCGGCCCGAGAACCGATTCCATCTCGATCCCAGCGAGGTGGCGCGGGCCATCACCACGCGGACCCGCGGCATCCTCCTGAACTTCCCACACAATCCGACCGGCGCGTGTCTTTCACCCGAGGCCGCGTCGGCCGTCGCGGCGCTCTGCCGCCAGCACGATCTCTGGTGCCTGTCCGACGAGGTGTATGCCGCGCTCAATTTCACCCTTCCGCACCAGAGCCCGTTGGCGCTGCCGAACATGCTCGAACGCGGCGTACTCATCTCCAGTCTTTCCAAGTCCCACGCCATGACGGGGTGGCGGTGCGGCTGGACCATTACCTCGTTGGAGCTGGCGCACCACCTGGATCACATGGCGCGTGCCATGTTCTTTGGCGTGGCACAATTCGTCCAGGATGCCGCGACCGCCGCGCTACAGACGAGCGGGGATGACCTGGAACGCATTCGCGCCTCGTACCAGCACCGCGCACGAACCGCGGTTGACGCCCTTGCCGGCGTCCCCGGCATCGTCGCACGCATGCCAGATGCGGGGATGTACATCTTCGCCGACGTTCGAGGCACCGGGCTGGACGGCAAGCAGTTTGCCCGCGGCTTGCTGGACGCCGAGGGCGTGTCGGTCACACCGGGCGAGGGCTTTGGGCCGAGTGGCGCGGGCCATGTACGCATCACGCTCGGTGTAGATCACGAACGACTGCGCGAAGCCTGCCGCCGCATCGCTCGCTACGCCGCCAGCTGCACCAACCCGGTCGCCTCGCGCGCCTGAGGGCGCTTGGGAATTTGTACAAGTCGCCGCCGGGATGATGCGACGGCGCAAGTGGCTTACCTCCACTCCCGCTGACGCGCCCTAACCAGTTCGGCCGGCTGGCCTACGGGCGACGGAAAACATCGGTGCTCAGGTACTTCGTGCCCGTGTCGCACATGAGCGTGACCACCTTCGCTCGCGGGCCCAGCTCCGCAGCAATCCGCAGCGACGCCACCACGTTGGCGCCCGACGACGTACCGGCGAAAATCCCCTCCTCTCGCGCCAATCGGCGCGCCATGGCCTTCGCGTCATCGGTTCCCACCGGCACAATGGTGTCCACCAGACTCGGCTCCCACAGCGGCGGCGTGTACCCGATGCCCACACCCTCGATCTTGTGCGGACTCGGCTGGCCGCCTGACAACACCGGCGATTCTCCAGGTTCAACAGCCACGATGCGGATGCCTGGCTTGTAGCGCTTGAGCACAGACGCCACGCCACGTAGCGACGCCGCCGTTCCTACGGAGTGAACAAAGGCGTCGACCTCGCCGTTCGTCTGTTGCCAGATCTCTTCCGCCAGTGGGTAATAGCCGGCGATCGCATCGTGGTTGTTCAGCTGGTCCGTCCAAAAGGTATGCGGCTGTGCACTCAGCTCACGCGCCTTCGCGATCATGTCGAGGATGAGCTTCTTGGTCGTTCGCCCGTCCTCGCTGGCAACAAGCACCAGCTCCGCGCCAAACGCCGACATGGAGTCACGCTTCTCCTGGCTGAATGCGTCGGAGGTCACGATCCGAATCGGGTAGCCCTTGCCTGCGCAAACGAAGGCCAATGACGTTCCCGTGCTGCCCCCGGTGTACTCGAGCACGGAATACCCTGACTTGAGTCGTCCGTCCGCCTCGGCGCGCGCTATCACGGCTTGCGCCATTCGGTCCTTCATGCTTCCGGTGGGATTCTCCCACTCGAGCTTTGCCAGAATTGACGCACTGCCAACCGGAGGCAGTCGTTGCAGTCGAACCATCGACGTGTTCCCGATGGCACTCAAGATGTCCATTGGGCGCGTTCCAAGTTGGATGAAGTTGGCAGACAAGGGGGCAATCTGTGTGGTCGTACGCGTGGATCAGCGTTCCCTTTTTTGACCGGCCTTTCGCACGTAGCGACGAGAGCAGCGCAAAGTTCCGAATCCGTATGCTTGCGCGGTAGCTGGATGCAGGCTGGAAATGCGATCCGAATGTCGGCGCTCTGGCATCGGGCCGGGCGAGACACCATCCTAAACATCACGTGCCCGTTGAAAGTGGGTTTGGACTGTTCCCCTCGCTCCCCTCCGTCATGCGCGCCGCTTGCCTCGCTACCCTGCTCGCAGTCCCAGCAATCGCCATCAGCGTCCCTGGGCACGCCCAAAGGACACAGAAGCCGCCACTGCATGGCACGCATTGGGTGGCCGTGACGGGGAAGCCCATGGCGGCGACCGCGGGAGCCATGATCTTCCAGCGCGGCGGGAACGCGGCCGACGCCGCGGCGGCGATGCTTGGCGCCGTGACCACCATGTGGGACGTCTTGAGCTGGGGCGGCGAGACGCAGGCGTTGATCTACGATCCCAAACAGCAGAAGGTCGTTGGGTTGAACGCGCTGGGCGTCGCGCCGTCAGGGGCAACTCCGGAATACTACCGCTCTCGCGGCATGAACAACCCGCCAGAATACGGACCGTTGGCCGCGGTCACGCCGGGGACGCCCGGTGGGCTGATGACACTGCTTGCGGAATTCGGCACGATGTCACTGGCCGACGTACTCGCTCCCGCCATCTCCATGGCCGATGGCTACGCGATTGACGGGCAAACGGCGAACTCGATCGAGAACAACAAGCAGTGGTTGAAGCAGTGGAAGTACGCTCGTGCCGTCATGCTGCCTCACGCCGGAGAAGCGCGCGAGGCACCGGTCGCGGGAGAGATTTTTGTGCAGAAGGACCTCGCTGCCACGCTGCGTAAGCTCGTTGAAGCTGAAGCCACCGCCAAGCGCGCCGGGAAGTCGCGGAAGGAGGCGATCTACGCCGCCTACGACCGCTTCTACAAGGGTGACATCGCCGAGGAGATCGTCCGCGGGGTGCGCGAGGAAGGCGGCCTCTTCACCAAGGAGGACCTTGCGAACTGGAAGGTGAAGCTGGAGGAGCCCATGGCCACGAGTTATCGCGGCGTGGACGTCTACAAGCTCCAACAGTGGACCCAGGGTCCGGCGTTGCTTCAGGCCCTCAACATCCTGGAGAACGCCGACCTCAAGTCAATGGGCTACAACAGCGCCCGATACATTCACACGGTGTACCAGGCGATGAGCCTGGCGTTTGCCGATCGTGACTTCTACTACGGCGACCCGGCCTTCGCCCCTGAGGAGCCCATGAAGGGGCTGCTCTCCAAGGAGTATGCCAAGGCTCGTTATGCATCGATCAACTGGCAGCGCAACGATGCCGCCATCAAGCCAGGCGATCCCTATCCGTATCAAGGCGGCAGCAACCCGTTCAAGGAGTTGTTGGACAAGTGGTCAACGACGGGCGCCCCTGCCGACATGCCGAAGAGCGGTCAACAGGACAAGGTGATCCCGAGCAACGACTCCACCTTCGACGCCGCCTTCTATGCCGGCACGACGTCCATCCAGGCCGCCGACACCTCGGGCATGATGATTTCAATCACACCCAGCGGCGGATGGGTCCCTGCGGTGATTGCCGGTCACACGGGTGTCGGGCTCAGCCAGCGCGCGCAGAGTTTCGTGACGCATCCCGGTGATGGGCCATTCAACGTCATCGAGCCGGGCAAGCGCCCTCGTGTCACGCTCACACCCTCACTCGCCCTTCGGGATGGCACGCCGTTCCTGGCGTTCTCCGTGCAGGGCGGCGACTCGCAGGACCAGAACCTGCTCCAGTTCTTGCTGAACGTGACGGAGTTCGGGATGACGCCGCAGGAGGCCGTTGAGGCGGCGAACATCAACTCCTACCAGATGCGCTCGTCGTTTGGAAAACACGAGTCGCGTCCGGGACGCATCCTCCTCGCCGAGTCAGTGCCCGACTGGACCCGGAGCGAACTGCGGAAGATGGGCTACACGCTGGAGTTCGAGCGGCTGACGT
>JBGAJQ010000075.1:0-23237 GCA_044224875.1 Gemmatimonadaceae bacterium | reverse complement strand
CCGAGCTGATGGCCGAGGCCGAACGCGGTGCCCTGCGCCGGTCGCTCGGAAAGGTGCAGCTGACGGCGCTCGGCATCGGGTCGATCATCGGCACGGGTATCTTCGTCCTTACCGGGACCGCCGCCTCTCAGAACGCGGGACCGGCACTCATTCTCTCGATGATCATTGCGGCCGTCGCCTGCGCCTTCGCCGGCCTGTGCTACGCCGAGTTGGCGGCCATGATTCCAGTCGCCGGCAGCGCGTACACCTATGCCTACGCCACGGTTGGCGAACTGGTCGCCTGGATCATCGGCTGGGACTTGATGCTCGAGTACGCGCTCAGCGGGTCGACGGTTGCGGTCGGGTGGTCGGGGTACTTCGTCTCGCTGCTGCATGACCTCGGGGTGCACATCCCCGCCGTGCTGACCGCGGCACCGGGTGTAACCGTGGCTGACCCGTCAGGGGCAACCGTCACCGGCATCTTCAACCTCCCCGCCACCGCGATCGTGCTACTGGTCACGGCCCTGCTGACGATCGGCATCCGAGAATCGGCGAATACCAATGCCTTTCTGGTGATCATCAAGAGCGCCGTCCTCGTGCTTTTCGTGGTGGTCGGCGTGTCGTACGTCCGTCGGGAAAACCTCGTCCCCTTTGTGCCGCCAAACACCGGCGCCTTCGGACACTTCGGGTGGAGCGGCGTCCTGCGCGGCGCCGGCGTCATGTTCTTCGCCTATATCGGATTCGACGCGGTGTCCACCGCCGCCCAGGAAGCCCGCGATCCCCAGAAAGACATGCCCGCCGGCATCCTCTGGTCCCTCGTGCTGTGCACCATTCTGTACATCGCCGTGGCGATCGTTCTTCTGGGAATTGTCCCCTATCCGAAGCTCAACGTCGCCGACCCCATCGCCGTCGGCATCGATGCCACGGGCCTTCGATGGTTCAGCCCCGTGATCAAGGTGAGCGCGCTGTTCGGCCTCTTCTCCACCATGCTGGTGCAGCTGCTGGGACAAACGCGCATCTTCTTTTCGATGAGTCGTGATGGCTTGTTGCCTGCCGCGTTCTCCAAGGTCCATCCGCGCTTTCGTACGCCGCACGTTTCCACCCTGCTCACCGGCTCCGTGGTCGCATTGGGTGCCGGGCTCCTTCCGCTCACCGTGCTGAGCCAGCTGGTGAGCATGGGGACGCTGCTCGCCTTCGTGCTGGTCTGCGCCGGCATCCTCGTTCTTCGTCGGACCGCACCCGATGTACCGCGACCGTTCAAGACTCCGTGGATGCCGTGGGTGCCAATCCTCGGGGCAGTGAGCTGCTTCGCCCAAATGCTTGGGCTTCCATGGGCGACGTGGGAGCGTCTCATCGTGTGGTTGGTGGCCGGCCTGGCCGTGTACTTCCTGTATGGCAGGCGTCGGGCGGCCCTGCAGCGGACCCTCGAAACGCGGAGTGTTACGGCCGCGCCCGCCGGTGGAAATCCCTGAGGAAAACCCTCACTTTCCATGGTGGGGAGTGCCTACAGGCGCGGGTGCGGGGGCCTACAGACGGCCCTCGCCGTGCAGGCGACTTTCCGCATGAGCGCCGATCACGGCGAGTGACCTTCGGTCGGCGCGACACCGGAGGAACGGTTAATGGCCACTGCACTTGCGACCCCGGCTGCCGGGAACGAACTGGTCGCGGATGAACTGCATCCGCTCGGTCCCATCGTTGTCGCAACTGACGGAACGGGATCGGCTGACGCTGCCTTGCGCGTAGCGGCCCAGATGGCCGCTCACGGTGCCATGGACGTCCACGCGATCGCTGTGTTGGAGCCGCTGCCACTGGTGGCGGCGGACTATGGGTTACTCTTGCCACCGGCCGACGCCGAAGAAGCTCGGCGTGACGCGCTCAGCAAAAGGGTTCGCGACCAGGTGCGCGCCGTGGCTGGTGACAGTGCGCTGTGGAAGGTGCAAATCCTCGATGGAGATCCGCCATCGGTCATTGCGCGCGTGGCTCGGGAACTCAAGGCGCGCATGATCATCGTCGGGATCGGCCACCATGAGATCCTCGACCGGCTCTTCGGCGGGGAGACGGCCCTCCATACGCTTCGGATGTCCCGCGTGCCGGTGTGGGCCGTCTCGTTGCAGACGGCGGCATTGCCACGGAAGGCCGTGATCGCTACCGACTTCAGCGCTGCCAGCGTGCGCGCGGCACGTGCCGCCATCGACACGTTCGACACGCTGTCGATGATTTACCTGGTTCATGTGGCGCCGCGTCTGGAGCTGCAACCCGAAGCGTTCGCCGCCTGGATGAGCGCGTACGGCGAGGGGGTCGAACCGGCGTTCGCTCGCGTGAAGGCCGAGCTGCAGCTTCCGCCGAATGTCACCGTGGAGACGCTGACACTCCAGGGCAAGCCATCGCGCGAGATGCTGGAGTTCGCCCGATCGTCCCACGCGGACGTTATCGTCACGGGCAGTCGCGGTGCGGGGTTCATCGATCGATTGCTGGTCGGCAGCACGGCGACCGGGTTGATTCGCGGCTCGTCCTGCTCCGTGTTCGGCGTGCCGGCACCGTTAGGCGGAGAGCGACTGGTCACGGTGCCCGCGCAACAACGCTTGTCCCTCGCAGAGGCCCAGTGGGCCCGCGAGCTCGAGGCGTTCACCAAACGAAACGCCGGACGGCGCGCAACGCTGGAAGTCGACGATCCGGACTTCGGTTCACAGACGCAGGAACACGACTATCCGTTCCTGGGAGCGGCCTACGATCACCACGACCGTCGGATCGAGCTCATGCTAGGGGACTTCGAGGGAGTCCGCCGACACCTGACGCGAGGCATCTCAAACGTTCGTGCCATCGATGTACTGCATGACGAACAGGGGCGTGACTGGATCCTCCGTATCCGTCACGGCGCTGGGCAGACGATACTCATGCTCGCGCGGTAGAGCACACCGCACACGAACAACGGCGGGCGACCTTCGACGCCCGCCGTTTGCGTTCGTTCGGTCGCGGACCTACGCTGGGGGCGCGACCGGCAAAGCCTCCTCGAGCCGTATGACCGCGTGGGGTTGTCCCGCCGCAAAGAGCATCAGTCGCAACTGATCGCGCACCATGGGGTGGCGAAGAGGCTCGACAAAGAAGGTCGCCGCCAGATTCTGAATGGTCGCATGCAACAGCACGCGCTGGATTGCCCCTCCCGCCAGCATCCAGTCCTTTGGCGTGTCGTCGCTTGAGCCGAGGATCGCCAGCAATGGCGCCTCGACCACGGTGCTTCCCGGCCACGTCTTGGGCATGCGATGACGTGGCGGGCCAGCACGCACCTGCGCGCCGAGCAGGGCAAAGAGCCGATCGAGACCGAACGGGTCGCGCTCAATGAGTGGCAACGTGCCTAACGGCTCCGACGTGAAGAGCGAGAACAGCGGACGCGAGCCCATGGCGGCGTCGGAAAGCGTTGCGGCCCGCGCCACCATCTCGGCCAGCATGGACCGACGCACGTCATCCGTGATGAGGTCGATCCAGCAGCCCCGCGACCGCGCGGCGTGATGAAACACGGCGAGCTGCGCCGGGGCCAAGCGACCGCCGCCGCCCAGCCCAGTCAGACTCGGTGCAATGCCCTCCGGTCCGCTCTGCAGGGATCGCTCGAGCACGGAAAAAAGCGCGTGTTCCTCGTGCCCCGGTTCGCGCACTTCCCCTGGCCGCAAGACTGCCAATAGGTCGTCATTGGACGGATCGGGAAAGAGCGTGACGTCTCCCGCGAAGCCGGCGCTGTTAAGCGCCAGCCTGAGATTCTCCAGGACGCCACCGCAGGCCAGCAGGATCGATGCGTTGACGGGATCGCTGATGTCCTCCTCCATGAGCCGCACGACCTGAAGCTCCACCGACCCGTCCTTCTCCTCTACCCGCCACGGCACATCGTCGCGCGGTGTGGCGCGTGGGGCTGCGAACCTGGAGATCCGCAACTCCGACAGCGCCCTCTGCGGATGCTCACCGGTATGCACGGCTGCTGAGGCCGGGTCAGGGTCGACCATGAGGACCTCCCGAAAACGGTACGCGGGATGCGAACGGAGCTAGAATCGCTGCGCGAAACAGGATCGGGAGTCAGGGGCTGTTAGCACATCGCGTGGTGAGGTTGAGGACCGCACAGTGAGAGAAATCCTTCTATTGTAGGGGAAAAACCGACAATGGTTGCATGATTTCCACCCCCCATTCCCTACGTCGCTGCGGCCTACCGTTAGTCCGGGCGCATCTGCCCTTGTGGCTGGCATCCCCCACAGCGTGATGTTCTTCGAGCGACGATCGCGTGACGAACAAGTCCCCCCGGCAGGAAGTCGCCCCATCAACATCGAATGATCGGGCACTAGCGGAAGGCGACGCCCATTCGAGACGGCTTCCTCGCTGGCTCGAAGGGCTCTTGCGCGTCCCGCTGGTCGCCAAGATCGCCGGCGCAAACGCATTGATCGTCGTGGCTGGGCTGCTGACGGGGTTCAGCGTCGTGAATCGCACAGAGGCGGACGCGCGCCTCATGATCGTGCTGGCAGTGGCGCTGGCAGGCGCCTTGGTGATAAATGTGGCGCTGGTGCTGATCGCCCTTCGCCCGCTGGATGATCTAGAGACGACGGCGCAGCGAATCTGGCGTGGGGACCTGGAGGCTCGGGTGCCTCGCTCGGCCGTGGCCGACCGGGATATGTTGCGGATCGGCGGCGCGCTGAACGTGTTGTTGGATGGCTTGACGACGGACCGCATTAAGCTTCGGGCGATGGCTTCTCAGGTGCTGCAGGCGGGCGATGCCGAACGGGCGCGGATCGCACGCGAATTGCACGACTCGTCAGCACAAACGCTGGCAGGGCTGTTACTCGAGCTGAGTGCGTTGGACAGCGCCAATCGTGATCCGCTCCTGAGGGAGCGACTGGATCGCGTGCGGCGGATTTCCGCCGGTGTACTGGACGAACTCAAGATGCTGGCGCACACCGTGCACCCCCGGGTGTTGGAGGATCGGGGGTTGGTTGCGGCGCTGGAGCACCTGGCGCGCGAGACGCAGTTGCGGTCGAACGTCGATGTACGGGTAAACGCCGAGGACGCTGCCGAGACGATTCACGACGGTCTGACGTCGGCGCTGTATCGTGTGGCGCAGGAGGCCGTGAACAACGCCGTGCGACATGGGCACCCGTCGCGCGTGACGTTGAACGTGGGAGTGCACAGCGGCGTGGCACGGCTGGAAGTGAGTGACGACGGCATCGGGTTTGACGTGGCGGAGGCAGAGGACCGGAGATCCGGCATGGGGTTGTTTGCCATGCGGGAGCGTGCCGCGCTCGTTGGCGGAGGGGTGGAGATCCGAAGCGACGCCACGACGGGTACGCGAGTGATTGTCACGATCCCGATGGCGGGCATCGTGCGGCAGGACGGACAAGCGGCAAAGCCCCCGATGGTGGGGAGCCTCAGAGCCAGGAGCAGCGAGACATGAGTGGCGACCTGATACGTGTAGTGCTGGCGGACGATCACACCGTGGTGCGCGCGGGGTTGAAGGCCGTGTTAGGCACGGCCAAGGACATCGACGTCATCGGTGAAGCGAGGAACGGCCAGGAAGCGGTGTCGTTGGTGGACCGCTTCAAGCCAGACGTCGTGGTGATGGACCTGTCGATGGACACCATGGACGGCGCCACGGCGACGCGCGAGATCGTCGCCAAGGGAGTGGACACGCGCGTCCTGATCCTCACCATGCACCCGGAGGAAGACTACCTCGTACCGCTGCTGGAGGCGGGAGCGGCCGGCTACCTGGTGAAGAGTGCGGCCGATCGCGAGTTGGTCGATGCCGTCCGCGCCGTGGCCAAGGGCGATGTGTACGTGCGGCCCACGGCCGCGCGCGTGCTGGCGAAGGGGCTGACGCGCAAGGACCCGCACCAGGCGGACCGCGAGCGCTTCGAGAAGCTGACCGAACGGGAACGTGACGTGTTGAGGCTGACGGCACAAGGATACTCGGCGCCGGAGATCGGCGAGCGCCTGTTCATCAGCCCCAAGACGGTGGATACGTACAAACAACGCATCAATGAAAAGCTGGGCCTGTCGCATCGTGCGGACTATGTGCAGTTTGCGCTCAGACTCGGTCTGTTGAGCCAGTAGCCGGCGCGACGCGCGCCGGGAAGGGACTATGCCAGGGCGCGCCCTTGTTGAACGCGTAGGACGGTATGTGACGGACCAGGTGGAGGGCCTGGGTCGCACCGGGCGCTTTGCCGCCGACACGGGTCGCGCGGTGTCGGACATTCGCACGTGGGGCCCCCTGGCCACATTGCAGGCTAGGGCGTTAGGCGTGGACTCGCTCCCCATCGCCCTCTACATCGCGGTGTTCACCGGCATCGTCCTGTCACTCCTCGCCAGCTACGCCTTCACGCGCGCCGTTCCGCTCTACTTCGTTGGCACCCTGGTGGAGAAAACGGTGGCGATGGAGTTGGCACCGGTGCTCACGGGGCTCGCTCTGGCCGGCCGGGTAGGGGCGAAGATCGCCGCCGAACTCGGGACCATGAAGGTGACGGAGCAAGTCGACGCCCTGGAAACCCTGGCCTACGATCCCTTCGCCTATCTCGTCTTCCCTCGCGTGCTGGCCGGCACCGCCATGTTCCCCGTGGTCGTTGGACTCGCAATCGTCGCCGGAGTCGGCGCGGGCTGGTTGGCCTCGATCTCCCTGCTCGACCTGACGACCGCCGACTTCTTCAAGGGCGTATGCCAGCAGGGCATGAATGCACGCGGCGGCGCCGAGGGCGTCGGCCATGCGGCGACAGCCACCGTGGTCTATTCCGCCGTGATGATTCTGGTGCTCGATGCCTTCTGGGCCGTGGTCTGGCTCCTGGGACGTCAACCATGAAGCGAACGAACGATTTTCTCGTGGGCCTAACGATCCTCGCCGCCGTCGTGGTGGTGGGGGCAGCTATCCTCTGGGTCAAACAGAGCGATGTGGGACGACGCCACAACCGGGTGACGGCGCGATTTCGTGATGTCGGCAGCGCGCGACCGGGCACGCCCGTCGTGATTCGTGGCGTCCGCTCCGGTCGCATCGAGGCCATGGAGCTGGCCGCGGAAGGTTGGGTGGAGGTGCGCATGGACCTCGATCAAGCGGTGACGCTTCCGCCTTCCCCCGTGGTGATCCTCAACGAATCGAGCCTCTTTGGCGAGTGGCAGGCCACCATCATTGACCGCACCGGGCTGCCGCGCGACGAAGATGTGACTCGTCAGTTGGCAGAAGCAGATCGCGGTGGCGGCGTACTGCCCGGTGCGACGCTTCCGGACATCGCCAAGCTGACGGCGGTCGCGGGCCGGATCGCCGGCGACGTGGCATCGGTGGCCGAACGCGTGGAGGTTGCATTCGACGAACGGGCGGCCAAGGAACTCCGCACGTCCATCCGCAACTTCTCTGAACTCTCGACGGTCCTCGCGCAGACGGTGCGCGACCAGTCGCGTAACCTGGACTCGGTCTCGGTGGATGTACGCGAAGGGGTGGGGTCACTCGCGCGTGCCGCCCGCCAGCTGAATGCCGTCGCAGATCGCGTCGACTCGTCAACCGCTCGGGGGGAGGTGCGCAAGGTGATGGAGGATGCCGGTGAGGCGGCACGCCAACTCCGTCAGGCGAGCAAGAACCTCCTGGTCATCTCGGAGCAGTTGGGCCAGTCGCAAAATCGCCTGCACTCGTTCATCGCCGCGTCCGATGAGATAGCCACCAAGATCAACAGCGGCCGGGGGTCGTTAGGCCTGCTGGTCAACGACTCGACCCTGTATCACCACAGTGACTCCCTGATGATGGAATTGCGGTCCCTGCTCGAGGACCTCAAGAAGAACCCGAAGCGCTACGTACAGGTTCGGATCTTCTAACCTGCCGTGCACCGCGTACATTCACGCATGCCCTCCCCGACTCGCGTAACGACTCGAGCAGCGCTGCTTGCCGCCACGGCCGTCCTGGGGGTCACGACCGCCGTGGTCTTGCTGGGTGTGCAACGCGGTCGGGGGCTCAGCTTCGATGTGCCAGAACTCGTGGCGGCATCCTTGGCCCTGCTGGCCAGCGCCGGCGCGTTCCTCGGCCTTCGCGGCATGCGCTCCGAGCTGCGAGAGCACGAGCGCGTGGCCGAGGTGCTGCGCGAATCGGAACGGAAGTTTGCGGGAATCCTCGAAATCGCCGTCGACGCGATCGTCACCGTCGACGAATCGCAGAAAATTCTCCACTTCAACCACGGCGCCGAGCAGATCTTTCGCTGGAAGGCGTCCGATGCGATCGGCCATTCCTTGAGCGAACTACTGCCAGGCCGCTATCGCACGCTCCACGCGCGGCACATCGGTGATTTTGCCGACTCGCCCGACGTCGCGCGCCGGATGGGATCGCGCCAGCTCATCTCCGGATTGCGCCGGACGGGCGAGGAGTTTGCGGCCGAGGCCTCCATTTCGAAGCTGGAAACCGAGAGCGGTCGCCTGTTCACCGTGGTGCTACGCGATGTGTCCGAACGCAAGCTCGAGGAGGACGACGATCGCTTCCTGAGCCACGCGACGGCGATGATGGGTCGTTCGCTCGACTACGAGGCGACCCTGCGCAGCGTGTTGCACCTGCCAATCCCGTACCTGGCCGATTGCTGCGTGATGAACATTGTGCAGGAGGGCGGTGACGTGCGGCGGATCGCCTCCGTGCACGATGATCCAGACCACACCAAGCGGCTGCGACAGCTGGAGTCACGCGCCGACGAGGCGCCGGCGTGGCCATTTCACGCGGCGCAAGTCATCGTGACGGGCCGGTCGTACTATGCCGACACGCTCGAACCCGACTGGTACCGCGAGGGGTCGCCCGGTGGGGCGCTCGAGGAGGCCGTCGCGGCGCTCGGGATTCGGGCCTTCACGACAATTCCGTTGCGCGCGCGCGATCGCAGCATCGGGACCATCACCCTGATTTCCACCACACCCGAGCGCCCCCGAGGCGCGCGCGAGCACGAGTTGGGCGAGGACCTCGCGGCGCAAATGTCGTTCGCGGTGGACAACGCGGGACTCTACGAATCGGCGCAGCGCGCCGGGCGAGCGCTGGACGAACTCCTGGGCGTCGTGTCGCACGATCTCCGCAATCCATTGTCCGCCGTGTCCATGTGCGCCCGCGTGTTGCTTGACGAACCTCCAGAGGCCGAGCAGTCGCGGCGTGAGTTGGCCAATGCCATCCTGCAGTCAGCGGACGTCATGAACCGCCTGATTCAGGACCTGCTGGACGTGTCCGTGATCGAATCCGGGCACCTGCGCATTTCCAAGTCCCGCAGCGCCCTGGCGCCGCTGGTGCACCGCGTGCTCGACATGCATCGCAGTTCGGCGCAGGAGAATGGTGTCACCATGGATGTGGCACCGTTGGACGCGATTCCCAAGTTGGATGTGGACACGACGCGCATCATGCAGGTGCTGGCCAACCTGATCGGTAACGCGATCAAGTTCACCGAACGAGGCGGTCGCGTCACCATCGCCGCGAAGCCTAACGGGACGCGTGTGCAGATCTCTGTCGCGGACACCGGCATCGGGATTCCACTCGAGGATCAGCCGCACATCTTTGACCGATATTGGCACGCTCGGAGAAGCTCCCGCACCTTGGGGACCGGACTTGGACTGGCCATCGCCCGCGGTATCGTGGACGCGCATGGCGGTCACCTGGACGTGAACAGCGTGCCAGGCAAGGGAAGTACCTTCACCTTCACCGTGCCGATTGCTGCGCCTGACGAGGTTGTGGCGCCATAGCAGACGGCAGGGAATCGCATATGGCTAAGCCTTCACTCGTCATTCGAGAGCTCACCACGCCAGAGTGCGAGGCGTTGCTGCGCCAACATACGCACGGTCGGCTCGCGTTTGCTTTTCGCGACCGCGTGGACGTGGAGCCGATTCACTTCGTGTTTGATGAAGGGTGGATCGTGGGCCGCACGGGGCCCGGGACGAAGCTCACGGTCCTGCATCACCACCCATGGGTCGCCTTCGAGATTGACGAAGTCCAATCTCCGTTCCAGTGGCGAAGCGTTGTTGCGAAGGGCACGGTGTACATGCTCGAATCGAATGGAAGTCCAACGGACGAGGCAGCGCGTGACCGGGCCATCGCCGCGATCCGCCGCCTCCTTCCGGTCGCGTTTACGGACGACGATCCACTTCCTGGGCGATCGCTTCTTTTCCGCATTCATGTGGATGAACTCAGCGGGCGCGCTTGCGACCTGTCCACCACGTAGGCACGTCCATGTAGCACCGCGCCGAGGTCAACTCCAGCGCGCAGCGGTCCGATACTTCTCTTCAAGACGTTCATCAGTAGAAGGGAGTATCTCGTGCGGCGGGTCGCTATCATCGATCGCAATCCAGATCATCGCGTGCTGTTCCGCGTCCTGTTGGACGGGAAGTTTCGGTGTTCAGAATACGAGAATGGCGAGGACGCCCTCATCGGGATGCGTGCGCGGATACCGGACGCGATCCTGATGGACCTGACGCTGAGCAACCCGGACGCGGCCACGACACTGCAGCGCCTGCGTGAGGATCCGCGGTTGGGGGCTATTCCCGTCGTCGCGGTCGCCTCCATGGCCAGCGATGCCGCCCGTGAGAGAATCCTCAGCTCGGGGTTCGATGAGTACTTCAAGAAGCCCATTCTCGACGAGACGCTGCTGAACGACGTCCTGCGTCGAGCCATGGACACGCAGCGGAAGGCGTCCTAACGAGCCGCGCGCGTCGCCTGATGGATGGCGACCCCCCCAGCCAGGTAGCGTTGCACCTGTACGTCCACAAAGCCGGCATCGCCGAGCGCCGTGGCAAACTCCTGCCATGAGCAAAAGGCGGCAATCGAACGCGCAATGTACCCGTACACGACCGCGCGACCATGCCACCGCCACCCCACGACATCGCCGGCCACCCGCAGGTACGCGAGGTACACCGCGCGCCACACGGCAAACGAGGGTCGATAGAAGTCGAGCGTCATCAGTCGCCCCCCCGGGCGGAGCACACGCGCTAGCTCAGAAAGCCCCCCACGCCAATCAGGCACGTTTCTGAGCGCGTATCCGGCCGTGACCAGGTCCATGCTGGCATCTGGCAGCTCCAACTTCATCAGGTTCCCGACGGCGAACGACGCGTTGGCGCATGCGCCATGTTCCGGTCGCCGCATGGCGGCGTCGATCATGCGCGGGCTCGCGTCGATGCCAATGACGCTCGCGCGCGGGCGTGCCGCCGCCGCCGCGTAGGCCAGGTCGCCCGTGCCACATGCTACATCCACAGCGCGGCCAAGCTCCGGGAGGGCGACCACCGCCTCGGCCAGCAGTGCCGATTTCCACCGACGGTCCATGCCACAAGAAAACCGGCGCGTGAACTGGTCATAACGAGGCGCGATCACGTCAAACATCGGCGTCACAAACGCCTGTTTGCGTGCAGGATCACGCAGGTGCTCCTCGACGTTCATGGCGTCGAGCAGGTCCGCCTCGGCCGGCGGGGGTGGCGCGGAGGATCCGTCCAGCTCTGAAGGGCGCAGCGTAAACAACGGTGGAAGGTTCGAGAATTACCGCGCGACAGCTCGTGCCGATGGCTGTAGTTTAGTGGCGCACACGACCCGAGACCCCATTCATGTCAGCAGCGTTCGACTCTTCCAAGGCCAATGCGTTCAGTTCGAGTCCGGTCGCCGGGGCAGGTACCCTGGAGTCCGAACAACGGCAGCCGACGGAAGCCAAGCGAGCCGACGCCGCGCTGTGGGGCATTGTCCTGGCCGGAGGGATCGGGTCGCGATTCTGGCCACTCTCGTCTCCCCAGCGGCCCAAGCAGCTGCTTTCGCTCATAAGCGACCGGCCGCTCATCGCCGAAACGGTGGATCGGCTGCATCCGCTCATCCCGGCCGAACGTGTACTGGTCGTCACGAGTCGGGACATCGCGCCGGCGATCGCCGCCGCGATCCCGAACGTGCCCAGCACCAACATCCTCATCGAACCGGCCCCCTTGGGGACCGCCGCGGCGGTCGCCTGGGCCACGAGCGAAATCGCCAGACGGGCCGGGCCCGAAAGCGTCTGCTGCTGCATGCACGCCGATCTCGCCGTGGGCTTTGTGCCGTTGTTCCATGACTCGCTCAAGGAAGCCACGCGCGTGGCTTCACTGGATGATGTCATTGTGGCCATCGGGGTGCGTGCTACCCGTCCAGACGTCGGTTTCGGCTATGTGATGGCCGGAGCACCGATGGAGGCCAGCCGCCCGCTTCATGAGATGGGGCCGTGCGAAGTCGCCAGCTACATCGAAAAGCCGGATGCCGTGACGGCGGAGCGACTGATGAATGCCGGTGCCTTGTGGAACTCCGGTGTCTTCGCCTGGCGTGCGCGGGTCCTGTGGGATGCGCTCGAGACGCACTGTCCCGAAGTCGCGCCGGGGCTGCCAAAGGTGCGCGATGGCGACCACGATGGCTTCGCGGCGGCCATCTCGTCGATCTCGATCGAGCGCGGACTCCTCGAGCGGACGAAGGACCTGGCTGTTGTACCTGGCGATTTTGGCTGGGACGATGTGGGCACCTGGGCGTCCTTGCGACGCGCCCGCGAGCTGGATGACGATGGCAACGGGATCTTCGGAACGGTCTACACGCGGGACGCCACGGGAAATGTGGCACACGCCGAGGCATCGAGTGTGGTGCTGTACGGCGTGAGTGGCCTCTTGGTCGTCTCGTTGAAGGGGATGACCTTCGTCACCACGCTGGAGCGCGCCGCCGACCTGCGTCCGTTGCTCGAGGGGCTACCCGAGGGCCTACGGTATCCTGCCAGCGATTCGTCGTCAGCGAAGCCATAGTACGCGCGAACCAGGCGCTGGGCGATTCCGCCTAACGCGCCCCGGCACCCGTTGCGGCCGACGGCGCACCCGACATGCGCTTCAACTCGGCCTCGCACGCCAGGTAACCGAACGCGGCCCACTGTCCGCGGGCGGCGACCACGCGTCGCAGTATGGCCTCGGCATCTGCCGCGCGTCCGTTGTAGAGATACCAGTTGGCGACGCCGTATGCCGTGGTGACGTCATCCAACCCGCCGGCCGCGTTCGACGACAGGAGGGATTCGGGCGTCGCCTCTCCTTTATACATCAGCAGCAACTTGTAGTAGGCCCGTTCTCGATGATGTCCATCGTGCCCGTGATCGGCGCGAGCACGCGCGCCGCCCGTCCGTGCGGCCAGACGGCGCAACGTCATGTACAACCAGTGTGTCGTGGCGACCTGCATGTCCGGTCTCGTGGCGCGCTTCATGTCTTCTCGATAGGCGCGCAGGGCGTTGGCGAAGTCCCCCTTGAGGTAGTAGGCCAGCCCCAGGTGGTACCAGATGTTCGACTGCAGGGTGCTGGTGGGGATGTTCCGCGCATTGGGCTGTCCGTCGGGTTCAACTTCGTCGGGCTTGCCACGCGTCAGCGCCGCGGCGCGCTCGAAGTCGGCGATGGCGTCGTCGATTCGGCGGACCGAGAGGTATCGGTGCCCGCGATGCCGGTATATGCGCGGGTCGTCGGGATGTCGTGCGATGCCGTCCGAATAGATGGCAATCGCATCGTTGAACCTGCCGAGGTACGCGGTCCGGCGTCCGTACCAGATGAGGGAGTCGGCGTTATCCGGCGTGTGCTCCCAGGCTGCCTGCGCGGCTGCCAGCTGCGGTTCCATGGTCGCGCGCGCCGTGCCCGACGGCACCGTACGGTATAGCGAGTCGCCTAACAACGACACGCCCTCCACCACGCGCCCGGGCGTCTCGCCCTTCAGGTGCTTGCCGAAGAACCGCAGCAGCCGATTGTGAAAGTCGACGAACTCGGCGGCATTGGTGCCCGGGGTGCCGTGACCGCTGTTCATGTAGTCGACCCAGGTCACCTCCTTTCAGGCGGCGAAGAGCGTAGAACATCTCGCGCGTGTTGTCGGCGGGCACGTTCGGATCCTGCTGCCCTGTCACCAGCATCAACGGTGTGGTGATGCGATCGGCAAAGAAGATGGCCGACTGCGCGATGTACTTCTGCGGCTGCTGCCACAGCGTCGCACCCAGTCGATCCTGGCTCTTCTCCAGCTGCGTGCACGTTACGGACGCCTGGTGCGCGGCGAGTCTGTGTAGAACGAGATCACATCGACCTTGCCGGAGATGTTCACCGCCGCCTTGAACCGGTTGGTTTGTGTGATCAGCAGGTTCGTGGCGTATCCGCCGTAACTCGTACCGAACACGCCGAGTTTGGAGAGTCGGCGATGCCCGGACGAGACGAGGGCGTTCGCCCGCGGTCACCCTTGGCCCATGCCTCCCCCGGATATCCGATTTCGAATCCCACCGACGGCTTCACCACCACGTAGCCGTTGGCGGTGAGCACGTTCACCGTGGCATCGAAGGTGTCGTCGTAGAAGTCTTCATAGATGTTGAACAGCGTGGGATAGCGCGCCCCGCGTGTAGTTCGCCGGCAGGTACACCACGCCGTACCGCGCGCGGCCGTCGGCATCCAGATAGGCAACCTGCTGCGTCGTGGCCAGCGCCAGTTGTTGCAGCTGTGGATTGGCGTCGGTGAGTCGACGCGGCGCGGCGAGATCCGGCCCGGCCGCGTACCAATCACTGGGACGGTTCCCGTCGCCGGCGGCAAAGAAGGCTGTGCTGCCATCCTTGCTCAGTCGGAGGCTGGAATAGATGCGCGTGTGTGTCGAGGAGGTTTCCAGCTTCCTGGTCGAGCGATCGTACCGCGCGAAGCCACGCTCCCAGCGCGGTCGTCCCGACACGCCGAAGTACAGATACCGACCGTCTGGTGACCAGGCTGCCGGTGTGTAGCGTGTGGCGACACTCAGCGAATCGCCGATCTCGGCCACCAGGTCGCGACTGTTCGAGCTGGCGTCGACCAGCCAGTAGCCCTTGGGATTGGTGACCAGCACGGCGTCTCCCGTTGGGGAGATTCGTGACAGTGAGAAACGTTCGGCGGCACGTTTCTCCCGAGTAGCTGCGGAGGTATCGGATGAGTCCTCTTTCTTCGAGCTGTCGGGGCCAGCCAATTGGCGTGCTGGTCGTCCGATCGCCGCCAGATAAGTTCGTCCGTCCTTGCTGTAGGCATACGTGCGGCCGTCGTCCGCCCATTGGAGGGACACACCCTTGAGGATCGGGAAGATCTCAATGGTCTCGGCAGTGGACAGACGTCGGGCGGCCAGGCGGTTGTCGGAACCGAAGATGACGTCGTAGTCGGTCTTCTTCGTGATGTCGGGCTGATAGATGAGGACGGAATCGTCGGCCGACAGGTTGAACTGGCCCACCATGCTCTCGGGGAGCAGTTCGCGTACCTGGCCCGAGGTGGCGTCGATGCTGACGACCGAACGCACATTCCCCTGACGCCGCAGATCGTCCCAAGCCCAGGAAGGGGTCCGTCGCATCCTGCACGAAGACCGGTCCCTTCGTCATCTCGTCGAACTGATTCACGACGCGTGTGCGCCGTGTCGATGTCCGCAACGAGACCACCACTCGCGTCCCGTCGTTCGTCCAGCGCACGTCACTGTTTTCGGCGACGTAGCGGCCTGCGGGCACGGGCAATGCGCGCGACTTCGCTGCGTGTCGATCCCAGATCGCCAGCTCAAAGGCACCGTTCCTCAGGACCAGCAGCGCGAGTCGAGATGCATCTGGCGACCACGCGGCGGCGCGGACGTTCGCGGCGTCGGGAAGCACGGAGGTGGCCTGCCCGCTCCTGGAGTCCACGACCCACAGCTGCATACGGGCCGGGCGGATGTACGATGGGTCGCCGTCCCGCCGGTAGTCGTTCCCGAGTAGATCGCGTCTGGTGGAACTGGTGAACGCGACCCAGCGACCGTCTCGACTGACGTCCGCGAGGTTGTAACTCACGATGTCCGTGGCGTCGTTAGGTCCGAAGGGACGCGCGGAGCTGGCGGGGGGCTGGGCCAGTGACTGGGCGGCGAGGAACGCGATGTTGGCGAGACCGGCCAAGCCGAGGCGACGCATGGGGTACTCCGGAGGGGACGGGCCCATCTAGCGGTCTGCGAGGGCCGTCGTCAAGCGCGGTTTGCAGTTCGTCCCACCTGTCAAGGCTCTAAAGCCAGTTGGCCTATCGGCTTACGCAGCGATTCCCTTCTTGACTTCTGTGGGACGAGCGTCGAGAATAGCCGCTTCAGTGGAGTACCCAGCTCCACGAGCCGTGCATTTCGTTCTATCCCGGGCTCTTTACGCCTGATGGGCGGCAGGGGACGGGTGGAATGAGCGGCGCGGAATCAGTCCCCACACCACTGCATGGGAGGTCCTGTGCGCAGGTTCTTCGTCCTCGCAGTACCACTCCTCGCCGCCCTGCTGTTGCCGACATCGGCACAGGCGCAGACGCGCGAGATCACCGGCAAGGTGACCATCTCGGGCACCGACGCCCCTCTGAGCGACGCGATTATCGGGTTAGTTGGCGCCGCCGGAGGCACCCGCACCAACGATCGCGGCGAGTTCCGGCTCCGCGCTCCGAACAGCGACGTGACCGTCCAGGTCCGTGCCATCGGGTACAAGCGCCAGCAGGTTCGCGTCCCGGCCAGCCAGAACGCGATCAACTTTGCGCTGGAAAAGGACGTCCTCCAGCTCGAAGGTGTGACGGTCACTGGCGCCGCCACGACGATCGACCGCAAGAACGCGGCAACCGCCGTCGCCGCGGTGAACACGGAAGAGCTCGTGCGCGTACCGTCGCCCGCGGTTGAAAGCGCGCTTCAGGCGAAGGTGGTCGGCGCGAACATCTCCATGAACAATGGTGCGCCGGGCGGCGGTGGCCAGATCCAGATTCGTGGATCGTCCTCACTTATCGGAAACACCCAGCCACTGTTCATCGTGGACGGCATCGCAATCTCCAACGCGGTGCGCTCGAACCGACTCTCCGTCGTCACCGGCTCGCTCAACTCCGGTGAAGAGAACGGGACCAACCGTCTGGCGGACATCAATCCGGCGGACATCGAGTCGATCGAAGTCCTGAAGTCGGCGGCGGCATCGGCCATCTACGGCTCGCAGGCCACCAACGGCGTCGTCGTGATCACGACCAAGCGTGGTTCCGCGGGCGCTCCGCGGTTCAACGTCAGCCAGCGCGTCGGCACGTATCAGCTGATTCGCAAGCTGGGTCAGCGTCACTTCACGAACGTGGATGAAGTGTTGTCCGTGGTTGGCGGTGCCCAGGCGACCGCCGCGGCCACCGCGGCCTGCGCCGGCGGCTGCAAGTACTATGACTATCAGCAGATGCTGTACGGTCAGACGGATCCGACCTACGAGACCTCGGCGAATTTCGCCGGCGGCATCAACAACACGCGCTACTTCTTCTCGGGCTTGATGCGTCAGGAGAAAGGCACCCTGATCCACACCGGCGCACGCCGGCAATCGCTGCGGGGCAACCTGGATCAGCAGTTGGGTGACAAGATCACGATCTCCCTCGGCTCGACGATCACGCGTTCGTTCTCGCAGCGTGGTATCTCGAACAACGACAACGCCCTCTCCTCGCCGATCTATGCGCTGGCCTATGCACCGCCGGTCGTCGATCTCAGCAAGAAGGACGCGACGGGTCGCTATGTGCTGAACACCTTCCCCTCGGGTGCGCTCAACACGTCGAATCCGTTCCAGACGATGGACCTCCTCATCAATAACGAGGACGTGTATCGTCAGATCTTCTCCTCAAAGGTCAACTACGCGGCGTGGTCCAACGCGCACAACACGTTGAATTTCTCGCTCGTTGCAGGTGCCGACCGATTCTCCAGCGAGAACTATGTGCTCGCACCGTCGGAGCTGCAGTTCCAGCGGTTAGGCACGGTGCAGGCCGGCAACTTCCCCGGCACGGCGATCCAGGGTAACGGAACGTCGCTGCAAACGAACGGGACGCTCTCCGGTAGCTGGGCCTTCAGTGGCCTTTCCATCGGGACGCTGACCACCACCGCTGGCTTGCAGTACGAGACCTCCGAAGGCAACGACTACAACATCGTAGGTCGTGGGTTGGGCCCGAACCAGAAGAATGCGGCCGGCGCCTCCAACACCACGGTGTCCAACTCCCGCAGCTTGATCCGCAACCAGGCCGCCTTTGCGCAGGAAGACCTCCTGCTCTTTGGTGAGCGCCTGTTCGTGTCCGCCGCCGTGCGCGCCGAGAAGTCCAGCGTCAACGGCTTCCGTGACACGGTCTACTATTTCCCGCGTGTCTCATCGTCGTACCGCCTGCAGAACCCGTTCCGTGGTATTGGCGAGTTGAAGCTGCGCGCGGCGTACGGCCAGTCCGGCAACCGCCCGAACTACGGCGAGCGTGACCTGACGGTCGCCCAGTACGGGTTGATCGGCGGCCTGTTGGGCTACGGCCTCCCGGGCACCGTCGGCAATCCGCTGGTGAAGCCGGAAGTCATGAACGAACTCGAGACGGGTTTCGACGTCTCGTCGTGGAAGGATCGTCTCCGCTTCGAGGCGACGTATTTCGATCGCCGTATCGAAGACCTGCTCGTTCGCCCGCAGCTGGCGCCGTCGACCGGTATCACCGGCACGACGAAGAACGGCGGCAAGATGCACTCGACGGGTTACGAGTTTGCAGCGACGATCGTGCCGATCCAGACCGGGAACTTGATCTGGACGTCTCGCACGACCTACGCCACGAACAAGGCGGAGATCACGTCGTTCCCAGCCGGTGTGCGTCCCTTCCGTGACAACACGGCGGCTCGCGGCTTCGGCAATGCGTACGGCCAGCTGTTCTACACACCGGGTTACACCATCTCGACGATCTGGGGCAACATCCAGAAGAACGGCGCGACGGTGGCTCAGCAGCCGATCGCCGACGCGAATCCGCAGTACACGATGAACTTCTCGAACGACTTCAACTACAAGGCGTTCAACTTCAACGTCCTGGCCGAGTACCGCCACGGTGGCTACCTGTCGAACATGACGTTGAACCTGTACGACGAAGGCGGCACGACGTGGGACTATGACAACAAGGCTCCGTCGGGCACCGACCCGCTGGGTTCGTACCGGTACAACACGTGGGGCGGCGGTTCCAACACGCCGATCTACATCCAGAGCGGCTCGTACACGAAGATCCGCGAAGTCAACGTGTCGTATGAGCTGCCGCACAAGTACTTCAGCTTCGTGCCCGGCGCTCGCAATGGTCGCGTGAGCCTGGCTGGCCGCAACCTGTTCATCATCTCGGGCTACAACGGCTTTGACCCCGAAGTAAACAACGGTGGCAACTACACCGTCCGCTTCGTGGACCTCGGCCCGTATCCGCCGGCCCGGTCGTTCTTCCTCTCCTTCGACTTCGGCTTCTAAGGGAGATGACGAACATGACCCATACATCCAACAGAGGTTTCGAGATGCGCCGCATTGGACAGCTGGCGCTCGTCGCAGGATTGACCCTGGCCTCGGCCTGCAAGTCGGACTTCCTCGACGTGCCTAACTACAACTCACCGACGGTGACGGCGGTGGGTAAGGACCCCAACGGCATCCAGCTCCTCGCCACCGGCATCATGCGCTCCGAGCGCGACCAGGCGGCGGGTTGGAACCGTGACGTCGGCATCTTTGGCCGTGAGGTCTACAATTACTTCACGACCGACGGCCGCACGGTGTCGCACTACCTGGTGGGCATTCCCGGACCGCAACGCCTGGACTACGGCGGTTTCGCCAGTGGCCAGTGGGCGGGCCGCTATCAGGGAATGAAGAACACGATCGCCTTGTTGGACGCCGTTGGCGCGTCAACGCTTTCGGCATCCGACAAGTCGGCGATGCAAGGGTTCGCCAAGACGTGGCGCGCGTTCGACCTCTTCATGGTCATTCAGACGCGCGACACGTTAGGTGCGCCCATCGACATCCCGACGGACCCCACGGTTCCGGCGCCGTTCAAGACGCGCGATGAGGTGTACGCCTACATCTCGACGTTGCTGGATGAGGCGAAGACGAACCTGACGGCAGGGGGAACGGCATTTCCGGTGACCCTGCACTCGGGGTTCGCCGGATTCGATACGCCGCCCACCTTCCTGAAGTTCAACCGCGCCATCGCGGCCAAGGTTCAGGTGATTCGTGGTTCGTTAGGTTGCGGCGCGACGTGCTACAACGCGGCGCTCACCGCGCTCAACGAGTCCTTCGTGACGGCCCCAGGTGCGGCAACGACCTTGGCGGCGCTCAACACCGGTCCAAACCACGTGTACTCCACGACGGCCGGTGACGTCTCGAACGCCAACGCCTTCTCGGTCAACAACTACGTGTACGCGCACTCGCAGGCGCCCACTATCGCCCAGAAGCAGGGTGATGGCGTCACGCTGGACGATCGCGTCGTGCGCAAGATCGCGAAGCTCGCGTCGCCGGTTGATCCACCGGGCAAGCAGAACATCGCGGCCGAGTATCGGTTCACGATCTATGCGTCCGACAACTCGCCGGCCCCAGTGATCCGGAACGAGGAGTTGATCCTCCTCCGCGCCGAGGCCAACTGGGCCACCAATAACACCACGGCCGCGCTCACAGACCTGAACAACGTGCGCACGGTGTCTGGCAAGCTGGCTCCATTGGCCGCCGTGCCCACGGGCGCCGCTGGGCTCGACCTGATCATGTACGAGAAGCACATGTCCCTGCTGTTCGAGGGCGCGCGCTGGGTCGACATGCGACGGTGGAACCGCTTGGCGCAGCTACCGATCGACAAGGCCGGGCAGTTTGTGGCCAAGGTCATGCCGATCCCGCAGGCCGAGTGCGATGGTCGTGTCACCAAGCCGCGCGGCTGCGAGGGCAACCTCTAGTCGTCAGGCGGTAGCAATTCAGAAGGGCCGGGTCCGCGAGGATCCGGCCCTTTCTGTTGCTGGTCGCCGGTTCGTGCCGTTGCTGGTCGACCGCTGTCTGGCGCTGCCGGTCGACACTTCGTCACCTGCCGCACCACGGGGGCGCCTAACGCGTCCAGACCAGGATCACCCCGCAGTTCGCATCCCGTCCGTACGACGCGTACTGCATGGGCACCGTGCTGGGACCCTGGTATACCTCAAGCCCGTACACCTCGTTTGCCTCAATCAGGTCCAACGGAAACCCCGTCTCCTTGGGCTGGCCGTCGACGATGACACGGAGCAGGCAGTAGCGCAGCTCACTCCCGCCCGTGCTGTTGATCCGTGGGAGCACGCTGCGCGCGGAAACCACCACGCGCACGCCGGCGCTGTCCGCCACCTTCACCGCCGCAATGCCGCGGAAGAGATCCGTGAGCCGGTTGGTGTTGCGCTTGACGATCTCTGGCCGCGTGATGAACACGGCCGAGCGTTTTGATGCGCGACGTTCCTCGAATTCACGTAGGCGCTCGGGCACGTTCGGCAGCGCCTTCGCCTCGACCGCGACTTCGCCAAGTGTGTGCACGGCGGGCGCTATGACGACGTCCAGCGAGAGCGCGCTGGCGTCGGGCAATTCCAGCCAGCGCGGGGCGTAGCCAAGCCGGGTGAGATGCACCTGTCGTGTCGCGGCGCTCACGGTCAGACGCACCACGCCACCACTGTCTGTGGTGGCAAATGCACGGCCGCCAGAGTCACGAGCCACCAGGACGCCGGCCAGCGGCTGCCGCGTCACCGAGTCCCGTACCACAACGACCGCCGAGCGCTCCTGCGCACCCACGTGGGAGGGCGCCAGCACCGCGGCGCATGCGCATATGGCGATGGCCAACACGACGCGCCGGCGCCGGAGGTTCTCACGAACGGACAATGTGTGGTTCTTCACCATGTGCATGCACATCAACGGGATTGGACCTCTCACAAGAATGGCATGAAACGTCGCGCGCGCCAACGCGTAGATTCTTCATACCATCCTTCAGTCCATGCCGCCGACGACCACCTCCAGCAGCTATTGGGCCGCATCCCGCGCGCCGCGCTACTCCCTCCTGTTCGCGCTGCCGCTGCTGTTCCTGTACGAACTCCTTGCCGCCGGACTGCAGGGCGGGGCCACCGGCATCCGGAACGGCGCCGACGTGATGCTGAAGAGCCTCGTCTCCTCGGTCGCCGGCCCGCGTGGCCCCCTGATCGTGGACGTCGGCATCATTGTCGTTATGCTCGCCGTGGCCATTCGGGACTGGCGGCGGAGCGCGGGTGGACTACGCGTCAGCGTGTTCCTGCGCATGCTCATCGAATCGAGCGCGCTGGCCGCCGTCTTTGGGACCGTTGTGGGCGTGGTGACGGCACAGCTGGTGAACGCGGTCGGTGCCAGTCCGAGCCTTGCCATGGCCGCTGGCGGGGGACCGCTGGACAAGCTGGGCGTTCCAACGGCCATCACCCTGTCGTTAGGTGCGGGGCTCTACGAGGAGCTGCTCTTCCGCGTCATCCTCGTGGGCGCACTGGTCTGGGTCGGCAAGCAACTCCTCGGCTGGGGGCCGGTGGCCTCCACCACCTTCGCAGTCCTCGGCGGCGCCACGGTCTTCTCCGTCTTCCACTATGTGGGCCC
Organism: Gemmatimonadaceae bacterium; assembly: GCA_044224875.1. Taxonomy (GTDB): domain Bacteria; phylum Gemmatimonadota; class Gemmatimonadetes; order Gemmatimonadales; family Gemmatimonadaceae; genus JABAQJ01. The sequence goes on along the minus strand of JBGAJQ010000075.1, from coordinate 936 downwards.
GTACGGAGACACCTTCACAATGACGTCGTTCCTCTTTCGCGCCATCGCCGGTCTGGCGTTCAGCGGACTATACGTCACGCGCGGTTTCGGCATCACGGCCTGGACGCACGCGCTCTACGACATCTTCCTCGTGATCGCCCGCGGCTGACGGAGCATCCTCAGGTCTCCTGCTCGCGGTGGCACGTCCCGCGCGTCTGACACGCGCATCCGCGACCGCTAGCTTTCTGAGAACTGAGGTTTCCCGGTTCGTCTCGCGTCTTGCCGCTTACGACGATGTCTTTTCGCAAACTCTTCCCCGTGGCCATCGTGGTATTGGCCGCCTGCTCCCGGTCCGTTGCCGTCTCCACGGGAGCGGCCACACCGCTCACCGCCGAGCAGCGCACCCGTCAGCTGCTTTTCGTCCTCGCCGACGATTCCATGGAAGGGCGCGCCGTCGGCAGCCGCGGGTCGGCCCGTGCCGCCAGGTACATCGCGGAGCAGATGCGCGCGGCGGGGCTCATTCCGTCTGGCGACAGCGGCTACTTCCAGCGCGTCCCGATCGCTCTCTCGTCCACCAGTGCCCAGGGCAGTGCGCGTCCGAGGCTGATGGCGTCCTTCGACGCCATGGACTCGATCCCTTCCGCTCGGCGACTGAATGGCGTCAATGTGGCCGGCATTATTCGCGGGATCGATCCCGAACTCGCCTCGCAGGCAATCCTCGTGGATGCGCACTACGACCATGTGGGTATTGGCGCGGCGGTGAACGGAGATTCCATCTATAACGGCGCTGACGACGACGCCTCAGGTACCGTCGCCGTACTCGAGATTGCCCGTGCGATCGCACTGGGACCCAAGCCAAAGCGCACGGTGGTGTTCGTGGCCACCACTGGGGAAGAAACGGGGCTCCTCGGCACGCGCTGGTACATCGCGCATCCGGTGGTGCCCCTCGAGCAGACG
>JBGAJQ010000074.1:0-23766 GCA_044224875.1 Gemmatimonadaceae bacterium | reverse complement strand
ACCGGCCGCGGCGTCACTGGTTCGGGCAGCAGCACTGACCGTACCACTCCCCACGGTCGAGGCGCGTGCCGGAGTAATTGCGCGACCAGCGCGGGATGCCTCGAAGAGCGGGGTCTCCTCGATGGTTCTTCGCATGAACAGCCCCACGGGGCCGAGGAGTCCGCCCAGGAGGAACGGCAGCCGCCACCCCCAGTCACTCATGGCCGCCGGTGAGATCAGCGTGTTGAGCACGGCGGCCAAGCCGGAGCCCAGGAGTAGGCCAGCTGCAACCGACGCCTGTTGGAACGAGGCGTAGAACCCGCGGCGATCCGGCGGCGCCCACTCCACGATGTACGCCGTGGAGGTGCCCCAGTCGCCTCCCGCCGAGAACCCCTGCACCAGCCTGGCTACCACGAGAAGGGCAGGAGCGGCGAGCCCGATGCTCTCGTAGGTCGGGAGCAGCCCAATAGCCACCGTGCCGCCAGCCATCAGGAAGATCGTGACGAGGAGTGCAACGCGCCGCCCTCGTGTGTCACCCAGTCGGCCAAGGACGATGCCGCCGAGTGGACGGGCCACGAAGCCGAAGCCATAGGCCATGAATGTCGATAGCAACGCGCTCCCGCCGTCTTCCTGCGGGAAGAACTTGAGGGCAATGGTTCCCGCGAGGTACGTGTACACGGCGAAGTCGTACCACTCGAGCACGTTGCCGATGACTGCGGCGGCGACCGCGCGCTGGCGCTTCAAGGAGCCGGGCATGGCGCTAACCTACGCCCGGGTCCTTCTGGCCGCGATGTCGGAGGTCGGCACACACTGCCAACCATTCCACGATATGCAGCATCGAACGAGGGTCACGACCATGAGGACCGCGTGAACGACGTCACGAGCGCACTGCGCACCCTTCGCGCCTCACCGCTGGTAACTGGGGTGGCCATCCTGTCCCTCGCACTCGGCATCGGTGCGAACACTGCCATGTTCACGATCGTTGACCGATTGGTGCTGCGTGCACTGCCAGTGGGCGAGCCGGAACGACTGGTGGTGCTGGGCGACAAGGACGGGCAGTCATATGCGACCAACCCGATCTGGGAGCAGGTGCGCGACCGGTCGGCCACGTTGTTCGACGGCGCATTTGCCTGGTCCGCCACGCGATTCAATCGGGCGCAGTCGGGAGAGGTGGACCAGATAGATGGCATCTGGGCGAGCGGGAGAATCTTCGAAGTGTTGCGCGTGCCGGCGGTGTTGGGCCGGACGTTCGGTGTCGTCGATGATCGACGAGGGGGCGGGCCGGATGGAGCGGTGGCCGTCATCTCCTACGACTACTGGCAACGGCAGTATGGCGGCGACGCCATGGTGCTGGGCACCGCAATCGTCCTGAATCAGACCACGTTCACGATCGTCGGAGTCACTGCTCCCGGCTTCTTTGGCCCCGAGGTGGGCCGAACATTCGACGTGATTGTGCCGTTAGGCGCGGAACCGCTGGTCCGCCGAGAGGAGAGCGCACTCGATCAACGATCGTGGTGGTGGCTGACCATCATGGCGCGACTGAAGCAGGGGCAGTCGATGGCCGCCGCCACGACCGGGTTGCAGGCGATCCAGCCACAGGTACGCGAGAGTACCCTGCCCACCAATTGGGCGGCCACCGATCTCGTCCACTATCTGGAGGACAAGTTCCAACTCCGCGAGGCCGCCTCTGGCATCTCGTACCTGCGCACCCGCTATCAGCGTCCGCTGATCACGATTCAGGTGGTGGTTGGCCTGGTGTTGTTGATCGCCTGCGGCAACATCGCCAACCTGTTGCTTGCCCGTACCACTGCTCGGCGCCACGAGCTGAGTGTGCGTCAGGCGCTGGGAGCGTCACGCTGGCGGCTGGCCCGCCAGCTGTTTTCGGAGAGCCTGTTGCTGGCAGTGGCCGGCACGGCGTTAGGCAGCATCGTAGCCATCTTCGGAGGACGTCTGCTGGTGAGCGAACTCTCAACGCAGTCCAGCCGCGTATTCCTGGACCTGGGTGTGGACTGGCGGATGCTGGCCTTCACCACGGCGATCGCGATGGCCACGGCACTGCTGTTTGGCGTGCTGCCCGCGCTCCGCGCCACCCGCGTGCAGCCGATCGATGCGATGAAGGAGCAGGGGCGGGGGAACAGCAGTACGGCGCGACAGCTCACCCTTGGGCAGTGGCTGGTGGTTGCGCAGGTGGCGCTGTCGCTGGTGCTGGTGGTCGCCGCTGGTCTTTTCGTTCGCACCTTTTCGACACTGGCGGACCTGAACCTTGGCTTCGACCAGGATCGGGTGGTTGTGGCGGAGGTGAGATCGCAGCGTACTGGCGTGGACTCCACGCAGCGCATGGCGTTGTACGATCGACTGGTGAGCGCGGCGGCGGCGGTGCCGGGTGTGCTGAATGCCAGCGCGTCGGTGGTGACGCCCGTTGGCGGTTCAAGCTGGAACAACCGGGCGTCGGTGCGGGGCGGCCTCCCCTTGGGTCCGCGAGACAGCTCGGCGTACATGAACCTGCTCACGCCGGGTTGGTTCGCCACCTACGGCACCACGTTCGTGGCCGGTCGCGACTTTCATGCGGGCGACGTGCGTGGTGCACCGTTGGTTGCGATCGTGAATCAGACCTTTGTCAAGAAGTTCATAGGCAGCTCAAATCCGATCGGCCGCACGTTGCACACCACGGAGGGGCGGTTCGACACACCGATCGACGTCGAGATCGTGGGTGTTGTACGTGACGCGGTGTACTTGCGGCTTCGTGACACCATCCCGGCGACGATGTACTTCCCATTGGCGCAGCAGCCGTCGATCGGGTCAGACGTGAGCGTCAGTGTCCGTGTGGGAACGGGCAATCCCGGCGCGCTCATGAAGTCCATGTCCACCGCCATCAACGGCGCGCAGCCCAACCTGTCGACGAGTTTCCGAACGCTGGCCAGTCAGGTTCACGACGCCTTGCAGCAGGAGCGGTTGGTGGCGGTCTTGTCGGCGTTCTTCGGCGGGTTGGCCTTGTTGCTGGCGGCCCTCGGCCTCTATGGCGTGACGATGTACTCCGTGAACATGCGTCGCGCCGAACTCGGGATTCGCATGGCGCTGGGCTCGCCGCCTACCGGAGTAATGGGACTGGTGCTACGCCGAGTGGCGTGGCAGGTCGGCGTCGGGATCGTGGCCGGCACGTTGATCGCGTGGTGGCTCTCCCGCACGATCTCGGCGTTGCTATACGGGCTCGCGCCGACCGACCCTCTGACGATGGGTGGCGCGGCGCTGGTGCTGGCCGTCGTGGGGATGGCCGCGGGTCTTGGGCCGGCTCGTAAGGCGGCGCGACTGGATCCGTTGGCCGCGTTGCGCGAGGGTTAACGACCGATGATGCTGCTCGCGCGGCTCCTGATGAGTCGGTCCGAACACACCTAACGACGCGGCTCGCCGAACGGCAGTGCCATACGCGACCGCGGCACGGGCGCGGCGGCCCGCTCGCGGTCGTCCCCGCGCTCGGCGAACCACGCAATGATCACGGCCGCGGCAAAGGCACAGGCACCCAGCAGGTGCAACACGCGAGCGATGTCGTGGTCATGGGGCAACAGGTCCCATTCGGTGAGCAGGTACCACCAGTCGTGGATGGCGTTCTCGCCGCCTAACAGCGGGAGATCCTGTGCTTGTGCATCGCCGATGTACCGCGACACATTCACGAGATTCACGCCAACCCAGGCGATGGTGATGCCGCCGGCGAACGCCTGACGTGAGCGCCAGAAGTAGAGCACGAAGGCGAGCGGCACGAGGAGCTGCAGGAGGGAGCCGCCGAGGAACGATAGGTGGTCGCCGAAGGGCAGAAAGACGAGGTGACCGGCTTCGTGGATGGCAAGGTCGACGTCGTCCAGGATGTCCCAGTAGTCCACACGTCCCAAGCGCAGGATAGCGTAGGGAATGATGAGGGCGATGCCCGTGAGTCGAGCCGTATGGCGGAGGTTCATGGTAGAATACTCACGGTGGTTGACGACCCACGCCGTGGGTCGTGACGTGCGGACGACCGGTTCGGGCGCTACTTTCCCGCGCATCGAGCCACTTCCAAGCCCATCTGTGGCGAGCGGCGTTCATCGATTCCCGAGGACGAGTGCATGTCGAGCGTGGTCTATCTCAATGGCCAGTTCCTGCCGAAGGGCGAGGCCAAACTTTCCGTGGACGAACGCGGATTTCTGTTTGGGGACGGCATCTATGAGGTCACCCGTGCGGTACGCGGGCAGCTCTTCGAGTCCGACCGTCACCTCAAACGTATGTGGCGTGGTATCAGGGAGTTGCGCCTCAACTTCACGATGCCGTCCGAGGCCGTCGTGGAGGCCCACCTGCGCCTGTTGCGCGAGAATGGGCTGACCGAAGGTGAGGCGTACATCTACCTGCAGGTGACGCGCGGCGCCGCACCGCGGACGCACCACTTTCCACCGGCCGACACGCCCGTAACAGTCTTCATGTCGGCCACACGATTCGTGCCACCTAACGACAAGCGGGCGACGGGAGTGAGCGCGGTCACCTATCCCGACTATCGTTGGTCACGCTGCGACCTCAAGACCGTGAACCTGCTCCCGGCCGTCATGGCCAAGCAGAACGCCACGGATCACGAGGCCTTCGAGTCGATCTTCGTCCGTGGCGCGGTGCTTACGGAGGGATCGCACACCAATGTGTTCGGCGTGCTCGATGGCGAGTTGCGCACCTACCCGAACTCGAACTACATCCTGCCAGGCATCACGCGCGACGTGGTGGTGGAGTTGGCGCACGAGCACGGTATTCCGGTCTCCGAGACCCCGATCTACACGCACGAAGTGCCGCGGTTGCAGGAGTTGTTCCTGACGGGGACCACGAGCGACATCATGCCCATCGTGCGGCTGGATGGCGCATCGGTTGGGACGGGGCGGCCGGGTCCCGTTGCCACGCGTCTCTACCAGGCGCTGGCGGCGCGCGTGGCGGCCGCCGGAGAAAGTCTCGTCGGGTCGAGATGAGCATGGGAGTCGTTGGGCCGGCACGCAGTGTGCGGGGCTTCACCTTGGGTGGCCGCATGAATGGGCGGTTGGCAGTAGGAGCCGGCGCCGTCATCACGCTGGGGGCGTGCTTGTTCGCACGACCCGCCGCCGCGCAGACCGCGAAGCCGCGGGTCCACGTGATCGCCACGGGCGGGACGATCTCCAACCTCGGCAACGACTCCCGTCGCACCGGGGCGGAATTGATCACCGGAATCGGTGACATAAGTGAACGCGTAACGGTCACCGTCGAACAATTCTCGAACGTTGCGTCGGGGGCGATCACGCAGGACATGTGGCGCGCCATTGCCCGGCGGGTCACGGACGTGAGCAAGGAAGCCAATGCGCCCACGGGTTTCGTGATCACCCATGGCACCGACACCATGGAGGAAACCGCGTTCTTTCTGGACCTCACGGTCGGTGGTTGTGCACCCATCATCGTCACGGGGGCCATGCGGCAGGCCAGCGCTGTTGGTGCTGACGGGCCAGCCAACCTGCGCAATGCCATTCGTCTGGCCGCGTCGCCCGGTGCGCAGGGACGCGGCACGATGATCCTCATGAACGACGAGATCTTCGCCGCGCGCGACGTGACGAAGTCGAACACCACGCGCATGAACGCGTTTACGGCGCCCGATGCCGGACCGTTAGGTGTTGCCGATCCCGACACGATTGCCTTCCAGCGCGAGCAACCGCATGGGTGTCATAGCGCGCGATTCGCACTCGACAGAATCGACACCTTTCCGCGGGTGGATGTGGTGTACGCGTACATCGGCGCCGACTCGGTGGTCGTTGACGCCCTGGTGAATGCGGGAGCCCGCGGCATCGTGCTGGCCGGTGTTGGACGTGGCGGAGCAACGCCGGCGATGGGGCGCGCCCTGCGCCGCGCGGTGGACCAAGGCGTGTACCTCGCAATCAGCAATCGCACCGGAAGCGGCCGCACCGGCTCCGGTGCGGTTCGGGATACCGCCGCAGCAAACCCTGCACGTGGTGAAACGATCAGCGCCGGGAACCTGAACCCGCAAAAGGCCCGCGTGCTGTTGATGCTGGCGCTCGCGGCCAAGATGGACGCACGCGCGATCTCCGACCTCTTTCGCGGCTACTAGGTCATTCTGTGGTAGATTGCACCCGTGCCACTCCCTGCGCGGTCCGACGAAACTTCCGTGGGTCCCCCGGCGTAACCCGGCGGCCTTGAACGCACCCATCGACTGGCCTCCCCCGAACTCGTAATGCGACCCTCCCTCTCCCTCATTGGTCTGCTGCTCATCACCGCGCCACTGGCGGCGCAAACCATCCCGCCAGTGCGATCTGATCATCCCGCCGTGAAGGCGGCAATGGACATGATCCAACGCGACAACGCCTGGACGGTCGAACAGCAGGTTTCGATCTGCGAGATCCCCGCACCCCCGTTCAAGGAGGAGAAGCGCGGGCTGGAAATGAAGCGACGCTTCGAGGGGCTTGGCCTGGCGAACGTTCGTGTGGACTCGATCGGTAACGTGATCGGCGAGTACCATGGCAGCGACGACGGGCCGACCGTGGTGCTGGCGGCGCATCTCGACACGGTGTTCCCCGAAGGAACCGACGTGAAGGTGACACGGACAGGCACGCTCATGAAGGCGCCCGGTATCGGGGACGATTGCCGAGGCCTGGCGACCATTCTGGCTGTGGCCCGTGCGTTGCGGCTGTCGAAGGTGGCCACGCAGGGAACGATCCTCTTCATCGCCAACGTCGGCGAGGAAGGGCCCGGCAACCTCCGCGGCGTGCGCTACCTGTTCAAGAATCCGCCGCGCAAGATCGACTACTTCATCTCTGTCGATGGCACGGGCCTGGGGATCGCCACAGGTGGCGTGGGTTCCAACCGGTACAAGGTGTCGTTCCGTGGACCGGGGGGGCACAGCTACGGCGCCTTCGGGATGCCCAGCCCAATTCATGCGTTAGGCAGGGCCATCGCCAAGATCTCCGAGATGCGCGTGCCCTTGTCGCCCAAGACCACCTTCAATGTAGGGGTGATTGAAGGGGGAACGTCGGTGAACACCATCTCACCGTTAGGTGCCATGGACGTCGACCTGCGCTCGGAGTCCGCCGAGGAACTCGCCAAGGTGGACGCCATGTTCCGCAAGGCGGTCGCCGACGCGCTCAAGGAAGAGAACGATCGCTGGCCCAACTCGGCGGTGAAGGTCACCGTCGACATCGAAGATCGCGGGGTGCGCCCGGCATCGGTGCGTCGCGACGACTCCATCATCGCCCGTGTGGCTGCAGGCGCCGGAAAAGCGTTAGGCTTCGACGCCGAAATGGGTGCGGGTTCGACCGACGCCAACATCCCCATGAGTATGGGTCTGCAAGCCATCACCATGGATGGTGGTGGTCAGGGCAAGGGCGCGCACTCCGTCACCGAGACGTATGACGATGGCGCCAAGGGGTACCTCGGTCCGCAATGGGTGGCCCTGGTCGTCTCCTCCCTCGCCGGTCTGCGCGGAGGCAGTGCTCGGCTCGTGCCGTGACGGCAACTGGTGTCGCGCTCATCGTCGTTTCCGCACTGGCGCATGCGTACTGGAACTTCCTGCTCAAGCGGGAGGGAGGCGGCAACCTCTTCATCGCGCTGAGCAAGATGGCGGAGGCTGTGGCATTCGCGCCGTTCTTCCTGTTGTGGGGGCTGCCGGCGATGCCACGGACGCTCGCCGTTGTCGGAATCTTGCTCGTGACGTCTAGCGGAGTCCTGATCACCTACTCGTCCCTGAGTCAGGCGTATCGGCACTCGGATTTGTCCTACGCGTACCCGATTTCGCGCGGCTCGATGCTCCTGTTCCTGCCCATCATCGCCTTCTTCGTCCAACGTGAGAAGGTAGACCTTGTTGGCGGTGTCGGGCTGGCGTTGATCCTGGGCGGCGTCATCGCTTTGCAGCTGAAGGAGCTGCATCCTCGGGCCCTGCGGGACTTCCGCGAGCATGTGAATCCCAAGGGGCTCGCGTGGGCCTTGTTCACCGGGTTGATGCTGGCGTCGTATACCCTGTGGGACAAACGCGCCGTCAACCGAATGCCCCCGTTTTCATATCTCTACGCCTACACCGCAGTGGTAGCTGTCGCGTATGCTGCCTACGCGTTCTCGCGCTTCTCGCGAGAAGAGATTCGCGCCGAGTGGGCGGGGAAGCAGCACGCGATCGTGCAGGTCGGGGTGCTGAACACCGTGTCGTACCTCCTGGCGCTCGTGGCCTTGCGTGGCGGAGTGTCGAGCTACGTGATGGGGGTGCGCCAATCGAGTATTGCGATTGGCGTCCTGTTCGGGTGGCGACTACTTGGTGAGTCACTCACAACGCCGCGTCGTGTGGGGGCATCACTGATCCTGGTGGGCTGCCTGTTGGTGTCGTTTGCACGCTAGCCGGTTGCGTTCTGCAGTTAAGATCGGGTTCGTATCAGTCCCTTCCACCGCGCGGTGATCAATGCCGGCTCTAGCTTCGCTCCATATCTACCCCGTGAAGTCGTGCGCTGGCGTTGCGGTGACCACGATGGAGCTTGACGATCGTGGGCCGATTGGTGACCGGCGCTGGATGGTCGTGGACATGGATGGCGAGTTTCAGACGCAGCGCGAGTTCCCGCGGCTGGCGCTGGTTCAGGTGCAACTCACTGCGCGTGGCCTCCGGTTGTCGGCACCCGGGATGGAGTCCATCGATGTGGCGCAGCCAGAACCAGGCGGAGCGGACTTCGTCACGAAGGTTTGGGACGACGACGCTCCCGTACGTCCGGCCGCGCCGCGCGCAGGAGAGTGGCTTTCGGAGTTCCTCGGATCAGCCGTCAGGCTCGTCCATCAACCGGACGACGCCGTGCGGGTCATGCGCGATGAGTACGCGGGGCAGATTCGCGAGCCGCGTCGCGTATCGTTGAGCGACGGCGCACCACTCCTCTTGATCGGCACTGCGTCCCTCGATGTGCTGAACCAACGACTGGCCACGCCCGTTCCAATGAACCGTTTTCGGCCGAACGTGGTGGTGCATGGAACCGAGGCATACGCGGAGGACGGTTGGCGCACCATTCGCATCGGGTCGGTGCGATTTGAGGTTGCCAAGCCGTGCGCGCGTTGCGCGACGACGACCGTGGATCAGGCGAGCGGGGTCCGTGGAGTCGAGCCGCTCCGCACGCTAGCGACGTTTCGACGAAAGGGTTCGGGGGTGATGTTCGGACAGAACATCGCGCATCATGCGCCTGGCACCATTCAGCTGAGTGACGACGTCGAGGTGCTCGCGTAAGGCATTCGTCCGCCTCGGGTATTGGACGTGTACGTCTACGTCGTCCGCTCGCGTCCCCCCACGACGGCTGTCGCGACGAGGTCCCCCGTCACGTTCACCACCGTGGCGATGACATCCGGTAGGGCATCCACCGCAATCAGCACCCCGATGCCTTCTGCCGGCAGCCCAATCGCCACGAACAAGGGTGTGAGCAGGAGCCACGCGCCACGCGGCACGCCGGGCGCGGCGAACGACAGGAAGACGGACGCGGCGGCGACGATTCCCAGTTCCCGCGGGCCAATCGGTACGCCGTAGAAGTGACTGACGAACAGCGTGCCAACGATCCACATTGGGGCGGCCGCCGGCTTGAACGTGGAAACGGCGAGCGGCAGCACAAAGCCATTCACCCGATCCGGCAGTTGTAGCTGTTCGGCGCTCGTGATCATGGCGGGTAGTGTGGCCACCGACGATGTCGAGCTCATCCCGATGAGCTGTGCCGGAAGCGACGCGCGGGAAAACTCACCCAGCGGTACGCGACCCCACGTCGCGACCAGCACGTAGAAGGCGGCAACGACCACGGTGCAGGTGACGGCGATCGCGAGGATGTAGAACCCCACGGCGCCAACCATGGCCGCCCCACTACCGGCGGCCATCGGCAAGACGAGTGCGAAGATGGCGATCGGGGCTGCGGTGATCACCCACCGCACCAGCAGCAGCATCACGTCACCCATCGCCGTGAAGAATCGCACCAGCGTCTCCCGAGCGTCGGCTGGGCCGTGCGCCACCGCCAAGGCAAAGAGGAACGCGAACACGATCAGCGACACCATGTTGCCGCTGGCGGCCGCGGCGATCGGATTGGAGGGGATGAGCGAGGTCACCCACTCCATCACCCCAGGTGGCGGTCCGGACGCTGCAATCTCCCGTGCCGCCTCAGCAGCTCCAACGGGTAAGACGCCTTGCGTCGGTGACCCGGAGGGATAGAGCGCGAACAGCGCGGTGCTTGCGACGAGTGACACCACCGCACTCACCGACAACATCGCCGCAAAGACGCCAAGCGTCCGTCCACCCAATCGCCCCACCGCCTTCAAGTCCGACACCGATGCCACGCCCGTGATGAGCAGCGAGACCACCAGCAGGATCACGGTCATGCGGATGGCATTGACCCACAAGGTGCCGATTGGCTGCAACGCGTTGGCAAATGCCATGGCAGACGCGTTGCCGCTGCTGGCGATGGCCATGCCTAACGCCATGGCGAGGACGAGTGCGACGAGCACGCGCCGCCCGTCGGGTGACGGGGGTGGCGTGGCACGCAGGGCAGGTCGACTCGGGATTGTCACGCGGCGCAGCTCCTGGCGCTTGGTCCCATCCACCATGTGGGCGTCCACCGGTGCGACGTGGCCCCAAACTTACGTGCCGCGCGACAGGATGCATCAGGCCGATCCGTCAGCTTGCGAGATCGCAGTGGTGGTCGTTCGCCAACCGTCGGACGGCGTCGCCGACCCTCTGGTGCGGTCGGCCGAGGGCGAGGAGTGGCTCTCGGTGCTGGCGGGCGTGGTGCGATGGCGGTCGCTGTGGTCGGAACTTGGCTGGTACTTCATGGCAAATTGTCCTGGCGGAAGGGTGATGTGATCCCGCGAGCCTTCTGCCGACGCGCCAAGGGGCCGAAAAAAAACGGCCTCTCCCGACGCGTGGGAGAGGCCGCAGGTGACGATGATTCGTGACTAACCGATGCGTTCTCCCATGCGAGTAAGCCCCAGGCCTACGAGGCCGAGGGCGCTGCTAAGGAGGAGTACGCGGGTGAGCTTCATGGTCACGAGGTTCAAGATATCGATGCCAGTACGACGCACAAGGTGAGGGCGGGTCACGCCCCCGATCCGCGGCCGTTGTCCGTCGTCTTCATGCGACCGCCCGCAAGTTGCCTTCCCACCGGGAGTTGTCGCACGCGCACCTTGGTCGCGGCGTAGATCGCATTGCACAGCGCTGCAGCCGACGGCGGAATGCCGGGCTCGCCCACACCGCCGGGGAGCGCCTCGCTTTCGACGAGGTGCACATCGACCACGCGGGGCGACGCGCGCATGCGGGCCACGGGATAACTCGGGTAGTTCGACTGGACGACGCGGCCGTCCTTGAAGGAAATCTCCGAGTACAGCGTATTGCTCATCCCCATGATGACCGCTCCCTCCATCTGGGCGCGGGCACGATCGGGATTGGCGATGTAGCCGGCGTCGACGGCGACCGTTGCCTTCGGCACGCTGATGGTGCCGTCAGACGCAACGTCCACTTCAACCACCATGGCCACGTAGCTCAAGAACGACCGATGCATGGCGATCCCACGCCCTCGGCCGGCCGGGAGCGCCGACCCCCATCCTGACTTCTCAGCCGCCAGCTCGATCACTCGGCGCGCCCGCGCGACGTCCAGGGGATAATCAGTCCACGATCCGCCGTAGTTGCTGGCGGGTGCGACCAGCCCATCCTTCGACAGGTCGACCACGCGATTCGGCCCCAGTAGCTCAATCAGGAACATGGCGGGGTCCTTTCCGGAGGCGACCGCCAGCTCGTCCAAAAACGATCCAATGGCGAAACCGTGATGGATGGCGTTCACGGATCGGTACCAGCCGATGCGCGTGTGCGCCACGGCCGGACAGATCTCCACGCTGACGTTGGGGATGGCAAATGGCAGGTCGCTGGCGCCGTTGGTGAGGTCGTCCGGTCCCGCCCCCGCCACGTTCGGCGCAAAGGTCGCGTCGATGGCCGGATACGCCACGCGGTGGCGCCACGCCGTCACTTTCCCCGTCCCATCGAGGCCAGCCTCCAGGCGATGCGCGGCGACGGTGTGATAGTAGCTGTTGCGCAGGTCGTCTTCGCGGGTCCACTGCACGCGCACGGGAGCGCCGACCTCCCGCGCCAACCACGCCGCCTCGCAGATGAAGTCCGGCTTCGACTTCCGGCCAAAAGCGCCGCCTAACAAGGTGACGTTCACGGTGACCTTCGCCACATCGAGGCCCAGGAACTTGGCGATCGTGTTGCGGGCATCCTGCGGAGACTGGGTGGGCGCCCACGCCTCCAACACGCCGTTCGAGTACCGCGCGACCGCCGCCACGGGTTCCATTTGCGCGTGCGAGAGGTGCGGCATGTAGTACTCGCCCTCGATACGTTTCGACGCGGCGGCCAGGGCCTCCGTGGCGTTGCCTAACGTTCGTCCCGGTGTGCCCGGTTTTCGTACCGATGCCTCGAGCGATGCCTTGTATGCCACCGAGTCATAGGACGCATTCGGGCCATCGTCCCACACGATGGTGAGCGCCTCACGGCCCTTGATCGCGGCCCACGTGTTCTTCGCCACCACGGCAATACCGCCCACAGTGTTGTAGCCGGCGGGCAACTCCGGTTCGGGGATGTGCAGGACCTTCTCCACCCCTGGGACCTTGAGGGCCGCGGTGGCATCGAAGGACTTCGCCTTGCCACCCCATACGGGTGGGTGAGCCACCACGGCGGTCTTCATGCCTGGGAGCCGCACGTCCGCGCCATACGTGGCGGTGCCAGTGGTCATCGGCACCAGGTCGATCGACGTCATCTTCTTTCCCTGCCAGCGACGCTCGGCGGGGGTCTTGATCCGCACGCGCGACGACGCCGGCATGGGCAGGGTGCGCGCCGACGCGACGAGCGCGGCAAAGCCGAGTTTGCGCCCCGATGCCTCGTGCACGACTTCGTGCTGACGGGCGCGAACGTCGGAGGAGCCGACTCCCCACTGCTTGGCGGCGGCATCTTCCAACAACGCGCGTGCCGTGGCGCCTGCCTCGCGATACTGGCGCAGGAAGAGCCGGATACTCGTTGAGCCGTCGGTGTTCTGCGAGCCGTACTTCTTCTCGTCGCCCACGGCCTGCTCCACGCGGCAGCGCGCGAAGTCGGCCTCCATCTCGTCGGCGATGATGTAGGGCATGGTGGTGCGGATGCCCTGGCCCATCTCCGACCGATGGCAGACGATGGTCACTGTGCCGTCGTCGTGAAGCTTGATGTAGGCGTGTGGCGAGAAGGGGTCGTCCAGTGTAGACCACAGGCTTTCGGCGTCGTCGAGTCGGCGAATGCCTAACGGCCCAGCGGCGATGACGAGCCCGCCAAGACCAAGCATCTGTACGAAGCGCCGCCGCTGCGGGTCCAGTGGGGTGCCAGCGGTGGGATGGTCGTCGCTGGCCGCGCCGAGGTGACGGTTGTGGCTCATGACCCTTTCTCCGCCGCCGCCTTGATCGCGGCTCGAATGCGTGGATAGGTGCCGCAGCGACAGATGTTCGCGTTCATGGCGTTGTCGATCTGCTGGTCGGTCGGGTGGGGCGTCGTCTTGAGCAACTCGGCCGCCTTCATGATTTGCCCCGACTGGCAGTAGCCGCACTGGGGCACGTCGATGTTTCGCCACGCCAGCTGCAACGGGTGTTCGCCCTTGGGGTGCAGGCCTTCGATGGTGATCACCGGCTTGCCTTGCAGGTCGGCCATCTTGGTCTGGCAGGCGCGCACGGCCTTGCCATCCACGTGAACGACACAGGCGCCGCAGGAGCCCACGCCGCACCCGTACTTGGTGCCCGTCAGCTCAAGGTCATCGCGGAGGAACCAGAGGAGGGGCATCGCGGGATCGCCATCGAACGTCCGGCGTGCGCCATTCACGGTGAGGGAAATCATGGGCGAGTCATCCATGGGGTCGAGAAAGCGTGGGGCAGCTGCGACGCCCCCACGCGCCGTATGGAACATGGGGTGTCGCGATCACAGTGGAAAGGATGGGCCGAGCGTTCGATGGGGGAGCGGGTCGCCTATCTCTGGGCGTTCGGTGCCACGAGGGGCGCCGATTCGGTTCGCCTCCTCATCCGAGCGATTGCTCTACGTACGCATGGGGCGAGGCCCAACGGATCCTTTGATTCCGAGGGCGCCGCACCCGGGTTCGGCAGCCTGAAGTGTCCGAAGGGCTTACATCGACTGCAGGACGTCGTACCCCGTCAGCACATAGGTCTTGTCGGAGGGAAAATCGCGCACAAGCACCGCCGGATTCTGCGCCGTGATCATTGGACCCAACAGCTGCACCGGTGTCTCGATGTCCACGAAGGGGAAGGCTTGCTGCATGATGGTCTGCACCGGTTCGTGCATGACCTTCGGGTCAGCGACGATTCTAGCGTAGGCGTGGGATTCGCTGAGTGAGCCCACGATGCGGCTTTGCTTGGTGACCGGGATCTGCGAGAAGTTGTTCTCACTCATGCGGGCGATGGCCTGCTGCACGGTGGCCGTGACTTCAACGCCGACGATGTCCGCCACCTTCTTGTTCTTCACCAGGTCGCGCGCGGTGGGGCCAGCCATTGGCTCGTAACCCATGCGGCGCATCCAATCGGGATTGAAGATCTTGCCCAGGTAGCGCGTGCCATGGTCGTGGAAGATGATGACGACGCGTTCGCCGGCGGCAAAGCGATCTTTCAGCTGCAACAATCCAGCGATGGCGGAACCTGCGGAGTTGCCGACCCAGATCCCTTCCTGTCGAACGATTTCGCGCGTGTAGATGGCGGCATCGCGGTCCGTCACCTTCTCGAAGTGGTCGATGACGCTGAAGTCGACATTCTGCGGAAGGAAATCTTCGCCGATGCCTTCGGTGACGTACGGATAGATCTCCTGCTTATCGAGGATCCCCGTCTCCTTGTACTTCTTGAAGACGGATCCGTAGGTGTCGATGCCCCAGACCTTGAGCTTGGGATTGCGCTCCTTCAGGTACTTCCCCGTGCCGCAGATGGTGCCGCCAGTTCCAACACCAACCAGCAGGTGATCGACCTTGCCTTCCATCTGCTCCCAGATCTCCGGGCCCGTCGTTTCGTAGTGGGCCTGGGAGTTACTGAGGTTGTCGTACTGGTTCGCCTTCCACGCGTTCGGCGTCTCGGCCACCAGTCGCGACGAGACTGAGTAATAGGAGCGTGAGTCTTCCGGGTCGACGTCCGTCGGACAGACAATGACCTCGGCGCCAAATGCCCGCAGCGCGTCGACCTTCTCCTTTGATTGCTTGTCGGTCGTGGTGAAGATGCACTTGTAGCCTTTCACGATCGCGGCGATGGCCAGGCCCATGCCGGTGTTGCCGCTGGTCCCTTCGATGATGGTGCCGCCGGGTTTGAGCAGTCCCTTTCGCTCGGCGTCCTCGATCATCCGGACAGCCATGCGGTCCTTGATGCTGTTGCCCGGGTTGAAGGTTTCCACCTTCGCGTACACCGTGGCGGGAATCTGGCGGGCAATGCGGTTGAGGCGAATGAGCGGCGTGTGGCCGATAGCGCCAAGGATGCTGTCGTGAACGTTGAGCATTGGATCAATGCGTGAGGTCGTCGCGTTGATGAACGGCGATCGGCACGTACCCGGTTTGGGTCACGTGCGGGCGCGAGAGGAGGATATCGAGGCCGCCGGGATTGGGCTACCACTCAATGCCCCCATGTTTGTCGCGAGCGCACGTCGGTCGCCGACCCGTGGCCGACGTGGGCCGAACGCGATGGCACGTCGTCGCCGCTTGACGCGGTATGCCAAAAGTGGCATAATCTGATATGGCGCTCCCGCTGCGGAAACCGCTCTACTGGTCGGCACCGCGCGCGAGGACCTGAAAGCGTGTCCTGCGCCGGTACAGGGGGTGCTGGGCAAAGCACTCCTGGTCGCGCAGCTGGGCGGGATCCCTCGTGAGGCGAAACGGCTTAAGGGGGATCTGGGCGGTCTGGTGGAGCTCGTCGATGACTTCGACGGAGACACCTATCGGGCGGTCTACACGGCGAAGCTCGCGGGGGTGATCTACGTGCTCCACGTGTTTCAGAAGAAATCCACCCATGGCATTTCGACGCCGTTGCGTCATCGGCAGCTAATAAAGCAACGCCTCGCGTGGGCGGTGGCTCACGCGAAAACCCTGCGCGAGGAGTCTCTATGAGCCCCCGACCACGAATTACGAAAAGCAGCGGCAACGTCTTCGCGGATCTGGATCTCCCGGATGCGGAGGAGCGCCTCGTAAAGGCGACGCTCGCCATCGAGATCGAGCGCATCCTCTCGCAACGCAAACTCACGCAGCGGGCAGCCGCCGAGTTATTGGGGATCGACCAGCCAAAAGTCTCGCAGCTGGTCCGTGGCCGACTCGACGGCTATTCCACCGAGCGGCTCCTCGGCTTTCTGACGACCTTGGGCCGAGACATCGATATCGTCGTACGGCCAGCGCCACGCTCCCGTCGACAAGGGAGACTCAAGGTCGTCGCGGCGTAGCCGCGCGGTTTCTGCCCCAGGAACGCAGAGCGGACATACCCAAGAGGTTCAAACGTTGAATCGCACGTGCATGATGTCCCCGTCGTGCACCACGTATTCCTTCCCCTCGAGTTGCAGCTTGCCTGCCTCCTTCACGGCGTGCTCCGAGCCGTGGGCCATGAACACGGCGTACGGAATCACCTCCGCGCGGATGAAGCCGCGTTCCAGGTCTGAGTGAATGCGCCCCGCGGCTTCCCGCGCCCGCATCCCGCGACGGATCGTCCACGCGCGCACTTCATCCTGCCCCACCGTGAAAAAGGCGATCAGGTCCAACAGTCCATACGACGTGCGAATGAAGCGAGCGAGCGCCGACTCGTGCAGGCCAAGATCGTCGAGGAATGCCGACTGCTCGTCTGGCGGCAGACCGGCAATCTCCGCCTCCACACTTGCTGACAACACCAAACCGGCGGCGGGAAGCTGTTCAATCCGCGCCTGCAAATCGGCGGGCATTGGCTCGCCGGCACGCGACTCGTCGCGATTCAGTGCCACGAGCAAGGGGCGATCGGTGAGGAATCCGTATCCGCGTAGCGGCCCGCGGTCGAGTTCTGTCGACGAAAGGGTGCGGAGGGCGACCCCTTCCTCCAATGTCGCCTTCATCTTTTCGAAGACGGCGATCTCTTGCTTGGGCGCGTTCTCCTTGCGCGCTCGGTCCAAGCGCCGCTCGATGATCTCGAGGTCCGCGAACACACACTCGGTGTGAAAGTTCTCCAGGTCCTGCAGCGGATTGGCATCTCCTTCCACCGCCGGGTTCACGAAGTCGCGGATCACCAAGCACAACGCGTCCTGATCGCGAATCTGCTGGAGCGCCTTCGCCGAAAGGCCCTTCTTGTCGGCCCCGTGTTCGCCCGGCACGTCGCAGAAGCTCATCTCGGCGAAAGTGGTCTTCTTTGGGTGGAAGATCTTCGACAAGGCGTCGATCCGCTCGTCAGGCACCCGCACGGTCCCCAGTCGCAGCTCACCTCCGTAGCCGACGGGGACGTGCAGTCCGGTCATCGTATTGAACACGGTTGTCTTTCCCGAGCCAGCAAAGCCGACAAGTCCGATCTTCATGGGAGTTGGGTCAATGTGTGCGCGCCCGCTAGCATGGCGTGTCGCGGACGGTGGCGCCAGACGCTGTGTTAGGAGCCAAACGGGTCAACCATTGTGGCAGGTTGACCAAGCGCTCCAGCGGTCGTGTCCCTGGTTCCCTTATGGCGGGCGGTTCAGGCGCCGCTTGACGGTATCGAGGTCAGCATGCAGGGCGCGCAGGACTTGAATCACCAGGCGTTCTTGGGAGGACCGTCGCGCATGAGTGCGAGGAGCACGTCGTCGGCCTCGGATGTTCAGGTGCAGATGCGACGAGGGGAACCACCCCGCTGGATGGTTCCCCTTGTCGTCGAACGCCAATGCCTAACGGCCGATCGTGAAATTCAAGCCGCCGCTCAACTGGAACGACGTGTTGTCATGGACAAGTACTCTGCCTTCGGCAAAGGGATGGACCCAACCCGAACGTCCCTGCAGTCCAAGGAACAGGTTGGCGCCAACGTCCGTGTTACTGCGATTTGCCACGCTGCGAGACAGCACGTTCACACCGCCACCGGTATACAGCTCCGGTCCCTGCGTGGTGGGAATCTGCACGCGAAGGTCGCCGTTGAACCCCGTGCGCGACCCGGTTTCCGGCGTGTAGACGTCGACCGATGGATAGAAGGAGACGCGTGGTGCGATTGGCGCCGTCAGCGCGAGGCTGAAGAACGCGTCGTGAGTATCGAAGTTGTAGCCGACGCGCGGGCCCAGATGGGCGCGTTGCGCCTGTGCGATGCTCGGCGACGCGAACAGGGCGCCAAGGGTCAAGCCAAGAGCAGTCAGGGATTGATATCGGAATCGATGCATGCATCCTCCAAGGCAATCCGTCGTGAGCCAGTGGGCCCAGGTGAGACGGTGTGAGCGCGGACGCGGTGGTTTGCATCCGCGAGAGGAGCGCTCCAAAATGCGCCACCCGCAGGCGATGGATGTGATTGCCACGTGCGGTCGTTCGGGCGCCAAGCGCTCCATTCCCTACCCAGGCGAGGGGGCAGGGTTCGCGAGATGTGGCGGAAAGTTCGGGCAAATGTTGGCGGCCTGAACGAAGCACAGATCACATTCTGGAAACACGACGTCCTCGACCGTATGTTCGCGCTACTATGGAACTACCGCTCACGCCCCTTGAGTTTGCGCGCCGAGCGCGCCGGCTGTACGGCACGCGCGAAGCCGTCGTCGATGGTGGGACTCGCTGGACGTATGAGGAGTTCTTCGATCGGTGCGACCGATGGTCCACCGGCCTGCAGGCGTTAGGCGTTGGCAAAGGTGATCGTGTCGCGTACATCGCGCCGAACACGCATGCGCACCTGGAGGCGTATTACGCGGTGCCGCAGATCGGCGCCGTCGTGGTGCCGATCAACTACCGACTCACGCCTGACGACTTCGTCTACCTGATCAATCACAGCGGATCGCGTGTGGTGTGTGCGCACGCCGACCACCTGGACCAGTTGGATTCGGTGCGGGATCAGCTGACGGGCGTGCAGCACTTTGTCGCGTTGGAAGGCGGCGAGGGGCGTGGCGGGTGGGTGGACTACGAGCGCGTGTTGGCGAGCAGTTCCCCGTATAACACGCGCCCGGTGTTGAGCGAGCGGGATCTCCTGACGATCAACTACACCTCTGGCACCACCTCTCGTCAGAAGGGAGTGATGATCACGCACCGCAATGCCTACATGAATGCGGTGGGAACGCTGGTGCATCATCACATGACGTGCGAGGAGCGGTACATCTGGACGTTGCCGATGTTTCACGCGAACGGGTGGACCTTCGTGTGGATCGTCACCGCGGTTGGCGGGACGCATGTGTGCCTGCGTCGCGTGGAACCGGCGCGGGTATTCGAGGCCATAACCCATGAGCGTGGGACGATGCTGTGCGCGGCGCCGACGGTGCTGATCGGCATCGCGAACGCTCCCGAGGAGTTACGTCGGAACGCGCCGCGCGGCGTACGGGTGTTGACCGCCGGTGCTCCCCCGGCAGCCGCAACGATCGAGCGGGTGGAGGTCGACCTCGGCTGGGAGCTGACACAGGTCTACGGGCTCACCGAGACCGCGCCCTTCATCACGATTTGCGAGCCGCGACCCGAGCACACGATTCTTCCGGCGCACGAGCGCGCCGTGATCAAGGCACGTCAGGGCGTTGAGCTGATCACGTCCGGCGAACTTCGCGTGGTGGACGAGTCGGGCGCCGAGGTGCCGGCAGACGGTGCGACGTTAGGCGAGATTGTGGTGCAGGGGAACGTGGTGATGGAGGGTTACTTCAACGACCCCGGGGCCACAGCACAGGCCATTCGCGACGGGTGGTTCCACTCGGGTGACGCCGCCGTGGTGCATCCCGACGGGTTCATCGAGATTCGCGACCGGTTGAAGGACGTGATCATCAGCGGTGGCGAGAACATCTCCAGTGTGGAGGTGGAGGGGACGATGCTTCGGCATCCGGCGGTGCAGGAAGTGGCGATCGTCGGTCTTCCGGATGAGAAGTGGGGGGAGTCCCCGCATGCCTTTGTGGTGCTGCGCGCCGGTGCGCAAGCGAGTGAACTTCGCGACTTTGTGCGCGAGCGGCTGGCGCACTTCAAGTGCCCAAAGAGTGTACGCTTTGTGTCGGAGCTGCCGAAGACGGCGACGGGGAAGATCCAGAAGTATGTGCTGCGAGGGGGGAAGCCGGGGATTGCCAGGCAGTAGTCGGCTAGAACGTCCCCTCCCACGAGACCCCAAAGCCACCCGGCGTGGGCCCCATGCGCAGCCCCGAGCGCCATCCCCCGGTCGGGGGCTGGGCTGCAGCTGCCGATCGAGCATCAGCTCGGCGACGCGCCCGGTGCCCCACCACCCGTCCCACGGCGACACCGGCGATCGTCCCGATGTAGACGTCCGTGGACCAGTGGAACCGATCGTTCATGCGCGCCATGGAAATCGCCGCCGCCGCGGCGTACAGCACCGGCTCGCCAAGGCCAAGGTGATAGCGCGTGTTGAGGAACGTCGCGCACCCGAACGCGTTCATGGTATGGCCGGAGAAGAACGAATGCTGGTTGTAGTCTCCGCCCGGGACATCCACGTCGAACTGATCACCGTCAGCTACTACAGGGCGTGTCCGGGAGATGCCAGCGTAGACCGCCGAGCGCAGGGCCGTGCTCGCCACGGAGGTGGAAAGACAGCCGTACCCCACCTCACGAAGTGTTGCGCTGTTGATGAGCAGTCCAAGCCCCACCAATCCGCCCGACAACGGGATCATGCGGGAGTCGGCCCCCAGCTTCGATCCCTCGCGGTGACTCTTGCGGAACGGTTCGCTGAGTCGAAAGAGTTCGGCGTTCGGGTGATTGGTGATCCATCGATCGATCTCATCGTCGAACGGCAACATCGTCACCAGACCGCCACCGATCCGTGCCGCCGCACGCCAGTCCGCCCAGGAGGCATGCACGGGAGCGAGGAACACAGCCGCGATGTCGAGGGACGCGGCGCCCAACTCGCTGCCCGCCGTTCGCAGGCTCACCTGCGCACCGAGCATGACCGGCCCGGCGAGGAGGAGCAACACATGGACGAGCACTTTCGGGGTGTGCATGGCTACCCGCCTCCTGAAGGCGAACGGTCGTCCAAGACATGTCGTCCCATGGAGTACCAGCGCCAATGTACTAGCGTGTCTCCGCCCGGCAATTAGAGTCCCTCTTGGATTGGGCTCGCAATTGCAGGGCTCTGGCGTCACGCCTGCACGTGGGTAGCGTGCCCGACAGCCCCGCGTCGCACGTTCGACATTCGGAGGGCACAGGTTGAACGACGAACTGCAAGAGCAGCTGCAAGAGTCGCTGGGCAATCTCTATGTGCTCGAGCGCGAACTCCCGGGTGGCGGGATGAGTCGCGTCTTCGTCGCACTGGATGCCGTACTCGGCCGCCGGATCGTGGTGAAGGTTCTGCCCCCGGAACTCGCCGCCGATGTCAACGTCGAGCGATTCCGCCGCGAGATCATGTTGTTCGCGTCGCTCCTGCACCCACACATCATTCCGCTGCTCAGCGCCGGCGAGACGAGTGGGTTTCCGTACTACACCATGCCCTTCGTGGACGGAGAGTCACTCCGCGTCCGGTTGGCGAGCGACGGCAGATTCAGCGTCGCGCAGTGCATCGAATGGGGGAGTGAGGTGGCGAGCGCGCTGGACTACGCCCACCGTCGCGGCATCATCCATCGGGACATGAAGCCGGACAATGTGCTGCTGCACGACAACCACGCGCTGGTGACGGATTTCGGGATCGCCCGCGCCATCTCAGCGGCGGCCGGTGGCCAGGCACTGACGAGTATGGGGATTGCCGTAGGCACGCCGGCGTACATGAGTCCCGAGCAGGCGCGCGGCGAACGGGAACTGGACGGCCGGAGCGATACCTACGCGTTAGGCTGCATGCTCTTTGAGATGCTCACGGGACGGGCCCCCTTCCTGGGCCCCAATGCCCTCACCGTGATGATGCGCCACGCCAACGATCCGGTGCCGTCGGTGCGGGCCATGCAGCCGGACGTGCCGGCGTACGTCGATCGCGCGGTCATGCGGGCCATGGCGAAGGAACCGGACGAGCGCTTCACCTCCGCGTTGGATCTGGCGGCCGCCCTCCAGCCCCAGACCCCGGGGAGCGTAGCCGCCATTCGTGTCACCGAGTCGCGCAGTGGCGCCCATCGGCGTCCCCCTCGCTTCCTGGCTGTGCTGCCCTTTGCGAACCTCAGCGCGGACCCGGAGAACGAGTACTTCTCGGACGGCATGACCGAGGACATCATTGCCCAGCTCTCCAAGGTGCGCGGGTTGCGGGTGATGTCGCGGACGTCTACCCTGCGCTTCAAGCAGCGTCCGGAGAGTGTGCGCGACATTGGCCGCGAGTTTGGGGTGTCGCACGTGTTGGAAGGCAGTGTGCGCCGGTCCGGCAGCCGCCTCCGCATCGTGGCCCAGCTCATCGACGCCTGCAACGAACCCTGCGCTTCAAGCAGCGTCCGGAGAGTGTGCGCGACATTGGCCGCGAGTTTGGGGTGTCGCACGTGTTGGAAGGCAGTGTGCGCCGGTCCGGCAGCCGCCTCCGCATCGTGGCCCAGCTCATCGACGCCTGCAACGATGAGCATGTGTGGGCGGAGACGTTCAATCGCGAACTCACCGACGTCTTCGCGATTCAGGCGGAGGTGGCCGAGCGGATTGCCGCCAAGCTGG
This sequence comes from Gemmatimonadaceae bacterium, assembly GCA_044224875.1. GTDB lineage: Bacteria > Gemmatimonadota > Gemmatimonadetes > Gemmatimonadales > Gemmatimonadaceae > JABAQJ01. Next base: position 1,078 of record JBGAJQ010000074.1, on the reverse strand, counting down.
ATACGCACCTGAGCCCCAGTGAAAAGTCGCTGTTGGCGCGCAAGCCAACGGATGACATGGAGGCGTACACGTTGTACCTGCTGGGGCGACACCACTACAACAAGGTGACGGCGGACGACTTTGCCAAGGCGGTGGACTACTATCGGCAGGCGATTGCCCGCGATCCGAAATTCGCCCGCGCCTACGCCGCGTTAGGCGAGGCGCAGATGTACCTTGGTGGCGGTTACTGGGGCATCCGTCCGCGCGACGCCTTCCCCGAGGGATTCGCGAATGTCAGTACGGCGCTGTCGATCGACCCGAACAGCGCGGAGGCCACGTCGTCGAAGGGGCTCTACTATCATTGGATCGAGCATCGCTGGGACTTGGCCGGTGAGTTGTTGCAGCGTGCCGTCTCACTCAACGAGAGTGCCCCGCTGCTGCGCGTCTATTACGCCATGCATTTGTGTGGCGTAGGCCGGTTCGACGAGGCATTGGTCCAGCGCGATGTCGCCAACCAGTTGGACCCGACGGCGATGGCTGTACGAGGGAATACGGCGTGGATTCTGTACCTGAGTCGGCAACGGGACGCAGCGATTGCCGAAGGGCGGGCGCTGCGCCAGATCGAACCGTCATCACCGTATGCCGCTTTCTCGCACGGCCTGGTCTGCGCGCAGGGGGGTGATCCGAAGGAAGCCATTGCCGCCTTCCGCGACGCCGCTTCATTGTCCGGCGGCGCAACGTTGTATCTGACGACACTGGCGTATGGACTGGCGGTGGGGGGCGAATCAGCGGAAGCGCGCGACATTCTGGCTTCCCTGCGGCAACGCGCCACCCAGGAATTCGTGTGGCCCATGGGGATGGGGCTCGCCTACGCGCACCTGGGCGAAATGGACACGGCGCTCGACCTGCTGGAACGGGCCTACGAAGAGCGCGTGGGGTGGATGGCGTTGCTGGGGCGCGAGCCAGCGGTGGACGTCTTGCGAGGTGTGCCACGCTTCGAGGCATTGCTCAAGAAGATCGGCCCACCTCCGGAGCTGCGGCACGACGTCGCCTGACCGTGTGCCTGTCACGCCGAAGCTCCCCGCGTCGAAACGCCGCC
>JBGAJQ010000073.1:0-24134 GCA_044224875.1 Gemmatimonadaceae bacterium | reverse complement strand
AGGCGCTGCGCGTCGACGTCCCGGACAGCGTACGCTCCAGTGCCCTCACGCAGGGGCTCGTCCACTCGGCCAGCGAACAGCTGCGTCGTTACGGTGACGCGCCATCGATCGAATCGGGGAACTTGCAGCGGACGGGCATTTGGCTGGCCACTGCGTTGGTCGCCGCTGCTGCACTCTTCACCTTAGGCCCGGATGTCTTGCGACAGGGTGCGCGACTGATCCTGACGCCCTGGCACGATGCAGCCGCCGCGGTGCCATATGCCATTGGCGTTGAACCAGGCAACGCCGCCATTCCGCGCGGGACCGATCAACAGATTCGCGCGCAACTGCGGGGCTTTCGCAGTGACTTGGTCGAGCTCTTGGTGCGTCGGGGCTCTGGAGACCAGTGGGAACGCATCCCGATGGAGGCAGTGCACGCCGGAAGCGCGAGCGCGGACTCCACGCGTTTTAGCACCCGGCTGTTCGATGTCGATCAAGACGCAGAGTATCTCGTCGAGTCCAATGGCGTGCGATCCAGCGTGTTTCGGCTGACGGTCAAGAACCTGCCCGCGGTCAAGCGGCTGGATGTTGACCTGCACTACCCGGCCTACACAGGGTTGGCGGCCGAGAAGGTCGAAGGCACAGGTGACATCGCGGCGATTGTTGGCACACGCGCCGTCGTCAGCGTGCAGACCACGCTGCCGATATCGGGCGGGCGACTCGTCCTCGAGGGCGACAGTGCCCGTTCGCTGACGCGCGGAACCGATGGCGTCTGGCGTGGTGAGCTGACGGTCAAGCGCGATGCGTTCTACCGGGTGGAGCTGGTGTCGGAAGATGGAACAAAGGTCGCCGGGGCCGTCGACTACGTCATCGACGCGCTCGAAGACAACCCGCCCACTGTGCGCTTCGTAAAGCCCGGTCGCGACACGCGTCCAACTTCGACGGACGAGGTGCTGGTGGAGGTGGAGGCGACCGATGACTTCGGTGTGACCAAGGTTGACTTGACCTATTCGGTGAACGGTGGGGCGAACCAGCAGGTGGTCTTGACCGAGGGAGGGCGCCGCGCTCGTGAGCTCAGCGCGACCCACACCTTCTTCCTCGACGAGTTGAAGCTGCAACCTGGCGACGTCGTGTCATATTGGGCCACGGCGACGGATGGCGGGCCGCCAGGCGGGAAGCGAAGCGCGACGAGCGACATTTATTTCCTCACCATTCGTCCCTTCGGGCGCGACTACCGCCAAAACCAACAGGGTGGGGGAGGAGGGGGTGGGGGTTCCCAGGACACTCCAGGTACGCTGACGCAGCAGCAGCGCGAGATCGTCGCGGCAACCTTCAAGACCGATCGGGATCGCGCGACCACTCCCGTCACGGAGTTCAGAGAGAACGTCAGTACCATCCTGATGTCCGAGACCCGCCTTCGCGAGCGCGTGGAAAAGTTGGCGCAGCAGATGTCTCGAGGGGTGGTGCAGTCGGCGGACTCCGGCTTCCGGAAGCTGAGTGAGCTGCTCCCGCAGGCGGCGCGCGAGATGGCACAGGCGGAGAAGTCGTTAGGTGAGCGGCAGACGACTGAAGCGCTCCCGCCGGAACAGCGCGCGCTGCAGCTGCTTGAACGCGCTGAGGCGGTGTTTCGCGAGATCCAGGTCAGCCGCGGCGGTGGAGGTGGCGGTGGTGGCGGTGGACAGCAGAGCACACCGGAGGATCTCGCCGACCTCTTTGAACTGGAGACCGACAAACTGCGCAACCAGTACGAGGAGGTGCAACGCGGGCAAGACCAGGCCGCGGCGCAGAAGACGGACGAGTTGCTGGAGCGACTGAAGCAACTGGCGGCACGTCAGCAACAGGAGAACGAACGTCAGCGCCAGCGGAGCCAGCAAGGCGCGGGGGGTGGTGGCGGCGGGGGCGGTCAGCGCGAGATCGCCGACGAGGCTGAGGCGATGGCTCGTCAGCTTGAACGTCTGGCGCGCGAGCGAAAGAGCGATGAGATGGCCGAGAGCGCGCGTCGACTTCAGGAAGCCGCCACCGCCATGCGTAGGTCCGCGGCCGCTAGCGGTGACGCGGGCCGCGCATCCGGGGCCGCGGCCCTCGATCGCATGGAACGCGCGCGACGATTGCTGGAGGAAGGCCGGCGGAGCGAGGTGACCAAGGGGGCCCAGGACGCCGCGGATCGAGCGGACGCCTTGCTGCAGCGACAGAAGGAAGTGGCCCGGGATGTGGAGGGCCTCCCGCGAGCCGGCGCCGGTCGCCCGGAAAAAGAGCAACAGCTGGACGGGCGCAAGCAGGGTCTCGTGGATGACGTCTCAAAACTCGAAGAGGACCTCGATCGCATATCGCGCGACACGCGTCGAGAGCGACCAGAGGCATCGCGTGGCCTGCAGGATGCGGCCAATGCGATCCGCGATCGTCGCGTGGCAGACAAGATTCGTTTCTCGCGCGGCCTTATGCGGCAGGGATCACCTGAGTCCGTGCGGAATTTCGAAGACCAGATCACGTCGGACCTGGAATCGGTGCGCGACCGCATTGCCGCGGCGGCGAACGGTGCCATGGCCGACTCCTCTGGGCGCCGCGCTCGCGCGCTCGACAAAGCGCGTGATGTCGTGCGCGGTCTCTCGTCCCTGGACGAACGAATGAAGGAGCGAGATCAGCGTGGCAGTTCGGGCGACGGCCGGTCGGCGCAGGGCGAGACATCGGAGAGCAGAGGGTCGCAGGGGGAACGCGGATCCGGCCGACAGGACCGGGGTGCACCAGGCGAGAGTCAGCGGGGCGAAAGCCAGGGATCACAAGGGCAGGGCCAGCAGGGTCAGGGCAAGGGTCAGCAGGCCCAAGGTCAGCCGGGTCAGGGAGCGCCGGGGCAAGCGGGTGAGTCGCAAGGACAGGGATCTCAGGGTAGCCGTCAGGGGCAGCAGGGGCAGGGCGGCGCGGGACAATCACCGGGTCAGGGCCAGCAGGGGCCTGGTGGCAGTCGCGGCATGGCCGGCGGGACACCGGGAGCTCCAACTGGCGGACCAGGCGGAGGCATTCGCCAGTTCAGCCCCGAGGATGTCCGTCAGTTCAGCCGCGAGCTTCGCGGCCGTCGTGAAGACGCCGAAGGACTTCGTCGTGAGCTCGCCGCGACGGGGCGTTCCACTCAGGACTTGGATCGCTTGATCGGGCGCCTCCGAGCACTGGAATCCGAGCGCGCCTTCCAGAACCCTCAAGAGCTGGCGCGGCTGCGGAGCGCTGTCGTCGATGGCTTCAAGGAGTTTGAGTTTTCCTTGCGCCGAGAGTTCGGTGAGGCTGGCGACGATCGCCCCACGCTCGGCGGCAGCGACGATGTGCCACTCGGTTATCGTGACTTGGTGAACGAGTACTTCAGGTCGCTCACGCGTCGACCGAATCGACCGCAGTAAAGCGTCGGAGCTGCCTGTCGCCGGCCGACCACCTACATCTACAAAGCCCGCTCATGGAAACGACAGCGAACGTTCGGAGTGTCCGGCCCGAAGCCGATGAATTCGCACCGTACTACGGTACCTACATCAGCAAGGTACCGGAGGGTGACATCCTGGCCACGCTGCGATCGCAGGCCAGCGAGATGGCCCGCTGGGGTGCGGGACTCACCGAAGCACAGGGGGCGCTAAGGTATGCGCCTGACAAGTGGAGTGTGCGCCAGGTCATCGGACATCTGGCAGACGCCGAGCGCGTCTTCGTCTACCGGGCCATGTGTTTTGCGCGCGCAGACCAGACGTCTTTGCCTGCTTTCGATGAAAACGCCTATGTGGCGAATGCGGCCTTCGACGATCGTGCGCTACGTGGCCTCGTGGAAGAATTGCAGGCCGCGCGCGCGGGCACGCTCGCCTTTTTCGATAGCCTCTCCGACCAAGAGCTCCAGCGGCGCGGCACCGCCAACGGCCGCGCCGTGTCTGTGCGGGCCCTCGCTTGGATCACGGCCGGCCACGAGGCGCACCACCGGAGAATCCTGAAGGAGCGCTACGGCGTGTAGTGCCGCGGCGCCAATTATTCTCGCACGGCCTGCCTGACGAGTCGCATGAATTCGTCCGTGGCGCGCGTGTCCAGCCAGCGCGTCACGACCACCATGTCCAATTCTGGCGCCATCCAAATCGTATTCCCGCCGGCTCCCCGCGCAAAGAATGAACGGGGCGTCGCTCCAGGGTGGGTCTGCGCCGTTGGTGCGTTCAGCCACCACATGTAGCCGTAGATCGGTTTGATGTCGGTCGGCGTCGTCGCAAGATCGATCCACCGCTCAGATAGTAGCTGACGGGCCAGCCAGCGCCCGCGGCGCAGGTAGAGGTAGCCGAATCGCGCGTGGTCGCGTGTACTGGCCCAAAGGCCACCTCCCCAATGCCCGCCGCCACTGACCGATTGAACGCGTTGGCCGTTCAGCGTGACGTACGAATTCCGATAGCCGTGCCACACCCATGTGTCCGACGCGCCGATCGGGTCCATGATCTCACGCTTGAGGACCCGCGGCAGCGGCTCTTGCCAGACCCACAGCAGGTTCAACGCGGTGCGGTTGACGCGGACATCGTTGTACTCCCAAAACGTCCCTGGGTCATGCAGTGTGCGATCGCGCCCCTCGCGTCGGTCCGCCACGTCTGGCTTGTCCCAGAGGGTGCCTTCCCATTCGTTCGTCTGGTTCAGCATCTGATGCCAGGTGATTGCGGCGTCGTGCGGGGAGTCGTAGGCGCCATCGCGGACATACTCGCGCACCGGATCCTGTAGAGACCTGATCTTGCCGCGATCGAGTGCCAGGCCGGCGACGGTCGCCACGTAGCTCTTCGCGACGCTGAACGTCATGTCAACGCGCTCGGTCTCGCCCCACTCCGCGACGATGTAGCCGTGGCGAATGATGATCCCGTTCTGCCCACCGCGATCCGTGGTCGGGCCCAGAACGTCCGGATACGGCTCGGCCTTTACGTTTTCCTTCACTTGAGCGGCCATGTCGCGCAATTGGTCGATCTCATGCGACGTGGCAAACGCGATCGCCTTTGCCAACGCGACGGAGTCGATCGATACATCAGCCGGTCTCGCGCGCTTCCACGACACGCCGCGCTCCGGATAGTAGACGCCACCGACGACCTGAGCCTGGGCCTTCGTCGAGGTGAGTGCGACGACGGCCACGGCCGCCGCGCGTAGCACGCTGCCGCGGCAGTGGCGGTTAAACCGCGTGGATCGAACCCTGACGCACATCAGGGTTCGCGTTCGGGGCGAAGACATGAACGGCGACCTCGCAGCTGCAGTGAGAAGGAAGTGTTGCTGTCGGTGTCGATCTGCTCGGCGTTACAAGAGGAAGAGCGTCGGAGCGTCGCGGAAACGTCGACTACGGCTTGGGGACGTCCTCGTCGAGACGCGGCGTGTCATGCAGCTCCACGGGCGCGTACTCCTTGGCTCGAATGCGCAGGTTCACTATCTCCACGCCAAAGGCAAAGGCCATCGCAAAGTAGGTGTATCCCTTTGGAATATGCTGGCCGAGACCATCGGCGACGAGGTTCGTCCCGATGAGGACGAGAAACGCCAGCGCGAGGATCTTGATGGTCGGGTGCCGGTCGACGAAGTCGGAGATCGGTGCGGAGGCGGCGAGCATGCAGATCAACGCCACGACGTTCGCGGCGATCATGATCGTGACCTGACTGACCATGCCGACTGCGGTGATCACGGAATCCAACGAAAAGACGATGTCGATCACCATGATCTGGGCGACGACGGCACCCAGTGATCGGGCGACACGTTGGGTGGATGACTCGTGAGCTTCACCCTCCAGTTTCCCGTGGATCTCCCACGTCGCCTTGCCGATAAGGAAGAGCCCACCAACCAGGAGGATCAGCCCGCGCCCCGTCATCACAAACCCCCCGACGGTAAAGAGAGGCGTGGTGAGCCTGACGATCCACGCGATCGACAGCAGCAACAGTACGCGTGTGAAGAAGGCACCCATCAGTCCCAGCTGTCGCGCCCGGGCCTGATCGGCCTTGGGCAGCTTGCCCGACAGGATGGAGATGAAGATGATGTTGTCGATGCCGAGGACGATTTCGAGAACCGTCAGCGTGAGCAGGCCGAACCAGGCGTTCGGGTCGGACAGCCAATCCATGAGAAATCGTGCTCCGATGGGGGAAGCGGAGGCCGCTGGCGCGGTGCTCTAGAAACGTAGCCTGCCGTCGGCACCGCGCGCAGTGTCAAAGGCTGGACCGCGCGCGGTAATCGACACACCTTGAACCGTATGCGGTTCGATTCCAAGGACCCCAAGCGTGGTTCTGCTCCTCCAACGGGCACCGCCGTCGATATCGATCGCGGCGATCTCGGCTTCGGCGCCGTCGTTTCCCGCGAGTCTCGCCAACGACTGCTGAATCGCGACGGAACGTTCAATGTGGAACGCGCCGGCCTGTCGCACGCCGAGTCGTGGAGTGCCTATCACACTTTGCTGACGACGAGCTGGACCCGCTTTGTGGCCCTCCTTGTCGCCTTCTACGTGGTATCGAATACGTTGTTCGCGGTCGCCTACCTGGCGTGCGGACCTCAAGCGCTGGTTGCGCCTGACGGAGATTGGCCTGGGCCAGGGTTCTGGCGCGCCTTCTTCTTCAGTGTCCAGACCTTCGCCACGATTGGCTATGGACACGTGCACCCCACCGGTCTCGCCGCCAACCTGCTGGTGACGCTGGAGTCGCTGTATGGCTTGCTGGGATTCGCCCTCTTCACTGGCCTGCTGTTTGCCCGTTTTTCTCGACCCAGTGCGAATATTCTGTTCAGCCGGGCCGCGGTGATCGCGCCGTATCGAGAGGGAAGGGCGTGGATGTTCCGCATTGCGAACAAGCGACGGTCCGAACTGTTTGAGCTGCAGGTTCAGGTCATCTTCAGCTGGTTCGCCGAAGTCGATGGACGCCGGCAACGCCGCTACCAGGCGCTGTCACTCGAACGCGACCGAGTGTCCTTCTTTCCGCTGACCTTGACCGTGGTGCATCCGATCGATGCCGCGAGCCCGCTGCGCGACATGGACGAACAGGCCTTGCACCAGACGCAGGGAGAGTTCCTCGTGCTCCTGTCGGCGATCGACGAAGGGTTTCAGGCCTCCGTTCACGCCCGATCCTCGTATGACGCCCGCGACGTCGCGTGGGGAAAGCGGTTCGTCTCCGTGTTCGACGGCTCAAACTCGCAAGGAACCATACGCGTCGACGTTTCCCGACTACACGACGTGCAAGAAGCCGACCTCCCGCGGGTCGAGGAAATTGCTACGGCGTGAGGTCGGGAGAGTAGGTGTTCACGAACTCCATGAACCGGGACACCTCGAGGATGTTCTTTCCCACGAATCGCACGCCATGTGAGGACGTGCGTTCGACGATCGGAAGGTACGCGAGCATCTCGGCCTGTCGGTAATTCTTGAACGAAACGTCGAGCGTGACGGGGCCGCGCAACGAGAACGGCCGAACGTCCGCTCGATGCTCAATGGCCGTCTTGGCGCGTTCGCGTATCAGGTCCTGGGCAGCCTTGGGTGTGCTGGTTGCCGCAGCGTGGAACGAAATGGCCCGTTTGACCACGGCCCCCTCCATACGACCTGCAACGCGGCGAACCTCCTCGACGGCTGCGTCGTCACCGGACACCAGGACGACCGGCACACCAAAGTAGCCGGCGATCGCCGCGTTCACGCCGCCCTCCGGCATCTGCGTGCCGTTCAGCGCCACCCCGGTGAGCGTGGCGCTGGACATGGTGTGGGCGCGCACCCCGTTCGTGTTGGCGGTGGACGCGTGGTACCCGATAAAGAACGCAGCATCGAACGTCGAGTCGATCCCTTCCATCATCATCAACGGGCGCGGCCACGAACGAATGACTGTGACGTCCGCGGGGAGCTGGTCGATCAGCAGATTCTGACCGTTCCCATGCGAATCGCTGATCACGAACTGCGTGGCGCCGGCGGCCTTCGCTCCTGCGATGGCCGCATTGACTTCAGCGGTCATAAACTCGCGTGCGCGCCCGTACTCGAACCCCGTCGGGCCTAGCTGCTCGGATGTCACGACCCCGGCGATCCCTTCCATGTCGACCGAGATGTAGACCTTCAAAGGGCGCTGGCCCGACGCCTGCGCGAAGGCCACGAAGGCAAGGAGAGCGAGGATTCGGAGCGTCATCGGCATACCACGTCGTGAGGGTCGGAGGCGCATCAACTCGTGACCAATCCTGTCGTCACAATCGCATGAACACAACCGTCGCCGCTCGCTAGGTTTCAACGTGTCCTGCCTTCGAGACCAACTGCCTCAGACCCCTGTCATGACCATTGACCTTCAATATCCCGTTGGCCAGCTCGTACCTCCCGTGGCCGCCGATGCCACCTGGCGACAGGGCGCCATTGCCTCGATCGCCGCAGCCCCTGCGGCACTTCGTCGCGCCGTGCACGGCCTAACGAATGAACAACTGGCGACGCCGTATCGCCCCGGTGGCTGGACGGTTCGGCAGGTCGTCCACCATGTCGTTGATAGCCACCTCAACGCCTACGTCCGGCTCCGATTGGCGCTGACCGAAGACCGTCCGACGATTCGACCGTACGACGAGGCGGCGTGGGCCGAGCTGGCGGACGCGCGAGCGATGGATGTGGAGGTGTCATTGCAGCTGCTGGACCTCCTCCATCGCCGCTTTGTCGCGCTGTGGGAGTCACTGCCATCCGCCGCGTTCGATCGGACGTATGTCCATCCGGAAAGCGGATCCCATTCCCTGGACTACCTCCTGGCCATGTACGAGTGGCATGGGCGGCACCATGTCGCGCATATCACATCACTTCGCCAGCGCATGGGATGGAGCTGACGACTGACTCGCCGGATGACCCACGCCCCTCCTTCAAAACTCCAACGACGACGCACATGAAGCGCCTGCTGACGACGATCCTGGCCCTGTCGCTGACGGCGGCTGCAAAACCCTACACACCGGACACCATGGTGCTGGTCGTGCGGCACGCGGAAAAGGCCGGTCCCACCGGGGATGTGCCGCTCTCGCCCACTGGAACGCAGCGCGCCCTCGACTTGGTGGCGATCGCGCGGGACGCTGGAGTCACGGCGGTCATCACCACCCAATTTCAGCGAACGCGTCAAACGGGGGCCCCCGCAGCCGACTCGTTAGGCATCGTTGCGGAGGTCGTCTCCGCCACTGCAGATACGAAGGAGCACGCACGACAAATTGCGGACCTGGTCTTGAGCCGCCACCGAGGCAAGACAACGCTCGTCGTCGGCCACAGCAATACGGTGCCGGCGATCGTAGCGGCACTGGGCGGTCCATCGATGCGCGACTTGTGCGACTCCGTCTACGATCGGCTGTTTGCGGTTTCCATCGACGACGCCGGACGAGCGCGCACGATTGCGACGCGGTATGGCGCGCCGACTCCTGCCGACTCCACATGCTCGGCGATGCACTGATTGCCCGCCTCGGCGCGCCGAGTGTGGCTCCGATCGCGGGGCGTCCGATTCACTGCTGGATGCCTCCAGATTCGAAGTCCCCTACGGCCTGAATAAGCGACGAAGGGGTTGGGTGTTTTCGCGTGTTTCCCACGGTAGAGACGATAAGAGAGCGGAGCTGGGAATCGGGGTCCGTCATCAGGTTGGGACGCCTTCCTGTCCAAGATCGGAGACAACTTGAAGCTTGGAGGCGTCTGACAGCTCGGACTCGCACTGGCGCGTCTTGTGCTATAGGGGCCCGAATGGAATGCTACGTTCACGCGTAATTCCCCGCGCAGTAAACATCGGAGGGCATATGCGCTTGCAATCGTGGATTGGTCTGATCACCGTCTCGCTGGGAGCAGCCGCCTGTCAGGGCGGAGGCCGATCCAGCGCTTCCGTGTCGGACGACCTCAAGCGCGACCTGGAGGCAGCCAGCTCGGATCAAGGACTTCAACTGGCGAACGCCTCGCAAGGGTTCGAACGCGCTCGAGTCGTTTCTGACATCGAGCAGTCGAACCACTCGGCGCCCACCACGCAGCTCCCACGGCCCAAGCCAGTTCCGCGGAAGCGATCCGGAGCTCTTGAATCGACCAACCAGTCGCCGTCGCCGGAGCCGCAGGTCGCCGAGGCGCCTCAGAATCCTCAGCCCGAGGCCACTGAGCAAGCGCCAGCGGCAGATGAGCCGCGCGTCCCAAGCGTTGCGCCGCGCCCGGCCCCAGTTCCCGTTGAGGTGGCTGGCGCCTCGAACGGCGGCCGCGGTCGAGTAGGGGATGGTCCTCCGGAGATCGGTGAAGTGATCGGCGTGATTTTCCGCGGTGGCGGACGTGGAGGAATCGACGACGACCACTGCGTTCCGCGACGACGGCCGGGTGCGCGAGGGTTCCCATTCCCGCTGCCCTTCGAGCAGGTTCGTCAGGTGGTCAGCCCGTTGATGCGCGCCACTCGCTAGCAGCCTCCCCGCGAAAACCAAACACCACCGCTTTGCAGCGGTGGTGTTTTTTTCTTACGCGAGTCGGAAGCGATTGCCACTTACGGTCAAATGCCTTTCCGGAGAGGTGTCGCGCTCGGACTCGTGGGGTCCCGATCAACGACAGGGGCTAAACGTTCGGAGGAATCACAAGCTCCACTTCGTCACCAGGGCTTACCGTGACGGGATATGAAACCGGTGCCGTCCGCCCACCGATGGGGTCTGCCTGAAACTGGAGCTGCGTGGCCCCAAACACGAACTGCGAAGGAATGGTGAAGCGCGCCTTGCTGTTTCCCGTCGCCGTACCCAAGCGGATACGCTGCGAGCCACTGATGAGATAGATCGTGAAGTCCAGGAAGTTACGATTGTCGACCAGAACGGTGGTGCGTTCCTGTGTTTCGATCTGGCTTCCGGGCTTTGACTTGAAGCACGCCGTGGTTCCCATCGCGAGTGATATTGCGAGAAGCATCGTGCGTAGAACGAGACGCATGGGATCTCCAAAGAGAGTAGTTACCAGTCGATGCCCCGACTGGCGTCAGGTACTTCCGCCGAACATTATCCGGCCGTCCGCGGTGCGCACCGGGTGCGCCGCGTGGCCTACAGAGGAATACACGTGAATCGAGTAAAAGACTATCCAGACCACCACGACGCCGAGTTGGTGATGAAGCTGTACGATCTGCGGCGCGAGCCGATCATGCGTGAATCGCGCGCCGCGGTCAACGGCAAGTACTGGCCGAAGAACGCCGATGAGGCCGTTGCAGTGCTGAAGACAGACCACCCGTTGAACGCCGCATTCCGTCAGGTCTCGACGTACTGGGAAATGGCCTATGGTATGGCCCGGCATGGCGTCTTGCACCCGGACTTCATGATCGAGAGCAACTCCGAGGGCCTCTACCTGTATGCGCGCGTTGCTCCGTATCTAGCGGAGCTGCGGAAGTCGAATCCTCGCTCGTTTCGCAGTGCCGAGTGGATTGCCACGGAGAGTGTGGAAGGACGAAAGATTTTCGAGCACTATCGTGCGCGCGTTGAGCAGTCCCTAGCGACGAAGTAGGCACCGATGAAAAGGAAGCGGGTAGCTGAGCCACAGCCGTTCGAGATACGGGGTTCTGCCATACAAGGGCGAGGCGCATTTGCCACGCGCGGCATCCGCAAGGGAGAGCGAGTTGCCGAGTACGGCGGTGAACGAATCTCGTGGAAGGAAGCGGACCGGCGGTACGATGACACCGGCATGGGTCGACATCACACCTTTCTGTTCGCGGTGACGTCGCGCACCGTGATCGATGGCGCCGTGGACGGTACGGACGCGCGATTCATCAATCACTCGTGTGACCCAAATTGTGAAGCCGTGGACGATCACGGACGGATATACATCGACGCCATCCGTTCGATCGCCGAGGGAGAGGAATTGGCGTACGACTACGCCTATGAGCGCGACGCCACGCATACGCCCGAGGATGAGTCGCTCTACGTCTGCCACTGCGGGTCCCCGAAGTGTCGCGGCACTATTCTCGCCCCCGCGCCGAAGACCCTGGCGCGGACGCACCACTCGGCGGCCCGGCATTGGCACCGGTTGGAAGAGGAAACGGCGGCCCGACCGTCGCCTAACGAGCGATCACCTGCAACGCGCCGGAGGCGGCCCGCCAGAGGTCGAAACGTCGCGAAGTGACGTCCTCCGCTACCCGAGTCTCCGAGGTACAGCGGGCGTTGCTAGGCGGTGCGATTGACTACGCCGGGCTCTTCCCGCCGGCAAGCCTCAGAATCGCGGACGCGGCTCGAAACTACCTGGATTACGCCGCCGGTTCCGAGGCATGGGCGCTCGGTCGATTCGTCGTTCCCGCGTCACGTATGGCGGAGCTGGAAGGGGTGATCAACTCCTTTCCGGTGATACCTCCTCACGTGGAGTGGAAGCTGAGCGTCCTGGCCAGCGGGGCACCTGCGGCTGACCGTGCGGTCCTGGATGAGTTCGCGGTCCGGCAAGGGCCGCGTCGCCGGGTGGACGCGGTTGAAACGAAGGCCACGTCGGCCGAAGTCATCAGCAGTATGAGGCCGCTCGTTGGACCCACGTGGGCCCTGTACGTCGAGGTGCCAATCGGGCCCGACATCGATCGCTACGTGACGGCCGTAAAGTCGTTAGGCGCCTGCGTCAAGTTGCGCACCGGCGGCGTCACCGCCGACGCATTCCCGCACTCCGACGCTCTGGCTCGCGCGCTGATCGCGTGCCATCAGTCGGGCGTCGCCTTCAAGGCGACCGCGGGGCTTCATCACCCACTGCGCGGGTCGTACCCGCTCACGTACGCGCTCGATGCGGTGCGGGGGACGATGTTCGGATACCTCAACGTGCTGCTTGCCACTGTGCTCGTCAGTCGTGGTTGCGCGAAGGAGGACGTGGTGGCCATGCTGGACGAAGTTGATCCGCACGCAATAGCGATTCGCGGCGCCGGTGTGGCCTGGCGTGGCCATGTGTTGAGCGCCGAGGAGATTCGGGTGGTGCGTTCGACCCAATACCATGGGTTCGGATCGTGTTCCTTTCGCGAGCCGTTGGACGAATGGCGGCCCCTTGGCAGTTCCGATGAGATCGATGATCGATAGCACGCACGATCCTTCGCTTGCATGCTGGGTCGAAAGCGCGAACGCGCCGGAAACGGACTTTCCGATCCAGAATCTTCCGTTGGGCGTGTTTCGTCCCAACGCTGGCGCGACTTGGCGAGTCGGCGTGGCGATCGGCGCGAAAGTCCTGGACCTGGCCGAGCTGGCCGATCGCGGGCTCATGGCTACTCCCCTGAACGGGATTGAGCAGGCTGCGCGCGCACCGACGTTGAACGCCCTGCTGCAACTTGGCCCTGCGGTGCGACGAGCATTGCGCAGCGCGCTTTCGTCCTGCCTGCGCCCTGATTCCAGTGAGGGCAAGGCGACCAGGGAGCACGCCGTTCATCTGTTGCATGCGATGGACTCGGTGCAACTGCGCCTGCCGCTGGAGGTGGGCGACTACACCGACTTCTATGCCTCGATCCATCACGCGACGAATGTCGGCAAGATGTTGCGACCCGACCAGCCGCTGTTGCCGAACTACAAGTGGATACCCATTGGGTACCACGGGCGAGCGAGTTCGCTCGTGGTTTGTGGCACACCGGTGCGACGTCCCTGCGGGCAGACGAAAGGGGAGGGAATGACGGCGCCGGCATTCGCGCCGTCCTCCCGACTTGACTACGAGTCAGAATTGGCGTTCGTGATTGGGGCGAACAACTCGTTAGGTTCGCCTATTCCCGTCGAGGACGCCGGGTCGCACATCGCCGGTGTGTTGCTGCTCAATGACTGGTCGGCGCGCGATATCCAGGCCTGGGAGTACCAGCCCCTTGGGCCATTTCTCTCGAAAAACTTCGCGACTTCATTGTCGCCGTGGCTGATCTCCAGTGAAGCACTGACGCCATTTCGCAAGGCGGCCTGTGCCCGTGAACCGGGGGATCCGCCACCGTTGCCGTACCTGTTTGCTGAACGGGATCAGCAGTTGGGTGCCTTCGATATCCGTCTCGAGGTCTCTCTCTCGAGCGCGGCGATGCGCGCTGCGCATCAGGCACCTGTGCCTCTCTCGGTGGCGTCGGCGGCCGACATGTTCTGGACGCCGGCCCAGCTGCTGGCGCATCACACGAGCAACGGATGCAACGTCCAGGTGGGCGACCTTCTGGGTAGCGGCACGATTTCCGGGGCCGACCGCCACTCACGCGGCTGCCTGCTGGAGCTGACGTGGCGGGGCACGGAGCCCATCACGCTTCCCACTGGTGAGGTGCGTCGCTTTCTCGAGGATGGAGACGAAGTCGTCATGCACGGGTATTGCGAGCGCGAGGGTTACCGGCGCATTGGGCTGGGTACCTGTCGCGGCGTGGTAGAACCGGCGCTGAAGAACGCATGAATGTTCGGCGAGTGATTGACCCTGTGGTGCTGGTGCTCGTGGCGTTCACGGGCGCGCAGTCCCTCCGCGAGGCCCCCGGAATCTTCGCGACGGATGGCCTGGTGACGTGGCGGGGACTGGTTGGACTTGGGCAGGTACTGATGGGGGTCGGTGCGGCAACGACGCTGGTCGCCTATTGGCGGCGACCGTCCTGGTTGCGCGCGGGGACTGCCATGTGGGGCATAGGCAGTATCGTCGCCGGTACCATCGCCACCTTTGCCTGGAGCACGTTCAATCGGGTTGCCTTCTCCAGCGCGTTCCTCGCTTCGTGCCTCCTGGCGGTCGGCGTGGGGCGTTGGGGCGTACTGCGAAACCGAGCGAACGCCGAGAAGGCGCTCGCGGATATGTCCACTGCCTAACGTGAGGAGCCCATGCACCCTGTATTGACAGACAAGGCACCCGTGCCGGCCGGCCACTACTCGCAAGCGATGGTGCATAACGGTCTCGTGTTCGTCGCGGGGCAGCTCCCGATCACACCGGGACAGAAGGAGCATCGAGTGGGCACCGTCGCGGAACAGACCGAGCGCACGCTGCGCAACGTCGAAGCGATCTTGGTGGCCGCTGGGAGCGGGCTCGATCGCGTCCTGCAGATGACGATTTACGTCTCGGACATCTCGTTGTGGGGCGAGGTCAATAGCGTCTATTCGCGGATCATGGGCGAGAGCCGACCCGCACGAGCGTTGGTGCCGGTAAAGGAGCTCCACTACGGATACCAGATCGAGATTCAGGCGGTGGGGGCTGTGTAGCCTGTTGGACGACGCGATCTGGCGCCTGCACGCGGTGGCGATATGATGAGCGAGTGATGTTTATTGTACGCGTCATTTACGGAGGTAGCCGTGAACATTGGGCGGATCGGAACGGACCGGATCGCGATGCGGGGGGCCCCCCCCAAATCCCAAGATACGTCCGATGAGGCTCGCGCCTCTCATCGTTTTGTTGCAGCCAGGAGCAGTCTCTTCCCGTCGCCGGTCGTTCGGGGGCTCGCAGTGGCCGCGACTCTCGCCCTCGCGTGTCCGGTGGCTACGGCCACCGCCATTCCCGTGCGCCCGGTGCAACCCACGCTCGCCGACTCGCTCTTCACGCTGAATGAGGTGATGGTGCCCATGCGCGACGGGGTGCGGCTCTACACGAAGATCTTCGTGCCCAAGGCGACTGGACCGGCCCTGCCATTCATGTTCATTCGCACGCCCTACGGCATCGGTGGCGCCAACTCAACCGGTCTCGAGCGCGGGTACGACTTCCTCGTCCGTGACGCGTACATCTTCGTCTTCCAGGACATTCGCGGGAAGTTCAAGTCCGAGGGCGAGTTCGTGATGCAGCGAGCCCCCCGACGCGATCGCAACGACCCCAAGGCCATCGACGAGAGCACGGACGCCTACGATACCATTACGTGGCTGCTTGCCAACGTGCCTAACAACAATGGGCGCGTCGGCATGACCGGCGTCTCGTACCCTGGATGGCTCACCGCCATGGCCATGCTCGATCCGCACCCGGCACTCCGGGCGGTGTCGCCACAAGCCTCGCCAGCCGACATGTGGATGGGTGACGACTTCCATCACAATGGCGCGTTTCGTTTGAGCTATGGCTTCGAATACGCGACGATGATGGAGTCCGCGAAGGACGTCCAGCAGTTCGAGTTCGACACCTACGATACCTTTGCGTGGTACCTCAAGGTGGGATCGCTGGCGAACGTCAACAAAGACATTCTCAAGGGAAAAATCCCCACGTGGAACGACTTCTCACGACGCCCGGACTACGACGAGTTCTGGCGGCGGCAGGCCATGAAGGGCTACCTCACCCAGGTGACGGTGCCAACGTTGAACGTGGCGGGTTGGTGGGACCAGGAGGATTTCTATGGCCCGGTGACGATCTACCGTGAACTGGAGAAGCACGACACCGACCACCGCAACTTCCTTGTCGTCGGCCCGTGGAATCACGGCGGATGGATGCGTGGCGAAGGGCGCTCGTTAGGTAACATCCAGTTCGAGCAGCCGACCGCCCAGTTCTTCCGTGACTCGCTCATGGGGCCGTTCTTTGCGTACTATCTGCACGACAAGGGAACGATTCACCTGGCTGAAGCCACCACGTTCGAGGCCGGCTCAAACCAATGGAAGAAGTATGACGCCTGGCCGCCCAAGGCCGGCGTGTCGGCTCGCAATCTGTACTTCCGTGACAACGGGAGACTGTCGTTCGATGCACCGCCCAAGCCCGCCCCGGCGGAGAAGCCCTTCGACGCGTTCGTGTCCGACCCCGCGCACCCCGTTCCATATCGTCAACGTCCCATCCAGGCCACCTACGACCCGAGGGGGTCCGGCTGGTATACGTGGCTTACGGAGGATCAGCGATTCGTTGACGGCCGCGCCGATGTCCTGACGTGGGGAACATCGGTCCTCGACGACGATTTGACGATCGCCGGTGACCTCACCGTGACCTTGCATGCCGCAACCTCCGGGAGCGACGCGGACTGGATCGTGAAACTCATCGACGTCTACCCTGAGAAGGGAATGTCGGACCCCAAGATGAATGGGTACGAGTTCATGGTGGCGAACGATGTCTTCCGCGGCCGCTACTACCGCGGCTTCGAGAAGCCAACGCCAATCACACCGAACCAGGTCACGAAGTTTTCGGTCGACCTGCATACGCAGGCGTATACGTTCAAGAAGGGGCACCGCGTCATGGTGCAGGTGCAAAGCTCCTGGTTCCCGCTGATCGATCGCAATCCGCAAAAGTTCGTCCCGAATATCTTCGAGGCGAAGGAGTCGGATTTTGTGCGCGCGGAGCACAAGGTGTATCGGTCGGCGGCGTATCCGTCGAACATCTCCCTTCCAGTGGTGGTGAAAACGGTCCCCTGAACGCTCGTTGGGCGATTATAGGGGGCCTGCCTCCGTTGGACGCCAGGTGCGGAGCTGGCTCCTCTGATTTGGCGAAACCGCCGTCGGCGCAACGGAACTTCGACACCCCTCACGTGATCGGCGCCGGTCCTGAGAATCAGGGCCGGCGCCGAGTTGCAGGTGACGGGAGTACCGATTACCGGCTCGCTACATGTTTTCTGCGAGAGCTTTCCCGAAGCCCGAACAGCTGACCAGGGTCGCTCCCTCCATCATACGCTCGAAGTCGTACGTCACGCGCTTCTGGGCGATGGTCTTTTCCAACGACGAGATGATCAGGTCCGCCGCCTCGTTCCAGCCCATGTAGCGAAACATCATCTCACCGGAGAGGATCACCGAACCCGGATTCACCTTGTCCTGGTTCGCATACTTGGGCGCCGTCCCGTGCGTGGCCTCGAATACGGCGTGGCCCGTCAGGTAGTTGATGTTGGCGCCAGGGGCGATTCCAATGCCGCCGACCTGCGCCGCGAGCGCATCCGAGATGTAGTCACCGTTGAGGTTCGGGGTGGCGATCACACCGTATTCGGTCGGTCGCGTCAGGATCTGTTGTAGGAAGGCGTCGGCGATCACGTCCTTGATGATGATGCCGTTCGGCAGCCGCAACCACGGACCGCCGTCGATTTCGACGCCGCCAAACTCCTCCTTGGCCACCTGGTAGCCCCAGTCGCGAAACGCACCTTCCGTGAACTTCATGATGTTGCCTTTGTGCACCAACGTCACGGAGGTGAAGCCGTTCCCCATCGCATACTGAATGGCCGACCGAACCAGGCGCGCGGTACCTTCCGACGAGATGGGCTTGATGCCGATGCCGCTCGTGTCGGGGAAGCGGATCTTCTTGACGCCTAGTTCGGAGCGCAGGAACGTCACGAGTTTCTTTGCCTCTGCACTCTGCGCGGGCCATTCCACGCCGGCATAAATGTCCTCCGTATTCTCGCGGAAGATCACCATGTTGACGTCCTGCGGCCGCTTGACCGGGGATGGCACGCCCTCGAAGTAGCGCACTGGCCGGACGCAGGCGTACAAGTCGAGTTCCTGTCGCAGGGCGACGTTGAGCGAGCGAATACCCCCGCCAACCGGTGTGCCCAGTGGTCCCTTGATCGCCACGAGGTGCGAACGAATAGTCGTTAGGGTGTCCTCGGGCATACGTGTCGAGCGCGGCCTTGGACTTCTCGCCCGCAAGCACCTCTCGCCAATGGACGCGGCGTGCGCTCCCGTACGCCTTGGAAACAGCGGCATCGAAGACATGTTGTGAGGCGCGCCAGATATCGGGACCAGTCCCATCCCCTTCGATAAAGGGGATTATGGGCTGGCTCGGCACAACCAGCTTGCCGTCTACCATGCGAATCATCTGGCCTTGCGTGTCTGCGGACATCGATCGAGAGGTAAGAGTTGGTGCAAGCCCCGGGTTGCAGCGGCTGTCGTTCGCGCGAATTCTAAGGGACGCGGCTGGATGCGGCAGGGGGAGCTTCCCTCACGTGACTCGCCGACTGCCGGATGGCGCCAATGACTCGAAGACGTCGCCGCGAAGCCGGCCAATCCGTCGCCGACTGCGACGCACCGACTCAAGCCCCGCTTCGCGGCCGGCGTTCCCTCGACCTTCCGCCCGCTCGGCGTCAAATTCGGTTTGCGGAAGTCCCAAACCACACTCGACACAATACCAAGCACGTGAACACATCATACAACCTCTCTGGGAAGGTCGCCCTCGTGACCGGCGCGACGCGCGGTATTGGCTTAGCCATTGCGCGCGCCTTGGCGGCGTCCGGAGCCACCGTGATTGTCAGCTCGCGCAAGGAGGCGGCGGTATCCACCGTGACCTCGCAGCTTGTGGAAGCCGGGGCTCACGCCCACGGCATCCCCGCGAATGTAGGGCGCCTCGAGGAATCGCACGCCTTGGTCGATCGCGCGATCGAACTCGCCGGCGGGATCGATATCCTGGTCAACAACGCCGCCACGAATCCTGTCTACGGCCCGGTCAAGGACACGTCCACGGAAGCGTTCGACAAGATCATGCAGGTGAACGTGCGTGCGCCCTTCGAGATCGCACGTCGAGCACTACCATCGATGATCGCCCGCGGGGGCGGCAGCGTGCTGAACATCTCCAGCATCGGCGGACTGGCTCCAGAGAGCGGCCTCGGCATCTACAGTGTCAGCAAGGCGGCGTTGATCTCCCTCACGCAGGTCATGGCGAAGGAGTGGGGAGCGCACAACGTCCGCGCGAACGCCCTGTGCCCCGGATTCATCAAGACCGACTTCAGCGCCGCGCTCTGGAAGAACGAGTCGGTCATGTCGGAAGTGCTTTCGCATCAACCCATCGCTCGGCTTGGCAGCCCCGAGGAAGTGGCGAACTTTGCGCTGTTCCTTGTATCCGATGCGGCGTCGTTCTGCACGGGTGGCGCCTATCTCGTCGATGGTGGCTACCTCCTGTGATGGACACGTCTTTTCCCGCGCGCGTACGCGCCTTCGTCGACGAGTCGCTGATCCCGTTTGAGCGAGAGTGCCTTAGTGTCCCATTCTCGCAGGTTGCAGCTGGTCTGCAGTTGCGACGCGACGAGGCGCGGCGTCGCGAATTGTTCACGCCACACCTGCCAGCGTCGCTGGGAGGGCAGGGGCTGACCCTGCTGGAGTTTGCGCGCGTGAGCGAGGAACTGGGTCGCACGCCCTATGGGCACTTTGCCGTAAACGCGCAGGCGCCCGACATCGGGAACATGGAGTTGTTGCACTCGCATGGAAGCCCGGCGCAGCGCGAACGATGGCTCGCCCCGCTGGCACGCGGCGAGATTCGAAGTTGTTTCGCGATGACTGAGCCGGATCGCGCGGGATCGAACCCGGTGTGGCTGGACACGGTCGCGCGACGCGACGGGAATGACTATGTCATCACCGGTCGGAAGTGGTTTACCTCGGGTGCGGACGGTGCGGCGTTCGCCATCGTCATGGCGATCACGAATCCCGACGCGCCGGCGCATGCCAGGGCGAGCCAGATCATTGTTCCGGCGGGGACCCCCGGTTTTCACCTGGTGCGCAACATCCCGGTGATGGGTGACGCAGGAGACGGATGGGCGAGTCACGCCGAGGTGCGATTCGACGAGTGTCGCGTTCCCCGCTCAAATCGAATCGGCGACGAGGGTACGGGCTTTGTGCTGGCGCAAGAGCGACTGGGTCCGGGGCGAATTCACCATTGCATGCGCTGGATCGGCATCTGCGAGCGCGCGTTGGAGCTGACGTGTCGCTACGCGGTCTCGCGCGAGCTGTCTCCGGGGGCGCCGCTGGCGCAACAGCAGGCGGTCCAGCACGCCGTGGCGGACTCCCGTGCCGAGGTGGATGCCGCGAGACTTCTCATCCTCGAGGCAGCGCGGTCGATCGATCGCGACGGGGCCAGTGCGTCGCGCGAACAGATCTCCGTCATCAAATACTTTGCCGCTGGCGTCCTGCAACGCGTACTCGATCGTGCCATCCAGGTATTCGGGGCGCGCGGGCTGACCGACGACACGCCGCTGGCGTGGTGGTTCCGTCACGAGCGCGCGGCGCGGATCTATGACGGTGCCGACGAGGTGCACAAGACGTTCGTGGCTCGCCGAATTTTCAAGCGGTACGGGCTTTCTTCCACGAAACCCGGCGAGTCGTGAGTAACGTGTCCCGCCCCTTGCTCGATCAGCCATCGGGTGTTCGCGAGGGCGAGGAGTTGGACGCCAGCGCCTTGCAGGCGTGGCTGCACACCAAGGGTGTATCGGCCACCGGGCCCATCGCTGTCGAGCAGTTTCCCCGCGGTTTTTCCAACCTCACATACCTTGTTCGGGCTGACGACAACGCCTGGGTGTTGCGCCGTCCACCGTTCGGCGTTGGTCCCGGGTCGGCACACGACGTTCTTCGCGAAGCCAGGTTACTCGAGGCGTTGGCCCCGATCTACCCGCACGCGCCCAAGGTTCGGTTCGTGTGTGAAGACTCCACCGTGCTTGGGGCACCCTTCTACCTGATGGATCGAGTCCTGGGCGTGATCCTGCGAGATCGCGCTCCCGCTGGGTTGAATCTGACGCCTGACCTGCTCACGCGCCTCTCGGGGCGATTTGTCGATGCCCTGGCCGAGCTGCACCTGATCGACGTGGAACGGCTCGCACCGCTTGGCATTGGACGCCCGCAAGGGTATGTGCGCCGTCAGGTCGAAGGGTGGTCGCGCCGATACCGGGCCGCTCAGACCCACGAGCACGCGGGCGTCGAGGCGGCCGCCGGCTGGTTGATGGCGCACATGCCGACGTCGGAGACCGCCACGCTCGTGCACAACGACTTCAAGTATGACAACCTGGTGCTGGACCCCGCGGACCCGTCACGGATACTGGCGGTGCTGGATTGGGAGATGGCGACGGTGGGAGACCCGTGGCTCGACCTGGGGACGTCGCTGGCGTATTGGATCAACGCGGACGATCCTGCCGAGTTACGCGCGCTGGGTCTGGGTCTGACGGCACTGCCCGGCAACCTCTCTCGCGAGCAGTTGGTGGAGCGGTACGTTGTGCGGACCGGCCGGTCGCCCGGCGACATGCCCTACGGCTACGTGTTCGGGTTGTTCAAGGTCGCGGTGATCGCCCAGCAGATCCATGCGCGGTACGTCCGCGGCCATACGCGAGACCCTCGGTTCGCCGAGTTGCACGTGGCGGTGGCGGCGCTGGGGCGCGCCGCCGAGCGTGCGATCGCTTCTCGCAGCTTGGGCTAGCGAGGCCTCAGCCGTCGACGCGGAAAATGCCAGCGGCGCCCATGCCTCCGCCGATGCACATCGTCACCAGTCCGTATCCGCCGCCACGTCGTTGCAGCTCATACACCAGTTGGGTGGTGAGTTTTGCTCCCGTGGCGCCCAACGGGTGGCCGAGTGCAATGGCTCCACCGTTGACATTCACTTTCTCGGGAGGCATACCCAGCTCGCGTGCCACGGCGAGTGCCTGCGATGCAAATGCCTCGTTGAACTCGATGAGCGAAATATCACCAAGTGAGAGTCCGGCGCGGGTGAGGGCCTTGGGCACAGCCTTGATCGGGCCGATTCCCATGACGTCCGGTTCGACGCCCGCCGTGGCGTAGGCTACAAAGCGCGCCATTGGCCGTACGCCTAACGCCTTGGCTTTCTCGGCGCTCATGAGCATGAGGGCCGCTGCGCCGTCCGAGTATGGGCTGGAGTTGCCCGCGGTGACTGTGCCCTTGGCCTTGAAGACGGCCGGCAGCTTCATCAGGCGCTCCACGGTGGTATCGGCGCGCACCAATTCGTCGCGCGCGAACAGGCCTTCTTCAACGGTCTTGGATGCGCCACGCCACGAGACTCGCTCCACCGGCACGGCCGCGATCTGGTCGGCAAAGACGTCGCGTTCCAGCGCCTGTGCCGCCTTGCGATGACTGTCGGTGGCGTAGGCATCCTGGTCGGCGCGCGAAACGTTCCAGCGTTCGGCGACGCGTTCGGCCGTCAGCCCCATCGCGATCATGGCCTCGGCCATGCCGTGATTCAGCCGGGTGTGGTAGCCAGACATGGGGACCTGACTCATCATCTCCACGCCGCCTGCGAGTACGACGTCCGCCATGCCACTCATGATGCCCTGTGCCGCCATCGCGATCGTTTGCAGGCCGGACGAGCAGAAGCGATTGACGGTGGCGGCCGGGACTTCTACGGGGAGTCGCGCGCGCAGCGACGCCAGACGTGCCACGTTGAGACCCTGCGGGCCCTCCGGCATGGCACAACCCCAGAGCACGTCGTCGATCAGGTGCGGGTCGATATTGGCGCGCTTCACCGCCTCCTGCATAACGAGGGCAGAAAGGTCCACGGGGTGCACGCTGGCCAGGGAGCCGTCTTTCTTTCCGCGAGCCACGGCCGTTCGCACGGCGCTGACCAGGACTGCTTCGGGCATCGAGAAGCCTCTTCGTGTGATCCGCTAGTTGCGTAGCGGCTTGCCAGTGGTAAGCATGTGCGCGATGCGCTCCTGCGTCTCGGGCGTGCCCAGGAGCGAGAGAAATCCCTCGCGTTCAAGGTCCAGGAGATCCTGGGTCGTCACGTCGCGCGGCGGACCGTCGCCGCCGCTCAGGACATACGCGATCCGGCGGCCGATGACCGCGTCGTGCGCCGAGATGTATCGCGCTTCCTGCATCGCCCACACCGCGTATTCCAGGTTGCCCAGCGCCTCCTTGCCAAGCGCCCGCACGGTGCGCGGAACCGGGGGCGTGTAGTCCGCCGCCAGGTCCAACACGCGGGCCTTCGCATCGGACAGCAGCCGGTCCCGGTTCATGGACACGCGGTCCCCGGTCCGGAGCAGGCCCAGACGGCGCGCGTCCTCCGCGCTGGTGCTCGTCGTCGCCATGGAAATGAGCTTGAAGGCCCGCTTGACCCCTTCAAACGGATCGGCTTCGTCGTACGGCGCGAGGTCGCCAGCAAAACGCATGAGCAGCGCCGTGGTGCCTCCGCCTCCTGGCAGCAGGCCGACTCCCACCTCCACCAACCCCATATACAGCTCGGCGTGGGCCTGTACCTGCGATGCGTAGAGCGTGAGCTCCGCGCCGCCCCCCAGCGTAAGACCGAAGGGCGCGACGACGGTGGGGAAGGGGAAGCGCGCCAGACTGGTCACCCCGGCCTGAAAGGCGCGAACCCCCGCTTCCAGCGCCGCCCACTCTCCGGCACGTGCCTGCTGCAACACGCCGGCCAGGTTGGCGCCCGCTGAGAACGTGCGGGGGTCGGCATTTCCGATGACCAGGCCCTCGTACGCGCCGGCTCGAATGCGCTCCTCCGCCGTCTCCAAGGCGCGAAAGACCCCCGGTCCCAGCGTGTTCATCTTCCCGCGAAACTCCAGGAGTAGGACGCCATCGCCAAGATCCAGCAAGGCTGCGTCGGCATCGGCAAAGACCTCGCCCGTTCGCGCCTGCACATGCTGCAGGTCGATCAGGCCCGGCACCGGTTCAACCGGCGCGTACTCGCCGGCCAGCGTGAGCTGGCG
>JBGAJQ010000072.1:0-24407 GCA_044224875.1 Gemmatimonadaceae bacterium | reverse complement strand
GAGAGCCACTTGATCGCTTCGTCTTCGGTAACGGTGACGCCGATATCGCGTCCGGCCGCCATGCTCTTGGCCGCGTCCTGGTTTAGCCGCTGCATGCCGCTCGCGTCATCCGAGTGCACAATGGCCTTTCCGCCAGCTGCATGAACCAACGCCAGGTTCGCACGCACGCCGTCGATCGCCTCCATCTTGAAGCCACCCCAGTCCGACCATAGCGAGGCCGAGATGCCTTTGGCCGCGAGAATGTCGGCGAGTTTGTAGGCCTCCACACCGTGGTGGAAGGAGCGGATCTTGAACCCGAATTCATCGGCGACTTCCATCGCCAGCTCCATGTCTGCCGCTGTATAGCAGTGCCACTGGACGAGAATGTTTCCGCGAAGCACCTCGGCTAGGGTCTCCATTCCCAGGTCGCGCGCAGGCGGGTCGCCTTTCCTGTCAGCGAGCCACTTGTCCCACCGTCGTCGATACTGCTCCGCCTGGATGTACTGCGCACGATAGCCAGCCATGTTGCCCATTCGCGTGCTGGGCCCACGGCTCGCGTACACGCGCTTGGGATTCTCTCCGCACGCCTGCTTGAGCCCGTACTTCGCCGCGGGAAACTTCATGCCCTCGACGGTCCGCGACGGAACGACCTTCAGGATTGCGCTGCGACCGCCAATGAGATTTGCTGAGCCAGGGAGGATTTGAATCGTCGTAACGCCGGCTGCTAGCGCCCGCGGGAATTGCGGGTCCTGTGGCCACACCGAGTGCTCGGCCCATACGTACGGCGTGGCAGGATTGGTTGCCTCGTTCCCATCCTGATACGCGTCCGTGCCCGGCGCCGGATACACGCCCAAATGAGAGTGTGTATCGATCATCCCCGGCGTGACAAACTTCCCGCTTCCGTCAACCACGACTGCGTCAGATGGTGCATCGACGGTGGCGCCGACCGCGATGATCTTTCCGTCGCGCAGCAGGACGCTTCCCCCGCGAATGGACGGACCGACGGCCGTCATGATCGTCGCATTCCGAATCACCGTGGTTCGCGACGGAAAAGGCTTGTAGGTGGAGGGAAAGGGGTCGGCATTCGGAACGGAGAGCGCGCCGGGTCCGGGTGGCGGCCCTTTGGGAGCCGAATCAGACTGTTGGGCGGTCGTCGCGGGTATCGGGGCCGGGGCCGGCACGGGCGCAGCCGTGCCGGCGCTCGTGCATCCGACCAGCGCCGCGAGCACTGTGGCACGAAGTAGGACGGACATCCTCGAAGGCGCTCCTATCGCTGAAGGGTACAAGGGTGCGGAAAGTAGGGTCTCGGCATGGCGACGGCCAGTCGATGGGCCGCCCATGGTCCTTCTCCCATTAACGTTCCACCTGATCGCAACGTCCCACACCGCAACCAGATGGAATCGGAGCGCCTCCCCGCCGAACAATCTTCCTTCGACCACGTGCTCATTGCGCGCTGGCGCGAGGGCGACGAACGCGCGGCAACTCAACTCGTCGAACGTCATGCGGGGCCGGTGGGAAGATACCTCCAAAGTCTGGGGGCAAGGGAAGCGGTCGATGAACTCGTTCAGGACACCTTCGTACGCGCGTTCTCATCGCTCGACGCTTTTCGGGGAGACAGCTCACTTCGCACGTGGCTGTTTACGATCGCGCGACGGTTGTTGCTGGATCATCGACGGTCGTTTCGTCGACGACGGGACGTCGGTTCGGTCGAAGAGGGCGACGCCACAACGGAGTTCGACGCGCTGGATGGGATGATTGCGGACGAGTCGGGGCAGCGCGTGCGTGACGCGGTGGAGCGGTTGTCACGGACGCAGCGCGAGGTGTTCATGCTGAGGGTTTCGGAAGGTAGGTCCTACCGGGAAATCGCCGAGATCGTGGGAACGACAGAAGGGGCGGCGCGAGTGCACTATCACAATGCACTGCGCTCGATCAAGGAGAGTTTGTATGTCTGATTGCCAGTCGATCGACGTTCGTGACCGATTGCCCGAGTACGATCATGGGCGATTGGACGACCGTGAGCGGTTCGAGGTGGAATCTCATCTCGCGGCCTGCGAGGAATGCCGGGCCGAACTGGCCACGTTGCGCGCCGTCCGCGCCTCGTTCGAGCGTAGCACGCCGGCGGTGGATGTGGCGGCCATCGTTCGCGCGCTTCCGGCGAGGTCCCGGCCGCGATCCCGTGGAACCAGGCCTTGGATGTTGAGGCTGGCGGCAGCGATCTCGTTCATATCCCTGGGCGGCGTGTCGTTGGTGGTCGCGCGTTCATTCTATGACGCACCGGGCGCCATGCCGGTGGACTCGGTCGCAAGCACGGTAACCGGAGATTCCTCCTTGCCAGTGGTTGCAGCAGCCGGGCAGGGTGCCGCAACGTCGGCAGCGGTCGGCCTAACGGTTGGAGGTGGTGTTGGGGATCTCGAGGCGGACCAGCTCGAAGTGTTGCTTGGTGCGCTTGACACGATTGAAGCGATCCCGTCGGCGGAGCCTGACGAGAGCATCGCACAGACTTTGCCCGCCAGCCGCGGGCAAGCGCAGGAGATGGAATGACGAACTACCGGGTATTCGTAGCGCTCATCGGGTTGCAGGGCGCCGTGGCCCTTACCGCTCAGGCACAGGTGGAACGGGCGCCACGGCGAGATCGCGAGGCGCTTCAACAGCGATTTCAGGAGCGCTTTGCGCAGGCCGTGCGTGACGGTGTCGGGCTGTCCGACGACCAGATGCCGAAGCTGCTTGAGTTGAATCGCCGGTTTGAGGGACGGCGTCGCGAATTGCTCCTCCACGAGCGCGACGTCAGGATTGGGTTGCGCGACGAGCTGGCGCCGGGAGCCACTCCTAACGAGGACGCGGTCCGAAAGCTTCTGGACGACCAGCTGCGCGTGCAGAGGGACCGACTGCAACTCATGGAGGAAGAGCAGCAGGAGCTGGCGAAGTTCATGACACCGTCACAGCGCGCCCGGTACTTTGGCATGCAGGAGCAAATGCGCCGTAAAGTCGAGCAACTGCGCGGGGGGCCTCCCGGTGCACCGGGCGACGAGCCCTCGGGGCTTGACCGGCGTCGCAAACGGCGCGCCCCACCAGATACTGCCCTGCGTTGAGCCCCGGCGGTGCGAGCGCTACATTCCGTCGCTCGCCCGGGTGGCGGAACTGGCAGACGCAGTGGACTCAAAATCCACCGGGCTCCGGCCCTTACGAGTTCGAGTCTCGTCCTGGGCACTTGAACGTGACAAGGGTCTCGTCGAATGACGAGACCCTTGTCGCTTCCGCAGCTGCACAGACTCAGCGGACGGCTTTGTAAACAAGGGGAAGCAGCACTCGAGCACGGACCGGCTGGCCGTTATGCAGACCCGGTTTGAACGTCATTCGCGACACCACACGCTTCGCTGCTTCACCGAGGGCCTGAACCGGCGTTTCCACCACGTACACGCTGCTCTCTTCCACGCGACCGGTAGACCCGACCACGAACTGCACTTGCACGATTCCGCCTACGCCAGCGCGACGTAGAGCGTCCGGATAGGAGTCCTGCAGCAACTTGGAGGCGATAGCCGGTGCTGCGATCTTGGGTGGTACTTCGAGATCTGTACTCGCATAAACGACGTCGGCGTCCTGCGCCTTCATCGCCGACGGCCGCGCCACCAGTGCCACCGCGCAAAGCACAATAGCCGCTGTGCGTCCGGCACACATTCCAAACTGAACTGCACGTGCCATGAAGACTCCGACTGGAAATGAATCCTTGATTCCCTCGTTGGTATTTTCGACCGATTCGCTGCGCGACTTGAGTGGGCGCATTGCACGTTGGTGTCCGACGGCGCCGAAGCACGACGGTGACATGCGTCACTCGAGCCAACGCACCCGGCGATGACGCAAACTACGCCCCGCATTGTCGTGACACGAAGGCTGCCGGAAGTGGTGGAGCGCCGGCTCGTTCGCGATTACGGCGCCGTATGCAACACCCGCGACCAGCAGTTCTCCGCCGAAGACCTGCGCGAGGCCCTTCGCACGGCGGACATCGTGTTATGCACCCTCACGGATCGCCTAACGCGAGAGATCGTGGAAGCCAGCGGGCGTCGGGCCCAGTTGCTAGCCAACTTCGGGGTCGGCTTCGATCACATAGACCTGGACGCTGCCCAACGTGTTGGATTGGCGGTGACGAACACTCCCGGTGCGCTCACCGAGGACACGGCGGATCTGACGCTCCTGTTGATGCTGGCTGCAGCGCGCCGAGCAAGTGAAGGCGAGATGGAACTGCGCGGCGGTCGATGGACCGGCTGGCGTCCTACGCATCTCCTCGGCCGCAGCTTGCATGGCTCGACTCTGGGAATTGTGGGTCTTGGACGAATCGGTGAGGCCGTGGCGCGTCGTGCACACTTTGGCTTCGGGATGCGCGTCCAGCACCTGGCCAGACCTGACTCTCGGCGAAGCGTCCCTGAGTACGTCACGAGCGTACAGTCGCTTTCCGAGCTGCTCGGCTCCTCGGACTTCGTGTCCCTACACTGTCCGTCGTCCGCCGAGACGTATCACCTCTTGAATCGAGAGACACTGTCGTTCATGAAGCCGGGCAGTTTCCTCATCAACACGGCGCGAGGTCCAATCGTCGATTCAGTCGCGCTCGCTGAGGCCTTGGTGGAAGGGCGCGTTGCTGGCGCTGGCCTGGATGTGTATGAAGGAGAGCCGACCATCCACCCATCGCTGTTGAGTGCTCCCAACGTGACACTTCTTCCTCATATCGGCAGCGCGACAGTCGGCAGCCGAACAGCCATGGGCATGATTGCCGCCGACAACATTGACGCGTTCGTCCGTGGTGATGCGCTACCCAACCGATTGGTCTGATGGTCGTTCGCTTGCCCGGCCTTTTTTCCCTGTCTAGCTTTCGCGACGCAGGTCCATGCGTCGTAGCCCTCGCGGCGAAGTTGCCCGCGTGACGCGCCACTCTCGAAACGCCACAACATGACCCTCAAGATCGGTGTGCGTGCCGCGTCCAGCGCGACCGCGGATTCGCCCTTACTCGCGATCCTGGTCGCTGGACGCGACTTCCCGTCGGGATTGCGGGACATTGACCAGTCACTCGGCGGCGCGCTTTCGCGCAGTTTCGCGCGCGGTGACTTTCGCGGCGGGCGCGACGAGACGCTGCATTTGTCTGGCGGAACGTCGGGACCTTCCCGGGTTCTCCTCGTCGGTTTGGGGACTCCAAAGCAGCGGACGCAAGCGTATCGCCGCGCCGCAACGCTCGCCGCCCGTCAGGCGCACCGAATGGGTGCTGGCAAGATGTCGGTGTGGTCGGGAGCCAGCTCCGCCGCCGATATCGAAGCGCTCGCCGTTGGGCTCAACCTGGGTTGCTGGGAATACAACGATCTCAAGACGCCGCCACCGGTTGAGGACCGTCGGGCGCCGCTCACCGAAGCGACGATCCTTGCCAAGGACCCCAGACGAGCTGCGCCAGGCGTGGCGAAGGGCACTGCCGTCGCTGAGGGCTACGCCGTGGCCCGCCGGCTCGCGCAGATGCCGGGCAACGTGTGCACCCCCGACTTGCTGGCGGCCACCGCCGCAGATATTGCCAAGCGCCACAAATTGCAGCTGACGGTACTGGGCCGCAAGGAAATGGAGAAGGAGGGCATGGGTTCATTCCTGTGTGTCGCCGCTGGCACACCACAGGATCCCAAGCTGATCGCGCTCCAGTATCGGAACGGTCGAAAGGACGCTGCGCCCCTGGTGTTGGTGGGGAAGGGCCTCTGCTTCGATACAGGCGGTATTTCGATCAAGCCCGCCGAGCGCATGGAATTCATGAAGTTTGACATGTGTGGCGCGGCTGGTGTGCTGGGCGCCATGGAAGCAATCGCGAGGCTGAAGCTTCGCGTGAACGTGGTGGGCCTTGTTGGAGCAACCACCAACATGCCGTCCGGCACGGCGGTCAAGCCTGGCGACGTGGTGAAGGCGTCCAACGGCAAGAGCATTGAGATCATCAATACCGATGCCGAGGGCCGGTTGGTGCTGGCCGACGTCCTCCACTATGCCTCGCGGTTCAAGCCGGCAGCCGTCGTGGATGCCGCAACGCTCACCGGAGCCTGTGTGATCGCACTCGGCAACAACGCGACTGGCACCTTGGGCAATGATGAGTCGTTGGTACGTGAGGTGATTGACGCGGCGACGCGAGCCAGCGAACCGGCCTGGCAGTTGCCACTGTGGGACGAATACCGCGAGCAAATCAAGTCAGACGTCGCCGACCTCAGGAACACCGGTGGACGTGCCGCTGGCACGATTACGGCTGCGCTGTTTCTTCAGGAATTCACCTCGTATCCATGGGTGCACTTGGACATCGCGGGCACGGCATACAGTGAGTCGGACCTTGTGATCGTTCCCAAGGGACCCACGGGCGTCCCGGTGGGTACCTTCGTCGAGTTCGTTCGTGGGAGGAGTCGCTGATTCGTCACCTGGGCGGCATGGCTCGTCGCGTTGGCCTCGGCCTCTTGGTCGGGGCCGTTTTGCACCTTCCGCTCCATGCGCAGGATACCACCCGCGTTAGGCGGGACTCGCTCAAGACGGCGGCGGACTCGGCACGCGCCGATTCCATCGCCAAGGC
The DNA here is from genome assembly GCA_044224875.1 of Gemmatimonadaceae bacterium. GTDB lineage: Bacteria > Gemmatimonadota > Gemmatimonadetes > Gemmatimonadales > Gemmatimonadaceae > JABAQJ01. Next base: position 17,860 of record JBGAJQ010000072.1, on the reverse strand, counting down.
GCGCCACGTCGCGGATTCCGTAAAGGCCGTCGCCGATTCCATTCGGGCGGATTCTGTCGCCAAGGTCCGCCGGATGATCGAGGACCTGAAGATCATTGCCGACGCCAAGGCCCGCGCCGATTCAATCAAGGCGCCGCTGGCCCGCGCCGAGAGCCCCATAGTCGCCGACGTCGCGGTCCCACGAGACTACGACAGGAGCACGCTCTTTTCGTCCGGTGCGGCGCACGTCGGCGAGTTACTCGACCGCGTCCCAGGGGTGACGGTATTTCGATCCGGCTGGCTTGGGTCGCCAACGGTTGGGGCGCAGATGGGTGAATTCGGTCGCGTGCGAGTGTTCTACGACGGGATAGAGGTCGATGCCCTGGATCCTCGCACTGGCGGTGTCATGGACCTTTCGGCGCTCGACTCGTGGCCTTTGGAAGGCGCCCGGATCGAGCGTGGAGCCAATGAAACGCGAGTTTACCTCAGGAGCTGGCGAGCCCGAAGCACCACGCCGGAAACGCGTGTCGATATCGGCACCGGAGACCTGGAGACGAACATCTACCGCGGCTATTTCGCTCGACGCTTCGGGCGCGGGCAGGCGTTGCAGCTGGGGGCGCAGCAGCTGAGCACGCGCGACGTGCGGAATGCCGGGGATGCCGACCAACTCTCCCTCTTTGGACGAATTGGATTTGCCCGCCGGCAATGGAGTGTCGACGGCCAGTTCTCTCGGCTGTCGCGTGACCGAGCGGAGCAGCTCGCCGTCGAACCATTCGTGAACCTCCACAAGCTGGACGCACGGTACGACCTCTCGTACCTACGCATTGGGTACGGAGACCCAGACCGCAGTCGCTTTTGGGGACAGACGACGGCTTCGTCGCAGGTGTTCACCAAGCGCGGAGACCCCCCACAAGTCACCCTCGACACGATCCCCGGTCCGGGGGGCGGAGGCCCTGGGGGATCCAAGACAGATCCGGACACCATCAAGACTTCGACGGACACGAGCGTGACGCACTCGCAGTACGTGGCCGCGTTTGGTGCAAACGCCGGCCCATTGCGGCTGTCGGTGACGGCTCGCTTGCGAGACATAGCTGGCGAAAAGAAGGTGTCAGAGTCCGCTCGACTCGCCTATGACCGGCAACGCGTTGCGGCCAGCGTATTCGCCGAGCGCTCGCCGTACGATGGCATACTGCGCACGGAGGTCGCGGGTCGCGTGATGCCGTTTTCATTCCTGGCGTTAGGCGGAGCCGTTTCGCGCTATTCGGCAACTGGCGACTCGACCCGGCCAACCACGCTGGCCTTTCGCGGTGAGGCGGGACTGCGCCTTGGGCGGTTGTGGGTGGCGGGTGGCATCATGTCCCGGGACACGGCCAGCCTGATCGCGCCGGTGGTCTTTGACACGTCGTACGTCGGTGCGGCGCAAGGCAAGTCAACCGGCTACTTCGCGTCGCTGAACGGAAAGTTCTGGAAGGACGTTGGACTGGATGTGTTCGGCGTTCGCTATGACGGGGCCAGCGCGTTTCGCCCGCAGTACCAGACGCGAGCCGAGTTGTACCTGAACACCAGCTGGCCAGGTCGATTCCCCAGTGGACACCTCAACATCTTGTTCGCTGTCTTCCACGAGTACCGCAGCGATGCGCTGTTCTTCGTGCTGGACAAGGACCAGAAACCGGTGTCCGTCCACTCCTCTCAGTACCGCACGTTGGGCGGGCAGCTGGAAATTCGCTTGCTGCAAGCCACGCTGTCGTACCAATACCGGAACTACCTTGCCGAGCAGTATGAGCAGGTGCCTGGCTTCCCGATGCCCAGACAGACACAGTTCTACGGCGTGCGTTGGTATTTCTTCAATTGACGTTGTTGTTGTCGCACAATAAGTTAGACGCCTGCCCATGATCCGAAGCATGACCGGCTTTGGAGCGGTGGACGGGACGGTCGGAGCGGCTCGCGTCAGCGTCGAACTACGTTCAGTCAACCACCGCTTCTTCAATTCCACTATTCGCCTTCCAGCCGAGCTGTCGCGCTGGGAGACTGAGGTGCGCGAGGCCCTGCGACGACGAATCGTCCGGGGACACATTTCGCTCACCGCGCGTGTGGAGCGAGAGACGGATTCTGGGCTCGCGATCGACGAACAGCGCTTTGCGGCGGCGGCGGCCACCCTGCGTCAGCTAAGGGACAAATACGGCCTGGAAGGAAGCGTTGACGTTGCAGCCGTCATGCGGATGCCTGACGTGATCGCAACGTCCAGCGAAGTCGGCGAGGCCGACGCGGTACAGCTGGTTGAGCTGGTGGACCGTGCTGTGGATGCGCTGACGAAAGCGCGAGAAGAAGAAGGGTCGCGGCTTTCAGTGTATCTGGTCGAGCGCATCTCCCTGATCGAGTCGGCCCTCGCTCGAATAGCGGCCAGGGCACCCGAGCGCTTGGTCGAGCATCGGAATCGGCTCCGCGAGAACGTTCGCCAGCTTCTGGACGGTATCCCAGTCGACGAGCAACGCGTTGCCATGGAGATCGCCGTCATGGCCGACCGACTGGATGTGCAAGAGGAGCTCGCGCGATTCCGCTCGCATATCTCGGCCTTCCGCGAAGCCCTCGGCAAAGGCGGCAATGAAGGCGTTGGCAAACGTCTCGGATTCCTGCTGCAGGAGATGCTGCGCGAAGCGAATACCACGGGCAGCAAGGCGAATGACAGTGCCATTCTCAGCGACGTCGTGACCGTCAAAGAGGAACTGGAGCGGATTCGCGAACAGGTTGAGAATCTGGAATGAACCCATTTCCGATCATCCTGTCGTCGCCGTCTGGTGGAGGAAAGACCACCATCGCCCGGATGCTGCTCGAGCGCCGGGGCGACGTGGGCTACAGCATCTCGTGCACCACACGACCACCGCGTCCCGGAGAGGTCGACGGTCGAGACTACCATTTCCTGTCGCGGGAGGCGTTTGTTGCGCGCAGGGATCGGGGCGAGTTTGCCGAGTCGGCGGATGTGTTTGGAAACCTGTACGGAACACTCCGGTCCGAAGTCCAGCGAGTCTTTGCCCTGGGTCAACACGTGGTCATGGACATCGATGTCCAAGGGGCAGAGCAGTTTACCGCCGCGTTCCCGGAGTCTGTTCTGGTCTTCCTGTTGCCCCCCTCCGTGGACACCCTTCTCAAGCGCCTGACCGGGCGCAACACCGAGTCCGCGGAGGTCCTGAGGCGACGCCTAACGGCCGCTCGGGATGAATTACGGGCGGTGGGTCACTATCATTATGTCATCGTCAACGACGAGCTGGAGCGAACCTTCCGCCAGGTCACTTCTATCGTCGATGCCGAAACCGTCCGCCACCGACGGCTTCCCCTTTTGCACGATCAAGTACGCGAACTGATTGACGAGCTGGATCGTCAGATTACATCAAGTCCATTGGTGAGTCACACATGAGAGTGTTCACGCCCGATGAAGTGACCAGCCGCGCCACGAACAAGTACCTTGGCGTGCTGGTGTCCGCGAAGTATGCACGCGTCCTGAACGAGTTCCCGCGCGAACGCTCATCGAGGGAGAAGAAGTTGACCACTCGATCACTCGAGGACTTGTCCTCTGGTGACTTCGAGTATCGCGTGGTTCCCCGACGCCGGGCGGAGTAGTCCGGTTCGTCCATTTGCTGGTCGCCGGGTTCTCCTTGGTGTAACAGGGGGAATCGCCAGCTACAAGAGTGCGTGGCTGGCCCGGCTGCTGACGCAATGCGGTGCAGAAGTCGATGTGGTGCTGACGCGGTCGGCGCAGGAGTTCGTTGGTAGCATCACTTTCGAGGCACTGACCGGGCGCCCAGTTCACACCCAGCTGATCGAAGCCGGTCATGCGCTCGACCACATACGTTTGGCGCGCGCGGCGCACGCGGTGGTCGTTGCCCCGGCGACCGCTGATTTTCTTGCAAGAGCTGCCGCAGGTCGTGCCGACGACTTGCTCTCGGCGATCTTGCTCGCCACACCGGCGCCGGTGCTGCTCGTGCCGGCCATGAACGATCGCATGTGGGCGCACCCGCAGACTGTGCAGAACGTCCAGCATCTGCGTGCATTGAGCTACCACGTGCTCGATCCCGACGCCGGTGATCTGGCGGTGGGGGAGGGGTCTGGCCCGGGCCGCATGCCCGAACCAGAAACAATTCTCGCGCACGTTGGGCGCTTGCTGGAACCATCCTCTCCTCTGACGGGGCGCCGAGTCGTGGTCTCGGCTGGGCCAACTCGCGAAGCCCTCGATCCGGTGCGCTTTCTTTCCAATCGATCGAGCGGGAGAATGGGAGTCGCGCTGGCCGCGAGCGCGTGGCGAAGGGGCGCACGGGTGACGCTGGTACACGGCCCACTCAGTGTGCAGGTGCCAGCCGACATGCAAGATGTGCGAGTGGAAACCACCGCGGAAATGCGGGACGCAGTAGCCACGCATCTGCCCTCGGCCGATGTGCTGATCATGGCTGCCGCGCCGGCGGACTTTCGACCGGCGACGGTTGCCGAAGCCAAGATCAAGAAGGGGAGTGATCTGGACTCGGTCTCGCTGTCGCGTACGCCAGACATCCTGGTGGAGACAAAAGGATTGCGCCGCGTGGGATCGGTCGCCGTAGGTTTCGCCTTGGAAACGCACGACCTGATGTCGAATGCAAAGGAGAAGCTGGAGCGCAAGGCGCTCGACATCGTGGTCGCGAACAGCGCATCAGAACCTGGGGCAGGCTTCGAGTCGGAGACGAATCGCGTGACGTTAATCGGCCGTGACGGCGGAGTCGAAGAGTTTCCGCTGTTGACCAAGGACGAAGTGGCCGACGCCATACTCGATCGCGTAGCGGAGATGCTCCGTGGACGCTAAGGAGACGCTGCGCAGGTACCTGGAGCAGCGACGGGAAGCAGGGGAGTCCGAGTTGGTGCTGGATAGCCTCTCAGTGGAAGACGCCATGCGGATGATTGGCGTGAAGGGGAGCCTTGGCGCGAGTTCGCCTCGCCCGCCAGCTCAAAAGGTGGCACCGACTGCCGCCAGCTCAATCGCTCCGGAGGTCTCCAGTGCCGGCGACGCAGGAGACTGGCGGGCGGCACTACGAGCGGTGGACGCTGGTCCGCCCCCCGCGGAAAAACCGGTAGCTGCCCCGAACGTCCAGTCGCAACGATCCTCATCGGCGCGTGACGCAACGGCTGAGGGGGCCACCGTCGGAGGTGGGCGTCTGGGGTTCGACGTCACGCCGCCAGAAGAGGCGCCGCGCGCGGCGAGTGGCCCGCCACAAACGCCACTGTCGAACCTTCCCGCGGGGATCTCTGTCGGGACGGCCAGCCGCGAGCTGTTTTCGGGATCCGCATCACCGTGGAATAGCGTGGACGACCTCGTGCGCGCGGTGGCTGCGTGTACTCTTTGCCCGCTTTCACGTGAAGCAAAGAACCCGGTGCCGGGCGAAGGGAGCCTGACAGCGGGGTTGATGTGTGTTGGCGAAGCACCTGGCGCGACAGAAGATGAGCTCGGGCGACCCTTCGTGGGCGCCGCCGGTCAACTCCTCACGAAGATCCTTGCGGCGATTCAGCTCGCGCGTGAGGACGTCTATATCTGCAACGTGCTGAAGCACCGACCACCAGGCAACCGAAATCCACTCCCCTCGGAAGTCGACGCGTGCAGTCCCTATCTTATTCGGCAGATTGAGCTGATTCAGCCGAAGGTGATCGTGGCGTTCGGGACGTTTGCCGCTCAGACGCTCCTGAACACCAAAGAGGCGATCGGCAAGCTGCGTGGAAGAATCCATCGCTACTATGGCGTCCCACTGGTTGTGACGTATCATCCCGCGGCCCTGCTTCGAAATCCTGCGTGGAAACGACCGACCTGGGAAGATGTCCAGCTTGCAAGACGACTCCTCGATCGCCCTAGCTCCGACCAATAACGACGTCTTCCGCGACCGCCGGCCACCTTGGTCGGAGGACGCCGAGCAGGCGGTGCTCGCGGCCATGCTCATGGATCGCGATGCGATCATGCGCGCGGCCGAGTTTGTGGAAGACTCGATGTTCTATCGTGAAGCGCATCGGCGGATCTTTCGCGCGATCGTTGCCCTGAACGAGAAGGGCGGCGTGGTTGACGCGCTTACATTGGCGGACGAGCTCTCCACCCGCGGCGACCTCGAGGGATCCGGCGGCAAGGAGTACCTCTCCCTGCTTCTGGACGCCGTGCCTACCGCGGCGAATGTCGAATATCACGCGAAGATTGTTCGCGAAAAGGCGCTCATTCGACGATTGATCGAGACGTCGACCGAGATCATCACCTCAGCGTACGAGGGCAAGCAGAACTCGGGCGACCTGCTGGATCACGCGGAGCAGCGGATCTTCCAGATCAGCCAGAAGCGCGCCCGCGAGGGGTTTCGCCGGATCAAGGAGCTGTTGTGGCCGGCGATGGAGAAAATCGAAGACCTGGCCAAGGGTGGCGGTTCCGTCACTGGGGTTCCCAGCGGGTTCAATGAACTGGATAAGCTCACGTTAGGCTTCCAGCCCTCCGAGTTGATCATCATCGCGGCGCGGCCCTCGATGGGAAAGACGGCCTTCGTGTTGAACGTGGCGCAGAACGCCGCGATTCAGGCGAACATCCCGGTCGCCATTTTCTCACTGGAAATGGCCAAGGAGCAGTTGGTGGCCCGTATGCTGGCATCCGAGGGCTACATCGATGCGCAGAAGCTGCGTAACGGACGGCTGAACAACGACGACTTCGCACGCCTCGCGAAATCTGCCGGTATCCTGGGATCCGCGCCGATCTGGATCGACGACTCTCCAGGCCTCACGGCCCTGGACATTCGCTCCCGCGCGCGGCGGTTGAAGGCCGAGAATCAGGTGGGGATGGTCATCATCGATTACCTGCAACTCGTCCAGGGTCCGTCGGACTCCGAGAACCGACAACAGGAGATCAGCTACATCTCCCGTTCGTTCAAGATCCTGGCCAGGGAGCTGCAGATTCCCGTGGTGGCGTTGTCGCAGCTGTCGCGGGCGCCTGAGCAGCGCTCAGGAGAGAACCGCCGGCCGCAACTGTCGGACCTGCGAGAGTCTGGCGCGATTGAGCAGGACGCGGACGTGGTCATGTTCTTGTACCGGCCCGAGTACTACGAGGGTGCTGCCGATGAGCGCGGAGAGCCGCGTCGGTTGCAGGATGGCACGCCGCTGGAAGGGCTGGCGGAAGTCATCATTGGCAAGCAGCGCAATGGTCCCACGGACACCGTGCGGCTCTACTTCCACAAGCAATACACCCGATTCGATAACCACACGCCCCGCCAGCCCTCGTGAGCCCGAAGGTGCAGTCCGTGTACCGCTGCACCGAGTGCGGCGCCGACTCTCCGCGGTGGGGCGGGCGATGTGATCGGTGTGGCGCCTGGAATTCCATGGCGGAAGAAGTCGTGCGAAAGGACCCCGCGCGTCAGGCGCGCGCACGGCGAGAGTCCGCGGCCAGTTCGACGACGACCGTGCGCCGGATCGGCGACATTCCCGGCAAGGAAACGGCGCGCATTCCGTCGGGCATACGGGAACTCGACTATGTCCTCGGCGGCGGCATCGTCCCCGGGTCCCTCGTACTGGTTGGCGGCGAGCCCGGCATCGGGAAGTCAACACTGGTATTGCAGCTGTCGGCGCGACTGGCGCAACGCGGCCTGCCAGTCGTGTACGTGTCCGCCGAAGAGTCACCGGCCCAGATTCGTTTGAGGGCAGAGCGTCTGGAGGGAGGCTGCGACGACGTCGCATTGTTAGGCGAAACGTCGCTGGACCGAATACTCGAGAGCGTCGGCGAGCGACGCCCTGCCATGGTCGTCATCGATTCCGTCCAGACCGTGTACACGGAAGACCTAGAGGGCGCTCCAGGCAACGTGGGGCAGGTGCGCGAGTGCGCCTCCCGCCTCATGCGCTGGGCCAAGGAAACGGGAAGCGCCGTGTTCCTGGTCGGTCATGTGACCAAGGGTGGCGGGATTGCCGGGCCGAAGACCCTCGAACACATCGTGGATACGGTGTTGTACTTCGAGGGGGAAAACTCGCTGGACCATCGTGTCCTGCGCGCGACCAAGAATCGGTTTGGATCCGTCGACGAAATCGGTGTGTTTCGCATGACGGCGAATGGGCTCGAGCCGGTCGACAATCCGTCCGCGCTGTTCATGAATCTGGATGAGGCGCATCCTTCGGGAAGTGCGACGGCAGCCCTGATGGAAGGGACGCGACCCCTGCTGGTGGAGGTGCAAGGACTGGCAACAAAGGCCGGGTATGGCACGCCGCAACGAGTGTCCAATGGTCTGGATCCTCGACGCTTCGCGTTGCTACTGGCGGTGCTCGAAAAGCGCGCCGGCGTCCCCTTTTCGCAGCTGGACGTGTTCCTGAACGTGGTCGGTGGATTGCGCCTGCAGGAAACCGCAAGCGACCTGGCCATCGCTGCGGCCCTCACCTCGAGCGTCTACGACCGCGCCCTGCGGCAACAATCGGTGTTTGTCGGCGAGCTCGGATTGGGCGGCGAGGTGCGCCCCGTCGGGCAACTCGACCGGAGGCTGAGCGAGGCGGCCCAGCTGGGAATCACCGGCGCCTACGTATCATCACGCGCGAGCCTGCCACGCGGTACGCCGTTGGAGCTGATTCCCGTCCGGCATGTCGCAGACCTGGTGGAGCGAATGTTCGCATGACGGGCCAACCAGGCCCCGATGCGCGGGCACCCGGTCACCTCGCCCGACAAACGACGCCGCCTGAGTTGCGACATGAACCCACGACGCCCCCGGATGTCGGCGTGGTGATAGTTGCGGCTGGCAGCGGCACCCGTGCCGCCGGTGAAGCACGGGAGCTCAAGCAATTCCGTTGGGTAGCCGGCAAGCCCATGCTGCTTCACAGTATTCAAGCCTTCCATCGTCGCGCCGATGTGGCGCTTGTTGTCGCCGTGCTGCCGAAGGCATTCGCCGGTGATCCGCCACCCTGGATCTTTCAGTGCGATGTGGATCGTCTTCTCGTGTCCGTTGGCGGACGTGAACGGGGAGATTCGGTGTGGAGCGGGATCGAGGACCTGCCCGAAGAGGTTGAGATCGTCGTGGTGCATGATGCGGCGCGCCCGTTGGTGAGCGACGCGACGATCGAGGCCGTCATTGCCGAAGCTCGTCGTGGCCACGGCGCAGTCGCTGCGCTCCCGGTGATCGATACGTTGAAAGAGGTGGACGAATCGGGGACCATCCAGCGCACGGTCGATCGAACGCGTCTTTGGCGCACACAAGCGCCTCAAGCCTTTCCGCGCGCCATGATCGAACGCGCGTATCAAGACGCCCTGCAACAGCAGCTCTCGGCAACGGATGATGCGGCGCTCTGCGAGCGATTGGGGCTGACGGTGCGCGTCGTCCGTGGCAGTGAGCGCGCCATGAAGGTCACCGAGGAGCAGGACTTCGCACGCGCCGAGCGCTTAGCCACCATCGACGAATAGCATGTCGCTCTCCATTCCCTTCTGGTCGCCAGCTGAGATCGAGGCATCGCTTTCGGGGACCATTGCGCATCTGCAGGCCGGTCGTGTGTTGGCGTATCCAACGGAAACGGTGTACGGATTTGGCGGCGCCGTGGATTTTGATGCCGTGGAGAGTCTGGTCTCGCTCAAGACCCGCCCGCCAGCGAAGCCGTTTCTCTTGTTGATCGCGGACAGTGCCATGCTGGGTCGGCTCGGATTGCACCTGCCGAGCGCTGCCGCCCGCCTCGCGGCTCGCCACTGGCCGGGACCGCTGACCCTTGTGCTCCCTGGCGGAGAGCACCGCGTGCCCAAGCGACTACGCGGCCCTGAAGGCGGCGTGGCCGTGCGGTGGACCTCGCATCCGGGGTTGCAGCGGTTGATCGCGGCTTATGGCGATCCGATCACGTCCACGAGCGCGAATCGTCCAGGGCTTCCACCAGCGATGACCGCGTCCGAGATTGTGCAGCAGTGGAGCGACGCGATCGGCCGCGGGATCTTGCGAGTGCTTGACGGTGGCCAACTCGAGGCGTCACCTCCATCCACCGTCGTGGACTGCACGGGCCGTGGCGCGCGGGTTGTTCGTCCCGGCGCCATTCCCGCCGCAGTGCTTCGCGAGAGTGTTCCGGAACTCGTTGGGGATCAATAGCGTGCGCCTGCTCTTTATCTGCACTGGCAACACCTGTCGCTCACCTCTCGCCGAAGGGATCGCGCGGCGCGAAGCCATCGAGCGCGGTTTGGGTGAGGTCGATGTGGACAGCGCCGGTACCAGCGCGTGGGATGGTGCGCCGGCGTCTGATGGCGCGTTACTCGTGGCGCTGGAGCGTGGCCTCGACCTGTCAGCGCACCGTGCCAAGCAGTTGTCCCCCGATCTGGTGGCATCTTCCGACCTGATCCTCGCCATGGGCCCGCATCACCTGGAACGGGTCGAGGCGTTAGGCGGCCTGCGAAAGTCGCACCTGCTCTCGTCGTTTGCCAGCGCCGGAGAGCGCTCCACTGCCGTGCCCGACCCGTTCGGTGGCGATCTCGAGGCGTATCGCACGACGTTCCGTGACCTCGAACGCGAAATCCGACGCGTCTTCGATCGTCTCGTCGCGCAGCGAGCACCTCAGCAGCCGTGAACCATCGCCCGGGGCGACTGGTCCTGTTGGGCCACCCGGTTGCGCACTCGCTGTCGCCGACGTTTCAACAGGCGGCCTTGCAGGCGGCTGGCATCCCGCTCGTGTACGAGGCGCTTGATGTTGCCCCGTCGGACCTATCTGCCGTGCTCGAGGTCCTGCGATCGAACAGTGGGGCAGGGAACGTCACCATTCCGCACAAGCAGGCAGTGGCCGCGTTCTGCGATCGCCTAACGCCAACCGCCGAACGGACCGGCGCGGTCAATACGTTCTGGGTCTCCGAGGGGCAGTTGGTCGGTGACAACACGGACGTGGTTGGATTCGACCGGCTGGTCGCGACCCTTGCCTTGCCGCATCCCCCGAGAAGGGTGTTGCTGCTGGGCGCGGGCGGTGCGGCCGCCGCGGTATGTGAGGCGATCCACGGCTGGACGGGCGCGCACGTGCGCATCGCCAGTCGATCGCGGGCGTCCGCCGAACGGCTGGCGCGTCGATATGCCAGCATCGCAACGATAGTGGCGGACCCCGCGCAGGCCGCGGCCGACGCCGATCTGGTGGTGAACGCGACACCGGTTGGCCTGCGTGACGACGAGTTTCCCTTGCCGATCGAAGTCATGCGACGTGACACAGGTGTGACGGACCTGGTGTATCGTCGCGGCGAGACTCCTTGGGTTCTTGCCGCGCGAGCTGCAGGGCATCCCGCGGTGGACGGACTCGTTATGCTCCTGGAGCAAGGGGTCGCGGCGTTCCAGCGCTGGTTCCAGCAGGAACCGGACCGAAACGCGATGTGGGATGCCCTCCGTCGGGCCGCGCGGTAGTGGTCCGGATGTAGCCCGTCACCTCAGCATGCCATGGCCTTGGAACATCCGCGGTGGCAGCAGATCGCGCGTAGCGTCATCGAAACCTTGCTGCCGCCGGTGTGCGCGGTCTGCGAAAGCCCGCTGCCGCCGCGCGCAAGCGAGATAGTCTGCGGACTGTGCTGGTCGCGTCTTCAAGCGCTCCCGAACCCGCGATGCGAGCGCTGCGGTCATCCGGGCCTAGCAGATCGGTGCCTGTTTTGTCCGCTGCTTCCGCCATACGTCGGCGCGGTAAGATCTGTGTGTTGGATGCCGGACGGCACGGCGGGTCCAATCGTGCACGCCTTCAAATACGATGGGTGGCATCGCTTGGGCGCCGAGATTGCCCAACGGATGGCGCGCGTCGACCTGCCCGGTGATATCGCAGCCGAATGTCGTGGCCTCATCCCGGTGCCACTTTCCCGTACACGATTGCGGGAACGCGGCTACAACCAGAGCCAAATACTCGCCGATGCCCTCGCGCAACAGTGGGGGTTGCCTGTCATTCATGCGCTCCTTTCCCGGACACAGAACACGCGCGCACAGGCTCAGTTGACACCGGAGGACCGTTTGCACAACGTTGCCAACGCCTTTCGAGTTGCTGGCGTGCCTGCGTCGTTGCGTGGATCACATGTGATCCTTGTGGATGACGTGATCACCACGAGTGCAACTCTCAACGCTTGTGCGGCCGCACTCTTTGACGGCGGTATTCGCGCAATCAGTTACGTCACGTTCGGGCGGGCGCGGTCTCTCAGCGACGTCCCCACATAACGAGGAACAACGCTCCATGGCCATTCGAGTGGGCATCAACGGGTTCGGCCGCATTGGCCGACAGGTCGTCCGCGCTGCGAAGGAAGCGAAGCTCGGCATCGACTTCATTGCCGTCAACGACCTCACAGACACCAAGACCCTTGCGCATCTGTTCAAGTACGACTCGGTGCATCGGACGTACAAAGGCAGCGTGAGCGCGGCCGCGGATTCCATCACGATCGACGGCGACACGATCAAGATCTTTGCGCAAAAGGATCCGGCGGCCCTGCCGTGGAAGGACCTTGGCGTGGACATCGTGCTGGAGTCGACCGGCAAGTTCACCAACGCACCGGACGCCAAGAAGCACATCGACGGTGGTGCGAAGAAGGTGATCATTTCGGCGCCAGCCAAGGGCGAGGACATCACCATTGTCATGGGTGTGAACCACGACAAGTACGACAGCTCGAAGCATCACATCGTCTCCAATGCATCGTGCACGACGAACTGCCTGGTTCCGATGGTCAAGGTGATTCGTGACGCGGCCGGGTTGAAGCACGCCTCGATGGTCACGATTCACAGCTATACCAACGACCAGCAGATTCTGGACCTTCCGCACAAGGACCTGCGCCGTGCCCGCGCGGCCGCCCTGTCGATCATCCCGACGACGACTGGCGCAGCGAAAGCCACCGCGCTCGTCATCCCGGAAGTGAAGGGCAAGATCGATGGCATCGCCATCCGCGTTCCGACGCCGGACGTGTCACTGACGGAGCTGACGGTCGAGGTCGAACGCGCCACGACGATCGACGCGATCAACGCGGCGATGCGCGCGGCCGCGGCGGGCCCCATGAAGGGCGTGCTGGCGGTCACCGACGAGGAGCTGGTCTCGTCCGACTACATCGGAAATCCGCATTCCTGCATCCTCGACGCCAAGAACACGAACGTGATTGACGGAACGATGGTGAAGGTGAGCGGCTGGTACGACAATGAGTGGGGCTACGCGTCCCGCTGCGTGGACCTCATCGCCTACATGGCATCCAAGATGTAACGCCATCGCCACCCGGCGGCCGCATCGAGTGGCCGCCGGGTGGCGACCTGCCTTCACATCGCCAAGCCCGTCATGAACAAGAAGACGCTCAAGGACCTTCCCGACGACTTCATCAAGGGGAAACGCGCGCTCACGCGTGTGGACTTCAATGTCCCGCTGGATTCGGCCGGCAATGTCACGGACGACACGCGGATTCGCGCCGCCCTCCCAACGATCGAGTATCTGGCTGCCCGCGGTGCCAAGGTGGTGCTCTTCACGCACCTTGGCCGGCCAAAGGGCGGCCCAGACCCGAAGTACTCGACGGCGCCGGCGGCCAAGCGGCTTTCCGAGTTGACCAGGTATCCGGTGTCGTTCCAGGCGTCATCGGCCGATGAGGCGGCCGTGCAAGCGACCAAGGCCCTCCCCGATGGGGCCGTGTTGCTGCTCGAGAATACCCGGTTTCATCCTGGAGAGGAAAAGAACGACGAGGCGCTGTCCAAGTCATTCGCGGCGTTAGGCGATTTCTACGTCAATGACGCCTTTGGGTCCGCGCATCGCGCGCACTCATCGACCGCTGGTGTCACCGCGTTCCTCAAGCCGGCGATCGCTGGCTTCCTGATGGAGAAGGAGCTCGACTACCTGGGTAATGCGGTGGCGAATCCGCAGCGTCCCTTCATTGCCATCCTTGGCGGCGCCAAGGTCTCGGGAAAGATCGACGTCATCGAAGCGCTTTTGCCCAAGGTGGACGGCCTGCTGATCGGCGGCGCCATGGCCTGCACGTTCTATCGCGCGATGAAGCTGGAGGTCGGGCTGTCGTTGGTGGAGCCGGATCGCGTTGACCTGGCGCGCAACCTGCTGAATCGCGCCGGATTCCGCCTAACGCTTCCGCACGATGCCGTCGTTGCCCCATCCCTGGAGGCGGCTGGCGCCGCACATGAGGTCAAGCGCGACGCTATTCCCGCCAATGAGGCGATGTACGATATCGGCAGCGACTCCATGGCCTCGTACACGCGCGCGATCCTCTCGGCGAAGACGGTACTCTGGAATGGACCCATGGGGGTGTTCGAGACCCCGCCATTCAACGCCGGCACCATCAGTGTTGCCAAGGCCATGGCACAGGCAACGTCCCAGGGGGCCACGACGATCGTTGGAGGGGGCGATTCGGCCGCGGCGGTTGCCGATGCCGGGCTGGAACACGCCATGAGTCACGTATCGACGGGCGGCGGCGCGTCACTGGAGTTCCTGGAAGGGAAGGTACTCCCGGGTGTTGCAGCTCTCGACGATCGCTAGCCATGCACCGCCCCGTATTCGCCGCCAACTGGAAGATGAACCACGGGCCGTCGGATGCCCGCGAGTTTCTGCGCACCTTCCTGGCGCACTACGCCCGGCGCCCGGACCGCAAGGTCGTTTTCTTCCCACCAGCGATCACGCTGACGACCGTGCTCTCCGCGGTGAAGGACCGTCCGGACATCTTGGTCGGCGTCCAGAACATCCATTGGGAGGACAAGGGAGCGTTCACCGGCGAGTTGTCTGCTCCCATCGCGCGCGATGCCGGCGCCACCATGGCGCTAGTCGGGCATTCCGAACGACGGCACGTGTTCGGAGAAACGGATGCTGAAAGCGGAAAGAAGGTCGCCGCGGCTGTTCGAGCTGGACTGATCCCGGTGCTTTGCGTTGGTGAAAAGCTCGAGGAGCGAGAGCGCGGCGAGACGGAGTCAGTCGTTCTGCGGCAGCTGCGCGCAGGACTCGCCGATGTGGCGCCGCAGGCCGTCGGCAACATGCTGGTGGCCTACGAGCCCGTGTGGGCGATCGGGACAGGGAAGACGGCCACGCCAGAGGACGCGAGCACGGTGCACTTGGTGCTCCGCCAAGCCCTGCGATCGATCGCGGGTGACAAGGGAAGCGCCCTCCCGATCCTGTATCCCTCGACGCAGAGGGGTGGTCGTCCATCGTTCGCGCTTGATTTCGCTTTCCGCCCCCGGCGATATTTCTCTGCTTCGCTTTCGCCGACCAAAGGACTGAGCACGCCGCATGTACACGTTTCTGCTGATTCTGCTGATCCTCGACGCCCTGATCGTGATGATCGCGATCCTGTTGCAGGCCGCCAAGGGCGGGGGACTCGCATCCAGTTTTGGTGGGGCTACCACCGCGTCGGACGCCTTTATTGGCACTCGCCAGGCGACGAACCTGCTCACGCGCGTCAGTTGGTGGGGTGGGGGGGCATTCCTCTTCCTGTCATTCGTGCTCCAGCTGATGAACGCTGGCAGTCGCGTGCCCAAGTCCATTCTGGACCAGCCAGCTGCAACCGCACCGGCCCCGGCTCCGACGCCTGCGTCGGCTGGGTCCGCGGTACCGCTCACGCCGGCCACGAAGGCGCCAGCTGAGAAAGAGGCTGCTCCGTCAACAACGCCGGCGACCAAGAAGCCCTAACGAGCCCGCCGTGACGCCTCCCGCTGTACGATTGCCAGGGTTCCTTCTCCTCGAGGATGGAACCCTTTTTCGCGGCCGCCTTCGCGAGGAAGTCGCACCGACGGTTGCCGAGGTCGTTTTCACAACCAACATGACCGGCTACCAGGAGGTCTTTACCGATCCCTCCTACCGTGGCCAGATCGTGGTGATGACCTCGACCATGATCGGCAACTACGGCGTCAACGACGAGGATCCGGAGTCCGAGAGGCCACAGATTGCAGGCGTCGTCGTGAGGGAGCTCTCGCGGAGCTATTCGAACTGGCGGGCCGATGGCGATCTGGGGAGTTGGCTGGGCGCCTCCGGGATCCCGATCATTGACGACATAGACACTCGTCAACTCACTCGGCATCTCCGCTCGGCTGGGGTGATGCGCGGCGTCATCGCCACCGGCGAAGCGCCCGGACCGTTGGCCAAGGCAGAGCTCGAAGCCTGTCCCAGCATGGAAGGGCTGGACTTGGCATCGGTGGTCTCGACGCGCAACGAGTACAGCTGGGGCGACGCCGCTGCCCCTCGACACATTGTCGCGTACGACTACGGCATCAAGCGCAACATCCTGCGGCTGTTCGAGTCACATGGATGCCGAGTGACCGTGGTTCCCTCGGACACGCCTGCCGCCGCAGTGCTGGAGCGAAAGCCTGACGGCGTATTCCTCTCGAACGGCCCTGGCGACCCCGCAGCTGTCGGCTATGCCCCGCAGTCGATCCGACAAATCGCAGACGCTGAAGTCCCGCTGTTCGGGATCTGTCTGGGGCACCAGTTGATCGGCCTGACATTCGGCGCAACGACGGAGAAGCTCCCCTACGGGCACCGTGGGGGAAACCACCCAGTCAGGGAGCTGTCGACGGGTCGCGTTCTCATTACTTCCCAGAACCACGGCTTTTCGGTTAAGGGAGGGGAGGCGGGGGTGCCAGGCGCCCCAGATCTCGTGG
The DNA here is from genome assembly GCA_044224875.1 of Gemmatimonadaceae bacterium. Taxonomy (GTDB): domain Bacteria; phylum Gemmatimonadota; class Gemmatimonadetes; order Gemmatimonadales; family Gemmatimonadaceae; genus JABAQJ01. Next base: position 1,337 of record JBGAJQ010000072.1, on the reverse strand, counting down.
TTACGCACGTCAATTTGAACGACGGAACGATCGAAGGACTCCGCCACAGGGAGCTCCCCGTGTTCTGCGTCCAATACCATCCTGAGGCCGCTCCGGGGCCCCACGACGCCCGCCCGCTGTTCCAGCAATTCATGGATGCGGTGCACGCAGCCTAGCTGCAAGTGGCCCAAACGCTTGACACACAACAGTTAACGGTCTAAGTTCGACCCTCAAGTCGAGCTGTCTTGGACCGCATTTTTACGGGGCACGCAATGACCAAAGCCGACCTCGTCGAGCGCGTTACGCAACAGATCTCTCGGACCGCGGGTCCGATGATCTCGAAGAAGGACTGTGCTCGCGTTGTCGATTCATTTCTCGAAGCCATCAAGGAAGCCCTCCAGCAGCAGAGAAACATCGAGGTGCGTGGCTTTGGGACCTTCAAGATTCGCCATCGCAAGACGCGCATGGCGAGGAATCCGCGAACCGGTTCGCCTGTAGAGGTTTCTGCGCGACCAGTTCCTGTATTCAAGCCGTCCAAGGAGCTGCGGGCCATGGTCGCGGATCTGGAGCCGCTGCCAGAGGGCTTTCACCCAGACGACTAGCATCACCACTTCCCGTCAACCCAGCTCCTTTGGCGTAAGTGGCGATGGCGTCGAGACGGTCGGGGTGCTGGACGATCGCTGCTGGCTCCGGTGTTACGAACACCGGAGCCTTTTATTGGCGGCGATTGTGTTCCACCCCCGAGTGACTCGGTGTTATTCTGGTTCTTGAGCCATGACGATTCGCGTTCTTCTCTTCGCCTCCTACGCCGACGCGCTCGGCGCGAATGAACTGCCTATGCAAGGCGGGGTGGGGCTGACAGTGCGAGACGTGCTGCAACACGTGCGGTCGCTCCCCGGGGCTGCGATGCTGCCGCCGAGTCCGATGATGGCCGTGAACGCCAGTTATGCGTCCCTCGACTTCGCATTATCCGACGGTGACGAAGTCGCAATCATCCCGCCAGTTGCCGGTGGCTAGTGATAGCGAACATCACCGATCAGCCGATTGATATCGCGGACCTGATCAAGAGCGTGTCGGGCGCCGAATGCGGGGCGGCCTCCGTGTTCATCGGCGTGGTTCGCGATGAAAATGAGGGGCGAAGTGTGACTGGGATCGAGTACTCGGCGTACCGCGAGATGGCGCTGAAGGAACTCAATCGCATCGTCGAAGAGGCTGCCTTTCGTTTTGGCACCACACGCATTGCCGTTGAGCACCGGGTAGGATACCTCGCGGTCGGCGAGGCGAGTGTCGCAATCGCCGTTGGTGATCCGCACCGAACGCCCGCATTAGATGCCACGAGACACATCATTGAGGAACTC
>JBGAJQ010000006.1:0-140801 GCA_044224875.1 Gemmatimonadaceae bacterium | reverse complement strand
GAAGGAAATACGTCCTGTGACTAGTCTTCCTCGCACGCTGGGCGAGCTGCGCCGTTCGCCAGTCGGCAGCCGACAGCGAGTGTTGCGATCCGTAAAGAACGAGGTGCGCGACAACCTGCTTGCCCGGTTGCGGGGCGGCGATTCGCTCTTTCCCGGCGTTCTCGGTTACGACGACACGGTGATGCCGCAGATCGTAAACGCATTGCTCTCTCGACATCACTTCATCCTCCTCGGCCTCCGCGGGCAAGCAAAATCAAGGATCCTGCGCGCACTGACCTCCTTGCTCGATGACGCAGTTCCCATCATCGAGGGGAGCGAGGTGAACGACAACCCGTACGCTCCGATCTCGAAGTACGCTCGGCAACGCATCACGGAGTTGGGAGATGAAACGCCGATCGCTTGGGTGGAACGAGATGCGCGCTATGTCGAGAAGCTGGCGACGCCGGATGTGACGATTGCAGACGTCATCGGAGATGTGGATCCGATACGAGCCGCTCGAGGGGGCCACGTCCTCTCGGATGAGCTGACGATGCATTACGGGATGTTGCCGCGCGCGAACCGCGGCATCTTTGCCTTGAACGAACTGCCAGACCTCGCGGGAAAGGTGCAGGTCGGACTCTTCAACATCATGCAGGAGGGCGACGTCCAGATCAAAGGATATCCTGTCCGACTGCCGCTCGACGTGATGCTTTGTTTCACCGCGAATCCGGAGGACTACACGGCGCGTGGCAAGATCATCACGCCACTCAAGGATCGCATCGGTTCTGAGGTTGTGACGCACTATCCTGAATCGGTCGAACTCGGCATGGCGATCACGGCTCAGGAAGCATGGACCCAGCGCGGCGCCCTCCCGATGCGCATACCGGACTTCCTCTCTGAAGTCGTAGAGCGCGTTGCCTTCGAGGCGCGCGTCGACAAGCGCGTCGATCGGCGCTCCGGCGTCTCACAGCGCATGCCAATCTCCCTGCTGGAGAATGTCATCTCCAACGCCGAACGCCGGGCCATCCGGTTGGGCGAAGCCGAGGTCGTCCCGAGGCTCTCGGACCTCTACACGGCCTTGCCGGCCATCACCGGCAAGATCGAGCTGGAGTACGAGGGCGAACTGGTGGGGGCGGCCACGATTGCCCGGGAGCTCATTCGGCGTGCCGCTGATGCGACGTTCCGTGCCCGTGCGGGAGGCTCGAACACCGATGACATGGTGATGTGGTTCGATGCCGGCGCGGCGTTGCAGGTGACGGATGAAGTCGATGCCGTCACGATGTATCGCGCGTTTGGCACAGTCCCGGGCCTGGTGGATCTGGTGCATCGGGTTGGGCTTGCCGTGGAGGGCGATGCCCCGGTGGCCGCCGCGGCGTGCGAACTGATCCTCGAGTCACTCGTCGCCCGACGGAAGATTTCCCGCACCGACTCCGGTCAGTACACGCGTCCACCGCACGAGGGACGCCGACGGCCCGGCCAGGACATGTTTGGCGGCGGCTTGTCGGCCTAGCATCACATGCCCGTCATCACGATTTCGCGGCTCTTTGGCTCTGGTGGGTCCGAGGTTGCAGCTGGCGTAGCACGTGAACTCGGCTGGACGCTGCTCGACAGCGCGATGGTGGAACGCGTCGCGGCGTCCCTGCACGCCACTCCCGCGCATGTGCAGGCAATCGAGGAGCGGCCGCCGACCCTCGCCGAACGGTTCGCCGATGCCTTGGCCTTCGGAAGCGGCGAGGTCGTCTCGGCGTCGCTGCACGCCAGCTTGCCGCCAACGGAGAGTCGGCTGCTGGAGGTAACCAAGGCCGTCATCGACGAGGCCGTGGCTCGCGGACCGGTGGTCGTAGTGGGGCGTGGTGCCCAGTCGTGCCTAGCCAACCGACAGGACGCACTGCACGTCTTTTGCCTGGCGCCGCGTGATGCCTTGGCGGCGCGCGTCGCGGCCCGCGAGCACATCGCGCTCGCCGCGGCGCACGTGCGCGTCCAGGACGTCAACCGCCAGCGTGAGCAGTTCGTGCGTCTCAACTGGCACCGGGAATTACGGGATGCCACGCACTACGACCTGTGCCTGAATACCGAGACACTGGGCATTGCCGGCAGCATCGACGCTGTCCTGCGCGCCGCCCGTTCCCGTGGATGGTCGGCGGAGCGTTAGAGACGGCGAACGTCGGGGTGCCGACGAAACGCCCACGCGCCGTACAGTAGCATGGTGACGGCGGCGCCCCCGATCGCCCAATCGACACCGATCAGACGCGCCACGAGCCCAGCGCCAAATGCTCCGATCACCTGCGGCATGCCCACCGCGATGATCGAGTAGATCGACATCAAGCGTCCACGAAACTCGTCTGGGACGAGCGTCTGGAGCAATCCGTTAGCCAAGGCGTTGTTGACAATCATCAGGAATCCCGTCAGAAGCAACACGGGGACGGCCAGGGCCGGCCGGCGCACCAACGACAGCACGAGCAGGCAGGCCGCGTAGCCAAGCGACGATACCGTCAGCAAGCGCCCTCGGCCGATCCGCGGGCCCACAGCCGCCAGACTCAACGCCCCCGTTAGGCCGCCCACACCCACGGACGACAGCAGCAAACCGTACCCGCTGGCTCCTAGCCCCAGTTGGTCGCGTGCCAAGACCGGCAGCAGCGCCAGGTACGGAATCCCAAGCACGGAAAACACCGTGACGATCTGCACGAGCGTTCGCACACGCACGTCCGACAGGACATACGCGACACCTTCGCGCATGCCCGCCCACGGCGATGTCGTCACCACCGGCGCCGTAAACGGCGGCAGCACAATGGTGGCCAGACCGATCAACACGGTGAGGTAACTCAGCGCATTCACCCCAAAGCACCACGCCAGGCCAAACCGCGCGACGATCAACGCCCCGATCGACGGCCCGATAATCCTCGCCAGGTTGAATCCGCTCGAGTTCAGCGCGATCGCGTCGCGCAGGTCATCCCGCCCAACCAGCTCGATCATCAACGACTGACGCGCGGGGATCTCGACACTGCCCACCAACCCGCCGAACAGAGCTAGCGCGAGCAGGATCGGGATCGTGATGTGTCCGGACCAGGTGAACCACCAGAGCACCGCCGCCTCGGTCAACAAGAGCGACTGCGCCACCTTGACCAGTCGCAGCTTGTTCCCTCGATCCACCAGCACCCCGGCATACAGGGAGAACAGCAGGATCGGCAGGGAGCCAGCCGCAGCCACGAGCCCAACGACGAACGCGCTATTCGATAGCTGCAGCGCCAGCCATCCCTGCCCCATCGACTGCATCCACGTGCCGATCAGGGAAAGCGTCTGCCCGAACCAGAATTGCCGGAAGTTCCGGTGTGTGACCAGTACGCGAAACGGGTTCAGCGATGTCGAGGGAACGCTCACGCCTCACAAAATACATGAGCGACACCCTGCGCGCGGTTGCGCCACCGCGGCGCGCATCCTATGTCTCAGGAGCGTGCGTGCACGGCCAGCCAGTCGCGAGGAGTCGAGCGTGCGGTCTCATACTTACACGAAGTTCAGTCCCGAAGCGGCCGACGCGGTTGATCTGGAATCGCTGCTCGAGCAACTGGCCGACTTCCTGCTACAGTCCGGATTCGCCGGTGGACCGCATTCCCATCCGTGGTGGGGCGAGACGGGTGAGGATGCCGATAAGTCGCTGGAAGCGCTTAAGCAGGCGATCCTCGACGCACTCATCGAGAGCGGTCAGTTCACGCCTGAGATGCTCGAGGCCTTGCGAGGCGGCGACGACGAAGTCGCGCAAGCCAAGCTCTCCGCGTTGCTCGATGCCCTGGTGCAACGCCTGGCCGAGGCCGGCTACCTCACCACGGAGGCGCCACCGCAGGTTCCGGACACACATCGCGCGGTGGAAGGACCAGGTGGCGTGGCCCGCGCGGCCGCGCGCGACGTCGAGTTCCGGCTCACAGACAAGGGAATTGACTTCCTGGGTTATCGCGCACTCCGCCACATGTACTGAATCTCGACGTCAACGAAACGCTCAAGCATGCGCTGGCTCGTGGCTCGCTCGAGGTGCCGCTCGACCTGGACTACGACGACCTCATGGTTCGTCAGGCGGAGTACCGATCCTCTTGTGCCACCGTCCTCATGCTCGACTGCTCGCACTCGATGATCCTGTACGGCGAGGATCGTTTCACGCCGGCAAAGAAGGTGGCCCTCGCCCTGACCCACCTGATACGCACGCAGTTTCCTGGGGACACGATCAAGGTCGTGCTCTTTCATGACTCCGCTGAAGAGATTCCCATTGCCACGCTGGCGGGCGCTCAGGTGGGACCCTACCACACCAACACCGCCGAGGGCTTGCGACTCGCGCGCCGACTATTGCTTGCCCAGAAGAAGGACATGCGGCAGATCGTCATGATTACCGACGGGAAGCCGAGCGCCCTAACGATGCCCAACGGCCAGATCTACAAGAATGCCATGGGACTGGATGGCGACGTCATTGCCGCGACCCTCCGCGAGGTCGCACTGTGCCGACGGTCTGGCATCGTGATCAACACCTTCATGCTGGCGCACGATCGCGCATTGGTCGAGTTCGTGAAGCGCGTGTCTGCCCTGTCTCGTGGCAAGGCGTACTTCACCAACACCATGACGTTGGGCCAGTACATCCTGATGGACTTCCTGCGAAAGAAAACGACGCGCGTATCGTGAACCGCGGCTGCCCCGCGGCGAGTGACCCTTGCCCGGCGCGATCGGTCGTGGGATTTCAAAAGGACATTCACCGGCCAACGCCACTTGCGCACCTGTCGCGCCCGCGATAGACTCGAATTCACAATCGGAACACGTGGCGATTTACGGCAACTTGCGGCCACGATAAACAACCGCTAAACAGCCATCCGTCCCGGGGCTCTGCCGTCGGGATTTTTTGTTGTCTGCGGCCAGGACGCCGGGCGACGGATGGGGGAGATCACCACCATGGCAGTCCCGTTGGACAGTACTCGCCCTCGCGTTCGACCGCTGACGACCGTGAGATCGCCGCGCCACACATGGTCGTTAGGCACTGTGGCGTCCAGTGCCTCCTGCCCGGTCCGATTCGTGCTCCACGGCCAGCCGCCGCAAGCACCCACGGGCCATCTTACCGACTCCCGCGGTCGCGCGACGAAGGAGGCCCCATGACGTCGGTCCTGCCCTCCCCCGCCGCCGCGGCGTTGCGGCCACTCCCTCTCGTGTGCTCTGCCTGCGGCGAACCGCACGTCGCCGCGCCGACACACATCTGCCCCGCGTGTCTGGGGCCGCTCGAGCCCGTCTATGACCCACACCGCGTCTTGCCGACGCGCGACGACATTGCCACTCGACCGCAAAATTTGTGGCGCTATCGTGAATGGCTCCCCTTTGACGGCGAGCCCGTCGTCTCAACGGACATCGGTTGGACGCCGCTCGTGGAAGCCCCGCGCCTTGCCCGCGTCCTCGGCGTCGCGCGCTGCTGGATCAAGAACGACGCCCTGTCATTTCCTTCGTTGTCGTTCAAGGATCGAGTGGTGGCGACGGCGTTGAATGCAGCACGCGCGTTCGACATCGCGGTGGTTGGGTGTGCGTCCACCGGCAACCTTGCCAACGCAGTAGCCGCGCACACGGCGCGGATTGGCACGCCGGCCTGGATCTTCGTGCCCGAATCCCTCGAGCATGCGAAGGTGGTGGGCACCGCGGTGTACGGCGCTCGCCTCGTTCGCGTCCGCGGCACGTACGACGATGTCAATCGCCTGTGCGCCCAGGTCGCCGATCGATTCGGCTGGGGCATCGTGAACGTGAATCTTCGCGCCTACTACGGTGAAGGGTCCAAGACTGTCGCATTCGAGATCGCCGAGCAGCTGGGGTGGCGATCGCCCACCGCGATTGTCGCGCCGATGGCGGGCGGTTCGCTGGTCTCCAAGATCGCGAAGGGTTTCAAGGAAGCCCGTACGGCGGGACTGATCGACGGGGAGGGGCCGCGATTGTTTGGGGCGCAAGCCACGGGCTGCGCGCCGATCGTTAGGCTCGTGGAGTCGGGCGGGGCCACGTTGGTTCCCGTGAAACCGGCCACGATCGCCCGATCCCTCGCGATCGGTGCCCCGGCCGACGCCCTCATCGCGCGCGACGCGATTCTCGGCACCAAGGGGTGGGCGCGGGCGGTCAGCGATGCCGATTTGGTTGCTGGCATCCGCCTGCTCGCCGAGACATCGGGCATCTTCGCGGAAACAGCGGGAGGCGTCACGGTCGCGGCTGCGCGATCCCTCGTCGACAGTGGCCATCTCACCGCCCGCGACGAAGTCGTCCTCTGCATCACCGGAAATGGATTGAAGACCGTGGAGGCCGTCGACCAGGTGCTGGCCAGCGCCCCACTCATCGACCCACGCCTTCGGGAGGTGGCCGCGCTCGCGGCCGAACCAACCCCGGAGCCACTTCGTTAGGCATCTCATGTCCATCACGCTTTCACTTCCCGCCGTCCTCGCCCCCTTTGCCGCTGGTGAGCGCGCGTTGTCCGTCTCCGGGCCAACCGTCGGTGCCGTCGTTCAGGAACTCGGTGACCGCTTTCCGGCGCTCAAACCGCGCCTCGCCCACGCCGACGGGCGACCGCATCCGTTCGTCACCTTCTACGTCAATGACGAAGACGTGCGATTCCTCGACGGCTTCCAAACCGCGCTCAACGACGGGGACGAAGTCACCGTCGTGCCCGCCGTCGCCGGAGGTTAGCCCATGGGCACGCTTTTAACGGAGGAGGCGCTCGGAACGTCATCCGAAACGACGCTGTCCTCAGACGAGCTGATACGCTACAGCCGGCACATGTTGCTCGCCGAAGTCGGAACCGACGGACAGCAACGGCTCAAGGCGGCACGCGTGCTCGTGGTGGGCCTTGGCGGACTTGGCTCGCCCGTGGCGTTGTATCTGGCGGCCGCAGGAGTCGGCACCCTCGGATTGGTCGACGATGACCGCGTCGATGCCTCGAACCTGCAGCGACAACTACTCCATGGCACAGCCGATGTCGGGCGGTCCAAGCTCGACTCCGCCTGTGACCGCCTTCGCGACGTGAATCCGCATGTCTCGATCGTGCGTCACCATGCGCGGCTGACCGCCGCCAACGCGAAGGCCATCGTTGGGTCGTACGACGTGGTCGTGGACGGCACCGACAACTTCGCCACAAGGTACCTGGTGAACGACGCCTGTGTGCTGCTCGGGAAGGTGAACGTGTACGGGAGCATCTTCCGGTTCGACGGACAGGTCTCCGTGTTTGGTGCGGCTGACGGGCCATGCTATCGATGCCTGTATCCGGAACCGCCGCCGCCAGGGCTCGTCCCCTCGTGCGCCGAAGGTGGCGTGCTGGGTGTGCTGCCTGGGCTCGTCGGCGTCTGGCAGGCGACGGAGGTGTTGAAGCTCATCCTGCGGATTGGCGAACCGCTGGTGGGCCGGTTGTTGCTGGTCGACGCCCTGGGCGCGAAAGTGCGCACCGTGCGCGTGCGCAAGGACCCCTCGTGCCCTGCGTGCGGCGCACGTACGCTGACGGACCTGATCGACTACGAACGGTTCTGCGGCCTGTCCGGCCCCGGCATCGCCGCCGTCCCAGAGCTCACGCCGACGGAAGCCGCCACGCGGGTAAGAAGCGAGCCCCGGGTGCAGCTGATTGACGTCCGGGAAGTCCAGGAGCATGCGATCACCCGGATTCCCGGCGCACGACTGATCCCGTTGCACACACTTCCCGATGCCGTTGAGTCGCTCGATCCGCGACACCCGGTCCTGGTCTTCTGCAAGGGCGGCGTGCGCAGCGCGCGTGCCGTGACATTCCTGCAGCAGGCTGGATTCAACGATGTGTGGAACGTGGCCGGCGGAATTCTTCGCTGGTCCGACGAGGTCGACCCTACGATCGCAAAGTACTGACGCCTAGATTGGCGACGATCATGCCTGGTGACGTCGCCATCGATCCCGCCATCGCGCGGAGGGTCTCGCGCGCCCTTCGTGCCTGGTTCCGACGGCATGGACGAGACCTTCCCTGGCGCCGCACACGCGATCCGTATCGCGTCCTGGTGTCGGAGCTGATGCTGCAACAGACGCAGGTGTCACGCGTCATCGACTACTACCAGAGGTTCCTGGATCGCTTCCCGACGCTGGACACCGTCGCCGAAGCGAGCCCGCGGCGGGTGATGGAGCGATGGGAGGGACTCGGCTACTACGCCCGCGCTCGCAACCTGCACGCCCTCGCCCGCGAGGTGCGCGATTCGCACCGAGGCACGATTCCCGACAGTGTCGCGGCGTTGCGCGCCCTTCCCGGCATCGGACGCTACACCGCCGGTGCCGTCGCCTCGTTCGCCTACGAGCACCCGGCGCCGTTGGTCGACACGAACGTTGCCCGTGTACTTGCCCGGCTCTTCGCCCCACAGCTCAAACCAAAACGCGCGCGCGATCTCTCGCGAATCTGGCGCGTCGCCACGTCCATCGTACCCCAGCACGGGAAGGCGGCGTGGGTCCACAACCAAGCCCTGATGGAGCTGGGCGCACTGGTCTGTACCGCACGCGTCGCGCATTGTGCGCGCTGTCCGGTTCGCCGTTGGTGTCTCTCGGCGGCGACCGATACGGATCTTTCTCGGACGGCGACACGGGCTGGGCGTGCAACAAGGCGCCAGATGGCGGCCCCAACTCGGCCCGTCGGTCCGGACCACACCAAGCCCCGCCGCAACGCAAGACGACGGGGCGCGCGGTAGCCCCCGCGCGCCCCCGGTCACATCGCTCAACGACCGATCGACCAGCTGCTACTTTGCCGTGCGGTGTCGGAGGCTCGAAGTGTACGGACGTTCATCGTAGCCCGTATAGATCTGGCGCGGCCTCGCGATCTTCTGCTCCTTGTCCAGCAGCATCTCCTCCCACTGCGACAGCCAGCCCGCGACACGCGGAATGGCGAAGAGGACGGTGAAGTAGTCGGTGGGGAACTTCATCGCCCGATAGATCAGGCCCGTGTAGAAGTCGACATTGGGGTAAAGCTTCCGTTGGATGAAGTAGTCATCGGAGAGGGCAATGCGCTCCAGCTCCAACGCGATCTCCAGGTCCTTGTCCATGCCGACCACCCGGAAGACGTCATCCGCCAGCTTCTTCACGATCTTGGCCCGCGGGTCGTAGCTCTTGTACACGCGATGCCCAAAGCCCATCAGGCGCTGGCCCTTGCCACCCTTCACCTCGTCAATGAAGGCCGGCACGTTCTTGACGTGGCCAATGCTCTCGATCATGCGGAGCACCTGCTCATTGGCGCCCCCGTGCAGGGGGCCGTAGAGGGCCATGATGCCCGCTGCCACCGCGCTAAACGGGTCGACGTGGGACGATCCGACAGCTCGAACGGCGTTGGTGGAGCAATTCTGTTCGTGGTCCGCGTGCAGGATGAACAGGATCTCGATCGCCTTGGCGAAAACCGGATTCGAGACGTACTTGGACTCGCTCATCCGGGCGATCATCGACAGGAAGTTCTCCGCGTACGGCAGGTCGTTATCCGGATACACGAAGGGCAGCCCCTTCACGTGCCGATAACAGAACGCGGCAATCGTTGGCACCTTCGCCAGCAGCCGGATGATCGAGATGTACCGCTGTTCCGGATCGAAGATGTTGCGGGCTTCCGGGTAAAAACTGGAAAGTGCAGCGACCGAGCTGCCTAACATCGACATCGGGTGCGCGTCGTACCGGAAGCCTTCCAGGAAATGCTTGATGTTCTCGTGCACGTACGTGTGGTACGTGATGTCGTGCACCCAGCGGTCGTACTCGGTCTGGGTCGGCAACTCACCGTGACGCAACAGCCACGCGACCTCGAGGAAACTGGCGGTCTCCGCCAGCTGCTCGATCGGGTAGCCACGGTAGCGCAGTATCCCTTGGTCGCCGTCGATGTACGTGATTGCGCTGCGGCACGAAGCCGTGTTCATGAATGCCGGATCGTACGACATCAGTCCAAAATCATTCGCATCCACGCGGACCTGTCGAAGATCCGTGGCGCGAATGGCGCCGTCCGCAACCGGGAGCGTATAGGACTGGCCGGTACGGCCGTCACGCACTTCGATCGATGCGCCCGTGCTCGGCGCGGAAGTTGTCGCCGTGGTCGTCATACCCTTCGCTCTCCCTTTGTCATAGAGTCCGCACCTGCGGAGAATACTCGCACCCGAAAGCTATCGCCGTACTGCCCCGCGTCGTATTGCTGCCTGCCGCGGAATCCGCTTTCTTCCGCGTGCGTGAAGCTTCCCCACGTTCTACCGGGCGTCTGCCAGCCAACCCCTGACGACGCGCGGGCTGTTCCCGACAATGCCTTGAAGACCAGCATCCCTCGGCGCCTCGCGATCATCCCGCTGCAAGCACCGATCGCGACCCGACGCACCCTCCGTGCAATGCTGACCTCGCCGTCAGAGGAGACCCCTCCATCATCGCGCCCGACACAAGCGCCAGCCACCTGTTCCTCGTTGTCCTCGCTGCGATTGGTGGCGGAGCGATCAACTCGATTGCGGGGGGTGGTACCCTCCTCACCTTTCCTGCGCTGATTGCGCTCGGCATCTCGCCGATCGTCGCAAATGCCACGAGTACCGTCGCCCTCTGGCCCGGGGCGCTCGGTTCCATGCTCGGGTATCGTCGCGAGCTGTCCGGGGCAACTAGCTGGGCCCTCCGGTGGGCCATCCCGAGCGTCTGCGGTGGGTTTCTGGGAGCCCTACTGCTGCTGCGTACGCCCGCCGCTCGGTTTGAGGCCTTGGTCCCGTGGTTGGTGCTTGGAGCCACCTCGCTCTTCGTCGTGCAACGCCCCTTTATGGATTGGATGCGAGCGCGCCGAGGTCCCGAGACAGTGCCCGTTGGTGGCGACCCGACGGCGCCTCCGCTGCTCGTCCTGGTCTTTCAACTTCTGGTCGCGCTGTATGGCGGGTACTTCGGGGCCGGCATCGGTATCCTCATGCTGGCCGCCCTCGGCTTCATCGGATTCACCAACATTCACCGGATGAACGGCCTGAAGAACTTCGGCGCGTTATGCATCAACGCCGTGGCCGCGCTCACCTTCGCTCGGTCGAGTCTTGTGAACTGGCCGGTGGCGCTCGCCATGGCTGTGGGGGCGATCGTTGGCGGCTACGCCGGGTCGGCGATGGCGCAACGCGTGCCCCAACAACGGGTGCGTCAAGCCATCGTCACCATCGGCTTTGCCAGCGGGCTTTGGCTACTGAGCGGCCGATTCTAGGCAGGGCGACGGCCGCGGTCGGGGCAAGAAAGCCGCGTTGAGGTGCCCGGGATTTGGTGACCCGCGCCGCCGGGCGGTGCTACGGTTTCACCGGCGCCAGACCGATACTCACGAAAGAGGGTTGGCAGGCGGCGTTTCGGGGACGTCGGTCCCCGCGTCTGTCCCCATGGCGTTTTCTTAGGCCAGCGGCTCACGCGAAGGACGTCGATCACGTGTTGTCCATCTTCCGGCAGTCCAAATCACCTAGCTCTTCAGCCCCGGCGCCGGCGACCCCTGCCCCGGAGGACTCGAGCACGCCGGCCAAGATGTCTCCCGAGACGTCGTTGGTCCTGGATGCGTTGGGCGCCGTGTTGCAGCTGTACGGCAAGCACGCCTTTGACACCGATACCGCGGGAGCAGGTGACACGCGGAACCTGGTTCACGCGTGGATGCTTCACGCGACGATGGGCGCTACCCGCCCGGGATCGAGCGAGGAGCGGCCAGCCGGCGGTGTGCTGTACCGCGACTGGAAGGGACTGGTGCAGTACTTCGGCGGCACACGGCGCGACGAGGCCGCCTACGTCACCCGCGCCCTCGGCGACTTCAGGGATAGCATCTGGGCGTTCGTGTCGGCACTGCACCAGCTGGTGTTGGAAGAGCAGGAAGAGGGGCGAATCGCCACCGAGCACTTCACGCGCGTCAAGGCGGCCGTCACGGGCAACTCCACCGAGCAGCTCAAACGCGAAACGATCGCGGCCATCTCGGTCATGGAAAACCTGATGGTGGCGCGGCGGGAGCGTCAACGACAGCAGTTCACCGTCCTGGCCGACAAGCTGAAAAGTCTGGGGCGTGAACTGGAGGACGCGCGTCGCGAGAGTGCCCTCGATCCACTCACCCGCCTGCCGAACCGACGCTCCTTCGACGACTACATTACGCGCAGCATCGAGTTGCACTCGCTCCTTGGGCAGCCGGCGTGCCTGATGATGATCGACGTCGACAACTTCAAGCAGATCAACGACGCGTTCGGGCATCCGGTCGGCGATGAGGCGCTGCGACAGGTCGCGCGCGCCCTGTCGCGGACGTTCCTGCGCCGTGTGGACTACGTCTGCCGCTACGGTGGCGATGAATTTGCCGTCATCCTGCAGGAGACGTCTCACGAGGGAGCCACCGCGTTAGGCGAGAAGCTCCGGCGCGCCATGCGTGAGGTGCTGGCGGCCCAGCAGGGCTCGGAGCCCAAGCTGGAGTGCACGCTGTCGGTCGGCATCGCCGAGCTGCAGCTGGGAGATGACGCCATGTCGTGGACGCAGCGGGCCGATGCGGCCCTGTACACCGCCAAACGCGCGGGCCGCGACCAGGTCGCGCACCTCGCCACCACCCCCTGAAATACAAACGCCCGTCGACAGGACGGGCGTTTGGTCTGGCGGCGAGGGCTTCGGCCTAGACCGCGATGCCCGACCGGATGGCCTGGACCATCATGTCGCCGAATGTGTCGATGTCGCTGAGCGTGGTATAGATGCTCGGAGTGATGCGCAGCCCGTGAAATTCCGGGTGGACGATGGTCGTGGTCATGATGCGATGCTTCCCCCACAGCCACTGTTGCAGCTTGGGCGTGTCGATGCCGTCCACATTGACCATCGCAATCCCGCAGGAGTGACGATCGTCGCGCGTGGTGAGGACGTGCACGCGCGAGGACTCTTTCTCCAGGCGATCGGCCCAGCGGTCCCGCAGGAAGCGGAGTCGCGCCGCCTTGCGATCCAGGCCGATACCGCGAGTAAAAGCGGCCGCCACCGAGATCGCGTTGTGATTGGCCGCTGGATGCGTGCCGATCTCTTCGTACTTGCGGATGTTCTCATCCATGGACGATGGAGCCGCCATCATCGGCCACAATGACTTGATCTTGCTGCGCCGGACGTACAGGAAGCCCGTGCCAATCGGCGCATGCAACCACTTGTGCAGACTTGTCCCGTAATAGTCCGCATCCAGTTCGTCACGCGTGAACGGGAATTGGGCGAATGCGTGTGCGCCGTCGATGAACACCTCAATCCCTTTCGCACGCGCCATCTGAACGATCTCGCGCACCGGGAAGATGTGTCCCGTGAGGTTCGTGATGTGCGTGATCTCGATGACCCGTGTGCGCGGTGTGATCGCATCCCGGAATTGGTCGACGAGATACTGCTGTGACGGGACGGGAACCTTGAATGAGATCTGCTTCAGGACGATCCCGTCGCGCCGGACGCGCTGGTCCCACGTCGTGAGCATGCGCCCATAGTTCTGGTTCGTCACCAGCACTTCGTCTCCGCGCTTCAAGTCGAGGCCAAGGATCATCGTCTCATTGGCTTCGGACGCGTTCCGCGTGATCGCGATTTCTTCCAGGTCGCAGCCAAACATCTGCGCGAGGTCCCGCCGGCAGCTTTCGATCCGCGGCTCCAACACCCCCCACATGTGCTCGACGGGGATTTCATTCGAGAACCGGAGATCCCGTATCATCGCCTCCATGACATGCGACGGCGCTGGACTACACCCACCATTGTTCAGGTTCACCAGCGATCGATCCGTATCGAACGCTCGCGCGATCTCGTTCCAATAGTCTTCATCGCTCGCCACCGCATTCGCCGCCTTCCCGCGGACCATGGCGTCTCCCTCGATCAAGTGCCGAAATGCCCCGGCGTTCATGACCGGCAGCGCGACGCCCGCGCGCAGAAGAGAGGTGACGAAGTCGCGACGTTGAGTCATCGGTGCCTCAGCGGGTGGTGTGAGTCGATCGAAAGACAGGCTACCTGATAAACTGCGTCGTCCGAATCCACGCGTCCAGTGAAGGGACCGGTCGCGTGGCCACGACTAAAAGCGCGGGGGCTGCGGTAGCTCGAGGGCAAAGTAGAACCGGGTTCCCTTTTCCAGCTCGGTTTCCACGTGCAACTCGCCACCCATGGCTCGGACCAGCTTCTCGCAAATCGAGAGCCCAAGGCCGGCGCTGGAGAACGCGTAGTCGCCGGGCGTTTGTCGCTGACGGAACGCCTCAAACAAATTGGCGCGCACGTGGGAGGGAATACCGCGCCCGGTGTCTCGCACCGAGAACTCGACGCGCGTGCGGTCGAGTTCACTGCACACAACTTCGACGGAGCCAGTGTTCGTGAACTTGATGGCGTTCGTCGCCAGGTTCAACAATACCCGGTTGAGTGCCGCTGAATGGCCAATACGGACGTCGGCCAATGGCCCAACGCATCGCATGGTCAGCTTCTTCTCTTCGGCCATCGGGCGGAGGATGTCGAGGATCGACTGCAGCACGTCAGACACCGCAAAGGCGAGCGGCTCCTGATCGATCAAGGTGGTGCCCCCGCGTGCCAGCTCAATCACGTCGCCCGCCAGCGCGCTGAGTCCGAACGCCGCCGAGTAGATGAGTCCGAGCTGGCGGACCTGAATCGGTGACAAGTCGCCCCCAGCGCCGGCCCGGAGGCGCTCGGCGAGAATGAGGATCGACCCCAGGGGCGAGCGCATGTCATGCGCCATTTCCACCACCAACTGCTGCGCTTCCGACCCTGTGAGCCGCGATGCGAAGCGGTGGGTCGCGTCCGCGTCCATCGCTTCCTGCAAGCGCTCCATCGCCCGGGTGATCGCCACCACCTCATCGGAGAACGGTCGCACATCCGGGGCCTGCGCATGGTCCAGGAACGAACGTCGCAAGGCCTCCAGCACTCGACGCACGGGCACAAACACCGGAATGATCGCGAGGTCCGGCGCGAGTCCGTCCACCACGGCTCGCAATGACTCGACGATGGTGCTGACGGCGGCGCGAATGTCGGACGTCGTGATGCGCGTGTGTTCGTCCACGGGCCACGTCGTCGCGACGTCGGCGGCCGCGGCGGTCAATGCGCGCCACGGCGGCGACGGTGGTCCTCCGGGCGGTGGCGGTGACGAACCCTGCCCCCGGCTCGCCCCCGGAGCACGCGCCGACTCGGCGCGAACCAGCCGACCTTCTGCGACGGCTGGAATCAATGCGGACTGCAGATCCTTGTTCGAGCTTCTCACTCCTCGAACGTACCCATCATCTCCTCTCGGCGAAACCCATGCTTGTCCATCAACCGGTATAGCGTCGTCCGGTCGATATTCGCCAAGCGAGCCGCCTTCGACATGTTCGAGCCCGCCCGGGAGATGAGTTGCGAGAGGTACTCCTTTTCGAAGTGCGCGATCAGCTTGTCCTTCGCGACGTGGAAGCTGTCCGCCAGCACATTCGCGGGGAGCCCAGTGGTCGGCGCTTCGGTCGTCGCGTCGTCGTAAATCGGAACGTCCTCTGCCGTAATCACATGCCCGGGCTCGGTGAGAACGGTGAGCTGCTCGATCACGTTTTGCAGCTCACGGACGTTCCCGCGCCACGGACGAGATCGCAAGAAGTCGATGGCGCCATCGGAAATCTTCGGCGACGGCTCATTCGCACCGCGGTGACGTTCCCAAAAGTGCGTCAGGAAGTGATTCGCCAGCAGTGGGATATCCTCCTGACGCTTCCGCAGGGGCGGCAGGTTGATGGGTACGACGCGAAGCCGATACATCAGGTCTTCGCGCAGTGTGCCCTTGGCCACGCAATCCTGTGGGTTTCGGTTTGTGGCCGAAATGAAGCGCACGTCGACGATGGCGTCTTCCTTCTCCGATCCCACGCGACGCACTACGCCGTCTTGAAGAACACGGAGCAGCTTCGCCTGAAGCGGAAGCGACATCTCGGTCAGCTCGTCTAAGAACAGCGTGCCGCCATTGGCGATTTCGAGAAGCCCCGGCTTGTCGCGCTCCGCTCCGGTGAACGCCCCCTTTCGGTGGCCAAACAGTTCGCTCTCGAGCAAGCCTTCGGGTAGCGCAGCGCAATTGATCGGCACCATCGAGCGGCTAGCGCGGCGGCTGTACTGATGAATGAACTGGGCGATGAGTTCTTTCCCTGTACCGCTTTCGCCCATGATCATGACAGAGGCATCCGTGCTCGCGACTTTTCTGGCGAGGTCCACCGCCTTTCGGAAAGCGGGCGAAACGCCGAGCAACGTGAGCTTGTCGGAATTGCCAGTCTGCTTGAGGAGCTGGACACGAAGGTCACGCGTCTCGCGAGCCACCATGACCGCGTGCGAGGCGCGCCCGACCAACACCTGGAGGTGCGTGGCCGAGAACGGCTTTGGCAGATAGTCCCAAGCGCCCGCTCGGAGGGCCTCAATACTCGTGGTTACGCTCGGATTGCCGGTCATCACAACCACGATGGTGTCCTTGCTAGACTCCATCGTGGCTTTCAGGATCTCCATGCCCGACACCGGGGTCATGTAGAGGTCCACGAGGATGATGTCGAAGCGCCGCCGCTTGACCAGATCGATCGCTTCGTCGCCGCGACCTAGCGTCGTAACATCGTACCCATCCATCTGCAGGACACTGGCGCAGCCTTCCCAGCGTCCGATCATCATCGACGATTAGAATATTCAGACTAACTTGACGTGGGCGAAATAGAGAGCGGATCGCGCGACTCCCCAGCTTCTTTCGGTCGATCTTCGTCTTGGACCACAGTGCCACTTGCCATGTCTCGCGCTCCAACCGGAGAATTGAACTCTGTTTCCGAGGGACTGCGAACCGAATTCGTAGAAGAAATGATGCCAACGTCCTACAGGGCGCGAACCACAACGCCGAACAGAAACAGCACCTCGTGACGCCGAAATATCGCTGAAATCCCCGAATGTGAGGCGTTCCTGAGGCGAGAATCGTCGAACTATGTAGTCCGTCGCCAACATGTCTGTTGTCACGAAGCTACAGATAGCAGACGCGCGACAGCGCCAAACACTCCCACTTTGGTGGGCCCAGAATTGCTAAAAAGACGCTTCGAACGGAATTGCGTTACGTATCACAGCTTGCGCGCCCTTTTTGCGTGGTAATCGTCTAGGTATGGTCGAATTCAACGTCTTCCAGGCATCACATGTCCGCTAACATCGTCCCGTCTTCTCCCGGTCCGGTGGCACCCCGACACGAGGCGCTGCCGTCGCTGCAGAGTTGGGGGGCGGCTCCACCCCAGGCTGCCTTCAACGTCGGCGAGCAGATCCAGCGATCGGTGTCCGCCATCAAGCGGTATCGTTGGTTGATTCTCGCGATCGTGGCTGTCGGGGCCGCAGTGGGGTTTGTTGCCACGCAATTCGTCAAGCCAAAGTACGGCGTCAATGCCACGATCTGGATTGCGCAAAACGGTGGCAAGAACGGTCCGATTGTCGCCCCGGGGTTGATCTCGTCGGACTTGGCGTGGCCTGAACTGGCCAAGAGCTACCTGGTGCTGGACGACGTCGTGTCCAAGCTGGCGCTCTACGTGAATCCCAAGGACCCCGCCGATACGCTGGTCTTCCGCAACTTGTTGCCGTCGGACTCACTGCGCGCGGCGGGTTATCGACTCAAGATCGATGGCGCGGGGAAGTCCTATCAGCTGATCCGCCTGGCGGACGACCGGAAGGCGCAGGAGCGTGTGGTTGAACGTGGCGCCGTGGGCGATTCCATCGGTCGCGTCGTTGGGTTCCTCTGGCAACCGCCCGCGGAGCTGCTGCGACGAGGTCGCGCATACGAGTTCGATGTCGAGACGCCCCGTGAAGCGTCGCTCGAACTGGCCAAGACGCTCCAGGTCAACCTGATGCCGCAGAGCAACCTGATGACTCTGCAGCTCAACGGCGACGCCCCTGGACTTCTGGCGACGACGCTCAACACGCTCGTCCACGTTTTTGTCGACCAGGCCGGACGCCTGAAGAAGGAGAACCTGACGGCGGCCTCCAATACCGTGGAGGAGCAGCTCAAACAGGCCAAGGAACAGCTCGAGTCGGCCGAAATCGCCTACGAATCGTTCAAGATCAACACCATCACATTGCCAACGGAGAACACGCCGCTGGCGCCGGGCATCAGCATTACGATGAACCCGGTCCTGAACGCCTTCTTCCAGGATAAGGCGAACTACGATGGGGTTCGTCGGGACGTCGAAGCCGCTGTCGCCATGAAGGACGCGGCCAAGTCGGACAGTGGCCGATACAAGGTGGAGGACATTCGCTCGGTGCCGGCGCTGTTGCAGGGGAACACGAACCTTGCGCTGGCCGTGACGGACCTGCTGACCAAGCAGCAGCAACTCAGGGTGTTGCAGCAGACGTACACGGACGAATTCCGCCTGGTAAAAGAGGTCAAGGACAAGATCCACGTCCTGGAGACGGAGACCATTCCGCAGCAGATGGAGGTCTCGATCGCCCAGGTACAGGCGCAAGAACAGGAGATGAAGCGACGCATCGATGGCGCTGGAGTCGAGCTCAAGCAGATCCCTGCCCGTCAGATCGAGGAAGGCCGTCGCAAGCGTGATGTAGACATCGCCAACACCATCGTGGGCGATCTGCAGACGCGCGCGGTGGCAGCGCGCCTTGCCGATCTCACCACGCAGCCAGACGTCGCCATCCTCGATTCGGCCGTGGCTCCGCGACGTCCGTCGACCGACACGGCTGCTTCGATCTTCCTGGTGGCGCTGGCCGCTTCCGTGGGCATCGGGCTGGGCCTCGCGTTGCTGCTGGATCGCATGGACAAGCGGTTCCGATATCCCGAGCAGGCGACGAACGAACTCGGGTTGGACGTCGTGGGCGCCGTGCCAACGCTGCTGAAGGCTGTGAAGAACCCCACCGCGCGGTTGCACAACCAGACGCAGATGGTGGAGTCCTTCCGGTCCCTGTCGTTGACGATTCGAGCGGCCTATGAAGGGATTGGACCAGTGCAGCTGACGATCTCGTCACCTGGACCAGGCGATGGCAAGTCGTTCGTCTCGGCGAACCTAGCCACCGCGCTCTCGGACGGCGGCTATCGGACCGTACTGATCGACGGCGACATTCGCCGCGGATCGCTGCACACCATCCAGGGGATGGAATGCGATCCAACGCCCGGTCTGCTCGACTACCTCGCCGGCGAGGCGTCGTTGTCGGAGATCGTCCGTCCAACGACCAATCCCAACCTCTTCCTGGTTCCTGGCGGTGCTCGCCGGCAACACGGACCGGAAATGCTGGCCTCGGACGCGATGCAGCAGCTCATTCGCGACCTCCGCAATCAGTTCGATGCTATTTTGGTCGACACGGCACCGTTAGGCGCTGGTATCGACGCCTACGCCCTTGGTGCGGCTACGGGGGCGATGGTGCTCGTCCTGCGGACCGGCGAAACAGATCGCCGGCTCGCCCAGGCGAAGTTGAACGTGATGGACCGCATGCCGGTCCGCCTGCTAGGCGCCATCCTGAACGACATGGGCGCCAATCCGCAGTTCAGGTACTATTCCTACCTCGAAGGCTACGATGCGGCCATGCCAGAGACCGGCCCGGGGCTGATTACCTCTGGCGGCAATGGCAAGGAGAACGGCAAGTCGAAGTCGAAGCGTTAGGCTTCACTCGCAAGGCATGCGCGGCGCGCCGGACGGTTTCCGGCGCGCCGCGTTGTTTTATCGCAACGTACGAATAAGAAAACGCCCGGCGATTGGGCCGGGCGTTCCGGAATCGCTGGCGAAGCGGCACTTCTGCACGAGCGCAGGGGGACTTTTCCTCGAACGCCGTGACCGTGCGCGCTTGTCCCCGCTGCGGCCATGCCGGAGCGCCGTGAACTGCGCAAAACAGGACCGCCTGCGTCAACCGGCCTGCTGATCAGCGACCGCTGGTACCCGGCTCGAACCCGCAGCTGGCGGGGCGCCCCGTCCACGGACAATGGGATCGTCTCCACCATTTCCCGAAGCCGCTCGACAAGCCGAACGGCTCCCTTGTCGTCGGTGGCTGGCGCGATGATGGCGAACTCTGAGCGCCCAAGGCGTCCGACCACATCCGACGATCGCGCCGTCCGACGACAGATCTCGCTCAAGTGCTCCGTGACCACGGGATCGACGTCCTCACCTAACGACGCATCGTTGGCCTCGGGGATCGTCATGATGGCCACACACGCCAACGGTGAATGACGCCGCGTCGCGTCCGCTCCGATCTCCCTGGCTCGCCGAGCAAGTCCGCGCACGTTGTACAGCCCTGTGGCGGTGTCCAGCAGGCTCTCCTCGCGCGAGCGATCGATCTCGCGCTTGGCCTTCACGTACACGGCCAGACGCAGCAGCAACGCCTCAGAATCGAGGGGCTGGCTGAAGAACTCCCACGCACCGGCGCGGTAAGCCTCGAGACGTTGCGCCCGCGACGCGGGTCCAGCCGTCGTCACCACGATCGGCGTGCTCGCGGGAAACTCGGGATCGTCCCGGAAGCGCTGGCAAAGCTCCACGCCGGCGATGTCCGGCAGGCCGGCGTCCACGATGATGACGTCTGGGCGCGTGCGGCGCGCCAGATCCAACGCCTGTCGGCCAGTGTAGGCCCGTACAGACGCAAAGCCGTGGGGCCCGAGGATGCTCTCGAGCGACCGCGCCGACCACTCCTGATCGTTCGCAAGCAGGACAAGTGGCGGAGGTGAGTCGCGTTCGATGTCTACCATCGGTGCCCGTTGGGCTGCGCTTGCTGGTGTTGCCGTGGGCGGCGTAATGAGGCGCATATTTCCACGAGCAGATCTTGCAGAAGTCGTGCGGGGCGTGCAAGTACCGCTAAGATCATCTGCAACAACGAGTTATCTGAAATTCACGTTATCCCTGATGTGTGGCGTGAGGCACGTGCGCCACACCTTGCGCCTCGCATCGGCCACGGCTGCATTGAAAATCGGCGCAACGGCGTCGCCAAAAGCGTGCGTGCGCACCCATGAGGTCGATCGCGCGCCCCGACTGCCAAACGCGAAATTGATATACAGGTCGATAAAACTTTAGCGCACATCGCGTTCGGACGATCGCACGTCCGAATGCGGCAGTCGAGGCAGACTTTTTACGATGCGGGCGGATCGGGTGTTGCATGGTACCGTGGTGCAAAACTCGAAGAGGGTGTCGTTCTGTTGCCCGTGTCCCACATGTTCGTTTCGATCGTGGATTCTGTGTTGAAAGTCACGCGACCGAAGTCGTTCGGGTGACTAGATTTGACGAAGCAAAGCAGAAACGCGTCCTTAGCACGATCAGTGCATTGCTGACTCGCCATCATGAGCCATCAGAGACATCTAATTCGACGCACGTTTGACCAGGTCGCCGTCGCGGCACTGTTGTGCTTAACGCTGACCTCGCCAACGCATGCGCAGGCTTCCCTAGGGGAGCAGCGACGCCAAGCAACGCGTGCCGAGCTCGAGCAGATTGCGAAGGCGGCGGAAAACGCGGCCCAAGTTGCTCCCGACACGAAGACGCGCGACAAGATGATTGGCGACGCGAGCGCCATCCGTATGCGCCTGAAGAACGGTGACTTCGTGCCCGGCGATCGCATTTTGGTCCAGCTGCTTGGCGACTCACTGTTTTCCGACACGTTCACCGTGCGCGGCGATCGCATGTTGCAGCTGCCGAACCTGCCAGACATCTCGCTAGCCGGTGTCCTCGATTCCGAGCTGAAGGACCACCTCACCAAGGAAGTCGGCAAGTACGTGAAGAAGCCGGACCTCAATGCCACCCCGCTCCTTCGCCTGGCACTCCTTGGCTCCGTGGGTCGCGGTGGCTTCATGACGGTACCCGTCGATCAGGCGATCACGGACGTCATCATGGCGACCGGTGGACCTGGCGGCACATCAGACTTCAACAAGACAACGGTGCGTCGGTCGGGAAAGACCGTGATCGACGCCAAGGAGTTTCAGGAAGCGGTGCGAGCCAATCGCACCGTGGGCGACATGTCGCTGCGCGATGGCGACGAGATCTTCATTCCGGATCAAAAGAAGGGCACGTCCGTGTTGCAGACCCTGCAGTTCGTGTCGGCAATCATCGGATTCTATTTCATCCTGCGGTGGGGTCGGCGTCCGGGAACCTCCGGCACCGTCCAAACGCCTTAGTCTCGCGTCAACCGCCCCACCCCGACAACGTATGGAGACATCGTTGCCGCAGTACGTCGATGGTCAAAGTCCTCGAATTTCCGCGCCTGCCGGACGATCGACTCGTCGGTCAGACACAGGCGAGGGTGCTCGAATCATCGAGCGCCCTCGATCGGTGGATCTCGCGAAAACCGCGGACCGGGTTCCCTCGGTTGAACAGGTCTTTCCTCGCGAGCGCAATGAAACGCTGAGCCGTGCCTTGAACGTCAGTGCCGCGGTCACCGCACTGGTGGTCTCGGCGCCGATTTGTTTCGTCGTCGGTGTGCTGATCAAGATGTCCTCGCGCGGTCCCATCTTTTACGCGCAAACGCGCGTCGGGATGGATCGGCGTTGGCGAGAGACGCTCGCCTTGCGCGAGCGACGCCAGGAAGACCTCGGCGGCCAGGTGTTCACGATCTACAAGTTTCGCACGATGCGTGTGGACGCCGAGCGAAAGTCCGGTGCGGTGTGGGCGCAAGAGAATGATCCGCGCGTCACTACCCTCGGCAAATACCTTCGAAAATTCCGAATCGACGAAGTCCCGCAGTTCTGGAATGTCATTCGGGGCGACATGAACGTTGTTGGTCCGCGTCCAGAGCGACCTAGCATCGTGGCTCGTCTGCGCGACGACATTGCCGAGTACCAGTTCCGCCATCGCGTGAAGCCGGGGCTGACTGGGCTGGCTCAGATCAACCAGAAGTACGACGCGTGCCTGGAAGACGTGCGTGGGAAGGTCAATTGGGATCTGCAGTACCTGCGCACCCAGAGCTTCTGGACTGACGTCAAGATCATGTTGCAGACCGTGCCCTCGGTATTGATGAAGTTTCGTGGGTGGTAAACGAGGGAGTGGGCAGAATCAGAAAGAGGCGCCGCCAGGCGCCTCTTTCTCGTTTTATTGACCGGATGCCAACCGATCGTGCTATCGCACCGTGAGCCGGTTGTACACCTCGCCAATGATGCGGCCTAACGCATAGCCCAAAACGAACGC
Source organism: Gemmatimonadaceae bacterium (assembly GCA_044224875.1). Classification (GTDB taxonomy): domain Bacteria; phylum Gemmatimonadota; class Gemmatimonadetes; order Gemmatimonadales; family Gemmatimonadaceae; genus JABAQJ01. The sequence continues at coordinate 117,795 of JBGAJQ010000006.1, read as the reverse complement.
GTAGATGAACCCGATGAAAGCGCCGAGCCAACTGACGCGATAGCCGGGGAAAAAGGCGGAGATGAGACTGAGGTGTTGCCCGACCATTGGGCCGCCCTTGAGCACCAGCACCACCGTCGCCAGGAACAACCCGCCGCCCAACAGCAACCCGAATGAGATCCCCCACGCGCGAGCGTTCAGCTGCAGGAGTGTCGCCTGAACCGCCGTTTCACGGGTCTCTGTCATAGGTCGGCCAAGGGCACGCTAAATGTGGTCGAGAAATTCGCGCGTTGCATTCAGCTCGGCGCGGGTGCGAATGAAAAACGCGGAGATGGCCAAGGCCAGGTTCCGGCAGAACGCTGCGAACCACCCCGCGACAAATCCCACCGCGAAGCCCCAAAGCGTGCCAACGACCGCACCGGGCCACGAGACCGAGTAGCCGTAAAAATACTCGCCCAGAAGGTACAGCGGAAAACCCTTGGCCAAGGGGCTTAGCTTCGCCACGACCGTGAGCAACAACATGAAGGTGGCACCAGCTGCGCCAGTCGCGAGGCCAAACGCCCGCTTGTGCAGCGGCGCGAACGCCAACTGCAGGGCCGGAATCATCAGCTCTTCCGTATTCTGGCGTTGGCCGGCGGAACCGTCCACCGCAGAAAGACGTGATCGAGGCGTGACCATGCGAAGCACTCCTCCGCGCGATCGCCGCGCAACTACTCGTTGCCGGCCGTCCATGTGCTCCTCCTGTGTTTGGAGGGGATGGGCGGCCACCGTTGCACTCCCACTTCGTGCCACGCTTCAATCGTGGGGTCCGGAAGTGGCGCACCTACTGCCTGTTGCAGCAGCAAGCCCGTACCGAAGGATATCCCGTTCAGCAGATAGTACAACAGGTGGGCGGGAATCACGCGCAGGGCAAAGAACACTCCGCGCACCCGCGCAAAGAAGGCCAGCATCCTCCAGTTGGTCAGCACGACCACGGCAAGGAAGCCCAGCGCGGCGAAAACCAGGCGATTGTCGCGCAGCGGCAACCACAGCCCCAAAAAGAGCACCGCTGCCCACACCAAAATCACATTGAGCTTCTCGGTCCACTTGAGGTTGAGTGTCCCGACCTTGAGCATGCCGCCGCTGTGGGCGAGCAGCCGCGCCCACGGAATTCCCCGGTCACGGAGGTCTGTCCTGACGACCGACCCGAACGTCCAATGCTTGAGGTGCGTGACCTGTATGTCCGGTTGGAGGACAAGACGCTGACCCATACGGCAGATCCGCTGGCCGAGTTCGATGTCCTCGATCTGCGGCCGCGCGAAATGCCACTCGTCGTACATCCCGGCGTCGAGGAAGACGTTTCTCCGAATGGCCCCTGCCCCGGCCCAGAACGATGCGACGTCCCCACCATTCTGCTGGTGTGTGTAGTGATGCAGCAGATTGCGATACTGCGACATCATCCCCTTCGCAGGCGGCCTGTCATCGTAGGAACCGAAGGCGCCACCAATATCGGGGCGCGCTTCGAGGAGCTCCGCAAAGCGGCGCAAGGTGTCCGAATGCACCACCACGTCGGCGTCGAAGAAGACGAGCACATCGCCACGCGCAACCTCCGCCCCTCGGTTCCTGGCATAGGCCGGACCGTGCGCACGGCCGGGGATCTTGATGACCGCGTCGGCGAAGCGCGCCGCTATCGTGGCCGTGTCGTCCGTGCTGGCATCGTCGACGACGATCAGCTCCCAGCGATCGCGCGGAAAATCGCACTGCGTGAGCGCTTCCAGCGCCAACGGCAACACGTCGTGCCCATTCCTTGCCGGCATAACGACGGAGAGAAACAAGGGGCGGCTCATGCGGCGCTCCAACTCCCAGAACCCGCGACCATCGATCGGACACGTCGCCCTTGTGCCCGCAGCCACAACCGGCGCTTGAACGACGGCCGACCCCACGCCTCGAGCTGTCCAGAAGATCGGAAATAGTACATGTCAATTCGAGGAAGCAATGCCAGGTCGTCCGAGTCGCCAAGCAGCCGGAGTTCGGTCGTGACCGCCTGCTGATAGATGTCGCGCACGGCAACGACGGCGCCTGGTCCGGTGCTGCCATACGGGTAAGCGAACGACACCGGGCGCGTCCCTGTCTCGGCGGCAATCACCTCGACGCACCCGGCGACTTCATCTTCGAGGGCGGCCCCCGACACGGCTGCGAGGTCTCGGTGTCGTCGCGTGTGCGCGCCGATTTCGAGTCCCGCATCCAGCGCAACGCCCAGTCCCTTCCAATTCATGAGTGGCAAGGTGGGTATCCCTGGCGACGGCCGACCTCCCCAGTCGTTTGACCCGCCGACGTGTTCGGTAACGGCGAAGATCGTCGCGGTCAACGCATGCTCCCTGAGCAGGGGCACCGCCAAGTCCCCCACGTTCGCGAATCCGTCATCAAACGTTAGGGCCACGACGTCGCTCCCGTCATCCGGATGGCGCGCCAGGTCGGTCAGGGAAACCACGCGAACACGTCCCGAAGCCAAGAACCGCACCTGCTGGCGAAAGACTTGAGGCGCCACAGAGATCGGGGAGCCCGATGTGTCCAGGGAGTGCCACGTGAGGATGCCGCGCATGTTCCTGCCTAACGTGCGCCAGCCGGAAGACGCCACTCACCCGCTTCACCGTTGATGCGCGCGCGCTGGTCCGCGACAACGTCGGCAATGATCTGCGACAGCGGCGTGCGAGGTCTGAATCCGGTGACCCGTTCGAGCTTTGTGACGTCCGGGACGCGCCGCATCATGTCCTCAAATCCCGCGGCGTAAGCCTCGCTGTAGGGAACGAGCTGAATCGGCGACGAGCTCCCCGCCGCCTCTTTCACCAGCTCCGCCAAGCGAAGGATGGACACCTCTTCCGTGGAGCCGATGTTGAACACTTCATTGAGTGCCTGTGGTGTCGCAATCAAGCGCAGAAGGCCTTCGACGGCATCCTGTACGTGCCCGAAGCAGCGCGATTGGTCACCGGTACCATAGACCGTGATGGGTTCGTTCATCAGGGCCTGCCGAGCGAAGTTGGGGAGCACCATGCCGTAACGGCCCGTTTGTCGCGGGCCTACGGTATTGAAGAAGCGAACGACAATCACCGGCACGTGCTTCTCGTGCGAGTAGGCCAGGGCCAGCCACTCATCCAACGCCTTGGAGCACGCATACGCCCAACGCGAGTGTGATGTCGGGCCCAGTTGCAGGTCGTGGTCCTCTCGAAACGGGATGAGCGTGGACTTTCCGTAGACCTCGGACGTCGACGCCACCACCACCAGCTTCTGCTTTTTCGCGGCTGCTGCCAGCACTGTCTCCGTTGCGCGGACGTTCGTCTCGATCGTATGGACGGGACGCTCGACAATGAGCCGCACGCCAACGGCGGCGGCGAGATGGACGGTCAAGTCACAACGATCCACCAACTCCGTCACGAGCGGCAGGTCGAGGGCAGACCCAATGCGATAATCGAACCCTGGGTGGCCGATGAGGTGTGAGATGTTCTCCATGCGACCCGTTGAAAGGTCATCCAGCACCAACACGCGATCACCGCGCGCCAGCAGCCGTTCGGCGAGGTGAGAGCCGATGAACCCACATCCACCGGTGATGAAGACGTTCACGCAACCTCCTGTGTGGCCAGCGCCTCGAGCACGCGCATATGTCCGCGACGCTCCGCGGCGCGCCTAACTATGTCAAGATAGCGCGGAACGACCGCGCGTTCGGTCCAACGATCGACGTACGCCTGATACCCAGCGCGTGACAGCTGACGGCGATATCCCGGATCGCGCTGCAGCCGCTGCATGGCGGCGCGCAGCTCATCCGCGGTCCAGAAGAGTTCGCCGCCTCCCGACTGCTCGATGATCTCCGGGAAGGGACCGAGCCGTCTGGCCAGTACGGGCGTGCCTTGGCGGAACGCCTCTATAAGGACGATGCCAAAGGTCTCGAAGCAAACAGAGGGCACCAGGGATGCCACCGCATGCTGATAGTAACCTCGAAGTTCCTCAGGAGAAATGCGGCCGAGAAATACTACGTTAGGCATTCCGCTGGCCAATGCCCGCAATTCCGCGGCGTATTCGCCGTCACCGGCAATGACCAAGTCGGCGTCAGGGTACTCACGAAAGAGCGGGATGACGTCGTCCAATCCCTTGATCTTCTCCAGTCGACCGGCAAAGAAGAAGTACGGACGGTTGTGCGGCGCAGGCCCCGTTGCTTCAGGAACAGCTTCCGATTCGGGATCGGGCAGGAAGTACGGTAGGACCTCCATGTCGCGCGGCAGGCCGAACTCCCGGTGTTTCGCTCGACTGAACTCGCTCATGGCGATGATCGCATCCACGTGGGCCAATTCTCGTTCGAGGAATCCCGTTTGGCGCCACAACTGCGGAGGCCGGCGGTAGCTGATCGCGCAACGAATACACTCGCGTCCCGTGCAGCGCTCCTTCTTATGGCGCCACAGCACATGCATCGGACAGACCAGCCAATGCTCGTGGGCCATATACAGAGAAACTGCGTCCCCTGCGTACCGGAACAGGCCCGGCCCGCCGATCAGCGAGACATTGTGGAAGTTGACGACATCGAATCCGCCGTGCTGGATCAAGGCGTGGATGCGCTTGCCGTTGACGACCGGTCGCCCCAGTTGCTGCGTCAGGAGGGTGGAAAACACGGGCGACGACGAGCGCAGGCGCACGACTTCGACCCCCTCGTCATCGTCGATATCAGGGACCTGCGGTTCGTTACCGCGCCGAAGAATGTTGTAGGCGTCGGTATCGTGGACGACGGTCACGCGGTGACCGCGCCTGACGAGTCCCCTGGAGAGCCGCTGAATGCCAATGGCATCGCCGCCAAAGGAATGCGGAGGGTAGAACGTCGTCAGCATGCAGAAGCGCAGTCCGCTCATGCGGCAGCCTCGAGGAGGGCACCGAGCGCGGCCTGCGCCCCCGCCCGCCAGGTCAATGCACTGGCCCGTTCCCGCGCCCGGGTTCCGAGTTGGCGCCTGAACGCATCGTCGGAGAGGAGCTGGTCCATCGCCCGCGCCACGGCGTCCTCATCCCCTGGTCGCACGAAGATGCCCCCGCCGGCGAGCAGCTCAGGCAGCGGACTCTCCGTGGTGGCAATGACGGGTGCGCCGCATGCCGCAGCTTCAACGGCTGGCAGGCCGAAGCCTTCACACTCGGAAACGAGTACGGCGGCGGTGGCGCCGCTATGCAGCTGGCGGAGCTCGTCGTCAGGAAGGAAGCCGGTCCACCGCACGAAGGGCGCCGTCCCCAGTTCGTCGATCAGCGCGCGAATGCGGCCAGCCTCGCCGTGAAACACGTCGCCTTGCAGCGTGCCCACGAGAAGCAGGTACGGTGGGTTGGCGCTGGCCTTGGCGGTTCGCGCATGCGCCCGAACGATGACATCCAATCGCTTATGCGGGTTGAAGCCGCCGACGTAGACGAACCATCGCGGCGCCGGCATGCGCGGCAACCCTGCGCGTTCGGCGGCGGCCATCGCCTCGTCGGTCGAACTCGGAAAGTACGCGCTGGCGGGCGCCTCGACCGCGACGTGGATGCGGTCCCTCGACACGTGAAACACGTCCGCGATCGAACGCGCCGAGTAGTGCGACACGGTGAGGATGACGTTGGCCTGTCGGATCGCCAAGCCAACCTTGAGTTTCCAGAACAATCGAGCGCGGACGCTCGGCAGCGTAAGCTCCGGAAAGCGTTCGGCAATCGTGTCGTGGACCGTCACCACAGCCCGGAGCCTGGGGGGCAGCGGGAAGTAGGTGTACACGGTTGGCGAAAAAAACACGTCGAGCTGCTGGCGCGAGACCGCCCTCGTCAGCCGCAACATGTCGACGGGTGAGCGATTGCCGTCGGCGGATGCCGCCGTGGTCGGAGATTCGGCCAGCGCCACACGAACCGGGGAGACGTTGCGAGGCGGGTTGGGAAAGGCATCGATCGCCCGATCGTCACCGAAACAGACGTACTCGTGTTCGGGGCTCAGCTCGGCCATCGCGCGGATGATCTCGCGCGCAAATCTCCCATAGCCCCGACCGTTCGCCCAACTGGTGGCGTCCACACCGATCCGCACCTCGAGCTCACGCGCCCGCGGACGCACGCGCGGGCGGCGGCGCCGCGTTGCCCTTGTCCTGCCCCTCGACGCGCTGCTCCTCGTGGTATTCAAAGTCGGTATTGACCGACCAGACGTCATGCGAAGCCCCACGCATGTTCTCCAGCGCCATCATCGCCGTGAGCATCGAGTGGTCGGCATTGTTGTACTTGTGCATGCCGTTGCGGCCGACGGTGTGCAAGTTGGTCACCTGATCAATGTGGCCGCGCACGGTCTGTAGATGGTCGGAATACACGGAGTCGTACACCGGATATGCCTTTGGCATGCGTACGACGGTGCCGTCGAAGATGCGACTCTTGTCCGCGAGATTCAACGCCGCCAGCTCGTCCTTTGCCATCGCGATCAGGTCCTCATCGCGACTCGTCCACATCCCATCGCCCTCGAAGCAAAAGTACTCCATGCCGACGCACGTTGTACCTGGCTCCGGTACCATCGCCTGGCTCCAGTTGTTGAAATTCTGGATGCGACCGACCTTCACGCCCGGCGTGTGGATGTAGATCCAGTTGTCTGGGAAGATGTTCTCCTCCCGAATCATGAGCGCAACGGTCAGGAAGTCGCGGTAGTTCAGCCCTTCGCCGGCGGCCCGCACGGAATCGGACGGCGCCGGATCGAGCGCGCGCACGAGGTGACGGATCGGCATGGTCGAAATGAAGTGATCGCCCTCGATCCGACGCTCGCCCACCGGCGTTTTCACGCGGACAGCGACAATGCGGCCATTGCGTTGCTCCAGCTTCACCGCGTCATGTCGCATGAGGACTTCGCCGCCAAGCGCCTCAACGCGCTTGGCCGCCGTTTCCCACATCTGCCCGGGGCCAAAACGTGGATACTGAAACTCATGAATCAGCGTCTTGATCGAGTCCGATCGCTTCTGAAGCTGCGCGGCGTGAAGGATCGCTTTGGCCAGCGACAACCCCTGGATCCGCTGCGCGGCCCACTCGGCGCGGATCTCACTGCACGGAATTCCCCAGACCTTCTCCGTGTACGTCTTGAAGAAGATCCGGTAAAGGCGCTTACCGAATCGGTTCGAGACCCACTGCTCGAACGTCTCTTCCACAGGGTACGGGCGGACGTGCGCCCATAGGTAGCTGAGAACAATGAGCCCAGCGTTCCAGATACCGAGCCCAGAGAGCGCGTTGCCCGCCTTTAGGGGATAGTCGAAGTACTTTCCGCCGTAGTGAATGCGCGACAGGCGCGGGACTGCGAGGAAGTCCTCACCCAAGATCTCATGCCAGAGCGCCTCGACTGGGGCGATCTTGGTGAAGAACCGGTGGCCGCCGATGTCGAATCGGTACCCATTGTACTGCGCCGTGCGCGAGATGCCACCGACGACATCATCGGCCTCGACGACGGTCACCTTTACGCCGTCCTTGGCGAGCAAGTAGGCCGCTGTGAGCCCCGCCGGTCCGGCGCCAATTACGACGACGCGGTCACCCGGCTTGAGCTGATCGACCGTACGAGGCCGCACCTGCCCTTCTATCGTTCGGCTCACGCTTACAGACCTTTCCTTGTGTGTTAGCTCAGCGACACCGAGCGATGGAGCTCGCGCGACGATCCCTTGCGACGACGAATAAGTCCAGCAACTGCAACGACCTGCCTATTGTCCGGCCACGGCTCACCTCGCCGAGCGACACCGTGATATCAGCAGGAAAGGGACCAGCAGAACCTCAGCGTTTATTCGGACGTGGGGTTTATGGCGGGAGCCCGTTCAGCGGGTTGAAAAAGCCTTAGTGGTGGAAGCGCACGCGATTGCTCGACGTGAACTGCCCCGGCAACAGGGAGCCCAAGTGATTGCAGCACAGTCCGTAAGGACAAAGCGGCGCCGCACCAGCCGCCAAGCCCTGTGGGTACTGCCGAGATCGACGGTGTTGCAACAGTATGGGGCGCGATCACGTCAACTTGTTGTGCTGAAGCAACTGTGTCCGGCATCGAGAGATCGCGCCCCGCGGTTGGCAACCGATCTGGAGGCCGGTCCGCCGTGCTCCCGGACCCAGCGGCCGAACTAGGCGTCCCGAGCGACGACCCGTCGATTCTCCGAGCGTCGCTCCGCAAGCGGGACCGAGATTCGGGTCTTGTGCGCTGGTGATGGCTCTATGCTGATGCCTGCCTCGGGCCGGGGCGTTGGCTCAGCCACCGTCAGAGAATCCGACTGCCTGCCGATCGCCACCAAGTCGTGGTCGGACACGACCGCCTCGACTGGCCCGCTCGAGCGGACTGAGCCAGAAAAAGACTCCATCCACTCGGAGTCGCGGACCGACGTATCTTCGCGTAAGGCAACGATATCGCCCGTTGCGGCGGCCATCGCCATATCGCAAAGTGCCGCCCGGTCGGTCCCTTTAGGAGCCCGGATAAATGACACCGGCATATCCTGATTCAAGCCCGGCGCGGTCGCGTCGTCGTCTGCACGCGCCACCACCAACTGCGCCCCAAAGCGTCGAAGCGAGGGCGTTAAAACACTGACCGCCCGTTCCAGCTCGTTGCGACTGCCCAACGAGAGCAGAACCACGGAGAGACTCGCGCTTTCGCGTGAGAATCTTGTATTGACGGATCTTTCGGCGGCTGTTGCCTGCGTTGCGAGCATTTGATCGCGAGTTGGGAAGTCTTACGAGAAGCGCGAAACCAGGTCAGGAACTGACATCTTCAGTGTTTCGCGAGCTCGGCAAAAACTGACTGGTTGTGCATTCCGTTCATGCAAGGTTGGAACCGCCTGAGGAAGTCCCGGCGGAATTGTTGGTGTGGCGATACATCTTGTTACGCGACAAGCAGCTGCATGCATGCTCGGAGGGGAGAGAGGGGCGCAGCTCTCGGCTACTTCAGCTGACGGACTGTCGGCAGGCGGCAACAGGCGTCTCATACCTGTTGCCAATCCGCCACGCACTCGATAGGTAACAACGTGCTTCTTGTTGCCTTGAACGAGCCCTAAGTTCATGGCACGTCGTTGCTTTTGAGGCCTCTTGAGCGTGAAATGGTCGGGTTCACAGAACTTGCGACCACGTTCTGCGATTTGATCAAACCGCTTCCCCATACTCCCGGACGCACCTGTTTGCGCGCTGACTTGCCTCACGCATGGCCGAATCCGTGAACGACCGTCACGTCGCCTTGGGTGCGACGCAATCGGCGTCCATGGTTACCAACGCCGCGTCCATGCCGACCAGCGGCGTGGCGGGCGCATGGGTCCGGATGCTGCGCCCTCGGCAGTGGTTGAAGAACTTCTTCATCTTGCTTCCGCTGCTCTTTTCTGGACGAGCCACCGACGTCGCTTCAGGCCTGCGCGCGCTGGCCGCGTTCGCCGTGTTCTGCGTATTGGCGAGCGGGGTGTACGCTTTCAACGATGTCATCGACCGTGAGTCCGATCGGGCGCACCCGGTGAAACGTCTACGACCGGTCGCATCGGGGTTGATATCGCCGGTGGCGGCACTGGTCACGGCGAGCGGCCTGCTGCTTGGAGCCGTGGCCCTGGCGTTCACTCTCTCGCCAAGCGTGGGGTTGATCGCCGTGACGTACCTCGCGATCAACGTGCTGTACGGCCTGTATCTCAAGAAGGTCGTGATCGTGGATGTATTCGCGATCGCTTCCTTCTTTGTGTTGCGCATCCTTGCCGGAGCCGCGGCCGTACAAGTGACGCCGTCGGTGTGGCTGCTACTCTGCGGCGGGCTCCTGGCTCTTTACCTGGGTTTTGCCAAGCGCCGGCATGAGCTGGTCTTGTTAGGCAACGAATCGGCTGAGCATCGGGCCGTCCTGTCGCAGTACACCATGCCGTTCCTGGACCAGCTGTCGGTGGTCCTGCTGGCGGTGACCGTGGTGTCGTACATCATGTATACGGTCGAGTCGGAGACGTCTCGACAGGTCGGATCTTCGGCCCTGTCGTACAGCACGGTGTTTGTGCTGTACGGCGTCCTGCGATACCTGTACCTGGTGCACCGCCGCGAGGGCGGAAACCCCGCCGAGACATTGTTGACAGACAAGGCGCTGCTGGCGGACGTGGTGTTGTGGGGACTGTATTGCGCCGCCGTCCTCTACCGGCCCTTCGCATGAAGTGCGTACCTAACGATTCCCGTCGGTGGACGCGTTGACCGCACCCGTCGTGGGACGTCGAACACCTGAGCTCTCCCTCGTGATGCCGTGCTACAACGAGGAAGCGATTGTTGCGCAAACGATCAAGCGCGTCCTGGCGGCCTTCGAGCGAGCAGAGATCGCCTTGGAGCTCGTAGCGGTGGACAATGGATCGAAGGATCGCACGGGCGACCTGATTCGCGAGGCGATGTCCCAGCATCCGAACATCGTCCTCGAGCGAGTGGACGTGAATGTCGGATACGGTAACGGCATCCTGACCGGCATCCCTCGTTGCTCGGCGCCCTGGATTGGTGTGATTCCAGCCGACGGCCAGGTGGACGCTGAGGATGCCGTCCGGCTGTTCGAGGATGCGGTGGCCTGTGGCGAGCCGGTGATCGCGAAGGCGCGACGGCGATTCCGCATGGATGGTATGTCCAGGAAGTTCGTCTCCATCGCCTACAACACGTTCTTCCGGCTGCTGTGGCCTGGCGTGGAGTCACTGGACATCAATGGCTTGCCGAAGATCATGCCGCGCGAAGTGGTGCTTCGGATGTCCCTCACGAGCCGGCAGTGGTTCCTCGATCCAGAGATCATGATCAAAGCGCACTACCTTGGTGTTCGCGTGCTCGAATACAACGTGTTCGCCCGGATGCGTGGCAGCGGGCTGTCGCACGTGCGTGCGACGACGTGCTGGGAGTTCTTTCGTTCCCTCTTGCGTTACCGATTTTCGCGTGAGCTCAGCCGGTGGCGAAAGGAGCAGTCGCTGGGTCCGGCATTGTCGTTGACGACGCGCGGGGGGACGCCATGACCACGTCAATCCCGGGAACCGGTGCGCAGTCTGGCGCTCCCGCCGGTGTTCATCACCGGCGGACGCAGTGTCGTGCGTGTGGTGTGGCGTCGCTTCGTCCCTTCTTGGCGTTAGGTAATCAGCCACTCGCCAACGCGTTCCTCCGCACCAAGGCCGAGATCGCCCAGGAGCAGTTCTTCCCACTCGACGTCTACTTCTGCGAGACATGTTCACTGGTGCAACTCGCGGACGTTATCGACCCCGAGGTGCTGTTCGGCCACTACATCTACGTGACCGGCACGTCGGAGACGATCGCCGCCCACAACGTGAAGTACGCGCAGGCGGTGGTGGAGCAGCTGTCGTTAGGCCCCGCGGATCTCGTGGTGGAGATTGCGAGTAACGATGGCTCCCTGTTGACCTGCTTCACGGGACACGGCGTACGAACGCTGGGCGTGGAGCCAGCGCGAAACATCGCGGAAATGGCGCGCGCTCGCGGCATCGACACCGTCAACGAATTCTTCAACAGTGCCACGGCCAAAGCCGTGCGGGAGAAGTACGGCGCTGCCCAGGCAGTGATCGGCAACAACGTGCTCGCCCACGTGGACAAGACGCGCGATTTCCTGGACGGCGCCCGCTCGCTGATTTCCGACACTGGGCGGATCATCGTCGAGGTGCCGTATGCCCAGGACATGCTCGACCGCCGTGAGTACGACACCGTGTATCACGAGCACCTGTGCTACTTCTCGATCACGTCGTTGGCCCGGCTGGGGCGCGAGGTCGGTCTCGGCGTCGTGCGCGTGGACCGCATGCCGGTGCACGGCGGCACCATCCGCGTGTGGTTCGCGAAGGACGTGCCAAATGCGGAGAGCGTCGAAGCGATGATGGCGGAGGAGCGCAAGATTGGGCTGACGATGTTTGCCGCCTGGGAAGCTTTTGGACGAGCGGCGGCAGAAAACAAGACCGCGTTGCGTTTGTTGTTGGAGCAACTGCGGAGCGACGGGCGTACGGTGGCGGGATACGGGGCACCGGCGAAGGGCAACACGCTATTGAACTATTGCGGCGTGGACACGGCGCTCCTGCCATATACCGTGGACCGAAATCCGCTGAAGGTGGGCACGATGACGCCGGGGATGCACATCCCGGTGCTCCCCGTAGAGACGCTGCTCACGCGCATGCCGGATTATGTCCTGATTCTCGCCTGGAATTTTGCCGACGAGATTGTCCGCCAGCAGCACCAGTACCAGGAACGCGGCGGCCGGTTCATCCTCCCCATTCCATCACCTCGGGTCATATGACCATGCAGGTCGTCATTCTGGCGGGTGGACGAGGAACGCGCCTAGCCGAGGAAACGCAGACGCGGCCCAAGCCGATGGTCGAGATCGGCGGGCGGCCAATCCTGTGGCACCTGATGGCGTTCTACGCCGCACAGGGCTTCAAGGACTTCGTGGTGGCCTGCGGCTACAAGGGCGAAATGATCAAGGAGTACTTCCGCAACATCGTCCTCCATGAGAGCGACTTTCGCATCGACCTTCGCGACGGGTCCATGACCGTCTTGAACGGCAGCAAGTTGGACTGGCGTGTGTCGGTCGTTGACACGGGCCTCGACACCATGACCGGCGGCCGGGTGCGTCGCCTGCGCTCCTTGTTAGGCGGATCCACGTTCATGTGTACGTATGGAGACGGCCTGTCGGACGCCAATGTGGCGTCGCTGCTCGAGTTCCACCGGTCGCACGGCAAGCTGGCCACGGTCACCGGCGTGCGTCCTCCGGCCCGTTTCGGCGGACTGGCCCTCGATGGCACGGTCGTACGCCGGTTCTCGGAAAAGCCACAGGCGGAGGGTGGGTGGATCAACGGCGGCTTCTTTGTATTCGAGCCGGGAATCTTTGACTACTTGAAGGGTGACGAGACCATTCTCGAGCGCGAGCCGCTCGAGCGGCTTGCAGCCGACGGCGAGCTGCAAGCGTACCTGCATCCCGGCTTCTTTCAGCCGATGGATACCCTGCGTGAACGCGACCTGCTCGAGCACCTGTGGGTGAGCGGTCAGGCCCCTTGGAAGATCTGGACATGAACTTTTGGAATAGCCGTCGGGTGTTCGTGACGGGTGCAACCGGGCTTCTCGGTTCGCATATGATCGCCGAACTGCTGCGACGTGGTGCGACGGTGACGGCCCTGGTGCGCGATTGGGTGCCGGACTCGGAGTCGGTCAATGCCGGATCGCTCAACCGTTGCCGGCTGGTGCGCGGGGAGCTCGAAGACTTCGAGTTGATGCTGCGCGCCCTGAACGAGTATGAGATCGACACGGTCTTTCATCTCGGCGCCCAAACCATCGTCGGGACGGCCAATCGCTCCGCACTGTCGACATTCGAGGCGAACATCAAGGGCACGTGGACGGTGATGGAAGCCGCACGCCAGTGCGGGAGTCGCGTGGAACGCGTCATCGTGGCTTCCAGCGACAAGGCGTACGGGGCGCACGAGCGGCTGCCCTACACGGAGGATGCGCCGTTGATCGGCCGGTTCCCTTACGATGTGTCGAAATCGTGCGCCGACTTGATTGCCCAGTCGTACTATCATGCCTTTCGCGTGCCCATCGCCGTCACCCGCTGTGGCAATCTGTACGGCGGCGGCGACTTGAACTTCAACCGCCTGATCCCTGGCACTATCCGCTCGGCGTTGCGGGGCGAATCGCCCGTGATCCGATCGGATGGTTCGTTCGTCCGGGACTACTTCTACGTTCATGACGCGGTCGATGCGTACTTGCAGCTGGCGGAGCGCATCCCAAGCGACGGGTTCACCGGTGAGCCGTTCAATTTCGGGACGGAAACGCCCCTGTCCGTCATCGAAATGGCACAGATGGTGTTGCGCGTCATGGGCCGTGAGGACCTTCCGCTCACGGTGCTCAACAACGCCACGAACGAAATCCCGCGGCAGTACCTCGATTGCAGCAAGGCACGCACGCGGATGAACTGGCACCCGTTGCACACGACGGAAGAAGGTCTCGCGGCGACTGTCCGGTGGTACGCCGATCACGAAGCGAGGTTGCTGGCGGCACGCGCCGAGGTGTCGCATGCGTGAGAGCCATGTGGTGGTTCTCGGCGGCGGCCCCGCCGGCTGCGGCGCCGCCTATCAGTTGCGGCGCACCAGAAAGGCGCGGGTTACCCTGCTCGAGCGTTCAACGGCGCTCGGCGGCAATGCCGGAAGCTTCTATTGGGGCAACCAATGGCTGGACTACGGCAGCCACCGCTTGCACCACGCCGTGGATCCGGAGATTCTGGTCGACATCAAGCAGATGTTAGGCGAGGACTTTCGCGATCGAGTGCGACACGGACGTATTCGGCTGCGTGGCAAGTGGCTGCACTTCCCGATACAGACGCTGGACCTGCTGAAGCGGCTGGACAAGGGATTTGCGTTCGGGATGGCCCGCGACATGGTGATTCGGAAACTGCGGAAGGCCGATGAGGGCGACTCGTTTTCGTCCGTGTTGCTCGCCAATCTCGGCCCGACGATGTGCCACCACTTCTATTTTCCCTACGCGAGAAAGTTATGGGGCGCGGAGCCTGAGGTACTGTCCGGTATCCAGGCGCGCAAACGTGTATCGGCGGGTTCGTTCGGGAAACTGCTGAAGCGACTGATCAAGCCGCCTGGCGGCGGCAACTTCTACTACATGCGGAAGGGGTACGGCCAGATCAGCGACGTGTACGCCGATTCGGCGCGGTCGTTAGGCGCGGAGATCCTGACGGGGTGGGGAGCGACCGGCGTTGAGCCGACCAAGGAGGATGGCTACAAGTGGAAGGTCACAGCAACGCAGGGCGGCGAGACGCGCACGTTGCTGGCTGACCACATCTGGTCAACCATCCCGATCACCGTGCTGGCGAAGATGATGACGCCGTCGGCCCCGCAGTCCGTGCTGGATGCAGCCAAGCAGATCGACTATCGAGCGATGGTGCTGGTGTATTTGCAGCTGCCGGTGAATCAGTTCACGACCACCGACGCCCATTACTTCCCGGAAGCCAATGTCCGTGTGACACGTCTCTCCGAGCCGAAGAACTACTTTGGGTTGGGTGAGCCGGTGGGCACGACCGTGCTCTGTGGCGAGTATCCGTGCGCCATTGGGGATGAACTCTGGTCAGCCACCGACGATCAACTGGCGGCGATCATGTTGAGGGACATGGAAACCGCGGGGATCCCGGCGCCCAAGCAACCGATCGACGTGCATGTCAGGCGACTCGGGCAAGCGTATCCGATCTACCAGAACGGCTACGAGAAACCGCTTGGCGTCCTCGATGACTGGGCGGCGAGCCATCGCAACTTGTTGGTGTATGGCCGGCAGGGGTTGTTTGCCCACGATAACACGCACCACGCGCTCTACATGGCGTATTGCGCCGTCGACTCGTTGCGAGACGGCAAGTTCGACATTGGACAGTGGGCGAAACACCGACAGGTGTTCAAGAGCCACGTGGTGGAGGATTGATGGAGGATCGGGAACCCGGAGAGCGTCCCGACGAAGCGTCGCCTTCGCCATCCGAAGGGGAGCGATCGCGCGGCGAGGGTGCGTCGCGCCCGCGACGCCGGCGCGACCGATCACGCGGGCGCCGTCGCAACCGTCCGGAAGCGACCGAGGCTCGCACGTCGCCTGTAGAGGAACCAGCGCGCGAAGCCCCCGCACCGAAGCGCGATCCGAGCGAACCCAAGCGCACCCGACGACGCGACCGTCAGGCGAACCGCCGGGGAGGTCGAGCAGACAAGACTGACAGCCCGGCACCCGTTGCGGCACCCGTCCAGCGCACGCCGCGCGCCTCAAGTGTTGAACCTGTCGAGGAACGCCGAGCGCCGGTTCGGGAGCGCTCGGCGAAGCGCCCGCCGCGTTCGCGCACCGCGACCTCGAGCACGTCGGCACCCGGTCGGACGTTCTGGATCGCCGTCGGTCTGCTGACCGTCATCGGGGTGCTCGTCCGCCTGCCGGGATTGAACAGCGGGCTCTGGACCGATGAGATCTATTCGGTGATGCAATCCTTCCGCACGCCGTTCCCGGAGACGCTTTCGGTGTTCCCGGGAGACAACAAGCACCCCCTGTACTCCCTTCTCGCTCATCTTTCGCTCACCGCCTTCGGCGAATCGGCATGGTCGGTCCGTCTTCCGGCCCTGGCGCTGGGGGTGGCGACGATACCAGCGCTTTACGCGTTAGGCGTTCGCATCACCAGTCGCGCCGAGTCGTTGGCGGCGGCGGCGTTATTGGCCCTGTCATATCACCATGTGTGGTTTTCGCAGAACGCGCGCGGGTACTCGGCGCTCACGTTCTTTGCGGTGGTGGCGACGTGGATACTCCTGCAGGCCCTCCGATCGGACGAGTATCGTTGGTGGATCTGGTATGGCGTGGCCGCAGGGCTGGGAGCGTACACGCATCTGACGTTTGTTTTCACCGTCGTCGGGCAGTTCCTGGTGGTTGTTGCGGCTGTCCTTGGCTGGCCCGTCAAGGATCGGCGGATTTCATGGCGTGGTCCACTGGCGGGGTTTGCCCTTTCGGCGGTGTTGGCACTCGTACTCTACCTCCCGATGTTCTCGTCGGTGATGGCGTTCTTCCTCCACAAGCAGTCGAACCTGCGCGGAATCTCGTCGCCGAGTTGGGCGCTGACGGAGGCTTTCCGCGTGCTGCGAATGGGCTTTGGCGGGGGGGGAGTACTCTGGATCGGCCTCCTGGTACTCGGCATTGGGGGTGCCATCGGCGTCGCCGGGGCCGTGAGCTATGCACGACAGAACCTGCGAACGTTTCTGCTGTTGGTGCTGCCGGCTGTCACGACGCTGATGGGCGCGTTCGCCGCGCGTGGGACGATGTACCCGCGGTTCTTCTTTGTGCTGGCGGGGTTTGCCCTGCTCATTGGCATCCGCGGGGCATTCGCGACGGGTGAATGGGCGGCCAAGCACCTGCGTTGGAGCGAGACGGCGGGTCACCGTCTGGGCGCTGGACTCTCAGGCGCTGTGGTGCTCGTCTCGGCACTGTCCGTACCGCTGAACTGGAAGCTGCCGAAACAGGACTTTGAGGGCGCGGCGCGATACGCCGAGTCGTCCGCAGCTCCCGGTGACGCGATCGTGACGGCCGACGTCACGACGTCGGTATACTCGACATACTTTCAGAAAACGTGGCAGGGCATCCATACCGCCGCCGATCTTGAAGGGCTCCGTCGCGCCGACGCGACCACCGGCAGCGCTGGGCGTCGCGTGTGGTTCGTCTTCGCGTTCCCGCGCTACCTCGAGCGTTTTGATGCAGGCCTGGCCGCGTACGTCCGCGAGGCGTGCACCAGTGGGAACACCCAACGATTCCCGGGAACGGTGGGGGACGGCGACTTGCTCGTCTGCCGCCTGGAACGCACATGAAAGTCATTATCCAGATCCCGTGCCTGAACGAGGCAAAGACGCTCCCTGCCACGATCGCCGCGTTGCCGCGGACGTTGCCGGGTGTTGACGAGGTCGAGATCCTCATTGTGGACGATGGGAGCACCGACGGGACGGCTGATGTCGCTCGTGCGTTAGGCATTCGTCACGTCGTCCAGTTCGAGCGTAACCGCGGACTGGCGGCCGCGTTCATGGCGGGGCTGGAAGGCAGCGTGCGAGCCGGCGCCGACATCATCGTGAACACCGATGCAGACAACCAGTACCAGGCCAGTGACATCGCCAAGTTGGTTGAGCCAATCCTGGCCCGACGAGCCGAGCTCGTCGTGGGTGATCGCGGGGTGGGATCGCTGCCGAACTTTTCATGGATCAAGCGCCGGCTCCAGGTATTTGGCAGCTGGGTGCTGGGTCGCGCGGCCGAACTCAACACACCCGATGCAACCAGCGGCTTTCGCGCGCTGTCGCGGGAGTGCGCCTTCCGCACGATGATCCTGAGCAACTACTCCTACACCCTGGAGTCATTGATCCAGGCCGGTGCCCGACGCGCCGCGGTCGAGTTCGTCCCCATCGGCATCAATCCGCAAACGCGGCCGTCGCGGCTGATGAAGAGCATACCGCACTACATCCGGAAGTCGGGTGTGACGATGCTCCGCGCGTACACCATGTACCGGCCGATCCGCGTGTTCTCATCACTCGGCCTGTTCTTCATTGGCTTGGGGATTCTGCCCGGACTACGGTTCCTGTACCTGTACTTCTTTGTCGACAAGGTCGGCCACATCCAGTCACTGATCTTGTCGGCCATCTTCATCATCGTCGGATTCCAGATCCTGCTGATTGGTGTCGTGGCAGATCTCATCAGCTTCAACCGCCAGATCGTGGAGGAGGCGGTATACCGCCTGCGCCGCATCGAAGCCAATCTAGACGCTGGAGGAGCGTCAGGACGCGTGGCAAACGAGTCATGGGAACGGCCGACGCTGGCGCGCGTGCCAGCTGAAGGGGACCGGACATGACACGCCACGAAGCACGACGACCCGTGTGGCGACATCCGGCGGTTCGCATTGGCGGGAGCGCACTGATCCTGGCGATGTTGCTGAAGGTGCTTCCATTCAACGAAATGAAGGAAGCGTTAGGCAAGGTACCCTGGTCCGTTTGGCCCATTGCGATCGGTGTCTACATGTGCCTTCACCTGATCGGTGTGGCCAAGTGGCGGATCCTCATCAATGTGGCCGGGGCCGACCTGTCCTTTGCCGAGTCCGCCCGAGCCTACTATTGGGGGCTATTCGGCAACACCTTCTTGCCATCCATTGTGGGGGGCGACGTCGTGAAGGCAGGCGTCGCGATGAAGGCTGCCAAGTCGAAGAGCGGCTTGGTGCTGGGCAGTCTCGTCGACCGCTTGCTTGACATCGTCGGTATGGCGGCGGTAGCCGGAATCGGCGCGCTATTGTCCCCACGCGCGCTGGATGCGCAAAGCCGAAAGATCTTCATTGGTTTGGGATTGTTGCTGACGGTCGCGGGTATCGGCACCCTCGTCGGTGTGGCCATGCTGCCGGTGCGGCGGTTTCCCTTCAAGGTGCGGCGCAAGCTGGTGCAGGTCCGGCAGGCGATCCGAGCGACCGCTGGAAACACGCCCGCCCTCCTCGCCGCATTTCTGCTCGGCATGCTGCTCCAGTCGTCCCTGGTGGTCCTGAACTATTGGCTCGGCATGGTGATCGGCATCTCGATTCCGCTCTACGTTTGGCTGTTTGTCTGGCCGTTGGCCAAGATCTCCGGCCTGCTGCCCGTGACGCAGGGAGGGATCGGAGTTCGTGAGGCCGCGCAGGCGGCCCTGTTTGCTCCGTTTGGCGTATCGGCGGTGAAGGCGGTTGCGACGGGTTTGGTATTCGAGGCGGTGATCATCTCCGGCGGGCTGTTAGGCGGCGCGATCGCCTGGCTGCTCGGTCGCCGTGGCCTCGGGACCGGAATGGATGTGCCGGTGGAGCCACAGGCGACGACCCGTTAACAGCATGCGAATCGGCGACCGCCGGCTGCTTCCCGCCGAGTCCCATCGCGATCGATGACGGACGCCAGAGAGCCGGCCCCGATGAATACGGCGACCCTCGGCGTCGGCGAGGCCGTCGCCCGCCTGATTGCCTTCGGGGCCTCCCTGCTGATTGCGCGACGCCTTGGACCGGACGCGTTTGGGATCGTCGGCGTGGCGTCCGGTCTGCTGTTGTACCTGACGCAGGTGGCCGATCAAGGGATTGAGCTGGTGGGCGTCCCGTTGGTGGCGAGAGACGAGCTGCGTGCGCGTGCCGTCGTCTCGGCCACGTTGACGTATCGCGTTCTCGCCGCCGTCGCACTGGCCCTGGTCGTTGCCGTGATCGCGACGAGTGTCTTCCCTGCACCAGACGGACGCGTGCTGGCACTCTACGCACCAACGCTCATCCTGGCCGCTGCCAGCACACGGTGGGTGCTTCTGGGCGTGCGACGACCCGGTGTGGTGGCGGCGGCGCGCATCGCTGGCGAACTGGTGGCATTAGGTCTGGTGGCGATCCTGGTCCAACGGGCGAACGACCTGCCGTGGGTGCCGCTGGCGGCCATCGCCGGTGGGGTGCTGACCACTGTCCTGATGATGGCTGGAACATGGAAGGCTGGGATGCGGTTAGGCGTGAGCTGGAGCTGGCAGGTGTGTCGTGAACTCTTCGTTCGCGGTCGGCCGCTTGTGGCGTTCACGCTGCTCGGATTGGTGCTGTTCAACTTCGACCTGATCTTCTTGCGCTACGTGAAGGGCGAGGCGGCGGCGGGCGAGTATGCCGCTGCGTACACGTTCATTGCCTTTTCGTCAAACCTGATCGTGGCGTTTGCGCATTCCGTCATGCCGACGCTCGCACGAAGTCGTGATACCACGGAGGGTGGTGTGCGAGATCGGCTGTACGACGGCGCCGTCGCTCAGGTTGTCGCGTTGACGCTGCCGGTGGCGATCGGCGGCGCGGTGGTGGCATCGACACTCCTGACCTTCGTGTTTGGGGACGCGTTTCTCCCGGGCGCAGTGGCCTTGCGCTGGCTGGTGCTCTCCCTCCCGTTCGCGGCGATCCGCGAAATCGCTGTCGTCGCGGTCATTGCCAGTGATGGCGAGCGATCGCTGGTGCGCGTGAACCTTGTGACGGTCATCTGCAACGTCGCGCTCAATATCGCACTCGTTCCGACCTACGGACTCGCCGGGGCCGCCGCGGCGACACTGACGACGGAGGTCATTCGGCTGGCTCTGGCTTCGCGCGCCGCGGCGATGGTGGGGTATCGCTTTTCGAGCCTTCGCCGACTCGCGAAGCCGGTCGCGGCAACGCTGGCGATGGGTGGCGTGTTGTATCTGACGGGCGCCGACCCTCTGTGGCGGGCGTTGCTGGCCGGCGCCGTGGCGTACGGCGTGGCCCTGGTGGTCGTCGGAGGCGTGCGCTTTCGGGGCCTCGCCCTACCCGACCTCACACTGTAGGACGCCCAGCGATCTGCACCTCGATGACCGCCCCGCGACGATCCGCGAAGCCTTCGCCCCGACATAGATCTCCCCTTCCCATCCGGCGGGAACTGCCAGACACGAGGGTGGCCCTTGGGCTGAACTCCCCTCCGTGCGTAGTTTGGACGACCAGATGACTCCGCCCAACTCGCTCAGCACACATCGCTCGGTGGCGCCACCGCCCAATGCGGTCTCCGTCGTGCGCCCAACCGCCGGTCAACGCGAGTGAATTCGCTCGCGGCATCCATGGAGAGGCGCGTGAGTTCCTCCAGGCGAGGCACGGCGGCACGCCTCTTCTTCACGGTATGGCTGATCTTCTCGGTGCACGCCACGACCAACGTGGTGCGCGAGACGTACCTGGCCATCGCGTTAGGTACGCATGGTTCGGTCCGTGTCGATGAGTATCTCGGGCTCCATCCTGACCTCTTCGAGATACCCGGTCGCGGCGGGTACATCAACAACAACCCCGGTGCGTCCATGCTTGGGGGAGTGGCGTACGTGTTCGTGCGTCCGGCGATCGCGCTGGCCGTCAGGATCAAGCCAGACATCGCGGCACCAAAACCACCAGCGATATACGACGACCCGCGACCGAACCGCACGCGCTTCATGAACGCGGCACGTGCGAAGGGTCTGGACGTCACCTTGGGGCTGGCAGCCATCGGCATACAAGTCCTGTTGATGGCACCGCTCGGTGCGCTGGCCACACTCCTGGTTTGGCGTACCCTCCGGGGCCGCGTGGGTAGCGAGCGCGAGGCACTCGTCTGGGCGCTGGTCTACGCCTTCGCTACGCCCATGCTCTTCCGGTCAGCGTTCCTGAATCAGAACGTGATTATCGCGCACTTGGTACTGATCTCGTGGCTTATCATGACACGCGACACCGGTCTTGCCGATGCGAGGGGGTTCGAAGCCGCAGCACGTCCAATGTCGAGTGCCTGGCATGCTCCGCGCGACCTCTTCCTGATCGGCCTGTGTCTCGGCAGTAGCCTCGTGAACGACTACAGTGCGGTACCATTTCTGGTGGTGTTTGGGCTGTGGATCCTGGCCGAGGGACGGCGGTGGGGGCGGGCTACGGGGGCACTCCGGTTTGGGGTCACGTACGTCCTGGGCGCGCTCGGGCCGATCGCCCTACTCCTGGCCTACCAGTGGATCGCGTTCGGGAGCCCATGGTACCCCGCGCAGCGGTACATGCCACCCACTGAATTCAGCGTCCGCGGGTGGTTCGGTTTCACCCTGCCGACACAGGAGTTGATCTGGGGTAACCTGTTTGACCTGCGCTACGGAATTTTTGCGTTCTGTCCGTTGCTGCTGGCGGGTTTGGCGACGCCCTGGATACGGCCGGCAGCGGACACGCCGAGGCAGAGCCATCTTCGATGGGCGTACGCCTGCTTCGCCGCGTTGTACCTCTTCAGTTGCGCAAACCAGTTTGCCAACCTGCAGTGGAACACTGGTGTGCGTTACATGGTGCCAGCGGTCCCGTTGTTGTTTCTGGCAGCAGTCCCGGTCCTGCGCCGAATGCCAGCGCTGGCCCGTTGGGGATTGATCGGGCTCTCGCTTGTGGTCTCCCTGGCCGTGAGCATGACGCGCGAGGACATCCCGACGGCCTTGACGCTCGTTCTGCACACGGGCCCTACGTTGCCGGTCCTGATCGTGGCGGACAAGATGGCCAGCGGCTACAGCCTGCAGTTCCCGTGGTGGACCATCTGGGCCCTGTACCTGGTACTGGCTGGCGTGTTGTGGCTGACGTGGCGCGGATGGGACAGGAAGGGTATCGCCGATGGATAAGTCCGCGGATTTGGCCGTAGATCGCGCAGGCCGTGAGCGATTCCGGCGCGCGCTGATCTGGTTTGGCGTGGTGGCAGCCCTGTGCATCGCACTTGTCGCCTGCCTATCATGGCTTCTGGCGCCATTCGCCTCGTACGAAACGCGCACGTATGGGCAATTCGAGTTCTTTGCGCGAATCGGCGAAGCGATCCCCTGGCTGCAGGGCCGCAGTTACGACGGGCTGCCGGCCTGGCGCTGGGGCCTGCAGCTGTCGTTGCGATCCCGCGGACTGATGGAAGACCGGCGCGTGTTCCTGATCGCGTATGCGGCGCCACTGATGGCCGCGTCACTCGCGACCCTCGGCGTGCTTCGGGTCGCGTGGAAGAACCGGGCGTCGTTGGAGCCGACGGACGCTGACCGCGCGCTTCGGTGGGGCATTGTGTTCGCGGTGCTGCTGGTACCCGCCGTGCCAGTCCTCGTCCCCGACTTCTGGCTGTCCGTGGCGTGGGGACGAACGCTCGCTGCGGGTATCAATCCGTACTACGACGTCCCCGCCATCGCGACGAGCTGGCTGCCGATCGACGCGCCAATCATGCACATGACGTATGGCCCACTCTGGGCGTACACGTCGGCGGCGATCATGTGGGTCACGGGCGGACACGCGCTGTGGGGCGCACTGCTCTTCAAGGTGGTCCTGGCGGCTGCGTGGGTCGGCGTGCTCTGCGTCGTGCGCGCGCTCGTTCGGGATCGAACCCCGTTTGAGCAGGTCCTCGCCATCGCCATGGTCGCGTGGCTGCCGATTGGCGTGGTACAGACGGTTGGCGACGGACACAACGATGTGGCCATGGTGGGTTGTGCCCTCTTCTGGATGCACCTTCGGCGGTCGGGCCGACCGATGGCGGCGACGGCGGCGCTCACGGCGTCCGTGCTGTTCAAGTACGCGAGCGCCCCGCTCTTTCTCCTGGACGCGCTGTACCGAGAGCCAGAGGAGTCTCGGGACATTGCACGGTACGTGCGCGCGTACCTGCCGCGGGCGGCGTTGGCCGCGGTCCTGACGGTGCTGGCATTTGCACCGGTCTTTCGTGGGCTGGATTTCTTCGCATCGACGTCCGACGTGCATGGCGGACATTTCTACCTTCCGTCGGACGCCATCCTCGCGCTTGTTGAGCTGACGGGCGCGCCGCTGCGTTTCCTGGCCTACGTCGCCGTGGGCGTGTTTCCGCTCATCACCCTACTCGAGTTGTATCGATACGTCAGGGATGGAGGACTCGCTCGGCTTCGTGAGGCGGGTGCGGCTGTGATGATGACCATGCTGCTTGTGGGTGCGTCGCATGCCTGGCCATGGTACGTCCTGTGGTTCGTCGCCATGGCCGCGCTGGTTCCCATGTCGGCATACGGCCGTTGGGCCACCGGGTTGGCGCTGGCGATGCCGTATCCCCTCCTGGCCTGGACCGTGGCGCCATACGCCAGCGAGTTGAAGCGCTTCTACCTGCCTTCGCTGCTGGCCTACAGCATGGCCCTCGGGTGGTACCTGATGGTTCGCTGGCGTCGCGGGCGTAGCACCTAGGCAGGTTGCCACCCGATCGCCTGCACCGCCGCCGTCGCGCGCGACATGAGCTGGGCCAGGTTTGAACTCAAGGCCCCACCGGTCAGTGCCGTGAGTCGCTCCACCGACACGCCGGTGTGCGACATTTCTTCGGGGCGAACCGACACATCCCCGAAGCGCAGTCGTGAGCGCTCGATGTGGAGGGCGCGTGCTGCTTCCAGCACGAACTCGCGCACGGTGTGCATGACGCCCGAGGCCACGTTGACCACTTCACCCGAGCGCACGGGCGCGCTACACAGCTGCAACAATCGCTCGACGACATCGCCGGCAAAGGCGAAGTCGCGTGTTTGTGTGGCAACGGAGAGCGGAATCGGGTCCTCTCGCCGGGATGCCGCGAGCAGCGTGGGGAAGAGCCTTCCGGCGTGCTCACCCGGGCCAAACACGGTGAAAAGCCGACCGGTGCACGCGCGCAGTCCTGACGTGCGCGCGACGTCGGCCACGTTTAACGTGCCGGCGAGTTTGGTGATTCCGTAACCTGTGGTCGGTTGCATCGCGGAATCCTCGCGCAGGACGCCACCGGTGACACCGTATTCGAGCGCCGACCCCACATGTAGCAGACGCACGCCAGTCCATGTGGAGGCCGGGAGCCGAGCACAGCTCTCCGCCAGGATGCGAGGTAAGTCAGCGTTGACTCGCTCGGCGACGGCTTGGTCCCGTTCACCTCGGTCCACCCCATATCCCGCCAGGTTGAACAACACATCCGGTGCTTCGCGTGATATCAGTGCGTCCACGGCGTCGAAATCGGTCAAATCGGCAGCGACGAAACGCCCTCGGATGCCCCATCGATCCATCTCGAGCGCCGTACCGGTTCGCGAAACGCAGACGAGTTCACTTCCCGCGGCAGTGAGGACACGCGCCATCCAGCGTCCAAGAAAGCCGTTGGCACCCAGGACCATGGCGCGCGGCGGCGCGAGGACGGTCGTGTTGACCGGCGTGGTCACGGGAGCGCTAGCGCCTGCGCGTTGGTAAGCGGCCCGGCGGCGACTCGGAAGGCGCCGCCCGTCACCGTAGTTCCGTCGAGAATCCAGACCGGGCGGTCCGGATATGCGGCCAGCGCCTGCCTGCGCACGTCGGGCGATGCATCCCAGACGTAGATCGGGGCATCTGCATGCAGGTCGAGCGGGTTGTAGATGGCGGCGGAGGCGTAGTCAGGATGCCGGTTTCCGCGCACGAGGACGATGCTTCGCCCAAAGTGGCGTTCAGCCGCCAGCGTCCGAACGTCATCGCGCATGTTTCGGAAGTGGTGGTACTTCGCGATGGAACGCCACGGTACAAAGGCCAGCAGCGAGGCCATCACCAAGCCGAGTGTGGCGACGGTCGCACGCCCGAACATGTTTGGGCCATAAGGTGCCGCGGTCACGGCTACCTCTTCCATGCCGCGGGCGGCGAGCACCACGCAGGGGACCAGCACCAGGTACCAGTAGCGCGCGCCAAAGTCTGGCCCACCGCTGAACCAGTAGAACGAGTGAATCCCGGCGATCATCGCGATCACGGCCATCATGAGCCAGTCGGCGCGTTGCAGGCGGCGTGCCGCCAGCAGGAAAACCACGACACCTAACGATCCGACCGCCCAGCCTAACAAGTCGGTGTTGATCGAGAACACGTTCAGGTCGGCATTCACGATCACGTCTAGCACGCCATGCCCCGGGATCGGGTCGAGACCGGACCACCCGAGCCCGCGGTTTGGACCGAAGCCCAGATCATTCGCGCCCTTGGCGTAATACTTGTCGATATACGCCATGATCGGGAAGTACGAAGGATCCCCCGTCATGAGCGCGTTGTACGGGCGAGCCAGCAACCCGCTCATCACCGACCCGACGACCAACCACGCCGAGGGCGCGAAACGGAAGAGGCGCCCCCTGATCGGCAGTGACCACAAGCCAAGGAGGAGCGCCACGGCCAGTCCTTCCAACGGCCGCACCAGCGAGACGACGCCGATACAGAAGCCGCCGACCAGCATGCGCCATGCCCGTCCGTTGGCCAGTCGGCGCGCCCGGGCAACCGCCAGCGCCGCGCCTAACGCCGCTACCAACACGAGCTGGTGCGTCATGAAGTTCATCGACATGAACAGGAACCATGGCGATGTGGCCAGCAGTAGCACCGCCATGCGGCGTGTCCGCACTGGGTACAGTTCGGCGAGCACCCCATTGGCCAACAGGACGCAAACCGCTCCAAGGATTGGGTTCACCAACCACGGCGCACCGACGTACGCTCCCGCCGCCAGCACAAACGGCCACCCCGGGTTCACGGGGGAGAACCATCGCGTGGCGTCGGAGTACATGAGGTCCAGGTTGAAGGCTTCAGGCACCGGCGGGAGAGGCAGCCACAACATCCCCTTGGCCAGGTAGCGAGCCTGCAGCAGATACACGACCTCGTCCGGGACATGCGGATGTCGTTCGTACACGACGATCGCCAGGAACGCTGACGCCACCAGCACCCACGCCGCCAAGACCATGGCGAAGCGGTCCACCGCGCGATACGAGTGCTCAGTGGTGCCACGTGACGTCAGGAGCGTGTCGATCGCGCGGCCGGCATCTGGCGGCAAGGCTCGTGCGATACAGATCGCATTCAACACCGCCACCAGTTGCACGAGGGCGGCGACGAGTATCTCCCCGGCATAGAGGGAGAGGTCGCGAGAGAGCGTCGCGCTCGTCAGCACAAACCCTGTGAGGATCAGGGCGCGGGCCACCGGCGAAAAGGACGATCGCCACCAGGAACGGATCTGTGGAATCGTACCGCGCAATTCTCGAACCACCCATACGGCTTGCAGCACGAGCACCAGCAAGGGGATGAGTGGCAATACAGGAGCCGCGCCGGTGACAAAGCGGTAGTGCTGGTAGACCACCTTGTTCGGTGCGTCGATCAGCTGCAGGGAGGCTCCTTGCGCCACCACGAGAAGCGCGGCCCAAAGACTCGCCCGCTGCCATGACGTGGCTGCCGACATCGCTACGAGCAGGAGCGCGATCGCGATGGTGAGAGGAAAGGCGCTCGATGCGGCCAGTGTGCCGTCCGGATCCCGGAATGTCGACGCGACCAACGCCAACGCCGCCACGACAAGAGCGCCGGCGGCGATCATGAATCGAGCGGCCGGCGTCTGGAGGAGCGAACCTTTCATTCAGTGTGGATAGATCGTGACGAGACCGGCGTCTGGTATGGTGGCCTTCACGCGGCCACCTGTTGCCACTTCCACGTCCTGGCTTTCGGAGCGGCCGTTGGCGCTGGTCGTCCACATCACCGCATAACGACCCGGCGCCAAACCAGCCACGGAGAAGGGTCCGCCACGACGTGACCGTAATATGACGACCTGGGACCCATTCGTGTTGCGGAACGCGACTGGTGCGACGTTCGGGTCCGTGGAGGCTGCGCCAATCCGCTGGGCGCCTTCGCGAACGTAGAGGAAGTAGTGCCGGAGCAACCGCGCCTCGTTCGTGAACACGACCTGGGGGGCGGCGCCGCGTTTCAGGGCGATTTGGTAGTAGACGCCCTCGGCATCCGGATTGACTCGCTGACTGCAGTACGCCAACGCGAACCGCTCCCAGGCGCCGACCTGCCCAACCGTCAGGTCCTCATGCAGCTCCTCCGCCGTCCCGCCCATGTGCTCCAGCATCGCCATGCCAAGCCCGTCGCGACGGGCGCGCAGTCGCAACTGATGCAACGAGGCATGACTGACACCCGAGTAGCGGTGATACACGAGCGTTCGCACGTACTCGTTCACCCGGGGCACTCGGTGCAGGCGATCGTAGTACCGGACCGCCGCACCCAGGTTCGTCGTGGATGGGGCCAGAAACTGTGGCCGGAAACCGGCGGCTGCCAGACGATCGCCAGCCGCAACGATCGCCGCGCCAACCTGTTCTGGTGTCCACGGCGTGTTGTCCGGCTCGAGGATCGTCTCCACGGCATCCGGCACAAAGCCGAACTTCTTCTGCATGTGATCGAACGTCACCGCCAGCAACTCCGCGTATTCGCGCGGATCGCGCATCTGCTCGAACGGGGTGCTGCGGAAGAAGTCCACGTAGGTCAGGTTCAAGATCAGGCGTTCACCGCTCTTCGACAGACGCTCACGCAGGGGGAGGATGGTACTGGTGACGTTGTAGTCGAACCAGTCGAACTGGAACCCCAAGGAGTCCGCGACGGACGGATCCTCATTGTCGTTGACCGGTGAGAACCATGGCGTGCCAAACGAAACGGCGCGGGACTGCGCCTCGTTTCCACCGGGATTTCGCAGGTGCGGAGCCTCCATGCCGCTTCGCACCTCGAGCCGCAGGCGGTTGATGCCCAGTTCCTGGACCGCTCGATCAAAGAGCTCGTTCTGGTACCTGGCGAAGTTCGCGGGATTGCAGTCGAGCTCACCGGACTGATGATGTGCCTCCCATCCCTCCATGCGCTGGAACGCCTGCCCGGGAAAGACATGGACCACCGCGGCGCCTTTGCCGTCAGCCTCAACTGCCACGCCCACCGTATCCCGCGCTGCACCGGCCGCCAACACGATACTGGACTGACCCGGCGTCATCCCCTCAACTCGGCCGCGATCGTCCACCACGGCCACGGCGGGATTCAGGCTGACGTACGTGATCGGGCGATTGGTGAGTGCCATCCCCGTTGAGTCGTAGGCAACGGGGTTGAGCGAGGCGGCGGTGCCAGGAGCAAGAACGAGCGCCTCCGTTCCCAGGTCGATGAACGCAACGGACGCGGCCGCCGCTCGCGCGGCGTGCGCCGCCACGTCAGGCGCGATGTCCGAGTCGGAGTACCTGCATCCAACGACTGCCAACGCGACCATGCACCCGGTCACGAGCCGAGTGCGCGAGCGCCAAGCTCCAACGAACCGCGTGGTCACCGCTGGTAGAAGGTCATCACACCCTTCGATGGTGCGGCAGCGCTCAGCACGCCGCCACTCGTCACGACCACGTCCGGCATGTTCACTCCATTCTGCGCGAATGAATTGAAGTTGACGCCGTAGGTGCCGGCGGGAAGTCCCGTCACCGAAAAAGCCGCCGCCGACTGTGAGCGTACGACCGCCACGTGCTTTCCGTTGGCATTCCGAAATGCGACGGTTGTCAGCACGGAGGGATTCCCGGAAGTGGCGCCCACTCGCACGGCCCCCGCTCGAACATACAGGAAGATCTGGCGATAGTCGCGTGCGTTGTTCGTCATCGTGACGATGGGATTCGACGGATTGGACTGGTTCACCTGGTAGTAGATGCCGGTGGCGCCAGCCTGCGTCGACTGCGAGCAATACGCCATGCTGAACTGCTGCCACGCCGAGACATTTCCTACCGTCAGATCCTCGATCAGGGTGTCGATGTTCACGCCCTGGTTCCATTCAAGCATGGCCGTGCGGACATGATCGCGCTGGCCTCGGAAGGCGATGGCCTGCAACGCCGAGAGCGAGACCCCCTGGTAGCGGTGATACGATAGTTCCTTGATGTAGGAGAGTGCCCCTGGCGTCTGGATCATCTGGTCGTAAAACGTCACCGACCCGCTCATGGAGGCGTCCGAGGGCGCAATGATGTCCGGCGTGAAGCCTAACGATGAAAGGCGGCTGGCCGCTGCCACGACGGCCGGTCCAAGGTCCGTCCCGTACACGCCGGTGTTCACGTCCCCGGCATTCGACGGCTCGAGGATGATCTCCAGGGCGTCCGGTGACCAGCCGTACTTCTGCTTGATGTGCGTGAACGCCGCAGCGATGAATTCCGCGTACTCCTGCGGCTGCTTGATCTGAATGAATGACTTTGTCTTGCCCTGCGCAAAGTCGATGTAGTTCAAGTTCACGTAGAGCCTCTCACCGCGGGCCTGCAACTTGGCCATCAACGGCACAACCACTTCGTCAATCTGATAGTCGAGCCATCCCCATTGGAACCTGGTGGGATCGGTGTTACTGGCATTGGCGTTATCGTTGACCGGCGTGTACCAATTGGCCTGCCACTGTGCGTAGGTGATTTGCCCGCTTCGATACTGCCCGAAGTAGTCGACGGGCGACTCGTACCCGCTGCGCACCTGCAATCGCACGCGGTTGATGCCCAGCTCGTTCGCCAGACGATCGATGACCGGCCCCTTGTAGATCTGAAAGGCGGTTTGATCGCACTCGACCTCGCCGATCGATCCCGTCCCTTCCCACCCATTGATGGTCTGGAACGTTTGCGATGGATCCACGCTGATGGCGTTGCCGGTCGGCAGGGTCACCACGGTCGCCGTCGACGCGCCGACGACGCCGTCGATCGTCGCGCTGATCACTGCAGTCCCGATGGCGACACCGGTGACGACTCCAGACGCGTTCACGGTCGCCACAGAGGTGGTCGCCGAACTCCAGGTCACTGCCCTGCCGGTGATGACGTTTCCCTGCGCGTCCTTCGCCACGGCGGTGAGCGCGCTGGTGCTTCCCAGAATTACACTCACGGGGCTTGGCACTACTGTCACCGACTGCACCGCGCCCGACCCGGGTGCGCGCACAGTGATAGTGCTGGTCCCCGTCGCGCCATCGATGGTACCCGAGATCGTCGCCGATCCCGCGGCCACGCCAGTGACAACACCGGCGCTGCTGACCGTGGCCGCTGAGTTGTTGGAGCTGCTGAACGCGGCCTGACGACCAGGGACCACGGCGTTTTGCGCGTCGTACCCGGTCGCGGTCAGCGTCGTGGTGGACCCAACATCGACCGTCGCGGCGGCGGGGGTGAGCTGCACGCGGGTCACGGTGGTAGCCGTGACGGTGATGGACGCGGTGCCTGTGACACCGCCGGCCACCGCCGAGATGGTCGCGTTCCCGGCTCCAACACCTGTGGCCACTCCGGCGGAGCTGACGGTTGCAATGGATTGATCCGACGTGGACCATGCCATCGAGTATCCCGACATCACGTTGTTGTTCTGGTCGTACAGCGTCGCCAGCAGCCGCTGCGTGCCGCCGACGGCAACGGACGCTGAGGACGGCGCAACGACAACGCGCGTGGGAGTAGCTGCAATGATATTCGGCGCGGCGGTGTCGCCGCCGGAACACGCGACGACCAAGGCAAGCGTGACTGAAGCGAATATACGGACACGGCGAGCGTCAGCCGTCATGTCATCCTCCAAAGGCCTGGTTCGCCCCGAGGTTGCCCCGCTGCGCGAGGAAGCGACATCGGCCGGGAGCTCATATCGCCTCGGGCACGACTACTTGGACCCCTGAACGGGCCCGTTGCCCCGACGCAACACGGCGAGGTAGTGGGCAGAATACCCTCTCGTCGGACCGCGTTCCAGCCAGCGCTCCACTGCCATGGCCGGGCCCATCATGAAACGTGGCGTGAAGTCCGGGAGAAACGTGAAGTATCTCACAACATCCAGGTCGAAGCCCGCTGCCGATCGCCAGCTGCGTGGATCGATCCACCATTCCGTGCCCTCATCAATACTCTTCAGAATCGGGAACAAATACCCCATGTAGAATCGAAAGAGTGGATTCCGTGGGTTGCTCTCGTGAACAAGGAGCGTCCCACCCGGCCTCAGGATCCGCGCGATTTCCTGCAGCGCCTCGCGCTGTGCATCGCGGCCTGGCAGGTGGTGCAACACGCCAATGAGGAAGACGAAGTCCACGCTGGCCGTTTGCACTGGCAGCTTCATGGCGTCGCCAGCAACAACCGGGGCACCGCCGGCGCGCTTCTGCTGGAGCAGCCCCACGGACGGCTCGACGCCGATGACCGCAAACCCCCGCCGGCGCATTTCCGCAGTCTGGATTCCCAGGCCGCATCCTAGGTCAATACCAACACCCGCCCGCTCTGGTGGAGACGGCAACGCCTGCGCCATGAGCGTCAGCTTGCGATCGAGCAGCAGGTCCCACACGTGCGGTGACCACTGCGCGTTGTATTCCTGGGCAATTTCGTCAAAGTGCGCGACCCCCTCCTCCACCGGGGCCCGGGACCCTTGCCACTCTCGCCACAAGAAGACCGTGCCGACGGCCAAAGCGGCACCTGTGCTCGTCAGGCGCACCAGGGTGACCAGCGACACCGCGGATGTCAGCGCCATGCCCATTTGTTGCAGCTGCACAATGGCAATGCTCCCCGTGGCCCCGACGCCGGCGGGCGCCAGCGTCAAGGCGCCAAGTAGCGTAGATCGCGCCAGCACGGTTGCACCTCCCACCAGGGGGAGTCGCTCACCGAGGGCCGCCGAACCCACGCCATACAGCAAGCCGGCAAAGGCCCACGCCACGAGGGACGCACCAAGGGCGACGAGCAGTGTCCCGGGCGACCGCAACCGTGCGATGGCCTCCGGCGAGATCCCGGCACGTCGTCCGACCAACGCCAGAAGCATCAGCCCGACGACAGACGCCACCAGGAACGCGGCGCCCAGTGGCACGCCCGTCGGTCCACCGCCAACTGCAACGATCACTGCCAACGCCGCCACGTCCAGGAGACGCTCCATGACCAGCATGCCGATGAGTGGTCGCAGCGGTGTGCCGAACCGTCGTCGCAGGAACACCGCGCGAGCCACTTCGCCGACGTACGCCGGGGTCGCCGTTCCGGGAAGCGCCGCGATGTAGCTGGCCAACGTTGGTCGGATGGGGAGCCGCACGCCGACGCGACGCAGCAGAAACTGCCAGCGGAGGAATCGCAGGACGAGCCAAGCCGCCGTGAGGCCCAGCATCGAGAACATGACCGACCACTCAGCTTGCCCGAGCAGCCGGAGGATCGGTGTGCCACCGGTAAGGCGCACCCACGCGAGCGCGAGCAGTGCGCCGAGGGCCAGAGGCAGGAAGACCCAGAGGGAGCGTACGCGGGTCGCCATGCCTAACGTTTCACTCCGAGACGAGCAAGGATCGGATCGACGTCGACCCCCCAGGACTCCAACGTCGCGACGACGTCGACGATCGGCGGACTCCCGTGGTGTGGGACGGCGCGGAAGAGGATGGATCGCGGCACGAAGTACGTCGAGCTGCCCGCCGGCGTCGCCGGACGACGCGCAAGGTCCGCCATCCACCGGGCCTCGTCGCGCAAGTACAGCATCCCGGTGGAATCCGACGCCACAAGGCGCATGCCAGCGGGTGCGGCTGCCCCTACCGGCACAATCGCATACGCCGTTGAGTCTGACGGCAGACCATGCAACGCGTATCGGTTCCAGGAGAGTGGCGACCCGCCATACGCAGCGAATGGCACGAGCGGATCCCAGTCGTACGGGAAGAGTCGGTTCAGCAGAAATGAGGACGCAAAGACGGCGGCGTCCGACTTGGCGTAGTCTCCCGTGTTCACACTCACCGCGCGACCGACGGCCCGTCCGTCCGTTTCGACGGCAAATGTACGGGGCAATGAGAACAGTACCGACGCCGCTGCGGCGCCCAACCAGGCGAGCGACCAGCGCGAGACCGCGCGCG
Organism: Gemmatimonadaceae bacterium; assembly: GCA_044224875.1. Classification (GTDB taxonomy): domain Bacteria; phylum Gemmatimonadota; class Gemmatimonadetes; order Gemmatimonadales; family Gemmatimonadaceae; genus JABAQJ01. The sequence continues at coordinate 84,325 of JBGAJQ010000006.1, read as the reverse complement.
GCTCGCGCGTCATGGCCCGCAACGCCATCGGTACGGGGAGCAGCATGGCCGGAACGAAGTGGTGCACCGAGATGTTGGCTTGGACGTAGAAGAAGAGAAAGTACGCCACGGTCACCAGCATCAGGGCGCGCGACGCACGGTCCAGGACCGGCCATCGAAACATCATGATGTAGGGCAGGATGCCGGCAGGCACAACAACCAGCGCCAGTCGCGTCCAGTCCGTGAACTGCAAGAAGGCAAAGTAGCGGAGGATGCCGAGCGTCCCGTACTCTCGGCCCGGTGCGGGCGACCCCATGAGCACGACCGCACGCGCAAGGATCGCCGCGCCAATCGCGCACCCGAGAATCGTCGTCGCCAAGCGCACGCCTTGGCGCCACGGCACGGGGCGGGTCACCAATAGGTCAGCGACCAGCAAGAAACCCATCAGCATCAGGCCGCTGGGGAGTGACAGGTACGTGAGCCCAGCCGACAGCCACAACATGCCCCAGTCACGGCGCCAGTATGCCCCGGCCGCCGCCACAAAGCAGACCATGAGCAGGGTGTCTTGCGTGGCTGGCAACGCGATGTCGGCGCTGTACGGATTGTAGGTCGCGGAGTAGGCCATCGCGTAGGCGTAGGCGAGCAAGCCCACCGCCACCGCGGCCTGAGTGAGCGGCGGTACTCGGCGACCATCACGGCTTCCCAACGCCAACAGCCCGGAAAAAAGCACGGGGAGGTACAACAGGAACGGCAGGCGCGCTGCGGCGTCGATTTCTCCGAACAGGCGGAAGAAGTACGCGTTCGGAAAGGCGAACAACATCGATGTCATGCCGGGAAAGTGCGACACGGGTCCCGCCGACACAGGCCAAAACGGGAACGCGTGGCGTACCAAACGCCGCGAGGACTCGAACGCGTGCACACCATCACCGTTCAGCGTCTCCCACAGGAACTTCGGTGACATCAGCCAGTAGGTGATCAGCGGCAACAACACCATCAAGACGATCGTCCAGCGCTCGTCGGCGTCGCACGCGGGCGCCCGCCGCCGGCCGCTGTGCACCTGTCGGTCAGCCAGGGCCGCACACACCGCCGCAACGCCGAGCGTCACCGCCACACTGGCGATTCCCTCGACGGGCCCACCGGCCACCGCCGTCGCGACGCCGCCCGTCACGCTCACCACCACCAGGGACAGCAACATGCCCGTGACCGTCCATGCTGTCATCGACGTCGCCCAGCCGGCCACGACCGCCAGCATCAACCCGGGTAGCAGGTACAGCACGAGGCTCGAAAGCACCGCCAACGGAACGAGCAGGTACAACGTCAATGCGTGCCCCGCCACGAAGTACGGCGACGGCCCGTTGGCCAGCGCGGTCATCCCGGCGGCGCGCCCGACCAGATGGTCAGCGGGCACACCGACGACGCCTGCCGCGAAGAGCAGGACCAGCCAACGCCTCCACCGCAGGAGATCGACCGCGTCGTTCACGGGAGGGGAGCCTTGGCCGGATGGCGTTTTGAAGGATCGAAGCGGAACAGCACGAGGTCGTACATGGTGTCCGGGTGCTGGCGATAGGCTACGGCGCCGCCGGGGCTGTAGTCATCGAATAGCCGAAGGTCGGTGGGATCGACGGGAATGCGGCCAATCGGCTCAATGGCGACTCGGCGCTCAGCCAGTCCATCGCGCAAGCTCGGGGCGCGGCGTGCATAATGACCCGTTACCACATACATCGGCGTCGTGGCGCGATCCAGATCGGGTAGCACCGTCCGGTCGAACGACGGATGGCCGCGCTGATGGAGATAGAACGCGAGCGGTGGCTCGCCGATCACGGCCACCGGCGCGCCGCGGGGGACCAACGTGTCAATGGTTTCCGCCGCCTCAGCCAGACCTCGCGCCGAACGCCATGCAGAAGACCGACTCGGCATCGCCATCGCGATGGCCAAGCTGCCAGCCAGCACCGCCGGCACCGCCCATCGAGGCGCGGCATGGGTGCCCGCATCCTCCACAGCCAGCCATTCCATGGCCCGCCCCGTCAGGATGAACGTCGCAATGGAGAACGGGAGTAGCAGACGAAAGTATGGCTGATACAAGGGCGCCATCACGATCCAAAGGACCACGACGGCTATCGCCAGCCACACGCCGGTACTTGGTCGGGACCGCCACTCACGCCACGCTACCCAGATCGACAACCCCACCGCAGTCCCGGCGGCGCCGAGGATTGCACCAAGGACAGCGAGGAACAGCGCGCGCCTCGAGAGACGAGGGCGTGCCGTGCGCACGAGCGCGACGAGCAGCAACGCCGCGCCGACCGAAGCGCGTGACCACGGGCTCTCCAGCATCCACAGACGCTGGGCATGGATGACCAGGTTGCCGATCCAGTTGATCCGCAGCATGGTCGCAAAGTAGGCGGCCCATCCTGCCGTTGCGCCTGACTGTCCTTGAATGAACAGCGTCCACGGGAGATAGCAGAGCAACGCGACCGCGGACATGATCAGCCAGCTCTTGATGCGCTGTCGCAGTGCGGCCAAGGGCTCACCCTCGACACGCCAGCGTGCGGCGATGACCATCGCCCCGAGCACCAAGGCGAACCATCCGTGGTACTTCGTGTTCCATGCCAAGCCCACGACGAGGCCGGCCGCGATTGAGCTGGCGGTTCGCGTCGCGTCGAGCGCCCAGCGCACGGCGCCAAGGGCCAAGAGGAAGACCAGTGCGAAGGTGACGTCGGTGAGCGCCACGCGCGAGAGTTCGACGTGATTTCCCGCCACCGCTAACATCGCGGCCGCGGCCACGGCCGCCGGACCACCGACCCACTGTCGAGCAACGCACCAGAGCGCAGGGACGGTCAGTGTGCCCAGCACCACATTCACGAAGATCGCCGATCGGTCCGATATGCCACCCAGCAGGTACGATAGCGCGACGAGGGAGAAGTAGACCGGCGGTGAGAATTTCTGCTGATCCGGGAACAAGCGGTGCGGCTGGGACGGATCCACCAGCCCGAGGCCGCTGAAGACGTACACACCCTCATCAAACTGCGAGAGACCGGCGTGCTGTAGCTGCCAGACGCGCATCCCAAAGGCCACCGCGGTCAGCGCCGTCACCAGCCACAACTCGCGAGGCGTGGCGGTCCGGCGCGTCGACTGATCAAGGCCGGACATGGGCCTCCACTCGGTACAACGTCCCGACCTCACTCGTGTCGATCGCGCGCAACCCCTGCTGCGACGCCCAGCGCGAGGGCTCCCGGTCACCATGGACGAACAGCAGTGATGTCCCCGACCGACCGAGCAATGCCGTCATCGAGTCGGGTGCCTGCAAGGCGCGCGTCAGCGCCTCGTTCTTCGCCTTGTAGTCGACGGTGAGGAAGAAGTGCCCCACGTACAACCGGCCGGGGAACGTCGGCGCCAGCCACAAGAGATCACGTGGCTCGGCGAGCAGCACGTCGCTGGTGTCGGCCTCCCGACCAAGCGCCGCCAATGACTGCCGGTGCGCCGGACTGAGGTGCATGAACGGAGCATCGGTGCGGAAGCCGCTGAAGTGCCACGACCTCGACAGCTGCCACACGGTCGTCGGCGCGAAAAACGCCAGCGCCACCAGCGCTCCCATTCGCGTCAGTCGCGGCCAGTGCGTGAAGTAGATGGCGCCCGCCGCGATCATCAGCGGTACCTGCATGGTGATCGTCCCGCGATCCGGGTATGGATAGAAGGGCCCAGATAACGTGACCACGGTGCACGCCGCGGCCCAACCGATAATGAAGCGGGCCGGCACTCCGCCCTGCCGAAAGTATCGAGCCCCGCCGAACGCCAGGAGACCCCAGCACACCGGGTACGCGATGAGCAAGGTCGACGCCAGGATATTCACCGCACGCCACTCCGGCAGCGGCAACCCCGATCGACGATACAGCAGGCCTAACGCGAGGTAGCAGAGGCCGACACATACGGTCGTGGTAACTGCCGCGCGTCGTGCATTCCGCCCCTCGACGTCGCGGTCCCAGAGCGTCGCGGCGACACCTATCCCGATCGCCACCAGGGTCAACCCCTCGTAGACGTGCAGCATGGTCACCGCCGCAAACCAGGCGCACACCGCGGCACCACGCGCTGGTGTCCACTCGCGAACCGCCAAGTACAAGGCGAACACCGCCGCGATGCAGGCAATCCAAAGAAGCAGGAAGTGCGAGTCGAACAGCGTACGCACGACATAGTGCGACCGATATTCCTCGAAGACCGGCCAGTCGTCGAGCGGCTGGGTGACCAGCCGTTGCACGAGGGCACTGGTGCCAATCCCGGGCGTCAGCTGCAACATCTTGAGGTGCCCACCCAATCCACCGCCAAACACCAGCGCCAGGAACGGCCAACGCTGGTGCGCCGGGTCGGGGAGGAACACGCGCAGCACGCCGAACAGCAGTACAACCAGCACGAACGCGAAGAGCGCGCCACTATACGCGTAGACGGCCTCTGGCTTAACCCCAGTGGCCTGCGCGGTCTCACCGATTGCCCAATAGAAGAAAACCGGCAGGTGGCGGGAATTCGGCTCCGTCGTGAAGCGGTTCGTGATGACCGGCCCTTCGCGCGCGCTTTGGCGCTCCCACACCCGGTACTGCATGTAGTCCGGCGAGACGGTCAGGTTGCCCGAGAACTCCCAACCCTGCTTCGTCGTCGCCTGGGCATGCCAGTAGGGCATCATGTGCATCAGGCTGGCCACCATGGCAGTCAACCACACCCACCGGGGGACCTGTCGCCAGAGCTGAGACCATCCGACGGGTGCCCCGGACGCCCCGGGCGTTCGCCAAGGGGTCCCTGAGGCGGTTTCTCGGTGGGAATCAGATGGAGACGAGGTCATTCAGCGGTTCAAGGGCAGCCGGACCAATTCTGCAGGAGATGGGCCATTCCGTCCTTGGGATTCAAACTTGCCTAAGCGCGTAACTGCAGTAAAGCTACAGGCTTCCGTTTCGGCGCTGACTGGCCATTGCCCACCTCGGTAACATGACTCGACGTCGCGCCCCGCGCCGAACGAAAGGCCCGAATCCAGTGGTCACGGCGGCCCCCACGAGCCCAATCGCTACACCTAGCGGCTCACCAGCGTCGTCGGGTCGAGCCCTCGTGAGCGTGGCATCCCGGTGATCGGCATTCGGCTGATAGCCGCACTCCTGCAGGTCCTCGTCACATGGGCCCTGCTTGGATCCGCCCTGTGCGGACTGGGGCTAGGTACGCAGCGCATACTCCTCGGAGGGCCACAGTCCACCGGCGACCTGCGTGATGCACCGTGGTTGGGATTCGCGGTGGTTCTCCTCCTACTGCTGACGTGGCATCTGTTCCTCCCGGTCAACAGCCTGGTCGCGGTGGCGGTACTTGGCGGCGGCTTAATGCTCAGCCTCGTCCACTGGCGGCTGCTCCGCGACGCGCTGATGGGACAGGCTCGCTCGGCAGGCGCTGTAACGATCGCGTTGGTCGTCGCGACGTGGATCGCGATGAGAGGGATGGGAGAGATGACGCTGTACGACAGCGGCATGTATCACGTCCCGTTCGTATCGTGGGCGAAGGCGCACAGCGTCGTGCCAGGACTTGGCAACTTGCACGGACGCCTGGCGTTCAATCCGGCCTCGTTACTCTTTGCCGCCTTGCTCGACCGGGGGCCGTGGACGGACGCGTCGCAGCACGTGACGAACGGCTTTCTCGTGGCGCTCTTCGCGGTGCCAGCGGCTTGGCGCATATCGACGATACGCAGCCCCCGGCCATTGACGGCGCGCGACGCTTTCGAGCTGACGATGATGCCCGCGTTACTGGTGACCGCGTTGCGTCAGGACGTTCGCTCTCTTTCGACGGACTTGCCGACATTTGTGCTGCTGGCCATGGCAGGCGGCATGATGTTCGAGCTGTTCGCCGAGGGTGGGGAGAGGTATAGCGTCCGACACCGCGCGAGACGAGTCCGGATTTTTGCCTTGCTGGGAGCCGTTGTCGCGGTCAAGCTTTCGGCCGCGCCATTCGCCGCTACAGCGGCCGTGGTGATGCTGATCGGGGATCGCACCTGGCGGGCGGCCGACCTGCCACGTCTTCTGGCCCTGCCCCTACTGACGGGGGTCGTGTGGATGGCGCACGGCGCCGTCCTCTCTGGCTATCCGCTCTATCCGTCGCGGCTGATCGCGCTTCCGGTCGACTGGCGCGTGAACGCTGAACAGGCCGCGGCCGAATCCGGGTGGATCACCATGAGCGCAAGGAACCTGAACACCAACACTCTTGTGCTCTCGCACGAGTGGCAGTCGCGGTGGTTGGGTCAGGTCCTCACCCGCGGCGACCTGTTTCATCATTTCCTGGCCCCGGTGCTGGTGACTTTACTCGCCGGTTTGTGGCTGTTCTTTACGCGTCGCCAGGCCCGGTCGCCATGGTGGCGGGGGCTCTTGGTGTCGGTTCCGGTTGGCGCATCGCTCGTGGTGTGGTGGTTCTCCGCGCCGCACACGCGCATGGCCCAAGGTCCCTTCTGGGTATTGGCGAGCGCTCTGTCGGCAATCGCGGTTGGGAGCACGGCGATGCTCACCACTCGTCAACGGCGCCGGTTGTGGTTGTCGACCGCCCTGTTGACCTTCGTGCTTGCGGCGCGCATGACGATTGGCACCATCGTGCGCGCCAGTCCAGCCGAGCGCCTGTCCACGGTAGCGAATACCCTGGCCGCCGTGCCGTCGCCATCGGGTTGGTTCTGGCCCACACCGGAGCCCGACCTCTTATCGGACTCCCTGCCAACGGGGTTGCAACTGGCGGTCCCCCGTGTTGACAACAGCTGCTGGAACGGGCCCCTCCTGTGTACGCCACACCCCACCGCGCGTTTGGCGCTCCGTACCCCGGGACGCGTCGGCGACGGCTTCCGGTTGGAGGGCGCATGGGAACCCGAATGGTTCCCCAATCCATGGATCCCCTTCCTCGACTTCTGGCGGTGTACCCGTGGCACCTTGCCTGCAGTTGCGCCGTCCAGCCGCGAGTCAACCTGTCGGCAGTCCGCGCAGCGAGGACGTACCGACGCGCCAACGCCGTAAGCCTAACGTTGCTTGGTGAGGCCTGCCGCGCGAACCGCGGCGGCACGTAAGGTGCCCACTCGCAGTGTGTCCTGGCGCGACAAATTCCGTTCTTCCGCCGAATCCACGCGGTAGTCATACAACTCCTCGACCGCGTCCCCGTTCCGAATGTAGTGAGACGCGCTGTCGATCAGTGAACGCATGGCACCGCGGGTCACCGGGAAGGACGGATCCGTGTTGACCCCGGCGGTCACCTCGGAAAGTACTGGACTGCGAGGGCTCTCGCCGCCCGTCGTCGACCAGGTACTGGCCAGGGATCCCCCACCGGGGGTCCATTCCGGCAGTCCCGCCAGATCAAACATCGTGGCGCCCAGGTCACGGAGGCTCACGGCGGCGGTGACCCGTTCGCCGGCCGGCACGTGCCCTGGATACCTGATCACCAGTGGGACGTGCAGTTCGGGTCGATACAGCGAGTTTCCGTGGCCGTGCAAGCCATGCTCGCCGAACCCCTCCCCATGGTCCGACGTGACGATCACCACGGTGTGGTCCAAGACGCCGCGGCGTTGCAGCTCATCGAACATGAGGCCGAGTTCGTGATCCATGTAGGCAATCGCACCATCGTATCGGTCGAGCGGTGTGGGCCGCTGGGCATAGGTGCGTCCCCACGGCGCCGGCGGGTCGTACGGGAGATGCGCGTCGTAGAGGTTGATGAACGCGAAGAAGGGGCGCGTGCCGCGTGTACGCTCCCACGCCAGGAATTCCGTCGTAGCCTCGCCGGCGAGCTTGCGGTCGCTGGTCCACATGAGCTGCGTGCGCAGGTCCATGCGTAGCAGCTGACGCGCGATGTTGCCGGGACGAAGATCGTGAACGATCGTCCAAAAAAGGTTCGTCTGCAGCAAGGTGGTGCTCAGCAACGCTTGCTTCCAGGTGCGACGATAGTCCTCGTAATGCGCGAATCCCCGGGTTAGGCCCGATTCCCAGCTGGTATAGAAGTGGTTCGCGGCAAAACCGGCGGTAGCGAATCCTCGGCGGCTGAATTCCTCGGCAAGGGTCGACGGGTGTTCCTCGAGCGGAACACGCCAATCCACGGACAGCGAGGAGGGGTATCGCGCCGTGAACATTCCGGCGTGTGATGGGAGTGTCCACGGAGCGACGGAGTACGCCTGATCAAACACCGCGCCGCCAGCCGCAATCTTCGCGAGCTGGGGGGTTGTCGCCCGCCCGTACCCCATGAAGCTCATGCTGGCCGCACGCACGGTATCCAGGATGACCAGCAGAACATTGGGTGCCCCCGCTGGCGCTGGACCCAATGCGGCGATTGCCCGCGCCTCTGTCCGACGGTATTGCGTCTCCCGCCAGATGGCGACTGCAGCAAGACCGACGGCCGCCAACCACCTGAGGCGCCGCTGGCGTATGACCGCCGTTGGACTCACCGTCAGGGCGAGCCGTGCACCAACGCCGATCGCCACGACGAGCGACGCCAGCGGATGCAGCCCGGGGAACATCAGGACCACGCCTAACGTGCCAAGCGTACCGAAGGTGAAGACTGGCACGCGGTCAGAGATCCTTTGGGGCGAGAGGGCAGCGACCAGCGCCACAGGAAGGGACAGCGCCAGAAACAACGTCAGGTACCCGACCGGAACCATCCACACGAAATCGCGACTCACCCAAATGAACTCGTCGAGCGCGAACCGCCGGACTGACGCGATCACCACCTGCAACGCACCGGCGGCCAGCGCCGCGCAAATCGCGCAGGCCGCGGCCGAGCGAACACGCGCCATCATCGCGCACGTCCTTCGGCCGGCTCCGGCTCGCACGGTGGGGTGGCCGGTGCGCGGCGGGCGAACGCCGACTGGGTGCGCAGACGCGCCAGCCGATCGCGTAAGGCCCCGCAGTACGTCGAGTCCCGCGCCAAATCGCGCGCTTCGGCCGGATCACGAACATAGGCGTACAGCTCGGCGCGACCATCCCCGTTCAGGATCAGGTGCAACGAATCATCAACCAGGGCCGCCATGTCCCCATGTGCCGCCGGATGATCCCGGCCGCCCCCATCCGTCTTCTGCGTTTCGGTGAGCGCTTCGCCCCCGGACGAGTCGGGCGGCGAGATGAGTGAGGTGCCTCGGACCGCCGGACCGCCGGCAATGCCCGACATCTGCAACAACGTCGCGCCAAGGTCACGGAGACTCACGACACGTCGAACGCGTTGCCCGGTGGACAACGTCGCGGGGTAGCGCATGATCAACGGAACGTGTGTGAGCGGGAGGTATAGGCTGTTACCGTGGTTGTGCAGCTTGTGCTCACCGAACTGCTCCCCGTGGTCTGACGTCACCACCACGATCGTGCGGTCCAGGACACCACGCTTCGCCAAGTGCTGCAGTGCGGAGTCTAGCACCGCATCCATGTATCCAATGCCCCCTTCATACCGCGCCTCGCCGTTCGTCCCGAACCGACGATCCCAGGGCGACGGCGGCGAATAGGGATCGTGCGCGTCGTACAGGTTGAGAAAAGCAAAGAACGGCCGCGATCCCTGCGACTGCTGCCACTGGCTGAACTCGTGCAGGATTTCCGACGCCAAGCGTCGATCGTTCTCGGGCTCGGCGCGCTCCGTCAGATCAAAGTAGCGAATCGCCTTGCGCACATCGAAGAGCACCTTGGCATTCAGGATGCCAAGCGCCGTTGGCGTCTGCGCCAGGGTCGTACTGCGGACCACCTGCGACAGGGAGACGTCGAAGTCCTTGAGCACGGTGAACCCGCGCGCGAGTCCCGACTCGTGATGGGTGTAAAACGTGTTTCCCACGAACGCCCCGGTTGCATAACCGGCCTCGCGAAACGCCTCGGCCACGGTGGGAAAGGAGCCATCGAACGGGTGCCGCCAACTGGCCGTCAGCTCCGACGCTGGAACGCCAGTGAACATCCCGGCGTGGGACGGCAGCGTCCATGGCGCACTGGCGAACGCCCGTTCGAACACGACACCATCTCGAGCCAAGGCGTCCAAACCGGGCGTGACGGGGCGAGGGGACCCATACGCGCCGAGTGACTTCACGCGCACTGCGTCGAGCACAACGAGAAGGACATTCGGACGCGAAGGCGTCGTCTGGCTCTCAACGGTCGGCGATGCAGCGGAGCCATGAGCGAGAATTCCACTGACCGCAACAATGAGCGCGAGGAGCGAGGTCGCCCGTAGCATGTATCCCCGCCATCGAACGCCCCGCGCCTTGGCGAGCACACCGAGTTGAAACGCCACGCCGAATGCCAGCACGAGGACGGCACCCCAATGCAGCCCCCGCACCAGGAGCCCCACGCCGGTGAGCGCGACCCAGGTCAGCATGAACGTGGCCAGCCGCCAGGTGGCAAACCTCCACCGCACCATCGCCGCGAGGGCCAGCAACACCGCGGGAACCAGCAAGATCAGGACGTTGCCGAGCGGCGACATCCAGACGATGTCGCGGCTGGTCCACGTGAACTGATGCAGCCAGTGGCGGCGGGCAAGGACCACGCACACATGAACGGTGCCGGCCATCAGCCCGACGAGGGCCGCCAGCATGATCGGGTCGACGGGTCGGAGCCGGTCCCCCTCCTCGGTCGCCGTCCTTGGGGCGGACGTCCCCATCAGCGGAGCGTCGCCTGGGTGGTGGGAGTTGGCGACGATGCGCGACGCAATGCCTCGCGCAACCGGGTGCGCGGCGCAACGAGCGTGTCACTCTGTGACTGATCTCGTTCTCCCAGGGGATCCGCCGTCAAGTCAAACAACTCCTCGCGACCAGCAGCCGACGCTACCAGCTGCAACGAGCCGACAGTGATCGATGACAAGGAGTCGAATCGCGCCGGCTCCTTGCCCCACCAGTTCGTCCCCTTCTCGACGAACGCGACGGCCGCACTCACTACCGCCTGACTGGAATCCTGCCATGTCGGAACGAGCGAACGACCAGGCATCCGCGGATCGGCAACGCCCGCGAGGTCGAGAACTGTCGAGGGAACATCGCGCAGCGATACGGAGGCTGGCACGCGATGTCCCGCGGGGACGTGCGACGGATACCGAATCATCAGCGGAACGTGCAAGAGCGGCCAATACAGCGAGTTGCCATGACCATACAGGTCATGCTCCCCAAAGAGTTCACCGTGGTCGGACGCAATCACCACGATGGTCCGATCGAGGACTCCTCGGTTCTTCAGCGCCTCCAGGAGCGCGCCGATCTGGTGGTCCATGTAGGCGATGCCACCGTCGTAGGCGTTGCGGTTGTGGGCCGCCTCGGGGAACGCTCGATCGAACGGTGGCGGCGCACGATATGGATCGTGGGCGTCGAAGTAATTGAGGAACCCGAAGAACGGGCGGCTACGGTCCTCGTCCACCCAAGCGAGAAAATCGCGGTTGACGGTCGCAGCGTCTTTTCGGTCATGCTCCGGCTTTGGGTCACCGCGCAGGCGAAGACGGAGGAGACCGCTCAGGCGTTGCCGTGGTGAATCACCCCAGAGCGCGCTTCGGACAATTCCCGTCTGCGCCAACACGGTGCTGCAGAAGATCTCCTTCCACGTGCGCTGAAAGTCCATCCACCGATCGAATCCCCGCGCGAGGCCAGTTTCACGCGTGGTGTAGAAGTGATTGGCAACGAACCCGCCAGTTCGAACGCCGCGACTCCGCAGGATCTCGGCGAGGGTCGTCCCCGTGGTATCGAGCGGCGCCATCCAACGGCACGACGTGAGCTGGGCATCGCGGCCCGTGAACAGCGAACAGTGCGACGGCAGCGTCCACGACGCAGTGGCGACGGCCCGGTCAAAGACGACGCTCTCGCGCGCGATCGAATCGAGCACCGGCGTGGTGCGCAGCGCATAGCCGAACAGACTGGTGCTCGATGCCCGGACCGTGTCGAGAATGATCAAGAGTACGTTAGGCACGGTGTCACTCGTGCCCGTCGTCGCGGGAGGCGGCACGTCTCCACGCGAACGAACGGCGCGCGCCACTGCCAGCGACATCGGCACGAGTGCGAGGACGGTCGCCTGGCGGGCCCGTCGCACCAGCACCTGCGGCGCATGTCGTGCCCGTCGCACCAGTTGGTACGCCACACCTAACGAGAGTGCCAGCGATGCATACTGCCAGATCTCCGTCACGAGCAACGTGATGCTGAGGGCCAACAGCAGGCCCAGAACTCCCGTGATCGTGGTCAACCGGCGCGCTGGCGCCCACCACCGCCCCGCGACCAGCCATACGAGCGCGATACCGAGGAAGATGATGGTGTTGCCAACCAGCGTCATCCACGGCAAGTCGGACGAGACCCACGTGAACTGGTGCAGGAGTCGTCCACGGACAAACACCGCGGCAACGCGGGCCAGCGCCGCAAGCGTCGCGGCACACAGGGCCAGAGAGAGGACGTCGAACAAGCGGGCCGCGCCTTGGCCCTGCTCCGGTCGCTGATCGGTCACGACCGCGCCACGCTGGTCACTTCTTTCCCTTTGGCGCAGGGACGCGATGCGTTGGACGGTCAGCCAGCATCGCCGACTTCATCAAGTCCCGCAGCACCGGCGCCACCACGCGCGCCGAGTCGGAGCCAATCAGGTTCTCGGTCTCGTTCGTGTCCCGCTTGTACTGGAACATCTCCTCCATCGCCCGCGGTGAGACGCGCACCAGGTGCCACTGCGCGTCGAACGCGCCAATCATGGTGGAATCGCCCGCCGGCTGCGACGGATCGTCCTCGCTCACGCGACTCAACAGGGCAATCGGCGCACTCAACGAGTCCGGCGTCGCCGACCAGGCATGAGCGAGTGAAGCGCCTGGAAATGCCGTCCTGCCCTGAAGACCCGCCAAGTCAAGAATGGTCTTCCCAATGTCGCGCAGCGAAACTGGCTTCTCCACACGCTGCCCCGCCGGCACCTTGCCATCGAAGCGAAGCACGAGCGGTACGTGCACCAGCGGCGTGTACACGCTGTTTGCGTGCCGAATCAATCCGCGCTCACCAAAGTGCTCGCCATGGTCGGCCGACACGATCACCAGCGTGTTCTTGAGGTCACCGCGACTCTCCAGCTCCTTGAACAGGCGGCCCAACTGGCTGTCCATGAAGTAGATCTCGGCGTCGTACAAGTCGCGCTGCTTGGGCGGCTTCGCGAACTTGCGACGCAAGGAATCCGGTGGCGTGTAGGGATCGTGCGCGTCGAAGTAGTTGAGGAACGCAAAATACGGACGTGCGGCATCCCGGTGCGAACGCCAATCCAGGAACTTGTCCGTGACCTCGCGGGCATCCATCAAGTAGTGCGCATGCTTCGGCATCACGTCAAAACGGGCCTGCTTGATCAGCTGCAATTTTTCCTGGTTCGACTTCGCCCGGTACCATCGGTCAGCGATCGTCGAGGATCCATAAAGGGACGATCGCAGGATCTGCTCGAGATTGACCGGGTAGTCGTGGTACTCGACGAAACCGCGCTCCAGTCCCGATTCCCAGCTCGCGTAGCCCATGTTGGCCGCGATCCCGACGGTCGAGTATCCCGCGCGGCTCAGGACCTCCGCCAGCGTTGGTTCCTTGCGATCGAGTTTTCGCTCGAAGTCCGTGCTCAACCAGGCTGGGTAGCGCCCGGTGAACATCGACGCGTGCGAGGGCAACGTCCACGGCGCCGCCGAGATGGCGGTTTCGAAGACCGTTCCTCCCTTGGCGAAGGCATCGAGTTCAGGCGACGTCTGGCGCGAGTAGCCGTACAGGCTCAACCCCGACCCACGCACGGTATCGAGGATGATCAGCAGGACATTCGGGGCGCCGGTCGGAGCAGCCGGCAAGGCCGACACGGCGCGACGATGCGAGAACCATCGGCCAACACCAACGACGATCGCCAGACCGGCGCAAAGCGTCAGCATGCCGACGGTCCATCGGCGTCCCAGCGCCACCAGGCGATCGGCGTCCTTCGGCAACAACCGCATCAGCTGCACGGTGAACCCAATCGACAGCAGCAACGCAGCCAGGCGCGTGAGTTGTGTCCACGGCATCAGCGCGCCAAAAACGACCAGCGTGCCGAGGATGAGAACGGCGCCTCGCACCCCCGTGTCGCGAGACACCACCAGGGACACCGCAGCGGCCAGAACCGCAAAGGGGGCGAAGAAGAACAGGTGCGAGAGTGGAGCCATCCACAGCACGTCGCGGCTGACGGTCGCAAATCCTCCGCCAATCGTCAGGTAACCCGCTGACCGCAGCAGGAAGTACAGGGTCGCCACCATGGCTGTCCCGCCGTAGATCCACAGCACGTCGCGAACTTTCTGCATCAGGGTCTGTCTGGTTGCCATGCGCAGTTACGGGATGGGACGCGTTGAGACCGCGCGGCGCCGGTCAATGACCGTCCGTACCGTGTCTCGTGCAAGTTCCTCTTTCAGCCGAGCTTGCATCGCCTGCACCAACGTTGGACCGTTCGAGGAGTCGGCCTGGTTCTTGGTCTCCAGCATGTCGCCGCGGTACCCGTACAACTCCGGCTTCGCGTTTGTGCGCCACACCAGGTGCCACGTGTCGTCGACCACGGCGTACTGTCGCGATCGCTGAATGTCGGTGGGAGGAGTGAGGTCGTCCGAGCGATACAACTCCGAGAGCGCCGTGCTCCCACGGGCCGTGCTATCGGAGGTCCAGAACGGTGCGAGAGTCGTTCCCGGCAGCTGCACCTCGGCGTCCAGCCCCGTCAGCTGCGCGAGTGTGGCCGGCAGGTCGCGCAACGACACCGTGCGCGGCACGCGCACCCCTGCCGGCACCTGCTCCGGATTCACCACCACCAGGGGTACATGCAGCAAGGGGAGATACACGCTGTTGCCGTGCCCGTGCAGCTTGTGTTCGCCAAACTGCTCTCCATGGTCCGCCGTGATCACAACGACTGTGTTTTTCAGCGCCCCACGCGACTCGAGGGTCCTGAGCAATCGCCCGACCTCGGAATCGATGTAGGCGATCTCGGCTTCGTACAGGTCCTTCGACTTGGGAGCCTGCGAGAACTTGTTGCGCCACTTCCTGGTGGGAGTGTAGGGAGCGTGCGCGTCGTAGTAGTTCAGGAACGCAAAGTACGGACGCGCCTGGCGCTTGGAATGCCAAGCCAGAAAGTCCGTCGTAATATCGGTCGCCGTGTGCTCATCCCCGGCGGGTTTTGGCACCACGTATAGTTTGAACTGGCGAAGCGTCTTCAGCACATCGTTGAACGAGCGTGCCCGATACAGGTCGTTGGCGATGACGGTTTGCCCGTACCACGAACTCTTCAAGAGCTGCACGAACGTGCGCGGAAAGTCGGAGTAGTACAGAAAGCCGCGTTGCAGTCCCGAGTCCCACGCGGTGTAATGCTGGTTCGCAATCACGCCAACCGTCTCATAGCCTCGCGCCTGAAACAGTTCGGCGATGGTCGGTTCCGCTGCGTCGAGGGTTTGCGTGAATCCGGTGGACAATCGCCCAACGTACTGCCCCGTCATCATCGACGCGTGAGACGGCAACGTCCACGGCGACGCCGACATCGCCCAATCGAACACCACGCCGCGCTTCGCGAAGGCGTCGATCTCCGGCGTGGTGGGCCGCTCGTATCCATACAAACTGAGCGAGGCCGCACGCACGGTGTCGAGAATGATCAACAAGACGTTAGGTGCCGCGCCATCCGCCAGCGGCGGCAAGGCCGCGTACGCGCGGCGCGTGGACCAGGCGCGATACGCCGGACTCGTCACACCCACCACCACCACGACGGCCAGCAGTATCCGGCGAAATGCGCGAATCCTTGGCATCCATGCATCCGGACGCGACGCCACGACCCGCGCCACAGCAATGCCGGCGCCGATGGCGAGTACCACGGCCGCCACCCGATGGATCGCCGTCTGTGGCAAGAGCACGGCAAACACCGTTAGGCCGACCGACAGAATCACCCCGGCCCTCACTCCCTGCGACCGGGTGCGCCGGCGAACGAAGAGGGCGACCGGAAGCGCTGGAATGAGGAAGAACAGCAAGTACGACAACGGCGACATCCACGCCGAATCGCGACTGGCAGGGACAAACGTCTGCGCGACAAAGTGGCGATAGCCAACAACGCCGACATAAATCGCCGCGGAAAGCAGCGCCCCCGTGACTGCCAAACCCAGAACTTCTCTTGGGCGGCCACGGTCGGCATTCATTGAAACAGGACTACCCACGACGTACGCTCATAAAAGCCAGTGGACTTGGAATTCGAAGGGACCCGCTTCGAGAACGCAGTCGCCGCTGCAGGAATCGGTCCCGCCGCGGCGATTTCTCAAATGGCAACTGAATGGGGGGACTGCAGCCGAGCTTTCGACCGATCCATACGCAAATCCGGCACCGCGACCCCTCCCAATTCCCCGGAAAGGACTGGGTCACTGGCGTCTGAGTCACGCCACCCTGCATTCGTATGTCGTTTGGGCAGAGTCGATTGCCCCATCACAACCGCACGCCCGGAACGCCAATTGCGGATGCTCCCTAGCGGCAATCAGCTCGTCTGCTAGACCAGCCGAACTTCCCGAAAATCCCACTCGACCCGGATGACCCTCCTTCAATTTGTCGTCGCGCAAGCCGCCGTCATAGGGACTTGGGCCATCGTGGGACTCGCGTTGGTGGGGTTAGGGCTGGCGTACCGGCGCTTGTTTACAGCGGCCCCAGCCGGACCCCATCAGGTGCTCTTCGCTTTTTGGGGCGGCCTAGCAGCCTCCCTGTTCTTACTGCAGCTGTGGAATCTGTGGCTGCCAGTGAATGCGATCTCGCTGACGCTGGTCATCTCGTTAGGTCTCGTGGGCCTCGTCACGCAACGCCCATCTCTAGAAGGCTGGCTCGCCACGCGGCCGTGGCAAGGCGTGCGCGTGGGCGTCGCACTGACCGTCGTTCTCCTGCTCTGGACCGCAAACCATGCCATTGGGCCCGTGACCCTGTACGACAGTGGCATGTACCACCTGCCGGTGGTGAATTGGGCGAAGTCTTACCCCGTGGTTCCTGGCCTGGGAAATCTCCATGGCAGGCTGGCATTCAACTCGGCCGGTTTGTTGTTCGCCGCAATGCTGGACCATGGACCGTTGAGTGAGCGCTCCTTCCACGTTGCCAACAGCCTCCTCCTCATCGTGTTTGGCCTGCAGGGAGTGCTCGCGTGGTCGCACCTGACTTCACCGCGGATCAAACCCAGCCGAGCCGATGTCTTCGATGCACTTCTTCTGATACCGGTCGCGGGACTGCTGATCGGCAGTGAAATCAGCTCGCTCGACACCGATATGCCGGTCGCCCTGATGTTGATGGCGGCCGCGTCCCGCTTGCACCGATCACTGACGGCTCCAGGGACAGTCGGCGACGACGTGCAGCGAAGCCACTTCGCGACGATCGCCCTGGTGGTTGCGGCCGCAATTTGCGCGAAGCTGAGCGCCGTCGTGTTGTCGGCTGCCCTCTTTCTCGCCGCGTTGTGGACGTTCCGGGATGCGCTCCGACGCCGACTGCCGGTTGGCGTGCTCGCGACGCTCGCGCCCGTGCTCATGGGCTTCGTATGGATGGCGCGGGGCGTCATCCTCAGTGGATACCCGGTGTATCCGTCCACGCTGTTCGGGTTTCCGGTCGTCTGGCGCGTGCCCGTCGCACAGGCGCGGGCCGAGGCGGCGTGGATTCGCATGAGCGCGCACGAGTTGAACCACAATCGCATTGTAGCCGGCTTTGACTGGATCGGGTCGTGGACCTACGAGTTGCTCACGGACGTCCAGTTCATCTTCATGGTACCGATCCCCGTCTTTCTGACGGCGGTTCTCGGCGTGGCGCTCTTGATCCGGCGTCGTGCCCGCGTTGGCCCTGACGACGGGCGACCCTGGCTGCTGCTGCTCCCTGCAGCGGCCGGCGTGGTCTTTTGGTTCTTTGCGGCACCACATCCGCGATTTGGCATGGGACCGTTGTGGATCATGACCGCCGCGGTAGGGGCCGCACTGATCGCCACGCTGCAGGTCAACGAGGCATTGCATCAGGGATTCATGCGACGAATCGGCGTGTTCCTTGGTGCATGCCTTGCGATCACGGTGGGGAGTCTGGCGGTCGCCGGCAGCGGCGGACCCTCCAACAAACGCGGGGGCGTTCGGGCCATCGCCGGCCAGATCATACCGCCCGGCGAAGACTTTGGGTTTCATCCACCGGCTCGCGCCGATCTCGTCAGCTACACCACGCGCTCGGGACTTGCCGTAGTCGTGCCGCGGCAGAACAACCTGTGCTGGCAATCGTCCGTCATGTGTACGCCGCATCCCGCGCCAAACCTTCGACTGCGAAATCCCGCTGACATTGCCGCGGGGTTCATCACGGATGACGGGGCGTGGGCGCCGATTCGCTGGCCAAACCCGTGGACGCCCTTCCGACCGTGGCTCGCCTGCCGTGACTCGGGCGGTACGCGCTCTGTGCAACACGACCGGGCGTGCATCGCCTCCACGGCACAAACGGTGACCGATACCTTGGCGCGGCTCACGACGCCGCTGCCGGCCACCGGCGGCGAGGCAGGCGGCAACGCACCGGCCTCCACTCCAAACACGCCAACTTCACGTTAGGCCGTCGCCCCGGTCTACGCCGCGACGGGCGCTCCGCTCGGCGCTACTTGCTCTCGGGCGCCGGCGCCTTGCTGGTCTTGCCGTGGTTGGCCAGCTCCGCGCGCATTCGTTCCAATGTCGCCGCCTGCGCGCTGTCCGCCACGAGATCCTTCTCTTCCTGCGGATCAGCGCGGAAGTCGAACAGCCATTCCTGACCCTTGTACCCCTTGATGTAGTGGTACTGCTGGTCCAGCGCGGACGACATGGCGGCAAAATGAGTTGGCACTCCGTTCCACTTGGCCGTCTGCTCGGTCTCAGCGATGATGGCGCTCGTTACCTTGCTCGAGTCAGTGATCGCCGGGAGGAGTGAGCTTCCAAAGATCCCCTTCGTGTCCTGGATGCCAGCCACGTCCAACAAGGTCCTTGGGAAATCGCGAAGGGTCACGGCCCGATCCACACGCACTCCGGCTGGGACCTTCCCTGGTAACCGCATCAGGAGCGGCACGTGCAGCAGTTGGATGTACAGGCTGTTGCCATGGGTGCTCAGACTGTGCTCCCCGAACTGTTCCCCGTGGTCCCCCATCACGACCACCAGCGTGTTATCGAGGATGCCGCGCTGGCGTAGCTCGCCGAGGACGCGTCCCACCTGGTTATCCATGAACGCAATGCCTCCGTCGTACCGGTCCTTCTCCGACGGCTTTTCCTTGACGAAATGGGCGGCATACCCTTCCGCGGGTGCATACGGCTCGTGCGCATCGAAGAAGTTCAGGTAGGCAAAAAACGGGCGCTTGGCATCGCTGCCTAACCAGTTGATGAACGGCGTGGCCACTTCACGCGCGCTCCGACGGTCGACCTCCGGTTTGGGATCACCCTTTAAGAGGAAGAGCCGGAGCGCCTCGTAGCGATCCGTCGCCAACGTGTCCCAGACGGTGTTGCGCACCATTGCCGTTTGAGCCAGGGTGGACGAGCAGAGGATCTGCTTGAAGCTGACCTTGAAGTCCTCCCACCGATTGAAGCCACGGGCAATGCCGGTCTCGTGCGTCGTGTAAAAGAGGTTCGCCGCGAAGCCCGCCGTGCGATATCCGTGATCGCGGAAGACCTCCGCCACAGTCCGCGGCGTCGCATCGAGTGCGTCTTCCCAACGGCAGGAATGGTTCGCCGGATAGCGCCCGGTGAAGAAGGAGCAGTGCGAGGGCAGCGTCCATCCAGCGGTCGCGAACGCCTGATTGAAGACTGTCGCGTCAGGCACGAGTGAATCAATCGACGGCGACGTGGCACGCGTGTAGCCGTACAGGCCCAGGCTCTGCGCGCGCACCGTGTCCAACAGCAGGATCAGCACATTGGGCGCGCCAGCTGGCGCGGCGGCCGCTCCACGGTCCCACCGCCACTCCGCCGTGTTGCGCCACACGCGACTTGCGGTACCGACGACGAGGAACAGCGCGGCGAGCACGACCGAAGCGACCTTGAGTCGCGGGAGCCAGCGTACGCCCGACGCCCCCCCGATGACTCGAGCAGTTTGTGCGCCTACGCCTAACGCCAGCACCCAGATCGCGTAGTTCTCGAGTCCCGGCACAATGAGGATCATGCCGATCGACGCCAGAAAGGCCGGGATAAAGGCCGCCAGCCAGCGAGGGACCAGTCGCGGCGAGACCAAGGCCAGGATCACCAGGATCACGGTCGGAATGCCGATCATGATCAAGTTTCCGACCGGCGACATCCATAACAGGTCCCGGGGCGCCCACGTGAACCGATGCAGGATGTACTGCTTGATGGTCATCTTGTTGACGTGCCACGCCGCTGTTACCAGCGACCAGAAGAACCACAGCAGGAGGATCTCGCGCACCCGAACCGCCCGCGATGCCAACTCGCGCGGTGGCGCTGATGCGTTGGCGACAGGCATCGGATCGTTAGGAACGGGAACTGGTGCTGCGCTCATCGCCGGGTGCCGCCGACCAGGGAATCGTGGGTCATGGTGCGCAGCCGCTCCGCGGCCTGTGCGTACGCAGGATTCTTCACGTGATCGGTCTCCTCACGGGCGTCTGACTTCCAGTTGAAGAGCTCCTGACCGCCATCTCCCAGGTTCCTGATGTAGTGCAGGGAGTCGTCAATGACGCTGAACATGTCTCCTCGGGCGGCAGGAAACTTCGTTGGCAGATTGATCGTGCGATGTGCGTAGGATACGGCAGGGCTCAGGGCAACGCTGTCCTTTCCTTCCATCACGGGAACGAGTGATGTACCGGGCAACCATTGTGTTCGTGGGACAGACGCCAGATCCGTGATCGTCGCGGTGAGATCGCGCAACGAAACGGGCCGGGTCACGCGGAGCCCCGCGCGCACACGCGGTGGATACCGCACCAGCAATGGGACGCGCAGTACGTCGAGGTACAGGCTGTTTGCATGGCCCCATAATCGGTGGTTGCCGAATAGCTCGCCGTGATCTGAAGCAACAATCACGACCGTACGGTCGAGGGTGCCTTGACGCCGAAGCGTGTCGAACAACCGTCCGAGCTCCCGATCCATGTAGGCGATCGAGGCGTCGTACCAGTCCCGGTTGGGATACCGTGACACAAACTGGCGCCGGATGTCAGGAGGTGCATAACGCGGGTCATGCGCGTCGTAGAAGTTGAGAAACGCGAAGTACGGACGCTCTCGTCGCTCGGTCTCCCACTGCAGAAACTCGTCGACGACCTCACTTCCCCGCTTCAAGTCCGCCCAGGTCTTTGGAGGAATACTGAGCGTCTTTTCCATGTCACTCTGCGCCGCGGTCGTATGGAGTCCGAAGGCCGAGGGAAAGTAGTACGACAGCGCCTGGGCGGTCCACGACGTTCGTATCAACTGCGTCAACGAGACCTTGTAGTCCTCGTACAGCGCAAATCCGCGCGCCAGTCCCGTGTCGTATCCCGTGTAGTGATGATTTGCGACGAAGCCGGCGGTCAGGTAGCCCTGGGATGCCAGCAGCTCAGACAGTGTGGTGTGTCGCGTGTCGAGCGGAGTGACGTAGTTCGCCGGTAACGTGGCCGGATACCGACCCGTGAACATTGAAGCATGCGACGGCAGCGTCCACGGGGCCGTGGCGATGGCGTTATCGAACACGGTCGATGAGGCCGCCAGCGAGTCGAGCACCGGCGTGTTCTCGCGCTCGAACCCGTAGAGATGCATGCTGGCGGCGCGCACCGTATCCAATATGATCAGTAAGACGTTAGGCGCTCCGGAAGGAGGCGCTGGAAGTGCCGCGACGGCCCGGGCCGTGTCGCGCGACCGTGCGATGCGGGTGCCGGCGCCAACCAACAGCACCGCCGCACCGAGTGCCATGGCTTGCCCGCGCCTGCGGCGCGCGCCCTTCGCAGGATTGTCCAGCAACCAGCGACCAACAGCGACCGCCAGGCCTAACGTCAGTACGGCCGACGCCCACCGCGCGATGTGGCCGTAGGGAAGCGTCAGGGAGAAGAGGGCGCACCAGGTCAGCGTCGTAAGCACGACTCGCTGTCCCGTCCGGCGCGAAATGGGCGCGACCACGACGAGTAATGTGACAGATAGGGCGGCGAGCATGATCAGGTACGACAGCGGGGCCATCCAGTAGACGTCTCGACTGGCGTACACGATGCGATGCCGCAGGTGGACGTCCACCGCGGTGATCAACCCCTGCCCAACCCCAGCCACGAGCGCCGTCCACATCGTCGCCACCGCAACGAAGCCGAACAGGGTAGGCCCCGTCGCCCCGTCGCGGTCGACGGGGGTGTCGGAGCCGACTCGCGCGCTCATTTCGTTGGAGCTGTCGGCGTCGCCGGCGTGGCGGCGAGAGGCGTCAACAGGTCGGGCTGGCTGGTGATCGCGTCGAACAGGCGATCGGCAATCATGGCGTGTGCCTTGGCATTCGGATGGTAGTCCCAAGGCGCAACCGTGAGGACGCGAGAATCCCCGCCTTCGAATACCGAGTCAATGTTCAGCACCTGGAATCCACTGGCCGCGGCCGCCTTGGCCATCCCCGGACCCGCGGCCCGCGAGTTTGGCCACGTGGGTGTGGGCACGAGGGAAAACAGGCAGCGCACCCGGTGCACCGCACACAGGTCAACGATCAGCTGCATCTCATGGGCGATCAAGGGATCCGCCAACGGCTTGATCAGCTTCTGCACCTGATCGTCCGTCATTCCCTTCGTCACACCGGCCTGTTGCGCCAGGGCTCGCATCGAGGAGTCTTCCGGCTCGGCGCGGCGCTCGTACTCCTGCACCAGATACCGGGCGATGAAGAAATACTCGACTGGATGCGCCACGAGCAGGATGGCGTCCGGCTGAAACTCCCACACGCGTGATCCTTCGACGGCGAAGTTCAGGATGTCGTAATGTGCCGCTGGATTCCCTGCCCGCTCGCGGTTCAGTCGCGATTCGAGCAACGACTCGAACGTCTCGTCATCGGCAACGCCGCTCCCCATCGCGTGCGACGGCCCCAGCATGGCAATCCGATACGTCCCCGGCGCCTTGGCCTTGTCGTAATCCTGGTCCCGCATTCCCCACCGATTCGTCCGCAGGGACGCGCCATGGAACACGACACCCTGGTTCGGCCGCAACTCGGCGTGGATCGGGTCGTCGAATCGGCGCTCGACGCCCACCTCGTCCAGCCGTCGCCAGTCCGATTGCGACTGCCGGCTGTACACTTCCCACAGCTCAGCATTGAAGCGTGAGACGCCAACAAGGTTTTCGTAATACCCACGTTCCAACGTCTGCGTATCGCGCCGGCTCAATTCCGTGACGCGCATCTCGCGCAGCGGCCCAGCGACCATGGTCGGGAGCTTGTCCGAGATCCCCGGAAGCCCAGCTCCCCACGCGATCGCCAATGGCAGGCCGGAGGTGACCAGGGGATTTGCCCACCATCCCTTCCGCGTTTCCCCAATCCCCTGCACACCTAACGACAGCCGTTGTGCCCCGTAGGCCAGCGCCAGCACGCCTCCGAACAGGACGATCACTGCCACGAGGTCGACAGGGCGGAATGTGACCGCCGAAAAAATCTTGGAGAATCCCGCCACGGTAGGACTGGTCCACAAGGCCCAGAGCACCGCCAGGGGGATCATGATGATCGTGGTGCGAATGGCCGTGCGCATGGCTTGCGCGTGCGTCGGCGCCTGCAAGCCGCCCACCACGCGCGTACGGCCCTTCCGTGATTCCAGGACGACGTTGATCACCAGCGCGATGCCCAGGATTACCCAGAACAGCGCATCCGTCACGCTCCAGAGACCGTGCCCCAACAGCCAAAACCACTGGTATGAATGGTAGAACCACGTGGCCACGATCACCAAGGCGGTCGCCAGCATGAGCGCCTTGGTCTCTCCCAACTTGCGGCGCGACCGGAAGAAGACCGGCATGTACACCGTCTTCTGGAGGAAATCCTTCCAGTAGATGTTGATACGGCGCCAGATATCGGTGAAGCTGGCGGGCAGGAAGTAGAACCGGTGCGTCTCCGGCATGTGGAAGCCGAAGAGGTAGAACACACCGCACACCATGTGGAAAATGCCACTCACCCGCAGATACAACATGAAATTCGCCACCACGAAACGCAGGATGTCGGTGGTGTGCTGGATCTCAACCGGGGAGATGATCAGGTATTGGTAGACCAGACGGTAGATCACCAGGTGGGTGATCCCGCGCAACATCCAATGGACGCCCTTCTGGTAGGTGTCGTACGCCGGTGATGCGTAGTGCGATCGCTTGAACGTGTGATAGTCAACCACCGGAAAGAATGGAAACACCACGTTCGGCAGCACGAAGAAATACGACAAGGTCTCGGTCAGCCCCTGACGACCCATGTGCTTGGCGTCATACAGGTAGATGATCATGCGGAACATGAACATCGAGCCCAGCACCGGCCAGATCGACGTGGGCCAGGGAGGAACCACGGCCCCGGTACGCAGCACGGCCAGCAGCCCGGCCGCCAGCACCATCAGCCCCGCCCGCCAGTTCCAACTCATGGGCAGGTAGCAGATCGCAATGAGCGCCAGGCTGATGCCGACCATCCACGCGCCACCAACCACGCCGAAAATCAACGGAATCGACGCGACGGACAGGGCGCCAAAGAACGCCATCCGAAATCGTGGCGCCAACAACGCGTTGACCACAAAACCCGCCAGGATCAACGGTAGGAGACGCCCGGTGTAGGCCGCGTTCTCGATGTTGAATCCGCGGCAAATCACGACCAGAAACGCCACCTGAGCGACGAGTCCCGCGAAACGCCACCCTTCGGTGCGTGTCGCGGGAAGCGCCAGCCACGTGCTCTGCCCGGATTGCTCGACCTTTTCCGTCGCCCCCGGCGCTCGCCACTCAGGCGCCGTGGGACGCGGAGCTCCTGCTGCCCGCTCGGTCATTCAGGTGCCTATGCCGCCGCCTGACTTTGCTTCGTGCGAATGAAGGTCGCGACCTGCTCCAGCGTGCCGAAGTTGTCCGCGTTCACTTCGTGCGGGTCGATCGTGACGTGGAATTTCTCTTCGATGAACTGGCCCAGCGCGATCGCCGCCAGCGAATCGAGGATCCCGCTCTGCATCAACGGCGTCGTTGCCGTCAGCTCCTCGATGTTCATGTCTGGGACAAACTCCTCGTGGATGTACGTCCGCAGCGTGTCGACAATCGGATCCATAAGGGCCTCGTTCCTCCTGCGACGTCTGGGGGCGCAGGACAATGACTGTTATTCCAAACGCGTTACGCACCAATCGGTTGCAAACGCGGCCGCTAAGCGAGACGGCTCTCGACCCGCTGCCGGTGCAAGTTCAATGCTCGACCCGTCACGGGATACTGAACCGCGGTGCCGCGCTCGGCACGCAACCGCAACGCTCCGATCTTCCAAGTGCAACCAGGCACTTCGGTTGACCACTCAACGGGCCGCCCGGTCGGCCCTTCAACGACTGCCAGCACAGCTCCGGGTAACGCCAGCCGCCCCCGGAAATCCCTAGGGCGCTCCTCCCCGCCACTCGGATTCGCTAGGCGTTACCCGAGCCCAAGGCGTCGCCCTGTTGTACGGGAGCGACAATATCGCTGGAGACGCTGCGCAAGGACAACAGCTGGCACACCGGGCAATCGACTTCGGTCGCCTTCATTAATTCAAAGCGGCGGCAAATTCAAAAGAGCGACGCTCCCTCCATCACATCGCCCGGCGCGGCGCCACACCACCGCAGGATCGTGGGAGCCAAGTCAACCATTTGAGCGCCCGATGCCCTGAACGGGCGATTCATGAACAGCACGCCAGGCACCAGCGTCGGATCCACGATGTGGTCCCCGCCCCACCTTCTCGTGTTGTCCTCGAAGAGGTCGCCGGACACTCCCCCGAGGGCCGTCGCCCATGACGCCCGGTATCCCTCCGCAAAACGAACCACCACGTCGGGTGAAGCATCGGCAAACGCCCCACTATACGCTTGCCGCCGGGTGCTGGCCCCTCGAATGGCCTCGGCTCCGCACGCCTCATCGCGCAATCCGCTCAACGCATCGGCGATGTCTGCTGCCAGCGCGTCAGCGTCGGTCGTCGGTACGACGCCTTCTCCCTCTCGTCCCTTCAGATTCAGGTAGATGCTGCCGAGTCCGAGCGCGTACGCTTTGGTGCGCGTCCAGTCGACGTTGGCGAAGAGCGCGCCGGCCCCTTCCGCCACTACCCCTCGCTTCAAGGTCAACAGGCCCTTGGCACGCAGCCACGCGTTCAGGTGCACTCCGCGGCGAAACGACGTGAACCCATGGTCAGAGAGCACGACGAGCAGGGTGTTGTCATCAATCGCGGCCATGGTACGACCCACGATTGCGTCGCACGCTCGATAGTGGTCGTCGATCGCCGAGCGGTAGACGTCTGGTGCGACGCCGAGCCGGCGATTGGCGGGGTGCGATGGGTCGGTGAACCGCCAGAACATGTGTTGCAGCCGATCCGGGGTGTCGAACAGGCAAAACAGCAGACCCTCGCGGTGTCTGTTCAGCTCAAACTGCAGCATGCGCTCGCGTTCGCCCAGCAGGGCCTCGCATTGCATGAGGAATTCATCCTCGTGCAATCGACCGTTGGTCAACCCGGCGTGGTCCTCGATCATGCCGGTCGTGTGAAACAGTCCGATGGCTCGCGAGAGCTCATCGGCATAGTCCCATGGCTGCGAGATCGGGAAGGGAGGGCTCGTGGGGTCGAAGTTCACCGGCGAGGCATACACCTCCGTAGCGCCGTCCCGGGCATGCCAGAGAAACCGGACCATCCCGGCCACCGATCGCAGGGGGCCGACGGAGAACTTCAGGCGAAGCCAGTCGCTCCAGATACCCGGTTCGAGCTGCAGGTGGGCCGGTTGCCCCTCGCTGTGGACCGTGGCCGCGGTCCCTGAGGGGTCGACGCTGATGGTGACTGGCGCGGTGACCGCTCGCGCACCATTCGCTGCGCGCGGCCCGGGCAAACCGGCATGATACGGTGACGACCCCGTCAGCTGCACCACTTGTTCCGCCTCGCCCGCCTGGCGATCATGGCGCGTGGTGAACAGCGTCGACGTTCCCAGACCTCCACGGAGATCGGGAACACCCATGCCGGCGAGCAGACGACCACGTCCCCGTCCGGGCGGAAACGTACACGGCATCCGTAGGATGGTGGACGAGGTGCCGTGCTCCGCGAGAATTTCCCACACCGTCGCGCCGCCCCTCAGGTTGATCGCCTTCGGCGGAAGGAGTGCACTCCTTTGCTCAAAACGGCTGAATGAGAGGTCGGGTGTGTACGTGGCTGGATCGCGCCGCAGGAAATCGTAGATCCCGTGACCTCCCGGATTCGTTCCGGTGGAAAACGTCGACCAAGCCACTGGAGTCTGTGCTGGCAGTGTCGTGCCTAATCGAGCGTAGCCTCCAGACGCACGCAGGCGGGCGAGACTTGGGAGCTCGCCCGCCTGCAGCAGTCGATCGACGATCTTGGGCTCGAATCCGTCTAAGCCGACAACGACGACTCGTTTGGTCGTCGGCATTGCCCCGACTCGATTATCGCTTCGAGAACATCCCCGTTACGCGCTGCGCGATCATGCGCGCGGCACCAACCACCTTGCGCCAGAACATCAGGATGAAGCCGGCAATGGCCGCGAACGCCGAAGCGACGGGCATTAATGAGTCGGGTCCGATATACACTGGTCGAATACTCCGGGGTTTCGGGCCAGACGGACGGCCCTTCGTTTTGGCGACCTGCTAGCGGCCGGTTCCGATCCGGCGCCGATCTGCAAGGCAACGCTATTGCAAGAAGAGCGCACCTACAAGACGCGTCACCGGAATGTCGGATACCCGGCTTATCGCTCCCGCCATCGGGTCGGATCGGTGAGACGCCGCCAATGGTCATGCGTCCTAATTAGGTTCAACTCGTTGCTACGGGCCGAGATTCCTTCTCGCGCCGACTTCACGAATCCCCCTCGGATCCAAACATGAGCAAAGGCGTTACCGTCTGGTTCACCGGATTGTCCGGTTCTGGCAAGACCACCGTTGCCCGTCGCGTGCACGAATTGCTGCAGGAGCGCCACATCCTGTCGGAACGCCTCGACGGAGATGTTGTCCGCCAATCACTCTGCCGCGACCTCGGCTTTTCCAAAGAAGATCGCGACAAGAACATCGAGCGTGTCACCTTCGTGTCGAAGGTGCTCACGCGGAACGGCGTCGTCGTTCTGTCCTGCTTCATTTCGCCGTACCGGAAGATGCGCGACAATGCGCGTCACGAGATCGGCGACTTTCTGGAGGTCTATGTCCGGACGCCGCTCGAGGTCTTAGTCGAGCGTGACGTGAAGGGCATGTACAAGAAGGCGATGGCCGGCGAGATCCAGGGCTTCACGGGGGTGAACGATCCGTACGAGGAGCCGACCAATCCGGAGCTGGTTCTGGACACGGCCGCGGAGACCGTGGACCAGAGCGTTGCCCGCGTGATCCAGCTGTTGGAGGATCGAGGTTACGTCTCTACGACGGCCGCGGTTGCCGTCGCCGATCGCGCCGAAGTCGCGAAGAAGGTCGAACAGGGCAAGCGAGTGCCTGGCCCGATTGCACCGCATGGCGGCGCGCTGATTGACCGTGAACTCAAGGGCGACGCGCGCAAGGAAGCCCTCGAGCGGGCAAAGGGCCTGCAGAAGTTCGGCTTGGACGAACGCGAGTTGGCGGACCTCGAGATGATCGGTTATGGGGCGCTGTCTCCATTGACCGGGTTCATGCGTCGCGCCGACTACGACACGGTCGTGGATTCGATGCGGATGACGGACGGCCTGATCTGGGCGATGCCGGTGAACCTGGCGACGTCGATCGAGCGGGCGCGCGAAGTCAACGAAGGCCAGGAAATCACGCTCACGGACAAGCAGGGGAAGATCCTTGCCGTGATGCAGGTGACGGACAAATGGACGCCCGACAAGGCGCGCGAGGTGAAGGCGTGCTATGGCACCGACGACATGGCGCATCCGGGCGTCGCCCGTGTCATGAACCAGGGTGACGTGTACCTCGGCGGTCCGGTATGGATCATCGATCGTCCGGCGTACGACAACTTCCAAACGTACCGTCAAACACCCCTCGAGCTCCGGCAGAAGTTCGACGAGCTGGGATGGAAGACGGTCGTCGGTTTCCAGACGCGTAACCCCGTGCACCGCGCGCACGAGTACCTGCAGAAGGTAGCGATGGAGGTCGTCGACGGGTTGTTGTTGCACCCCTTGGTGGGCGCTACCAAGTCGGACGACGTGCCGGCGGAAACGCGCATGAAGACCTACGAGGCGATTCTCGAGCACTACTATCCAAAGAGCCGGGCGATGTTGTCGGTGTTCCCGGCCGCCATGCGCTATGCCGGTCCGCGCGAGGCCGTCTGGCACGCGATCGCCAGAAAGAACTATGGCTGCACGCATTTCATCGTCGGTCGTGACCACGCGGGCGTGGGGAACTACTACGGTTCCTACGACGCGCAGATCCTGATCGACAAGTTCCCGCCGGCGGAGCTGGGCATCATCCCGCTCAAGTTCGAGCACACCTTCTTCTGTGCGACGTGCGGCAACATGGCGTCCACGCGCACGTGCCCGCACGACAAGACCCATCACGTGACGTTGAGTGGAACCAAGGTCCGCGAGATGCTGCTGGCGGGTGAACTTCCTCCACCCGAATTCACGCGTCCCGAGCTTGCGCGCATCCTGATGGAAGCGTACAAGGCGCAGGCCGCGGCGGCGCGGTAGGCCGGCCCGATGGACGACGGCCAGTTTGCCGACCTCCAGCTGCACTCAACGGCGTCCGATGGTTCGGATGCGCCCGGCGAGGTGGTTCGCCGGGCGCAGGCGATGGGGTTTGCGGCGATCGCCTTGACCGATCACGACACGACCGCGGGCCTGGCCGAAGCCCAGTCCGCGGCCGCGTCGTTAGGTATCGAACTCATTCCGGCCTGCGAAATTTCGACGCTCGACCCGCAGGAACGCCAAGTCGACCTGCTCGGCTACGGGGTCGATGCCAATGACCAGCATTTCAACAATACGCTCCGCAGCTTGCGAGACGGACGCTTCGCACGGGCGTGGGGCATGGTGCAACGCCTGGGCGAGGTTGGGCATCCGATTTCCTTCGATCGTGTGGTGGAAATCGCCGGCGGCACCGAGAATATCGGGCGCCCTCACGTGGCCAAGGCGATGGTGGAAGCCGGCATCGTGCCGGATGTGAAGTCGGCGTTCACCGAAGAGTTTATCCTCGACGGTGGTCGCTGTTACGTGCAGCGCGTCAAGATCTCACCAGAGGAAGCCATTCACGCCGTGCACGCGGCGGGTGGCGTCGCCGTTGCGGCGCACCCAGGCCGAACGGGACTTTCCGATGATGAGATCCGTCACCTGGCGTCCGCCGGACTCGACGGGATCGAAGTGTTCTATTCCCAGCATAACGAGTCGCAGACGACGCACTTCGCCACCATCGCCAAGACGTTAGGCCTTCTGGTGACCGGCGGCTCCGACGATCACGGTAGCGTCAACGAGGGTCGACTGATGGGCACCATTCGCTTGCCCTACCGTTACGTCCAGTTGTTGAAGGAAGCGATCGCGGCGCGGCAGTCTAATGGCCAGAAGGCACGGCGTACCGGTGCGTGATCGTCGGGAAGCACCGATCTGTTCTCGCGGGAACGTCCCGTGCGTAGCACCGGGCCGCTTCCGCCAGGGTAAACGCGACCGCACCGTTCCGATCGTGTCTTCCGCGTTCGGCGCAGCGCTCGAACTCCAATGAACCTCCAAGGGGCAACGCTGTGGTTCACCGGAATTCCTGCGTCCGGTAAGTCGTCGATCGCTCGCGCGCTATACCAACGGCTGTATGACCTGGGCCATGCGGTTGAGCTGCTCGACGGCCACGAGGTGCACGAGGCGCTGTCGCGTGACGTTCGTCAGGCATCGCCGGAGGGAGAAGAGCACGTTCGACGACTTGCCTACGTCGCCAAGCTGTTGTCACGGAACGGCGTGATTGCCATCTGCTGCAGCGTGTCGCCGCACAGGGCAGCGCGCGAGGAGGTTCGTCGCTCCGTCACGAACCTCATCGAGGTGTTCGTGGACTGCCCGGTGGAGGTCGCCGAGGGGCGCGATCGGAACAACACGAGGGCGCAGGCTAGACGGGAAGAGCTGGAGAACTGGGCTAGCATGAGTGACCTGTATGAGGAGCCGGCGGCACCCGAAGTGCACGTGCATTCCGACCAGGAATCCGTTGAACAGGGGTGCTGGAAGGTTCTCCGAACCCTCGAGATGATCGGGATCATCCCGGCTTCCGACGAGGAAGAAAGGAGTACGTCGGAAGAGGAAATTCGGCGACGTCTTGCCGCCTTGGGCTACATTTAGGCGGGACGGGGACCCGATGGAGTTGCGGACTCATCCGAGAGGCCGTCTTCATCTTATGGGACATTTGGGGTATCGGCGCGAGTCCCGTGAGGACTCATTGGTGGATGTGTGTAACGGCATTGGAGGAGTGAATGGCGCGGAGTCGTAACGTTGGCTGGCGATCGGCACGTTTTTATGGAGAACCGGCGTCGGCCGGTGCTGCCGGAACGCTCACGCGCGCCCTACCCTCACCGACGGGCATCGAAGCGGCGGGCAGCACCGCCGTTCCCGGGGGCCTGATCGACGAACATCTGCTGGTGGCCAAATGGCCCTGGCAGGGTGTGAATTGGTCGCTTGGATACGTTGGCTTTCTCGCCTACGTCTGGGTAGTGACCACCTACACGCTCCCGATCGGCACCGCAACCATGATTGCGGCGATCCTCGGTGCGTTCCTTGGAGACCGTCCGCGCCTAACGCAATCCGGCGTGCTGTTCCTGTTGTTCTTTGGTGTTTGCACGATCTCGTTCCTCGGATCGGACTGGAAGGTCTTCACGCTCGAGTTCTGGACTGGCATCGCCAAGCTGTTGTTGGTATTCGCCGTCGCGCAAATCGTGCTCAACACGCGCGAGCGCGTGCGCTTTTTCGTCTTCTTCTACTTGGGCACCTTCGCGTTGTATCCGGTACGCGGCGCGATTTTCAACTACTTCCTGTACCACGCGACAGAACAAGGGCGTGTGGGCTGGAACAACCTGTTCGAGAATCCGAACGATATTTCGGCGCTCTTGCTGTTCCCATTTGGGTTGGCACTCGGTCTCGTGTCGGTGGAACGGAACAAGACCCTGCGATACCTCGCCATGGGCGCACTGATCTGCATTCCGTTGGTGCTGGCGCTCGCCCAGTCGCGAGGCGCAATGCTCTCCTTCATGGGTGGCGTTGTACTCTTCTTCCTTCAGAACAAGCGCGCCCGCATGATGATGATCGGCGGAGCCGCCGTCGTCACGATTGTGTTCGCCACACTCGCCCCAGACCAGCTGTGGAAGCGCCTGAGCACGCTGGAAGAGGCCGCGGGCGCTGGGAGCCTGGCGGCTGCGGATGACTTGGGATCAGCCGAACAGCGCTTCGAGATCTGGAAGGTGTCGGTGGTGGTCATCGCGCAGAACCCGATCATCGGCGTAGGGCCGGGTTCGTACCCCTTCGCGCACGTATTTGCCGCACGCGATCCCGAAGTCCTTCGCACGGCGGGCGGTCTGCGCGACGCGCACTCGACGTACTTCACACTGGCGGCCGAGTTCGGAATCTTCGGATTTGCGCTCTACATGGGTGCGGGCTTGGTGGTGTGGCTGAAGTCGAGACGCGTTCGCGAGCGCATTCAGGCTCGAATGCCACGACACGCCCAGCAGTTGCTGCTGGCGGAGATCGGTCTCATCTCCTATGCGGCGTCAGCGGTGTTCGGCACGTACATCATCTTCCCATTCACGTACATTCAGCTGGCCATCGTATGGGGCCTGGCCGAAATGGCGGAACTGAATGCGAATGAGCTCGGCGTGGGCACATCGACGGCGATGCAGCGAACGTAAGACGACCGCGGACGCATTCCTCCATGTGCGGCATTGCCGGCTTTGCCGGCTCACCATTTCCCGACGCCGAGAGCGACGCGCGTCTGGCCCGGATGTGCGGCGCGATCCGGCATCGTGGTCCGGATGACGAAGGCCGACTCACAGCGGCCGGCGGCGTTGGCCTTGGCATGCGGCGACTTTCAATCATCGACGTCGCCGGCGGTCACCAGCCGATCCACAACGAGGACGCCTCCGTCTCCGTCGTCTTCAATGGGGAGATCTACAACCACCATGAGATTCGGGCTCGACTGATTCGCGAGGGCCACACGTTTCGGACGCACAGCGATACCGAAACCTTGGTGCACCTGTATGAGGCGGATGGGGAGCGCATGGTGGACTCGCTGCGCGGAATGTACGCCTTTGCGATCTGGGACCGACCGCGTCAACGGTTGTTCGTCGCCCGAGACCACGTCGGCATCAAGCCGTTGTACCTGTGGCAGTCGGCGTGGGGCGTAGCCTTTGCTTCGGAATTGCGCTGCTTCCTCGCCCTGCCAGACTTCAAGCGGGACGTGGACCCCGCGGCGATCGCATCGTACCTCTCCCTGGGGTATGTGACGGATCCGCAGTGCATTTTTCGCGGCGTTCAGAAGCTCCCGCCCGGGCACCGCGCTTCCTGGTCGCGTGAGACGGGGCTCGTCGTTTCGCGGTTCTGGTCGCCGGTGCACGACGAGTCACCGGTTCGTGACACCCGCGAACTCGTCGAGGAGCTTCGCCGAATTCTCGACGCGTCGGTGCGCTCGCACCTGGAGTCCGAAGTACCGTTAGGCGCGTTCCTCTCCGGCGGGATCGACTCCTCGACCGTCGTCGCGTTCATGGCTCGAGCCATGGACCGCCCGGTGAAGACGTTTTCCATCGGTTTTGACGAGCGCGAGTTCAACGAGGCACCGGACGCGGCGATCGTTGCCGATGCGCTTCGCACCGAGCACACGGAGTTGATCCTCCGCCCCGACGCGGACGCGCTGGTGGACGATGTGCTGCGCGGGTTCGACGAGCCATTTGCCGACTCGTCCGCGCTCCCAACGTACCTCGTCTCCGCACTGGCGCGCAGATACGTGACGGTGTCGCTATCGGGCGACGGCGGCGACGAGCTTTTTGGCGGGTACACACGCTACGCAGAGGTCCTTGGGCGTCACGAAATGCCAAAAGGCTTGCGTGGTGCCCTTTCCGCCAGCGCGAGGCTGCTGCCGCACTCGGCGCCTGGACGCAATCGGCTCCTCGACTACGGTCGCACACGGCAGGGCCGCTATGCCAGCACGGTCGCCCTGCCCCTGCCCGTTCAAGATGGGGGCGTTGCCCGGCCAGAAGTCGCCGGGCACGTCAGTTCGTTGGATGGGTTGCTCAATCCCTGGTTCCAGCAGGCATCGCAACGCGATTTCGCGACGCAAGTGACCATGGTCGACATGATGACGTACCTGCCGGGCGACATCCTCACCAAGGTCGATCGGATGAGCATGGCGGTGTCATTAGAGGCGCGCGTCCCGATTCTCGACCGCAGCGTCATGGAGTTCGCGGCCGCACTTCCAAGTCGCCTCAAACTCCGCGAGGGCGGCACCAAGTGGATCCTGCGCCAGGCCATCGAAGGCATAGTCCCGCAGCATGTGTTGCAGAAGCGAAAGCAAGGATTCGCGGTTCCGTTGCGTCGGTGGTTTCGCAAGGAACTGCGCCACCGCATCGACGCACTGGAACGGCCGGACTCGCCGATTTACGCCTGGGTCGACCCCGCGGCGACGCGCCGTGTCATTCGCGAGCACATGATTGGCCGACGCGATCACATGTCGCAGCTGTGGCGTCTGTTGATGCTGGACGGTTGGCATCGATCACTGGCCGCCGGCGCGCTGTCTCAAGCGTTCGAGCCGAGCGACATTCTCGGTGACGTGGTGGCCACCGCAGCGTCATAGCGTACGCTTCGCCGCGATGACCGAATGGTGAGGCGCGTTGGAATCGCAACGGCACTGCGACAGGAATGCGGCGCCCGAAACAACAGACGGCGGCAGTGCCTCAGCACCACCGCCGCCTGGAGTCCCTCCCCAACTCCGACTACGGGATAATCACGCCAGCAGTCTTTGCATTCACGGTCGCTTGGTCCGCGCCATACCCGGCCGGTACGCCGGAGATCGATGACACGAACGTGGTCGTCGCGGGATAGTTGGACCGCGCACTCCCGATGAGATAGTTGTTGTTGAACTGCCAGCCGCCAGCTACTGCGGCCAGAGCAGGTGTTCCCTCGCCACGACCAGTCGCCAGCATGCCGTAGGTGGCGATGGAGCTGACGTTCCGGTTCCACACCAGCCGTGTGGCGGTGGGATACAGGTCCATGAAGAGGAAGGTGCCAAGGTAGCCCGTCGAGGTCATGGTGTTGTTCACAAACTCCACGTCCGATGGGTTGCCAAGAACCTGGGCCAGTCGATTGTCGCCGGTGAACTGACCGACGTTGATGTTCTCCACGATGTTGTTCTGCACCGAGGCACGAGCCAGCAGGTGCGTGGCGGGGTACGGGCTGTTCCCCTCGCGACCGGCGATCGCAATGCCGCCTCCGGCGTTCCGGATGAGGTTGTAGCGAATCGTCAGGTCAGACGTCGTGCACCATGTGCATCCACCGGACTGGTTCTCCACCTTGAGGTGCAGCGCCCAACCCGTTTGCCCATCCTGCCACGACCCGTCGAAGACGTTGCCTTCGACCAGGATGCGCTGCCCAGCCTTCAGCTCAAACAAGTTCTTCTTGAGCCACACGCCCTTCCACGATGGCGGCGTGTAGAAGTAGTTCTGCCGGATCTCGATGTCGCTCGGGATGTTGTTCGGAAGCCACGGATCCGCGCCACCGAACATCACGTTCTCCGTGGACCCGATCAACGTATTGTTGACAATCTTGTACGGGCCCGGACCATTGTATCCGAGAATTGCCTGCGCGTCGTACCCCTTCCCGTGACACTCCGACAGGTAGCTGTCGGTGATCGCCGTTCGCGCCGAGTTCAGCGCAACGCAACGCGAGACGTCGCTTCCGGTCTGACCGTGGATGTACATGCGGTCGAGCACCAGGTCCGTGGCCACCTTGGCCAGGGTGTTCTGCGCTGACGACCCATCGCCTAACCAGACGATGCCGTACTGGGGCCCCGTGTACGCGGCGGAGATGGTGACCTCCAAGCCGACGAGCCGATAGCCGCTCGCGCTCAGCTGCGTGGCCAAGGCTGGAGCCGAGTTGTTCGTGACGATCTTGGGCATCAAGCTGGCATTCGCGGACGTAACGCGCGTGCCTTCCGCTGGCAACAGGTTGAACTTGTCGCCCCGGATGGTCACCCATCCGTTCGACAAGGGGCCCGACTTGAGCGGTAGCGTGAAGTTGCCGGTGAAGGTCGCCCCAGCTTGCAGGACGATTTCATCGCCGCGCTGTGCCGAGTTGATCGCGTTCTGGAGATTGGCACCCGCGGCGACGTAGATGGTGCTGCCGGTCGCCGGCGTGTACGGGAAGTTCAGGTACACCTGCGGCAGGGCCGGAGGCGCCGTCAGGCCGTTCGGTCCTGGTGGCGGCGCTGGCGACTGTACCGTGACGGAGAGCGAACCTGTCACTCCGGACGCGGTGGCCTTCACCTGCGCCGTACCGTTGGCAACACCGGTCACCAGACCGGAGGCCGACACACCGAGTACGCTAGTGGAGCTGACGGACCAGGTGAAGGTTACGCCACTCATCAGGTTGCCGCTGGCATCCTTCGCCACCGCGGTCGCCTGCAGGCTCTGTCCCACGTTGAGCGTTGAGGACGACATTGTCACGGTGACCGTAGACACGACCGGCGGCGGGGCCGTCACGCTCACCGCGGCACTCCCCGTGAGCCCGGACGTGCTGGCAGAAATCGCGACGATGCCGGCACCAACCGCCGACACGAGGCCGGAGCTGTTTACG
Organism: Gemmatimonadaceae bacterium; assembly: GCA_044224875.1. Classification (GTDB taxonomy): domain Bacteria; phylum Gemmatimonadota; class Gemmatimonadetes; order Gemmatimonadales; family Gemmatimonadaceae; genus JABAQJ01. Next base: position 47,612 of record JBGAJQ010000006.1, on the reverse strand, counting down.
GTCGCGACCGCCGGATTTGACGTGGCCCACGTGACCGTTGCGCCTGGAATGACGTTTCCGGACGCATCCTTCACCACGGCGGTGGCCTGTGTGGTCTGACCGACCTGCAACGAACCCGCGTTGACCGTCACGGTGACGGAGTACGCGGTCGGTGGCGGCGGTGCCGATGACTGCACCGTCATTGCCAGTGTACCGGTGACACCCTCGCTGGTCACACTCATCGTCGCCGATCCCGCCGCCAAACCGCTGACGAGGCCAGACGCTGAAACTGTCGCCACCGCGGTGTTCGAGCTGGCGTAGGCGATGCTCCGACCGCTCAGCACCTGCCCCTGCGCGTCCTTGAGCACCACCGTGAGCTGCGACGACTGCCCAACCTGTAGCGTGGTGGATGCCGCCGAAACGGTGACCGACGCGACTGGGGAAACCGGCGGCGTGTTCACGGTCACCGACGCGTTCCCGGCGATGCCTTCAGAAGTCGCCGTGATCGATGCCGTTCCGGGAGCAACGGCCGTGACCAGGCCGGAGGCCGAGACCGTAGCCACGCTGGGCGTCGCGCTCGTCCAGGTGATGGTGCGACCGGTGAGTACGTTACCTTGTGCATCCGTGAGGGTGGCGACGGCTTGGGTCGTCTGCCCGATGTTCAAGGATCCGGCGTTCAAGGTGACCGTCACGGCCGCCACGGGTGCGGGCGGCACACTGGTGACCGTGATCGAAGCCGACGTGTACTTCCCGGACGACGTCGCGGTGATCATCGTGCTACCGGGGTTCCGCCCCGTGACGACACCTAACGATGAAACCGTAGCGACGTTGGCGTTGCCCGTGTCCCATGTGAATGAGGCACCCGAGATCGGATGACCACTGGCGTCGAGGGCCGTCGCGGACAACTGCGTAGTCTTGGTTGACTGAATGGTGCCGGAAGTCGGGGTCAGCGACACCGAAGCGACGCCTTGAGACGTCACCGTGACGGTCGCGGTGGCCGAAATGGCCCCGCTGGTCGCCTTCACCGATGTGGTTCCAATGGAGATGCCGCTCAAGACGCCAGCGTTGGAAATCGGCGCCACGGCAGGGTTCAGCGACGACCAGCTCACGGTCGCACTCGGCATGTCGTTGCCCATCTGATCCTTCACGTCGGCCACAAGGGTCGCGGTCGATCCCTGTTTCACCGACGGGGCCCCAGGTACGATGGCGATCGACGCAACGTGCTGGTCCTCGACGTTCAACTTCACAGTGGCGACATGGCCATCGCAGATGGCCGAGATGTTCGTGCTACCCGCGATGATGCCGGTAATGAGCCCCGACGCGTCGATAGTCGCGACCGACGGATTGGAGCTCTGGTACGCGATGGGGCGACCGGTGACCGGATTGCCGCTCGCATCCTTTGGTGTCGCCACGGCCTGCACCTTCGCCGTCGCGACAATCGGATTCGGTGAGATCGTCAGGCTTACGCTCGACGCCGGTTGTGAGGAGACGTTCACGGTAGCCGTCGATGACTTGCCACCGCTGGTCGCGGTGATGATCACGCCGCCGCGAGCGATCCCACGGACCGTTCCGCTACCATTGACCGTCGCGATGCTCGCATCCGATGAGGTCCACGTCACGCTGCGGAAGTAGAGTTGACGGCCGTTCTTGTCGTAGACCTTGGCGTCCAGGTCCGACGTGGCTCCGACGGTTATTGATGCCGTAGAAGGTGAGATCACAAGCGAGCCAACCGCCGACGCAAACACGTTGACCGAGGCGCTCGCCGACATGTCACCAACACGCGCCGTCACCTGCGCATCGCCGACGTTCGTCAGCGCGGCACGACCGCCGTCCATGAGGAGCACCGCCGCAGAGTCGCTGGCGCTCCAGTTGGTCACCGGCGTAGACATGGCCTTCCCGCTGGCCGTCACCAGCTGGGCACTGAAGGTCACCGTGTCCCCGAGCGAGGCACTGATTGCACTCGGCGACAACTGAAGGTGGACCGCTTCGGCTGTGACTACGAGCTCGGCGGTGTCAGCGGCAACCCCGAACCGCGCGACAATGGCCGCCGTGCCGGCGCTGAACGCCGTCACGGTACCAGCCGAAACCGAGGCGACTTGGGGATTCAGTGACGACCATTCGACCGTCACGTTCTGTGTGGCGCCAGCAGCGTCTGCAACACGTGCCGACAGGATACGAGAGAGCCCGACCGGAAGGGTATCGCGCTTCGGTGTGATCGAAACGACATACCGGATCTCAGGGTCGGGCCCGTTTGGCTTGGGGGCGACAGTGGACTTCTGATCGCCCGAGCAAGCGACAGCTCCCAGCATGCCGCTCAACACCAAGGCCTTCGCGCGGTGTGACAAGGAAAACATGCGACCTCCAACAGGACCGTTCGGCAGCTCGACCGACATGGCGCGATGTTTTGCGCGGTAGCCTCGGAGCTTTGCGTCGCCGGCTTTCGCCGGTTATGCCCTTCTCGCGGGCCTCGTTCGAGGCGCCGCAGACCGCACGCAGCACGTACGGTCTCGTGCGTTTGACGAGGTTCAAGTTGTTGAGTAACAACGGTTTCGAAGCACAGGCGGGTGATGACAATCCGCACGCATCTGGCGTGTGCCACGTCACGGATGGGGCCAGGAATTGGGGGTGTTGGAGACCGGAAAACGCAGGTCGCTTTGGAGCGCCGGTGCCGCACTTTGCGGCACCGAGCGAATGAGCCGCGTCCTCGTCGAAGGCGCTCGTGGCGTCGTGGGATCGTCGTCACGCTCGTTAGGCGCCCGATTCATCCACCACAAACGCAGCAGGCCGCCGCGATCCTCCGCGGCGGCCTGCGATGTGGACTTCTGAGAGCCCGCGCTACGGTACGATCACGCCCGCGATCTTCTGGTTCAGGGTGACCATGTCCGCTCCGTATCCGGACGGCACGCTCGCGATCGAATTGATGAAGTTTGTGGTGGGTGGATACCCAGTCCGGGACGCACCGACGAGGTAGTTGTTATTGAACTGCCATCCGGCGGCGACGGCACTAAGCGCCTGGGTTCCCTCGCCGCGTCCCGTGGCAAGCATGCCATACGTTGCGAGCGTGGTGGCGTTGCGATTCCACACCATTCGTGTGGCCGTCGGATAGAGGTCCATGAAGAAGAACGTGCCCAGGTATCCGGTCGACGTGAAGGTGTTATTGACGAACTCCACGTCGGACGGATTGCCGACAACCTGCGCGAGCCGTGCATCGCCAACGAACTGTCCGACATTGATGTTGTCCATCGTATTGTTCTGGATGGACACGCGCGCCAGGAGCGCGCCCACGGGATGTGGGCTGTTCCCTTCGCGACCCGCGACGGCGATCCCTGCGCCCGCGTTGCGGATGTAGTTGTACCGGATCGTCAGGTCGGACGTGGTGCACCAGGTGCACTTGCCCGACTGGTTCTCGACCTTCAGGAGCAGCGCCCAACCCGTCTGCCCATCCTGCCAGGAACCGTCGAAGACGTTTCCTTCCATGAGAATACGCTGACCCGCTTTCAGCTCAAACGCATTCTTCTTGAGCCACTTCCCCTTCCACGACGCCGGCGTATAGAAGTAATTGCGACGAATCTCGATATCGCTGGGGATCAACCCAGAGATCCATGGATCGGCGCCGCCAAACATGATGTTCTCGGTAGAGCCGATCAGCGTGTTGTTCACGATCTTGTAGGGGCCCGGACCATTGTAGCCGAGGATCGCCTGGGCATCGTACCCGTACCCATGGCACTCGGTGATGTAACTGTCGGAGATCTGAGTGCGGGCGGAGTTCAACGCGATGCAGCGAGAGACGTCGGTATTGGTCTGCCCGTGGACGTAGCTCCGGTCAACCACGAGGTCCGACGCCACTTTCGACAGGGAGTTCTGGGCCGACGAGCCGTCGCCTAACCAGACGATACCGTACTGGGGGCCCGTGTACGTCGGGGCCACCGTGATCTCGAGCCCGACCAGTCGATAGCCCGTGGCGGACAGGTCGGTCGCGATTGCAGGTGCCGTCGTGGCCGTCTGGATGCGCGGCATCAGGCTCGCGTTGGCGGAAGTCACCCGCGTCCCTTCCGGTGGCAGGAGATTGTACTTGTCGCCACGAATGGTGATCCAGCCATTCGCCACGGAACCCGACTTCACGGGGAGCGTGAAGTTGCCAGTGAAGACCGCGCCACTTTGCAGTACGATTTCGTCGCCGCGTTGGGCTGAATTGATGGCCGTCTGCAGGTTGGCGCCAGCCGCAACGAAGATGGTCTTCCCCGTGGCGGGAGTATACGGGAAGTTCAGCAGGACCTTGGGCAGGACCGGCGGAACCGTTAGGCCGTTGGGTCCCGGAGGCGGTTGCGACGTGGAGACCGAGACACCGACCGCACCAGTGACGCCGCTGGCGCTCGCCTGCACCTGCGCGGAGCCGGCCGACACACCAGTGATCATTCCTGTCTGGGAAGTGCTGAGGATGGTCGTGGAACTGACGCCCCACGTAAACGCCACGCCAGGAAGGACGTTTCCTTGAGCGTCTCGGGCGACGGCACTCGCCTGCGCGCTCTGTCCGACGTTAAGCGTCGTGGGTGACATCGATACCGTGATGGTGCTGACGGGCGGCGGCGTGCCCGTCACGGTCATGGCGGCCGTGGCGGTTAGGCCGTAGCTCGTGGCCCCGATGGACACGGTGCCCGGCGCGACCGCTGTCACGACGCCAGCTGCCGACACCTTGGCCACGGCCGAGTTGGAGGTGGTCCACTTCAGAGGCGCCCCGACCAAGGTCTTGCCGTTGACGTCAATCGCAACGGCGGAGGCCTGCATCGTTTGCGTCGGGGCGAGCGAGGGCTTGGGTAGCACGACGTTCACAGTGGCGGGAATTCCCGCGTTCACCGTGATGAGCAAGCTGTCCTGCTTGCGGAAGGCATTGGTGGCGACGGCATAGGTCACGCCGACGCGCACGCCGGTCGCCACGCCCGACGCGGTGACGGCCGCAATCGTCGAATCGCGTGATTCCCACGTGGGATACCACTTGAGGCCGATCTTCAGCTGTCCGATTTGATTCTGGATACCGACGACCGTCCGAGAGTTTACTTCCATTTCGGACGCGTTGCCCACGACCTGTGAGGGATCGAGGCTGGTGGTCAGCGGTTTTGTGTCACTGCACGCGGCGAGTGACAGGATCGCCATAAGGGCGCACACCTGCGCGTGCAGGGGCCGTCGAACGGTCATTCGCAGTTCCTCCAAAAGCCATGCGAGTTATTCGGCGGCTCGACCAGCCTAACGCGATGTGCATTGAGGCCTCGTAGCTTTGCGTCGCCGGCTTTCGCCGGGTTTGCCTTTGTCGCTTTCCTCACCTGCGAGGGCTGCGATCCTGCCGAAACAAGAAGTAGATTGTTTCGTTAGATGACCTGTCACTCTGACCGATCACCCAGCGGGAATTCTCAACCCTAAGGTATCGTCATCGGTCACGATTACCTTAGGGGTGGGGTAACATATATCCCTATAGTACAATGGGTTGCAGCGTTCCAATGTGACTTGGCGCACAAAGATGTCGACCTCAACGGCATTCTGACCGCCTCTGGTGTCACGGATCAGGTCGCCGACCCAGTACGTGAGAGGAAGCAAATAAACGCCGAAATGGCGGGCTGAACCGCGCGGCGACGCGCACGGTGGGCACTGGGCCCGACCTCCGCCGAATCAATCGTTAGGTTGTTGTTGCTGACGGAACGCGGGCTACCGCACGACCACACCGGTCGTCGCTTGCCGCAGGCTGGCCTCGTCCGCCCCCGCTCCGACCACCGCGCGGGCCGCCGCCAGATCTGGCACAAAGAGGAAGCCGCCGGGATAGGCGGGACGCGCCTGACCAATCACGGCGTTACCCTCCATCGACACCCGCTCGCTCACCGCGGCCAGCGCCGGCACGCCCTCGCCCAACGCATCAGCGAACAATCCGTACTGACCGACGCTCACGATGTTGCGTCCGAAGAAGAACCGCCGTGTGGCTGACCCACGACCCAGGTACAGGAAGGCATTCAGGTTCCCCGCACTAGTAATGGTGTTGTTCCGGATGGTCAGGTCGCGCACGTCGTTCTGAACCAGAAACAGTCGCGCATCACCCGTGTACGGCGCCACGTTCACGTCGCTCACGAGGTTCTGCTCGATGAGGACGCGCGTCAGCCGTTCCGTCACCGGATACGGGCTCCCACCCTCCATCCCCGCCAGATTGAACGCCCCACCCACGTTGCGAATCTCGTTCCCGCGCACCGTCACGTCTGCCGTCCGGCACCACGTACAACGGCCACTTTGGTTCTCGATCTTGAGCTGCATGGCGTACCCGGTCTGGCCGTCCACCCACGAACCTTCCATCACGTTGGACTCCAGCAGCACACGTTCTGCATTCTTCAGCTCAAACAAGTTCTTCTTCTGCCAGACGCCGCGCCAACTCGCTGGCGTGTACAGGTAGTTCCGGCGGATTTCGATGTCCGCCGGAACCAGGCCCGGGATGCTCGGGTCGGCCCCGCCGAACATGATGTTCTCGCTGGCGCCCATCAGCGTGTTGTTCTCGATCTTGAACGGCCCGGGTCCATTCCAGCCCAGGATCGCCTGACTATCGAAGCCCACCACGTGGCAGTCGGACAGGTAGCTGTCGATGATCGCCGAGCGGGCGGAATTCAAGGCGACGCATCGCTTCACCTGGCTGGTGGGCGCTCCGTGAACGAAGGAGCGATCGAGCACGAGATCACTCGCGACGTTGCTGAGTGTGCTCTGCGCCGACGAGCCGTCGCCGAACAGTAGCAGCCCATTCTGTTGTGAAGAGAAGAGCGGATCGACCGTCACTTCAGCCCCGCCAGCCGCCACCCACTCGCACCCAAGGCGGTCGAAAGAGCCGGCGTGCCATCGCGAGTCTCGATGCGCGGCATAAGCGCCACTTGTGCCGGCGTGACACGCTGGCCTTCCGGGAGTGACCCCAGCATCGACGACCGGACAATGACCCAGCCGTCCGACGCGCTCCCGGTCAATCGCGGAAGGACGAAGCTGCCCCGGAACACAGCCCCGGCGTCCAGCACCAGCTCGTCGCCTCGGCGGGCCGCGTTCAGGGCCGCCTGAAGATCGTCGCCAGCTCGAACTCTGACGCTCCGCCCAGTCGGTTGCTGGTATGTGGTGACCAGGTGCACGCGGGGCAACTCGGGGAGCGCGACATTGTCCAGTGGGACATCTTCGATGGCGACCGAAGCCGTCCCCGAGACCGTGCCCGCAGTCGCCCGGACCTGCACCTCACCGACGGCAACCGCCGTGACCAGCCCCGAAGCCGACACCGAGGCCAAGCCGGCAGTTCCAACAATATCCCACGTGACCGGATATCCGCCGACGGCGCTGCCGCTGGAATCGACGACCATCGCCTTCGCCTGAGTCACCCCACCCACGCGCACGCGACTGGCATCCACGGACACCTGCACCGCGCGAGGGGCGCTGGTCAGGGCTAGTACATCGATCGTGAGGCTGGCCGATGCAGAATCGATGGTCGCTTGGACCACCGCCCGTCCCTCAGCCAATGCCGTGATCACCCCCGTTGAGCCAATCGATACGGCAGACGCACCCTGTGTCACCGTCCAGAGCACCGTGCGGCCCGGAAGCTTGCGACCGGTGGCATCCAGCGCGGTGGCCGTTGCCTGAGCATGACCGCCGACCGCGAGCCGTTGGAAATCGGCCGCGACAGCGACGCTCGATGCCACCGGCGACAACACATCGACGGTGGCATCGCCGACGACACCTTCGATCGTGGCGATCACCCGCGCCGCGCCCGGCGCCAAAGCGGTTACCACGCCGGACGTGGAGACCGACAGCACGCTCGCATTGTCGACGCTCCACTGCACAACCCGGCCGGCAAGTTCATTCGAGCGCGTGTCGAGGGCCACGGCACGCACCTGACCGCTCGATCCGACTGCGAGCGTGCCGGAATCTGCGACCACGCGCACACCCGCCACGGCAACCGGCGGTGGCGGGGCCGGAGTGACCACGGCGGTTGAGGCCGACGGCGCCTCGCCACAGGCGACAAGAATCCACAACGCGAGCAACAACGCGCTCGCGATTACGCGATACGAATGCACGACGACTACCCCCTGGCACTCAACATGACGAACTGCAAACCGGCGCTAACGTAGCCGTCAGTCGCGTCAGCGACAACAAGAATCTTTCAGCGGTCCTTGGTGTGGCGGTCAGGGCCGTAGTGTTGTGCTGTGTATCACATCTCTACCAGCAGATGCCCTCATACGAGGTGCCATCGCTACGTCGAGCGCCGAATGCGCGCACCAGGTCAATCACGATCTGACCTTCTCGAAGCACCGGCTCAATCGTGCGGAACTCCTTCGATCCGTTGCCGATGATCACCGTGTCGCTAGCCGCCAGCACATCCTTGATCTCGGCGCGCATCAACGACCAGATGTGCGGAATCTCTCGCTCCACATACTCCTTGTTCGCGCCGATCAGGCGCGCACTCGTGACTTCGCGATCGTAGATGGTGACTTGGATGCCCTTCCCCAGCAGCCGCTCGATGAGGGTGACCATCGGGGACTCGCGCATGTCGTCGGTGCCAGCCTTGAACGCCAAGCCCAGCACGCCGACTCGCTTGTGGCCGGTTGCCATCACCATGTCGTAGGCGCGGGTGATCTGCTGCTCGTTCCCCGCGAGCGTGGCCCGAAGGATTGGAGTATCGATGTCCAGTTGTTTCGCGCGATAGGTCACACCGCGAAGGTCCTTGGGCAGGCACGATCCGCCAAACGCAAACCCGGGCTTCAAGTAGTAGGGAGAGATGTTGAGCTTGGTGTCTTCGCAGAAGATCCGCATCACCTCATGGCTGTCCACGCCGAGGGCCTTGCACACGTTCCCGATCTCGTTGGCAAAACCGACCTTGAGCCCATGGAAGGAATTGCACGCGTATTTCAGCATCTCGGCCACCCGCGTGGCCACGGTATGGACTGGGACCGTTAGGCCCGCATACAAGCTCGCGATCGCTTCCGCCGTCGCGGGATCCTCCGTCCCAATCACGGTGAACGGCGGATCGTAGAAGTCCTTGATCGACGTGCCTTCGCGCAGGAACTCGGGGTTCATCGCGATTCCAAAACCGGCGTTCTGCTTGAGGCCGGAGGTTCGCTCGAGTGCCGCAGCTGCAACCTCTTGCGTCGACCCGGGCAACACGGTGCTGCGAATCACGACCGTGTGGCGCTCCTTCTTCACGCGGAGCACCTCACCGATCTGCGCGCACACCCGCTCCACATAGCTGAGGTCCAGCGCTCCGTTCGGGCGACTTGGCGTGCCGACGCAGATGAGCGAGATGGACGTCGCACGCACCGCTTCTTCCACGCTCGTGGTGGCGCGTAGCCGGCCAGCTGAGTGAACCTCCTTCACCAGTTCCGCGATGCCCTGTTCCACGATGGTGGCAAGGCCGGCATTGATCATGTCGACCTTTGCCTGGCTGACGTCGACGCCGACGACGGTATGGCCTTCCTTGGCGAAGCAGGCCGCCGAGACACATCCGACGTAACCCAGCCCAAAAACACTGATCTGTTGCGGCATATTAGTTCGTTAGGTATTGAGGTGCGATGACGAGGTGGTCAGGGGGCGAGGGCATCGGCCTGGGCGTCCTGCGTATCGCCCAGTAGAGACGCCCGAAGGCGCAGGTACGCATCGCCGCCGAGTCGCTTGGCGGCTTTCTTGGCCTTCCACAGCACGGATTGCTTCAGTCGGGCGGTGCCACCGGGAGCGACGAGCGCCCGCGCGAGCGACGGTGGCGAGTCGATGCGTAAGGTATAGCGACCCATTACGCGACAGGACCCGATGGACGTCATGTGGCTCTCTGGTTCCGATGTGAAGAGCCACTGGATGCCCCGCTCGGCAGCGGCGTGGGCCACGTGAGGACCGAAATAGCCACCGGGGACCGAAGCGACGGTCACCGATCGGCCTAACGCGTCCTCCAGTCGGCTGATACTGTCGGACCATTCCTGTCGCAATTCCTCAGCCGTCAGGTGCGACATACGGACGGGATGGGTGTGTGAGTGACTTCCCACCACATGGCCGCGATCCGCCAGTTCGCGTGCCTGAGCGGGGCTGAGGAAGCCCTTCGTCCCCATGGCGCCGGTGGTGACGAAGAAGTGGCCTCGCCAGCCAAACCGTTCCAGGATGGCGGCCGTTGGGTCCAGCGCGCTGGATCCACCGTCATCAAAGGTGAACAGCGCAATCCGCAGCAGCGACGGGTTCGTCGCGCGAATGTCGGAGACGACGGAAACACCCGACTCGGCGACCGCAGCGCAATGCTGCTCGAACATACTCGCAGACATCTTGTACGTGCGCGCGGCCCGCCCCGGGAAACCACTGTCGTCGAATAGACCGGCATTCACGACATCGTGGTATTCAAGCGCGATGATCTGCACGGATGTCACCTCGATGTTTGGCTCCGCGCCGCCAGCGGAGGTAGGCACTGAGCCAGGGCTGGCCCCAGACGTGCGATTCGTGCCCGGCGGTGGGGATGACGTCGGCGCGCCCAGCCACGATCTCCAGGAATCTTGCGGCGATCTGGTTCAGGTTATCCAACGTCATGCGATGCTGGATGACGATATGCGACTCATGCTGCTCATCGTAGGGCGCGCGAAAGAACCCATAGACAGGACCCGTGTCGATGCCTCGGTCAATCCGCAGGAGCGTCATGCCGACCCGCTCCACGTCCCCTTGGGCTAGCGCCCAGAAGCAACCGTGGGCGTTCCGGTACTCGGGGCAGATGCCGGGGTGCAACACGAACGTTCCCTTCGTCGGGATGGAGAAGATACGCTCGGCCAGAATGTTCTTGCACAGGGCCAGGGTCAACGTGGGCGCCGCGTTGGCAATGAACGCTTGTGACGTGGCGGCGTTAGGCGTGGTCACGCGGAGTATGGGCACGCTGGCGGGGACGGCCGGATAAGTCTCTTGCAGCGCTGACAAGCGTTGCGTGCGCCAGGCGTCATCCTGCCGGGCCCACCGCCACCTATACCAGAGCCGAAAGGCAAGTACATCGAGCAGCCGCCACAGGCCCACGCGCGACAGCTCGCGCCGAACGCGACGAAAGAACAGGCCTCCGGGCTCCTCGATGACGACAATGCCACGAAGGTCGGACCACGAGGACATCCATCGAGCCAGTCCATCCGTATGAAGCGGCGCATCGTGGTGCGCGATAAGAACGGTTGCCGGTCGCTGGGCCATCATGCGCCGATACGAGGTTCCGCCGCGCCACTCCGAGCAGGCGACACCACGTGCGCGCAGATCTGGGCGAAGGCCTCACCAGCGGTGTCCCAGCTGAATTCTCGACGCACGCGGCCGGCAGCCGCGGCGCCGATGTGTCTGGCCCGCGACTGGTCCTGTAACAGCTGCACCACGGCACGAGCGAAGGCGTCCGCGTCGTCCGCAATGACGATCTCCTCCCCGTCCCGGAGTGGCAGCCCCTCGGCGCCGATGGTCGTGGAAACGACCGCGCGTTCCATGGCCATCGCTTCATAGATCTTGAGGCGTGTGCCACCGCCCACGCGCAATGGGACAATGAAGACGGCGGCTCGCTCGAGAAATGGCCTGACGTCTGGCACCGAGCCCGTTACCACGACACCGCTGGATCGCTCGCCGAGGGCCTTCACGCGCGGCGTCGGGTGGCGACCAACGATGGAAAGCGTCGTGTGCGGAAGGTGCTCGCGAATGCGGGGCAGCACATCGGCGACGAACCACTCAACCCCGTCTTCGTTAGGCATCCAGTCCATGGAACCGGTGAAGGCCAGCTCTGTCGGCACGATGGCTTCGCGGCCGGACGGCGTGAAGAACTCCGTGTCCACCCCGGTCGGGACCGCACTGACGCGCGTGGCCGAGTACCATGTGCGCATCGTTTCGGCATCGGCGTCCGAGACCGCGATGACGTGGTCGTAACGCAGGCACTCCTGTCGCTCGTATGCCAGCATGCGACGCCATTGAAGTGTCATATACGCGCGCTTCACGCTGTTGCCGGCAACCTTGGCGTGACGCTCCCAGATCGCTGCTTCCACGTTGTGTTGGAAGAGTACGATGGGCACCCCCAACCCATCCGGCACGTTCGGGCTGGGGAACAGGAAGTCGCACACCACCAGATCGACCTGGCGCTCACGGACCACGCTGACGATCGCGTCGCGCATGGCGCGGGAACGGTACTTGGCCACTGCGTACGGCAGGGGAGACAGCAGATTCGTGGCGAGGTCCAAAAAGAACGCCGGACTTCCCTTACGAGGCTGCTGAAAAGGAACCGTCACAAGGTCGTGGCAATACTCCTGCGCCAGGGCCGCCGCGTTCGGCGCCGCCGAACCGTCATCGAGCGTGAGGTAGGTGACCTTGTGTCTTGCCTTCAGCGCCTTGAGGGTCTGATACGTTCGGATGCGTCCACCCTTGTCTACCGGGTGCAGCAATTCCGTCTTGAGCCAGAGGATGTGCATGCGATGGTCGTTAGGCGCGCATTGCTACATCGCCCGGCGCCTCGCCGTCGATAAACACACGATGCCACACCTCGAAATTGATCAATGACCAGAGACGCTCGGCGTGATTCTGTTCGCCACTTACGTGGCTCGCCACAAGCCGGCGGATCTCCTCGGGCTGGAAGTAGCCACGTCCCAAGGCACGATCGCTGGTAACAAACGTCGAAAGCAACGGTTGAAAGGCGCCACGAAGCCAGGCACCGACAGGCACGGGAAACCCCATCTTCTTTCGCGAGACAATCTCAGGCGGCAGCCAGTCGCGCATGGCCTCGCGCAGCACGTACTTCGTGGTAACCCCTCGTAGTTTGAGCTGCTGAGGCAGCCGTGACGCGAACTCCACCAGCGGATGATCCAGGAACGGCACCCGGCTCTCGATCGAGGCCGCCATGCTCATCTGGTCTTGCTTCATCAGCAGCTCGTGGAGATAGGTCTTGGTGTCCGCGTACAGGAGCTGATCCAGTAGCGTTCGCGCGTCCGTGTGCGCGAGGGCATCGCGCGCCGCGGCGTACGGATCGATCCCGCGCACCTGCTCGGCGAAGCCGGGGGCAAGTAGTTGCGACTGCCGAGCGCGTGAGAAGACCGCGAAGTTGTCGAAGTACAGCGAGGGAAGGTCGCTCGGCAGCACGAGGAAGGTGCGGGACAGACGCTGCCGAAGGCGCGAACGAGTGGGGAGCGTGGCCACGCCCTGACGCACCGCGTCACGTACGAACCGCGGCGCCAGGCGTTCGTATTGGCGGCCGATGCTCGTGTTGTAGATCGTCACGCGGTAGCGGTTGTAGCCGGCGAGCGTCTCGTCGCTCCCTTCACCCGTCAGCACCACCTTCACGCGTTCGGCTGCCAGCCGCGACACGAAGTTCAACGCGACGCTCGAGGGGTGCGCCATTGGCTCGTCCTCGTGCCACACCAGCGCAGGAACCGATTCCCAGAATTGCTCAGGTGAGACGACGATCTCATGATGATCGGTCTTGTACCGCTCCGCGATCTGTCGAGCGTAATACAGCTCATTCGCCTCGCGTTCGGCGAACGCGACGGAAAACGTCTTGATCGGCTCGTCGACGAGCCGGCTCATCGCCGCGGTGATCGACGCCGAGTCGATCCCGCCCGACAGGAACATGCCCAGGGGCACGTCGGACATCAGGCGCATACGCACGGCATCCACGAACCGGTCCCGATACTCGGCGACGAGTTCGCGATCGTCGCGGGAGTCGATCGGCGCCGCAAATGAAAGATCCCAGTATGGCCGGATCTCGACCGTGCCATCGCGCCAGCGCAGCGTGTGGCCGGGTGGCAACCGACGCACGCCGGCAAAGAGGGTTTCGTTTCCCGACGGCGCATGGTTCGCCAGGTAGTCGGGAATGGCGCCGGTGTTCACCGTCGGTCGTACCTGCCCGGTCGCGAAAATCCCCTTGATTTCCGACGCGAAGTACAGCGACCCATCTTCCGTGTGCGCGTAGTACACGGGCTTCACGCCAAATCGATCTCGTGCGATGAACAGCTCGCGGGCGCGCGTGTCCCACACGGCGAACGCGAACATGCCGCGCAGCAGTTCGGGCGTTCGCGCGCCTTCGCGCTCATACAGGCGCAGGATCGTCTCGGTGTCGCAGCGTGTGTGGTACTGCACCCCCTTGGCCACCAGCTCGTCGTGGAGCAGCGGGTGGTTGTAGACCTCGCCGGTGTATACGAGCTGGAGGCCACCATCGTCGGACGACATCGGTTGTGCGCCGTGTGCGACGTCCACGATCGACAGGCGGCGGTGCCCCAGACCCACGCGATCGCGGTCACTGAAGTAGAGCCCCTCGCCATCGGGGCCACGGTGCGTCATGGCATCTCGCATGCGCACCAGCTGGTCGCGATCGACCGAACGCGTCGAACGCGAAGAGAGCGCGATTCCGCAGATCCCGCACATAGCTCAAGCTGTCGAATTGAGGAAACCACCGGCGCCGAATGGCATGGCGTCATCGCCATCGTCGCCTAACGACCTTCCGGGCGCAGTCGTACGCGAGCTGGCTCCGACGAGGCGGCGCTGCCATCCGGCCGGTGTGAGGATGGCAGCCATCGCGCCCGGCATCGCCAGGGAGTCGACCACTGTTCCATCCACGGTAAGGCGCGTGGCGCCCGTTGCAAAGCACGCGACTGGGGCCCCCGACTCGGCGTCCCGACGGATCCAGAAGACATCGGCGTCGGTGGAGACGCCTTCGCACTCGGGATGCTCACCACCGTCGCAAAAAACCAGGGCGTCACGGAAGGGGCCGGTTCGGACCTCAATGATGTCACTCGCAGTTCCGCGACGGCGGGCTACCGTGGCGGCGAGGGATGCCTTGGCGATTACTGTCTCGAACGCCACAGCCCCCGCGCCCTGCACATGCACGCGGATGCGCGGTGCATGCTCGCGCGCTCCGTAACCCGGCGACACCCACCCTTCATCGATGGACATCGAGGTGCCTTCGCCCACCCCGTGTACCACAACCAGCGGGTGTGCGCCGTCCGTCACCGTGACTTGGCTGGGCGACACCACGCGTGCGTCGAAGCCGATGGCGCACTGGAGGGTGGCGAAGGCCGAGAACCGGCGGCCGGAGACGACACGGTCGCGCACCACCCAGTAGCCGTCCTTGACGAACACGATGGAGCGCACCACCTCGGCGTGGACACTGGGACGCTCGTATCCGTCGTGTGAGCCTTCGAAGAAGTCAAGCATTGGCGCCGAGTGCCAGCGTTCGATGCTCGCATTGGCGATCGTCGTCCAGGAGAATGGGCCCTGCATGAGCGACGACGACGTGTCGTTCACCGTCAGCGCGTTGTGTACGGCGGTCGATCGAAACAGGTCGCGATCCGCGGGTGGCGCGGTGTAGGTGAAGGTGCCCGGGTCGACGAACGTTGCGCGGCCGCCGACCGTCAGGTCAAAGGCGAGCGCGTCGGCATGCGCGTGCCCGCAGTTGAACACCCCGTGCGGTCCCGCGTCGATAACCATACTGCTGGCATCGGGCGACCACCCGTCTCGCATCACGAGTAGCCCACCATGCATGAATGCCCGGGAACCGAGCGCGGGTGGTACGGGAGTGAGGGCACGCCATTGGGTCGCGCCTCCGGCGCCTAACAACCAGATCAGTTCCGGCCGGATCCCGTTGGCCGCAAAGGCGAAGTCGGGGCGATTGAGCATCACCGCCGCGGCCCCGAGCAAGCCACGGACATCGTGGCCCCCAGCGGCATCGAAGAACATGAGTCGCCCCCCATCGTCGTCGCCGATCAGGGGGATGGTGCCATCTGGGCGCGTGGTGCTCTGCAACGCCTCCAGCAGCTTGAGAAGTGGCGCGCGAATCCGGTCGCGGACGCCGTCCGTCTCGTCGGACAGGATGAACACGTGCAGGTAAAACTCGGCCGTGTATCGCTGGTAGTACGTGGCTTGCTCGAAGTACACGCCGTCCGGATGGACATGCCGGGGGAGCTCCTCCAGCAGGATCTGCATCCCGCGAGCGCGCCATCGCTCGGCATCGGCGAGGGGTGACAGCTGCAACCCCAGCTCGTAGAGACCCAGCGCCTCACCCGTGAGGTGCGTGTTGGGGCTGAAGTAGGTGGAAAGGAAGCGTTCGAGGTGGCGCGCGGAGAGGGTAAGGTGCCCGACCACGCGCGCGAACAACGCGGTATCGAGGCTTGGCGACCGTCGCAAGAGCTGCAGCGTCCACAGCCAGGAATTGGCTCGGAACGCGACCTCCAGGCTGGAGGCCCAATTGATGCCATGTTTCGGGGGATTGGCATCCATCCACTCGTGCAGCCACTGGGCGGCCCGCGTGGCAAAGCGTTCGTCACCGGAATACCAATACGCTTGACCTAACGTGACCAGCACCTGATGTCGGTTGATTTCCCAGATCGCCTTGTGGTCGCCACAGACCTCGTCGTCGAGGAATCGTATGACGCTCCAATGGCCATCCGGCGCGCGACGCCCGCGCACGGGATCCAGGTGCCAGTCGATGGGCAGAGGGTAGTGCACGCCGCGATACCCCAGGAGGTCGAATTCCCCGTGCAGCATGCGCTCGGCTCGGGCCAGCAACGCGCCCTCGGCATCAGGAACGCTTTCCCGTAGCGCGGCCACGGTGGAGTCACGATCGGCGAGCCCGGGGAAGAAGGGGGCCGACTCGCCGCGCTGGAAGTGTGCGTGCCACTCGTCGAGTGAGGCGTACCCGCCATGTTGAGGCTGGCGGAGTCGCCGATTGAGTTCGGCTACCGTCGGCTCGCGCGTGTCGCGCCATCCGAGTCGTTCGGCGCGGGAGGCGAGGAACTGTGCCGCGCGCTCCGTCAACTCGGCGCGGCTACGACCCCGCAGGCGCGCCAGCGCCTTCAAGGGGTTCATCGCTCGCCGCTCGCAGCGTATGGGAATCGGTCCCTTGACATCCGCGCCGTTAGGTAACGGGGCATGTGGTCAGCTCTGCCACACATCCCAGTGTCCCCGAAACGCGTTGACCGTGGCCTTCACGGCCGCCAGTTGCATGTAGGCGGCCCCGGACACCCCTTCGCGCACGCGACGGCTGATCAGCGACGGCACGATGGCGACGGTCAGCACAGCGGCCACCATCCACCCCGGGTACGATCCCACCTGGCCCGACATCGCGCGCCAGAGCACCGCCAGTATGCCTAAGGCGAGGAGGTACGGTGTCGCCAGGCGCAACAGCTTGTGACTCATGAATTGGAGCCAGATCGGATTGCGCGTCGGCACCATCACCGCCGGAAGCCAGGCACACAGTTGCAACACGCCCGTGAGCGTGCGCGCCTTACGACGGTATTCCTCACGCGGCGCAAAGTGACGGCCGTCGTGGGCGAGCGCCCGCTCGTCAAACCCCACCCGGTAGCCGCGCAGCACCAACTGCATCGGTGTGTACAGATCGTCCAGGATCAGCCCATCGGGCAGCGGGACCCAGAGCATTCGCTGCATGGCATAGACGGCGCCCGTCACACCGACCGCCGAATGCACACGCGCCTCATTGCGGCGGAGCCAGCGCTCGAGCTGCCAGTACCTGTTGGCTATCGAAAAGCGACCTGGGGCGCCGCCGATGTGCAGTGCGCCCGATACCGCGCCGAGTCGGGAGTCCGCTTCGAGCGCCGCAACCAGACGGGAGATGGTGTCTGGTTCGAATTGCTGGGCCACGTCGGTGAAGACGAGGTGCTCGCCAGCTGCCGCGCGAACACCCGCATTCAAGGCCAAGGCCTTTCCGCCCGGAGCGTCACCCTGCACGACACGCACGGGGAACTGACGTGGCTTGAGTCCCGCGGCACTCGTCGCTCGCCGCGCGTCCAGTGCGACGACGACCTCGAGTCGCTGGTGTGTGTACTGGGTCCGCTCGAGGTCAGCGAGTCGCTGCTCGATAGCCTCGTCGTCACCAATGGTCGCGAGAATGACCGAAACGCGTGGCGGAATTGGCGGCTGATTATCCGGTGAGGTGGTGCGAAAGGCCGCCAGCGCGGCTACCAGAAGTGGGTAGCCGATCCACGTAAATACAACGGTGGCAAAGCAAAGGAGTGCGAATGCGATCACGTAGCGCGCGGTGCAAGGAAAACTGGGTGGGAGAGGGCAAGACATGGGCCCGCCGCCTGAGCGTGGGCTAACGGCAAGCGCCTGACCCGATGACCCACGTGCATTGTAGCGGAAAGACGACATCGGTGGCGAGTTCGCCACATGACCAGTCCCGACCTGTTGCCGGACAAGGAATTACCCGTCCCTAACTCAGCGCTTCCGCTCGCTTAAAGTTAGGCAAATTCTGCGTTTCGTGTTGGACCGCGCTTTGCTCTACGGCAGCGCGGCTACACTATTCGACCGACCTGTCGAAGTCCTCTTTCCACACTTGTCTATGAAGGCATTACTTACCGGCGGTGCAGGTTTTATCGGGTCGCACCTGACTCGGCGACTGCTGGATATGGGATGGGAAGTGCGTGTCGTGGATAACCTGTCAACCGGGTTCATCCGCAACCTGTCGGACGTTCTCGATCACATCGAATTTCGACAGGAAGACCTGCGGGATCCGAGCGTTTCAGAGCGCGCAGCCGACGGCGTAGAGGTGATCTTCCATCTTGCCGCCATGTCGAGCGTTCCCCGATCCATGGTTGACCCGCTCGGCACGCACGACTCCAATGTGAACGCGACGTTTTACCTGCTGGACGCCGCGCGTCGGCACGGGGTTCGTCGATTCGTGTATTCGGCCTCCAGTTCCGCATACGGCGAGACGCCGACGCTTCCGAAGACCGAAGATGCTGAGCCGCTGCCGAAGTCGCCCTACGCGGCGGCGAAATTGGCGGGTGAGGTCTACACGTTGGCTTATGCGCGCGCGGGCTTGGTGGAAGGTGTTGCCCTGCGCTACTTCAACGTCTTTGGACCGCGGCAAGATCCGAATGGCCCGTACGCGGCCGTGATTCCATTAGTGATGCGCGCCGCGACGTCCGGTGCTCCGATGCCGATCTATGGCGACGGGTTGCAGACCCGCGACTTCACGTACATCGACAACGTGGTGTCCGCCAATATGCTGGCCGCGACGGGTGCCGCGGCGCAAGTGAGTGGTTGGTGCGTGAACGTTGGTGCTGGCGAGCAAACCACGTTGTTGCAGCTGGTACGGTTGGTGGAAGAGGTGTCGGGGCGCCCGATTCGCGTGGAGCATCGCGCCGAGCGTGCCGGAGACATCAGGGATTCACTGGCGAGCCTTGAACGCGCACGAGCGGTGCTTGGATACGAGCCGACGGTCTCGCTTCGGGACGGTGTGCAGCGGCTCTGGCAATGGACGGTAGCCCAGGAGCCTGCGCTTGCCACAAGCGGGCAGTAGCGCCATGATCGGACGCATCAGGTCCGCGTCGCGCTAGGCACGAACTGGAATTCCTGGACTCTCGGGACGGTATGTCGCTCTACAAGACGGCCAAGCTGTCGGCGTTGACGCTGGCTCGAACGGCGGGGATCACAGCCCGCGTCCGCGACAGTCAATGGCGGGAACAGCGACTGCTGATCATCGCGTACCACGGCATCTCGCTGGCGGATGAGCACGAGTGGAGTCCCTCGCTCTACATGCCTCCACACCTGCTGCGCGAGCGACTGGCCGCGCTGCGCGACGGTGGGTACCCCGTGCTGCCGTTTGACGTGGCGGTACAGCGTTTGTACGCCGGAACACTTCCGCCGCGCGCGGTGACACTCACGTTCGACGACGGCGCCCACGATTTCTCCTCGGTGGCCGTGCCGATCCTGCGCGAGTTCAACATGCCGGCAACGGTCTACCTCACGACGTACTACGCCGAGCGTGGCGGGCCAGTGTTCGATACCATGAGCAACTACTTGCTGTGGCGTGGACGCGGCCGAGTCATCGACGGGGCCGGCATCACCTCTCACGGTCATTCACTCGATCTGCGCACGCGTGCCGGCGCTACCCGCGCCGCCGTCGACGTGTACAACTTTTCCCGCGAGCACGACCTGACGGCCGACGCCAAGGACGAGGTCCTGCACGTGATCGCGACGCGATGCGAGGTGGACTACGAAACGCTCGTCAGGCAGCGGCTCTTCCACCTGATGACGCCCGCCGAAGTGGCGGCGCTCCCACGGGATCTCATCGATGTCCAGCTCCATACGCATCGACACCGTGTGCCGGTGGACCGGGAGTTGTTCACGCGCGAGATCGCCGACAACCGCGGAAGCCTGGAGCGCATTGGCGCCGGACCCGCTCGCGAGAAGGTCCACTTCTGCTACCCCAGCGGCGTCACGAACCCGGCATTCCTGCCCTGGCTGCGCGAGTCCTTCGTTGAATCGGCCACCACGTGCTTTGTTGGTCTTGCCTCCAAGGCAGACGACCCGCTCATGCTTCCGCGGCTCGTCGATACGACCGCACTCACGGCGCTCGAGTTCGACAGCTGGTTGGCGGGCGTCTCCGAATTCATCCCCAAGCGGCGCGGCACCGCGGGTCCTGCCTAACGCTCTCGTCCTGCGCTAGAACGCGGGAACGCGAAGGCCCATCACGCGCTTGATGAAGATCGTCAACGCGAGCCCGCGTGCCAGGGCGGCCAGCAAGGTTGCCGTCGCCGTGCCTTGGATGCCGTAACGCGGCGTCAGGATCAGGGTGAGAAGGAGGTTAAGCACGGCGGCGCCTCCAATAATCCAGGCCGCCGCGTTCTGGTGCCGCGTCATCGTCAGCAGGTAGCCGGCCAGCGACCCACTGAGCGCCACCACCAACTGAGCGCACATCAGGATCAGCAGGACGGGATACGCCGAGACATACGCCGGACCATACAGCCGCAACAACAGGTGTCCGGCAACCACCACGACCAGCATGACAGGCAGCGCCACGGCGGCGTTGGCCCTCGTCACGGCGCGGATCAACGACTGCAAGCCAGCATGGTCTCCGCGCGCGTACAGGTCGGCGATCATCGCTTGTGCGACGAACGTGACGGAGCTGACGACGATGTTCAGTGGGATGGTGAGCTGGCTCGCAGCGCTGTACTCGGCAACCTGACGAGCGTCTGTGATCGCGCCCACCACGATCAGGTCGGCCTGCTGCGAAATGATCAGCTGGGCGATCGACACCAGGAGCAATGGACTGGTGGTGCGAATCCAGTCCGTACGATCACGCTCGATCGGCGCATCACGCACCTCGACCGGTGTGGCACGCCGGAGCATGACCGCCGCGTAGATCATGGCGGCGACCGAGGCGCCAAGGTTGGCGGAGACACCGACCCAAGGCGGCAAACGCGTCCCCGCAACTCTCCACCAAATGAAGATGATCACTCCCAGCAGAACTGGGCGGAGCAGGTTCGGTGCGAGCTGCGATGACAGGTACTGCTGGAATCCTTGGAGGAAGGCGGCATGTACCGTGAGGATTGCCGTCACGGGCAGTAGCGCGCACGCCATCCAGAGGGCCCACGGCAACCCCGGCTGCTTGGCCCAAAACCAGTCGAAGGCGTACCAGATCAGGGCCGTGCTCACGAGGGCGCACGCGACGGACGTCAGTAGCGTGGCCAGCTGGCTGTCGCGCATGTACCCGCGCAGTAGCGACCATCGCCGTTGGGCTGCGTATGCGCCGGCAAATCGCACGCCCACGTTGTCGATTTCCAGCTTGCCGACGAGTAGCGCCGCGTTCATGAACGCCAGCGCCAGGGCGTACGCACCGTACGCACTCTGCCCCATCACCCGCGCCAGGATGACTTGCGCGACGAAGGAAGCCGCCGCGCCAGAGACTGCCACCAATGTCGAACGCACCGCGCCGCTCGCCAGCACGGCGCCCACGCCTTCTCCGACGAGATTGCGTTGTAGCTGACGAAAGAGCGTCGTGACCCCCACCGCGGGTCGGGGGGCGACGCGGTCATCGTTCATCGGAGGTCCGTTCACCGACCGGTGGCCGGGGCGACCGGCGCGCCCCTCTTCGGGAGAAATCGAAACACGCGGAAACTCGGGTTCGCGTACACCGACTCGAACCGCTCCGGTGTGTCCCGAATGAAATCGCGCATCACGCGGTCCGGTGTCTCAGCTAACCCAAGGTCGCCAACGATCACAGCCGTTATGCGCCGCTTCTCCAACTCGCTCAGGACGCGCTCCGGTCGGGCGTAGATGGGCGCCATAGCCGGAACGCTCGTGGACAACGTGAGGACTCGTGGGTTCACGAAGACCACGCGTTCGGGCGTGCGCTGGTTGTCTTGCTCCAGCCAGGAGAAGAGAGACTGCACATCGGGGTGCCCCAGAAAAGACGGCGGCGGTGGTTCGCGGAAGGCGTGTGTCGTCGAGAGAGCTCCAAGCACCGCAATGATGCCAAACGCTGCGAGGGGCGCACGATCCTGCTGTGACATCACGCGACTTACCGACTGAATCAACGTGATCAGGCCGCTCACCAAAGCGTACGCCATGATCGGGTACAATGGCCAGATGTAGCGCGCTTCCTGCACTGGCGACACGGCCAACACGAACACGTATGCAAGCAGGAAGCACCACGCAAAGGTTCGACGATAGCGCACCAAGAAACGAATTCCGCCGATCAGCAGCGGAATGAGAAAGATCCCGTGATACACGTCGTTGGCGGTGTCGCCGGCGAATGGATAGAGGAGCGAGTGGAGCACCGCTTCCTTGCCTTCGCGCGCGAAACTCAAGGCACGCGCCGTGAGATTCGCCTGTGGGAGCTGCAGCAGCTGTTTGGAGAACGGGATGAGATGTCCAAACAGCATGACCGCAGCCACCCCCCCGACGAACCAAAGCACCAGCGGGAGCGACGCGGCGCGCTTCTGCGCTGGCGGACGCAAGAGTGCAAAAAGGAGCACGGCAAGGCCGGCTGCTGCACCAGCAACGCGGAAGGCAACGGCAACGCCTCCAAGCATGGTGACCACGGCTGCTCGGTACCCCGTCCACGCGCCTTGGCGGTCGGCGAGCGTGATCAGCCACCAGCAAGCTGCCGAGAACGGGAGATCTGCAATGACCGAAATCGTTGCATTTTGCGTCTGCAGGGCCAGCGAGGTTACCAGAGCGACCGTTGCACCAACCCACAGGTTCTCGCGGCGTCCGAAATAGTTTGCCGCAATCAGCGAGTAGGCCATCGCTGAAAGCACCACCACCGATTTGAGGACAAAAAGGTTGGCGCCAAAAAGAGCCACCAGTGGAGCCAGCAAGAGCGGGAGGCCCGGGGGTTGTGCTGGCGGTCCGACCAGGAAGGAGAAGGGAGTGAAGATGTAACCCGTGTCCGTGTAGCCCCTTCCTTCGACTAGCGCCTTCGCATGGAGGATATACTGCGCGTAGTCGCCGTCGCTCATGCGCGGCAAGAACCCCCATTGGTGCACGGCGAGCACCGCGAATGGCAGCAGCGCCAGCAAGTACGCGGCGATGCCAAAGCGGGGACGTTCGGTGGGTATGTAGAGTCGCAAGGCGCGTGGTCGTGGTTTCAATGCGGGGCACAGACGGGTTTCCCTGCCCCAAGATGCACCCTTCTTGCGTATAGCTTTCCCAACGACCCATGAAACTAGCGATCGCACGGCGTTGCCACGCACACTGACTTTGCTCGAACATGGCCGGTCACGCGCCCGATGGATAGCGCTTGCCGTCACGGTCACGGCTGTTGCGGCGATCTGTTGGCTTACGCTGACACCGGCGCAGCCAACAACCGACCTCGGCCCACTCTGTATTCTGTGTGGCGATCTCGGCGGCACTGACTTCGTCCTCAATGTGGTCTTGTTTGTGCCCTTGGGAATCGGGATCGGGCTCTGGGGCTCTCGAGGTCTTTGGCTGTTCCTGATTCCTGCGGCCGTTTCCCTTTCGGTTGAGCTCCTTCAGTGGACCGTCGTGCCCGGCCGCGACGCGGCGCTCGGAGACTTGCTGGCAAATTCGATCGGCGGAGCGATCGGCCTCATCGCTGTAGCGCGCTGGGAGGACCTCCTCCTGCCTAACACGAGACTGGCAAGACGGCTGGCGGCGTTGGGATCGCTCCTGGTCGTGACCGTGCTAGCCGCCGCAGGCCGCTTGCTGGAACCGGAGGTCCCGTTCCTCGTGCACTGGGTGCAGTGGTTGCCGAAGAAGAACGGCTATGACACCTTCGCGGGGTCGCTCGATTCCCTCCAGGTCAACGGTGTGCCCTTGGAAGCTTTCGCGGCCGTTGATCCGGTCTTCACCCCTGACGTTGCGGCTGCCGACCGCAACGACGTGCGCGCGGTCGTACGACCGCGCGGTCGGGCACCCGGGCGCATTGCACTCATCGCAAGGCTGGCGGCACCCATGGACGAGCGCTTCATGATCGGGCGAAAAGGTGATGACTTCGTTTACCGCGTGCGAATGCGCGCGGCCAGCGCGGGATTCCGTGTCCCGATCGGCGCGTTACCGTTGGCATTTCGTGGGCTGGATGCCGTGGAGGACGTCACTCAAAGTTCCGCCGTTGAACTGGAGGCGAGTCTGCAGCGCATGGGGCTGTACCTCCACACACGAGGACCCTCCGGCGAGATCGAACGTTTCGTGTCCCTGTCGCCGGCCGTCGCGTGGGCGTTCGTGATGCCGCGAGACGTGCCGTTGGGGGCGAGCTATCAATGGATGAACGCCTTGTTTCTCTGCGTTCTGTCGTTTGCGCCAATGTACTGGATGGCGTTGTCGGCGACGCCGCGCGTCCAACGCGACCGAACCGTACAAGGACGATTCAAGACGACGGTGATTCTCGCGGTCTTCCTGTCGGCGCTGGCGTCCGTCCACATCGTGTGCGGTGGCGCAGCCTTCACCGTGACCGAGTGGGTCGGTGTTGCTGCTGCTGGCGTGACTGGGCAGGTGGCAGGTCTCCTCGCGCACGCGGCGCGACGTCGACGCGTACGGGTGGATAGCTCCTGGACGGCGGCCGCATGAGCGCCTCACTCTCCTCCTCAGCACCAGCAATCGCGGCGGAGTCGAGCCCCACTCGGCGCGCCGTGGAGTCCTGTGATGCGGCGACCGGAAGCGTTTGGCGTCGATATCCCGCGTTAGGCGCCGAGGAGGTCGCAGGTATCGTCGCAAACGCCCGCGCCGCCAGCGATCGTTGGCGCGCGACGAGTGTGGCCGACCGCATGACACGAATCGAAGCGTTCCGTCGCGTATTGTATCGGCGTCGTCTCGAGGTCGCTGGCACGATATCGCGCGAGAACGGCAAGCCGGTGGCTGAGGCGTTGGCCGCAGAGGTCGCCGTGGCGCTGGACATGGCGCGCTTCGTGACTCGTCATTCACCGCGCCTGGCATCCGGACCATGGTTTACGCCAGAGAGCTTGGCACTCTGGCGAAAGCGCGTGCAGATCCGGCATGACCCATTTGGCGTGATCGCCATCGTATCGCCCTGGAACTACCCATTCATGTTGCCAATAGGCGTCGCGCTGGCGGCCGTGGCGACAGGTAACACCGTGGTGTTGAAGCCATCCGAGTTCACACCGGCATGCGCCGAACTCATGGCGAACCTGTTTGCGGACTCGGGGCTCCCCGACGGCGTGTTCAATGTAGCGCAGGGCGACGGCATCACTGGGGCCGCGCTGGTTGCCAGCGACGTGGACAAGGTGTTCTTCACCGGATCGGTAAACACGGGGCGCCGCGTGGCCGTCGCCTGTGCGGAACGATTCACGCCCTGCGTGCTGGAACTTGGCGGTAGTGATGCCGCCGTTGTGCTCGATGACGCAGACATCGCTCATGCGGCCAGTGGTATCGTCTGGGGGCGGTACGCCAACGCCGGGCAGACGTGCGTGGCACCCAAGCGCGTGTTCGTCGAGCGAGCCGCATACCCCGCGTTCGTCGCGGCGATGCGCGAGCGAATCGCCAAGCTCCGTGTACGCGCGGACGCGGGCGAGGACTACGACGTCGGGCGACTGATCCGACCGAGCCAGCGCGCCGCGCTGGATGCGCAGCTCGAGGACGCCGTGGCGCGAGGCGCGAAAACGACGTCGACCGACACGTTAGGCAATGCGGAAACGGCCTTCCCACCGACGCTCCTCACAGAGGTAGCCCCGAGCGCGCGCGTGCTGGCCGAGGAGACCTTTGGCCCACTGTTGCCGGTGATGGAAGTCGCCGATGCCGAAGAGGCGATTGAACGTTCCAATGCGAGCGCGTTCGGTTTGAGCGCCAGCGTGTGGAGTCGCAATCGGGCACGCGCGATTCGCGTCGCGAGGCGGCTGCAGACGGGGACCGTGATGATCAACGACGTCGCGGCTGTGGCGGGTATCGCCGACGTTCCGCATGGTGGCGTGAAGGCGAGCGGGAGTGGGCGATCGCACGGGCTCGCCGGTCTCGAAGAGTGCGTTCGCACTCACACCGTGATCGACGATCGCTTCTCTGCATGGCGACAGGCGTGGTGGTTCGGTTACTCGTCAACATCCATACCCAACATGGACGGGTATCTGCGACTCGCGCACGGCGATTCCCTGTGGGCTCGGCTGCGTGGCTTGAGTGGAACCATTCGCCTGTTGTTCCGTCCTCAGCGGCCGATCTAGCGCGGGCACCTTGAAGCGAGGCTGAGCGGCGGTCAGGTTACAGTCGTGACCGGCGCGTTGGCGGCATTCGACACGGTATTAGGGGGCCTGCGGGTCGCCTTCTTCGGCATCGCTGCCCTTCTGGCCGTCGTTTGCGCGGTCGATTGGGCAGTGCGCACACGACGCATCAATCCGTTCGGAAAGGTCGCGCGTTTTTTCCGACAGAGTGTTGATCCGGCGATCATGCCGATCGAGCGTCGCGTGATTCGCGCTGGCGGCGCGCCGTCCACTGCTCCGTGGTGGGCATTGGTCTTCGCCGTGGTCGGCGGGATCGTGGTGTTGTCCGCGCTCCAGTTCCTTCGCGATCAGGTCATCACCGCGATGCTCGCCGTGGAGGGTGGACCGAGGGGGATGTACCGCGTCGCGGTGGTTTGGACGTTCTCGCTGCTGCAGATCGCGCTGATGGTTCGCGTGGTGGTGTCGTGGACCAGCTTGTCACCGTATTCGCCGTGGGTCCGATGGTCGTTCGTTCTCACCGAGCCGATCCTTCGACCATTGCGAGCGATCATCCCGACCTTGGGGATGGTGGACATCACACCGATCATCGCCTACTTCCTGTTGCAGCTGATCGAATCGGCGTTGCTGTGAGTGCGCTGGTGGTGGTCGAGCGCGAGGCTGCCGTCCGATTCGGCGTGCGGGTTCAACCGCGTGCCAGCCGTACCGAAATCGCGGGGTTGCACGGTGATGCCCTCAAGGTCCGGGTCCACGCACCGCCAGTTGACGGCGCAGCCAACGACGCGGTGGTGGACCTACTAGCCGATCGATTGCGGGTCGCGCGATCGCGCGTGCGTGTGGTCGCAGGCCAGACGAGCCGGACGAAGGTGGTCGAAGTGGATGGGGTGGGTGCGCAGGCGATCCACGCCTTGATCGCCGGTTAGGTGCGGGGTGCTTTGCAATCCGTTGCCCGTCGCTTATGATCCGTGGGTGACGGCGCCCGGTTGATAGGCGTCGTCTCAGGGCGACCGGAGAACTCCAGTCCGTCGACAATTGATCGTGGCGATTTCGGGCAACTTGCGGCCACGTAAAACATTCCGCTAAAGCGCCGGCTCTGGGCGCGTTTGCCCCGGGCCGTTTTTGTTTCTGTCACTGTGACGACACACGGAAGGAACCTGGACCTGCCAGTGCGATCGGCGTACCTGGAAGCACTCTCCCGCGGCGTGTTGATCTACGACGGCGCGATGGGGACGAGCCTGCAGCGGTTTGGGCTGACGGCCGAGGATTTCGGCGGCGCGGCTTACGAGGGCTGCAACGACTACCTCGTATTAACGCGCCCTGACGTCGTTCGCTCTGTCCACGACTCGTTCCTGGCCGTCGGCTGCGACGTCGTGGAGACGTGCACCTTTCAGTCGACGCCGCGTCGACTCGCCGAGTGGGGTCTGCTGGACAAGGTGCACGCCATCAACGTGGAGGCGGCCCGCCTGGCGCGAGCCGCCGCCGACAGCTTTGCCACACCCGAACGACCGCGCTTCGTGGCCGGCTCCATTGGCCCGACCGGCATGCTGCCGTCCAGTAGCGATCCGGCGTTGTCCAACGTGACGTACGAGGAGCTGTCGGTCGACTACTACACACAAGCCAAGGCGCTGGTCGAGGGGGGCGTCGATGTCCTTCTGGTAGAAACCGCGCAGGACATTCTCGAGGTCAAGGCGGCGATTTCGGGGTTCGAGCGTCTCTTTCAGGAGCTGGGTTATCGGGTACCGGTGCAGGCACAGGTCACCCTGGATACCAGCGGACGCATGTTGTTAGGCACGGACGTGGCGAGCGCCATGACGACGCTCGAAGCGCTGCCGGTGGACGTGATCGGGTTGAACTGTTCCACTGGACCCGAGCACATGCGGGAGCCGGTCCGATACCTCGCCGAGCATTCGGCGTTGCCGCTGTCGGTGATTCCCAATGCTGGCCTGCCGATCAATACGGGTGTTGGCGAGGCGGTGTACCCGCTGGAGCCGGCGCCGATGGCGGCGATGCTCGGCGAATTCGTACGCGAGTTTGGCGTGCGTATTGTGGGAGGGTGTTGCGGAACGCGACCGGAGCACCTGGCAGCGATCGTCGCCGAGGTGCGGGGGGCCCCCCCCAAAAACAACGATAGCGCGGTCGAGGGCCACTCGCACCATCCTTCGGTTGCGGACCGGCGCGAAACATCGCCCGATGTGCACCGACCACCTCCGCATCGAGTTCCGCGCGTCTCGTCGGCCATGCGGGCCATCACCCTGCACCAAGACCCACCCCCACTGCTCGTTGGCGAACGCGTCAACTCGCAGGGGTCCCGCAAGGTCAAGCGCCTCCTACTGGCGGACGACTACGAAGGTATCCTGAACGTCGCTCGTGAGCAGGCCGAATCGGGGGCCCACGTCCTGGACGTGTGTGTCGCGCTCACCGAACGAGCCGATGAAGCTCACCAGATGTCGACCGTGGTGAAGCTGCTGTCGATGAGCGTCGACACTCCGCTGATGATCGACTCCACCGAGGCGAACGTGATTGCGGCCGCCCTCGAGCACGTGCCCGGCCGTGCCATCATCAACTCGATCAACATGGAGAACGGCCGTGCGCGCATCGACGCCGTGGTGCCATTGGCCAAGCGGCATGGCGCGGCCCTGGTGGCACTGACGATCGATGACGTGGGCATGGCGCGCACAGCGGCCCGCAAGCTGGAGGTCGCGCGCAAGATCCACGACCTGGTCGTTGGCGAGTACGGCATGCGGCCTGCCGACCTGATCTTCGACGCCCTCACGTTTACCCTGGCGACTGGCGACGCGGAGTGGGTCGAGTCGGCCCGAGAGACCATCGAGGGCATTCGCGCAATCAAGCGCGAACTCCCAGGGGTTCTCACGATCCTTGGCGTATCCAACGTCAGCTTTGGGCTCTCGCCACAGGCGCGGGCCGCGCTCAACTCCGTCTTTCTGCACCACTGCGTTCAAGCGGGACTGGACGCCGCCATTGTGAATCCGGCGCACATCACGCCGTACGCCGAGTTGTCGGAGGCCACGCGCGGCCTCGCGGACGACTTGGTGTTTCACCGGAACCCAGAGGCGCTGCAGCGCTTCATCGCGGCGTTCGACCAGTCCGACGCGGCGGCCGCATCGGTTGACGCCAAGATCGACCCGACCGCTGGCATGTCGCCCGACCAGCGCGTGCACTGGATGGTGGTGCACCGTCAGAAGGAAGGCATCGAAGGGGCATTGGATGCGGCGGGCGTACGTACGTCGCCGGTGCGGGTGCTGAACGACGTTTTGTTGCCGGCGATGAAGGATGTTGGCGATAAGTTCGGCGCGGGCGAACTGATCCTTCCGTTCGTGTTGCAGTCGGCGGAGGTCATGAAGCGCGCGGTCAAGCACCTCGAACAGTATCTCGAGCGCGCCGAAGGTTATACCAAGGGCAAGGTGGTGCTGGCGACGGTCTACGGCGACGTGCACGACATCGGCAAGTCGCTGGTCAACACGATCCTCTCGAACAACGGGTACACCGTCTTTGATCTGGGAAAACAGGTGCCGGTCAACACGATCCTCGACAAGGCGGTGGAGGTTGGTGCCGATGCCATCGGGCTGTCGGCGCTGCTGGTTAGCACCTCCAAGCAGATGCCACTGTGCGTACAAGAGTTGGATCGACGCAATCTGCGAATTCCGGTGCTGATCGGTGGCGCGGCGATCAACCGTCGGTTTGGCCGGCGGGCGTTGTTCGTTGAGGGCGAGCGGGCGTACTCAGCCGGCGTTTTCTATTGCAAGGATGCCTTTGAAGGGCTGGCCACGATGGACGGCCTCATGGATGGGGACCGGCGCGACCACATGGTGTCCAGCGTGCTCGAAGAGGCGCACCGGGATGTGTTCCTCCACGCTAACGTTGGCAAGGACACGTTAGGCGGTCTGGAGGGCGGCACGCGGAGTGACGTGAGTACGGACCATCCCGTCCCCACGCCGCCCTTCTTCGGTACGCGCGTGGTGCGCGACCTGCCCCTGGCTGACGTGCTCCAACTCCTGGATCTGGATGAACTGTATCGACTCCAGTGGGGTGGTCGTGGCTCCGGGCCAGCGTACGAGGCATCCGTGCGCGACCTGTTCGAGCCGACGCGAGCGCGTTTGTCCGCATCGGCGTTGGCCGATGGTTGGATTGCGCCACAGGCGGTCTACGGGTACTTCCCCGTGCAGTCGCTGGGGAATGACCTGATCGTCTACGATCCCGCGGCCTATGAGAGTGACGGGGGCGCACTGCGCGAGTTGGCGCGGTTCCATTTCCCACGACAGGAGGGACGGGATCGGTTGTGCCTGGCGGACTACTTCCGGGGCGTCAACTCCGGCGAGGTGGACGTGGCGGCATTCCAGGTCGTCACGGTTGGGTCACGGGCGTCGGAGCGCTTTGCGCAGCTCCAGGCGAATGGCGAATACACCGAGGCCTACTTCGTACACGGACTTTCGGTCGAAGCGGCCGAAGCGACCGCCGAGTACATGCATCGGCGCATCCGGCGCGAGTTGGGTCTGGCCGAAACACGCGGCAAACGCTACTCGTGGGGCTATGGGGCCTGCCCGGATCTCGACGACCATCGCGCCCTCTTCCGGCTCCTGCCTGCCACAGACGCGTTAGGCATGGAACTCACGGAGGCGTGCCAGCTTGTCCCTGAGCAGAGTACAGCGGCCATTGTCGTGCACCACCCGGCGGCCCGCTATTACGTGGTTCGCGGGGGTGCGGACGGTGACGGAGTTACGCCCCAATGACCAACCCACGCGCTGCGCGCCTGCTGGACCCGGACGCCGTGATCCTGTTCGACGGCGCGATGGGCACGATGCTGTACCAGAAGGGCGTCTTCATCAACCAGTGTTATGACGAGTTGAATCTGCGAGCGCCTGACCTGGTGCGCGATGTCCATGCGGCATACCGAGCCGCCGGCGCCGAGGCATTGGAGACGAATTCCTTTGGGGCCAATCGGTTGAAGCTGGCGCAGTACGGCCTGGAGTCGCAGGTTGGCGAAATCAATCGCGCCGCGGCGGCGATCGCTCGTGACGTCGCCGGCGAGCAACTGATCGTCGCTGGTGCCGTAGGTCCACTCGGCGTGCGGTTGGAGCCATTCGGCCCGACGTCTCGCGCTGAGGCCCGCGCCGCCTTCGCCGAGCAGATGGCGGCGCTCAAGGCTGGGGGGGCCGACTGTTTCGTCATCGAGACGATTGGCGACCTGGACGAGATGTCCGAAGCGATTGCCGCGGCGCGAAGCGTCGACCGCGACATGCCCGTCGTCGCCCAGATGACGATCGGAGTGGATGGCCTCACGCCATTTGGTGCCACACCGGAAGACGTGGCGCGCGAGCTGGAGGCCGCTGGCGCCGACGTCATCGGGTTGAATTGCTCGGTTGGACCGCAGACGATCCTCGAAGCCATCGAGAAGATGTCCGCCGTGACAACGCGCAAGCTGAGCGCGCAACCTAACGCCGGCATGCCTCGCGATGTCGGTGGGCGCAGCATGTACATGGCGAGCCCGGAGTACATGGCGACGTACGCGCGCCATCTGGTGCAGGCTGGTGCCAAGATCGTCGGGGGGTGTTGCGGTACGACCCCCGAGCACACCAAAGCCATGGTCGAGGGCATTCGACCGCTGGTCCCGCGTTTGCGGCACCGCGGGACCTCGATCGCTACACCGACCGCTGTGCCGGCGATATCGACGGCCGCCGACCACCGCGCCAAGGGCGTCGACGAGGTCCCGTTCAGCGAACGATCGGCATGGGCATCGAAGCTGGCGGCTGGACACTTCGTCACGTCGGTGGAGATCGTTCCACCGCGGGGGGTAGACGCCACGCGAATGCTCGCTGACGTCGCGTCGCTCAAGGCGCGCGGGGTGGACGCCGTGAATGTACCCGACGGACCACGAGCGCAGAGCCGCATGGGTGCCATGATGACGAGCCTGTTGATCGAGCAACAGGTGGGAATCGAAACCGTCTGTCACTACGCGTGTCGCGACCGCAACCTCCTGGGCATGCTAAGCGACTTGTTAGGTGCGGCGGCCATGGGTCTGCGCAATATCCTGCTGGTCACGGGCGATCCGCCGAAGATGGGGCCGTATCCCGATGCCACGGCCGTCTTCGACATCGACTCGATCGGCCTGACGAACCTCGTCCACGGGTTGAATCGCGGGCTGGACCCGGGAGGGAATGCGATCGGCCGACCGACCTCGTACGTCATCGGCGTCGGCGTGAACCCGGCGGCTATCGACCTGGAATTGGAGCTGCGACGATTTCAGTTCAAGATGGAGGCCGGCGCGGAGTTCGCCATCACCCAGCCGGTGTTCGATGTACAGCAGCTCGAGCAATTCATCGAACGGTTGCCCGTTACGCGGATCCCGCTCGTGGCCGGCATCTGGCCACTGGTCTCCGTCCGGAACGCCGAATTTCTCGCCAACGAGGTGCCGGGGGTGGTTGTACCCGAGCGCGTCATTGCTCGGATGCGACAGGCGAATGAGCGATCCAAGGAGCACGCCGTTGCGGAAGGGATCGCGATCGCCAGGGAGATGCTGGCGGCCGTACGCGGCACAGTACAGGGCGCACAGGTCTCGGCGCCATTTGGAAAGGTCGAACTCGCCCTCGACGTATTTTGAACGGTGGGGGTCCCGGGGTCCCCACTTCGAGGGACGCGGGCCATATGTTTCTGGCATGCGCATTCTTCTCCTGGAAGACGACCAGCGCCTGGCCGATAGTGCCGTGACGTACTTGCGGCGCTCGGGGATGGCCGTGGACCTTGCGCTCACGGGCGAGCAAGCGTTGCAACTGTCGGCTGTGAACGATTACGACGTCGCGATCATCGACGTCTTGCTCGCTGGTGGAGGCATCGACGGGTTGGAGGTGTGCCGTCGGCTTCGCGCCTCTCAGAAGCCGACCCGCATTCTCATGGCCACGGCGCGTGATGCCGTCGAAGACCGGATTGCCGGTCTCGACCTCGGTGCCGATGACTACCTGGTCAAGCCGTACGCCCTGGGTGAGTTGGTCGCTCGCCTTCGCGCCCTCTTGCGCCGACCAGCGGCCGTGATCCCCGTGACCCTCGAACTCGCCGACCTGGCGCTCGACACCGGCACGCGCCTGGCCCGGCGCGGCGACCGGACGATTGAGCTGACGACCAAGGAATTTGCGGTGCTCGAGTACCTCATGCGGCACCCGGGAGAAGTGGTCACGCGGGAGCGACTGAGCGCTCACGCGTGGGACGACAGCTACGATCCGGCGAGCAACGTGATCGACGTCTACTTGGCGAGGTTGCGACGCAAGATCGACCATCCGGACGAAGTGCCGCTGATCGCGACCGTCCGTGGCGCCGGATACCGCCTGGGTGCTGCCGTCCAAAGAAAGCGCGCGTGAGGCAGGTCAACAACCGGATCCGACGGCGCCTCACCGGGCTCTACGCCGGTTCCATCCTCGTCGTACTTCTCGCCACGCTGTTCATCGGGCGAGCGACTTTCCGCCGCGCCGTCCGCGTCGAGTTCGAGCGATCCGTGGATGGGGCCGTGACCCTGATGCAAGGCTTCTTCCGGGCTGAACTCTCCGAGTACCGCCAAGTCGATGCCACCTTGGCTCACATATCCGGCGAACTGGTCTTCGTCGGCATCGATGTCGCCTTCGTCCAGCCTGACGGCACGACCTTTCCCTACCCCATCAAGCGCAACCCACCGGTCCTCGTTCGCCCGATCGCGGAGTTCCATTATCCGTTGGAGCCGAAGCTGGCGCCGAATTGGCGGCTCCGTGTGCGCGCCAGTGCCGACCAAGTCGCCAGGTTGAACAGGCAGATTGATATCGCCACGTTGATCGGCCTCCCCGCGGTCGTCGCGTTGGCGGCACTCGTCGGGTGGCTGATCACGGGGCGAACGCTGCAGCCGATCGGCCGAATGGCCGATGCCGCGGAAGGCATTCAACCGGGGACCTCGGGCCGACTCCCAATCGCCAATCCATCCGACGAGTTGGGTCGTCTTGGCGTGCGCTTCAACGCGCTGCTGGACCGCCTGGATGGCGCCCTCGCCCAACAGCGCCGGTTTCTGGCCGATGCCGCACACGAACTGCGCACACCGATCGCGCGCATGCGGGGCGACGTTGAGGTGGGTCTGCTCGACGAAGTTGACGCGTCCACGGCCCAGGCCGTGCTTCGGCGGACGCAGATGGACCTGACGCGGGTTACCGTGCTGGTGGACGAACTGCTGCAACTGGCGCGGGCCGACGCCGGTGAGCCGGAAGCCGAGCCATCTCCGGCGTTCCTCGATGACGTCGTCACGGACGCGCTCCGACCGTGGTTTGAAGTGGCGCGTCGTCAGGGACGGACACTCGAGATTGGGACCCTGCTCGAGTGCCGTGCCATGTTGGACGCGCAACGCATCGACCGGCTGGTGGCCATTCTGCTCGACAACGCGATCAGATACACACGGTCTGGCGGCCGGATCGTCGTGTCGGTGACGTGCGAAGGCAACTACGCGGTGCTGACGACGGAGGACGATGGCATCGGCATACCGGAGCAGGATCGCGAGCACGTGTTCGGGCGCTTCGTGCGGGGCCGCGAGGCGCGACTGCAGTCACCGGACGGCAGTGGCCTCGGGCTCTCGATCGCCCGATCGATCGCCGAGGCGCACGGAGGGCGCATCGAGGCCCTGCCAAGCGCACTGGGCGGCGCGTGCCTTCGCGTAACATTTCCGCGCGCCAACGAGCTCACACGGCCATCGGCAGCTGCCAACGCGTCGGGTGCGAACAGCGCCTAACGCTGGGCGCGCGCCAACGCCTCTACGATGCGAACACCGGCGCGTCCGTCCCAACCCTCCGGCGACTTGGCACCAACCGCCACGCGGCCGGAGGCCAGGGCCGCCCGCGCCGCCGCGACGATCCCCGCGGACGTCAGGGGCCAGGGTGCCATGCGATTGGTACCTTCCGTGAGCGTCACCGGACGCTCGGTCGTCTCGCGCAACGTCACGCAGGGAACGCCAAGGACCGTACTTTCCTCCTGCATGCCTCCGGAGTCCGTGAGCACCAACGAGGCGTCCGCCTGAAGCCCCAGCATTTCGGTGTACCCGAGCGGATCCATCAGCTGCACGCCAGCCAGGTGACCGTCCAGCTCAAACGCGCGCATCCGGTCGCGGGTGCGCGGATGCAAGGGGAGCACCACCGGCAGCTCCACCGCCACGTCCGCCAGGGCCCGCAGGATGGCGCCAAGTTGTGTGGCGTCGTCGACATTGGAGGGACGATGCAAGGTGGCCACGGCATAGCGCTTGCCCTCGAGACCCAACCGGTGCGGGACGCGAAGGTCTTTCGCCTGGCCCAGCAAACGCAGCAGC
Source organism: Gemmatimonadaceae bacterium (assembly GCA_044224875.1). Classification (GTDB taxonomy): domain Bacteria; phylum Gemmatimonadota; class Gemmatimonadetes; order Gemmatimonadales; family Gemmatimonadaceae; genus JABAQJ01. Next base: position 11,930 of record JBGAJQ010000006.1, on the reverse strand, counting down.
GAATCGATCATCACATTGCCAACAAAGACAACTCGCTCAGCCGCAATGCCTTCCCGCAGCAGGTTAGGCAGCGCATCGTGCGAAGGCGTGAGCAGCAAATCGCTCACCCGGTCCGTGAGCACCCGGTTGACTTCCTCAGGCATTCCCCAATCGTTGGATCGCAGCCCCGCCTCCACGTGCGCAATGCGACAGCCGTGTTCCGTCCGAAGCTTGGCCGTCACCAACGCACAGGCCAACGTCGAGTTCACGTCCCCCACCACAACCACCCAGTCCGGACGCGATTCGAGCAGCACCGGCTCAAACGCTTCCATGACGCGCGCCGTCTGTTTGGCGTGACTGCCGGACCCTACGCCCAGATGGTGGTCTGGATTGGGAAGTCCGAGGTCCCGGAAGAACGCATCGGACATTGTTGCATCGTAGTGCTGCCCGGTGTGGACGAACACACGTTGATGTCCCGCGGCTTCAAGCGCCGCGAGAATTGGTGCTACCTTCATGAAGTTGGGCCGGGCACCGGCGACGACGAGTACCTTCATTACCGCACAAGGTTCGAGGAGGATCTAGCTAGGCATGGAACGTAAGGAGCGCGACGTGACGCTGGAACACACTCCCGGCACTTCGACCGACCTCTCAGAGACGAATTCCTCGCAGCGAGGGTCTCAGGACGGCCCGGCCAGTGCCCGGAGTCAGCGTGCGGCGTTAGACCGCTCCCTGACGCATGGCATTGCCTGGATGGGCGGGGTCAAATGGCTCACTCAGCTTCTCACCTGGGGATCGACAATTCTCGTCGCCCGCGTCCTCGACCCGTCCGACTTCGGACTGTATGCGTTTGCCACGTCGTACATGGGGATCGTCACGTTGCTGAGTGAGTTCGGAATCGGCACGACCGTGGTGACGTTCCGGAAGATGTCCGACGACGGGATCAAGCAGATCAACACCCTGGCGGTGCTGTTCGGCGGTCTGGGATTTCTCGTGAGCTGCATCGCGGCTCCCTTGCTGGCCCTGTTCTACCGGGCGCCGGCACTCACCGCGGTCGTGATTGCGTCGAGTACCGTGTTTCTGATCACCGGCATCCGCGTGGTCCCCCAAGCCATCCTGCAACGTGACCTGCGATTCCGTGAGCTAGCGGTCAACGAGGGTTTGCAGGCGATCCTCACCTCGATAGGCGCGGTCGTCTTCGCCCTGCTGGGCCTCAGGTATTGGACCCTCGTCCTGAGCTCGGTGCTAGGCGCATTCCTCTCGACGCTGCTCATGGTGCGAGTGGTCCGGGTGTCGTTCACCTGGCCCAAATGGCAGCAACTCAAGGCGGAGATTCTCTTCAGCCAGCAAACGATTGCGTCCCGCGTGTCGTGGTACCTGTACCAGAACGCGGACTTTTTTGTCGCAGGTCGCATGCTGGGCCAACAGGCGTTAGGTGCCTATGATTTCGGCTGGACGCTGGCGTCGGCACCCATTGAACGCGTGACATCGCTGGCGGGTCGCGTCACCCCGTCGATTCTCTCCGCCGTGCAGCATGACTCGGCGGAACTGCGCCGCTATTTGCTGAGTGTGACCGAGGCGTTGGCCCTGGTGGCATTCCCGTTGACTGTAGGCCTAGCGCTGGTCGCGCAACACCTCGTTCCCTTGGCGTTAGGTGCAAAGTGGGCGGCTGCCGTCGCTCCACTACAGATCCTCGCCGTTGCTGCTGCCATCCGGTCCATTGCCCCGCTGTATCCGCAGGTCCTGATGGTCACCGGCGCGAATCAGAAGGCCTTGCAGGTCAACCTGCTGGCGCTTGCCGTGATGCCGATCGCGTTCGTGGTCGGTGCCCGATGGGGGACCACCGGGATCGCCTTCGCGTGGCTGATCGTGTATCCGGTGCTGGTGGTCGTACCAATGGCCAATACCACGTTCCGTCGCATTGGCATGCAATGGCGCGAGTACCTCGCCACCCTCATTCCAGCCACGAACGCGGCAGCGATCATGGCCGCCGCCGTACTCGCATTGGGGGCGCTTCTTCCGGCGTCGACTCACGCCGCGACGTTCCTCATCGCAAAGGTCGCCGTCGGAGCCGCGGCGTATGGCGCGGCGCTCTGGCTCTTCCATCGCGCGCGGGTCATGACCTTTGTTCGTGTGATCCGGCGCAGCAGATCATCGCGCGGCGAGTGAATACATTTCGGTCCGTGAATACTCCTCGACCGTTCTTCGAGACGCCACGGCCAGCCACGGAAGGCCGCCGACTGCTCCTTGTGAGCTACGCCTTCCCGCCGGACTCCGTCATCGGGGCGCTTCGATGGCAGAAGATGACGGAATACGCCGCCGCGAACGGATGGTCGGTTGACGTGCTGATGATCGACCCAAAGCAGTGCATGGTTCGCGACAACGCGCGGCTCGCCTCGCTACCACCGGGCGTACGACTCTTTGGCGTGCGATACTTTTCGTACCAGGAGTCGCTGGTCGAAACTGCGCTTCGTCGTTGGGCCTCACGCATGCTGTCGCCCCTGCGATCCCGCGAGTCCAGCACGGCTGCACCTTCAGAATCAAGGCGCCAGACTCCTCCTTCCTCTCCGGTCAGCAGCAACGGCCACGCCAGGTCCATCAACCCCGGACGACTGATTTTGAGCGTGCGGCGTGCACAGCTCGCACGCCGTCACTTTGCCGAGTGGGAGGACTGGACCAATCGCGCGGCGACGATTGGTGGCATGCTTTCCGCCGAGCATCCATACGATGTCGTGATCAGCTCCGGCCCCCCGCACATGGCACACGAAGCGGCCCGCCTGATTGCGGTGGAAAAAGGGTTGCCGTTGGTGATCGACTTCCGGGACCCATGGGCGCTGGAAGCGTACCAGGAACCAGACCTCCGTTCGCCCGCTTGGATGCGCCTCTCGCTCTACTACGAGGATCGAGCCGTTCGTCGGGCATCCGTGATCGTGATGAACACCGACCTCGCCGCGCAGATGATGCGGGAACGCTATCCGGCTGCGGCAGGGCGCATCATCACCGTGATGAACGGCTCGGACGCGGAACTACGCGCTCCTGGCGAGCAAGGCTCGAGATTCCTTATCAGCTACGCCGGGATGATCTACGGTGGTCGAGATCCGCGCGCCCTATTCAAGGGTGTGCGACGAGCCATCGACGCCGAGGGAATTGCACCCGAACAGCTCGAAGTGCGGTTTATGGGATCCGACCAGTACGGGGCAAGGCCGCTCGCGGAGATCGCCGCCGAACAGGGACTGACGGGTTACTTCTTCAGTGAGCCGGCGCAGGTGCGTAGCGCCGCCTTGGCGCTGTTGCGAAAATCCGCGATGGCCGTGGTCCTTCCGCAGAAGTACCAGCACTCCATTCCTGGCAAGGTGTTCGAGTACGTGCAAGCCGCGACCTGGGTGTTGTCGCTCGCCGAAGGCGGGAGCGCAACGGATCTACTCCTGCGCGAAAGCGGGGCCGACTGCGTTGCACCCGACGACGAAGAAGGCATCGGGCGAGTCGTGGCCAAGCGCTATAGGGAGTTCAAGGCCGGTAAACGGCCAGTGCCGCTGAATGCCGACGGCCGGTTCGACCGCGAGCGCCAGGCGGCACGGTTGTTCGCCGCAGTGGACGACGCTGTGGAACGCGGGAAGACCACAATCCGCCCCTCGCGCTTTTCGGCGCTCCTGGAACGATTAGGTTAGCAGGGGACGCGCAGACGCGCGTCCATCATGGTGTCTTCGACTCGGTCCGCTTATGTCCAGTCTGCTCGATGGTGCGCACGCCCCCCTGACGGTTCTTTCCGAAGAGGAACGGCTCTTTCGCGATGCCGTGGACGCGTTCGCGGCCGAAGAGGTGCGACCGCGCGTGGCGGAGATGGAACGTCAGTCAAGGCTGGACCCGGCGCTCATCGCCAAGACATTCGAGATGGGACTCATGGGGATTGAGGTACCCGAGTCCTACGGTGGAGCTGGCGGCACCATGATGATGGTAACGCTCGCCGTCGAAGCGATCAGCATGGTGGATGCGTCGGCCGCGATCCTGGTCGATGTCCAGAACACCCTGGCGATCCACCCCATACGAAGCTACGGCACCGAGGAGCAACGACAGCGCTTCCTGCCACGGCTCACTTCCGCGACGATCGCCGCGTACGCCCTCTCGGAGCCGGCGTCCGGATCCGATGCGTTTGGCCTGGAAACCCGGGCCGAGCGACGAGGGAGCGGCTGGGTCCTGAACGGCCGCAAGATGTGGATCACGAATGGCGGTGAAGCCGACATCTTCGTGATTTTTGCCAACGTCGATCCTTCGGCCGGCTACCGTGGGATCACCGCGTTCCTGGTGGAACGCGGGTTCAAGGGATTCCGCGTGGGGAAGAAGGAAGACAAGATGGGCATTCGGGCATCGAGCACCGCCGAACTCCTGCTCGACGATTGTGAAGTGCCTAACGATAACGTCCTTGGGGCGGTCGGCCACGGGTACAAGATCGCCATCGATACGCTCAACGGAGGAAGGATCGGGATCGGTGCTCAGATGATCGGCGTTGCCGCTGGCGCCCTGACGGCTGCCCTCGCCTATGTGAAAGAACGGAAGCAGTTCGGCAAGGCAGTGGCCGAGTTTCAGGGGGTGCAGTTCCAGCTCGCGCAGGCTGCCACCGAACTCGAGGCCGCCCGCCTGATGGTGTACAACGCGTCCCGCTTGAAAGACGCCGGCGAGGACATCGCCCGCGAGGGGGCGATGGCCAAACTCTTCTCGTCCCAGGTCGCAGAGCGAGTGACTTCACTATGCCTTGAACTCTTTGGCGGATACGGCTATACGAAGGACTTCCCGCTCGAAAAGTTCTACCGCGATGCAAAGATCGGGACGATCTATGAAGGCACGTCCAACATGCAGCTTCACACCATCGCGAAGTCCATCCTGAAATAGAGCGGGGCCAAGTCACGCGCGACGACTCTTGTCGCGGCCCGGTCCGCGTGCGAATCTGCGGAGCGGCTTCTCGTGGCCGCGAGACCCGAGCGTGGAAGGCGCATGGATGGGCCTGGGGAAGACCCGAACTCGCCCGCTCAGGGCGGAGTGGCAACTGAGGACGATCAGATCGCGCGGTGGGAGCGGCAGCGCGCCATGGGACGTACGGGGTTCATCCTTCGGCGAGGCGTCCTGTCCTTTGGCATCCCGATCACCTTCCTCACGATCTTCTACAAGGTGATCCAGGAACAGGGCTTTGTTCGATCGCCACAGCTCACAGCCAACCTTCGGAGTGCGATCGTTGTGGCCGTTGTGGTGTTTCCACTGTGCGGCTGGCTGCTTGGTCGCTGGCTATGGGACACCGGCGAGGCCCGCTATCGCGCCATGACGCGTACGCGCGACTGACCCAGGCGAGTACCCACGCCAGACCGTCCAGACGCGTGTGGTCACTTTCCGGTTGCCCGTTGCGCTCCAGCGCGCCATGGAAGCAGATGACCTAACGATACCGTTCCCTTGCATGGTGGAGACATCGATGATCCAAGGACGTCGCGTGCTGTTTGGCATTCTCACGATGCTCTGGCCGACCGTCGGCCAGGCACAGGTATCTGCCGCCGAGTTCGCGCAACGGCGCGAGGCGCTCGCTGCCAAACTGGAAGACGGCGTATTCGTCGCCCGTGGTGGCGAAGAGCCGGTACAGGACTACCTCTCCTTCTTCCAGTCGCCCGGCTTTCTGTACCTCACGGGATACAAGGAGGCAGGTGCCACGCTGTTGATGACGAAGAGTGGAAACGCCGTGTCGTGGTCACTCTTTGTGCAGCCGAAGAATCCCGCCGTGGAGGTCTGGTCCGGCAAGCGAAATGGGTCCGAGGGGGCGCAGGCCATGACCGGAATACCTGCGCGGCTCACCACGCAGCTCGAACCGCAGTTGGACAGCGCCCTGCGGCAAGCGAAGCGGTTGTACCTGTTAGCGGACATCGCCGAGTCTGGGGATACGCTCAACAACGACCAGGCCTTTGTCGCGAGGATCGCCAAGGCACATCCGGGGCTGTCTATCGTCAGCGCCAACCCCATGGTCTCCCAGATGCGAGCCAAGAAAAGCTCCGCCGAAATGGAGTTGATCCGACGAGCGGCAGCCATCAGCATGGACGCTCATCGCGAGGCGGCCCGCGCCCTGCGGCCGGGGATGAATGAATTCGAGATCCAGGCGCTGCTCGAGTACACCTTCAGGCGCAACGGTGGAGACCGACCGGCGTATTCTTCCATCGTCGGCTCAGGCGCGAACGCTACCACCCTTCACTACAACCGCGACGACCGGTTCATGAAGGACGGAGAACTTCTCTTGATCGACGCGGCGGCGCAGTACGGGGGATACGCGGCCGACGTCACCCGCACCTTCCCCGTGAGCGGCACGTTCACCCCAGAACAGCGCGCGGTGTACGCGATCGTCCGCGCCGCCCAGGCCGCGGCCGAGCGACAAGCGAAGGTGGGCGCATCGGCCCGATTGATGTCCGACTCGGCCAGCCGCATCCTCAGCGAAGGGCTTGCGCGACTGGGGTTGATTGATGCGCCTGGGGCCACGTACGACTGCGGCTCGGCCGACACACCACGCAAGTGCTCGCAGCTGAGCCTCTTCTACATGCACGGGCTCGGGCACGGCATTGGATTGGAGGTCCACGACCCCGATCAGTATTACTTCTCCGGACGTGTCGACGTCGGGAGCGCATTCAGCATCGAGCCGGGCGTCTACGTGAGGGAAAACCTGCTGGACATTGTGCCCGGTACTCCCGGAAATGCAGCGTATCTGTCGAAGCTGAAGACCGTATTGCCGAAGTACGCCGGCATCGGGGTTCGGATCGAGGACAACTACATTGTCACGGAGAACGGATTGGAGTGGGTTTCGTGTGTGCCGCGCGAGGCCGACGAGGTGGAGGCGATGATGAAGGACCGGGCCAGTGGCCCGGAGGCGCGAAACGCCGAACGGGTGGAGTGGTATCGGGCAACCGGCGCGGCACCGACGGAGGGAGGCAAAGCCCCCGCCAAGCCGAAGCCCTGCTCGCTACCGCGGATGTAGGGCAGGCCGGCGGACAGTGACCGTCGGCCTTGACGCTCATGGAGAACGTGGAAATGAGATTCGTTAGGCATGCTGGAGTTGGGATTGTGCTGTCCGGACTGTTGAGCGCCTCGTTGGCGGCACAGCGTCCGATCACCTACGCTGATTTCGCTGGTCTCAAGGGCATCTCGGACCCGCAAATTTCGCCGGATGGGGCGTGGGTGCTGTACAACGTGCGCACGACCGATATGGATGCCAACCGCCGTAGCGGGCGCACCTACATTGTGCCGGCGGGCGGCGGCGTACCGCGTCCGTGGCCTAACGACAGTGTGCGTGCGGGCGAGGCCAGGTGGTCGCCGTCTGGCAGCATGGTGGCATACACAGCGGGCGGACAGCTGTGGGTGGCCAAGGCCGACGGCGGCGGCGCGCGCCAGCTGACGACCCTGAACGGAGGTGCCTCTGGTCCCGTGTGGGCGGGTACGTCCGACCGCATCGCGTTCGTTTCCTCGGTGTACCCGCAGTGCCGTTCCGACAGCTGCAACGTCGATAGGGATAAGGCCAAGGACGCCAGCAAGGTCAAGGCGCACATCGCCGACCAGCTGATGTATCGTCACTGGAACGCGTGGGACGAAGGCACACGGTCGCACCTGTATGTCGTGGGCGCCGACGGATCATCGCTGCGCGACCTGACGCCGGGCGCGACCTACGACGTGCCTCCGGGTCCGTTCGGTGGTTCCGAAGGCTACGCCTTTTCGCCCGACGGAAAGGAGGTGGCATACACCGCCAAGTCGGCCGGACGAGAGGATGCATGGTCCACAGACGCGAACCTCTACGTCGTGGATGCATCCGGCGGTAGCGGAGAGGTCATCACCGCAGCGAATCGCGGCGGTGACCAGAATCCTGTGTATTCGCCCGATGGCCGCTTTATTGCCTATGCGTCCCAAGCGCGCGCTGGCTTCGAAAGCGACCGCTGGCGACTGATGCTGTACGATCGGCGAAGCAAGACGTCGCACGAAGCCCTGCCCTCCTGGGATCGGAACGCCGAGGCGTATTTCTTTGCCCCCGACGCCCGCGCGATCTATGTGGGCGGCGGCGACCGCGGCCGGGATCGTCTCTTTCAGGCCAGCATTGCCACGGACGGAACTGTTGGGGCCCCACAGCTGGTCATTGCGGAGCACAACAATACCGCGTTCTGCCTCTCCCGCGACGGTCGCACGATGGTGTGGGTTCGCGACGCGGCCACACGACCAGGCGACATCTGGATCCGACGCACCCTGCAGAGTGGTGCGGTCAAGCCCCTCGCCAACGCGATGCCCACGGTGCGAAGCGAGGAACACCAGCTCACACACGAGAACGATGGCGCCCTGTCGCAGCTCTCGTTGCAGCCGGCGGAAGATTTCTGGTTTGCCGGTGCCAAGGGCGACAGCATACACGCCTTTCTGGTGAAGCCGCCACAGTGGAAATCCGGGGAGAAGTTTCCGGTGGTCCTCCTCATCCACGGCGGGCCCCAAGGGGCGTGGCTGGACAGCTGGAGCGGCCGTTGGAATTACCAGCTCTTCGCCGCCACCGGGGCCGCCGTGCTCGCCATCAATCCCCGCGGATCAACAGGCTACGGACAGCGAATCACCGATGAGGTGTCGCGCGATTGGGGTGGGAAGGTCTACGAGGACCTCATGAAGGGCGTCGACGCCGCGTTGCGCACCTATCCGTGGATGGACTCCACGCGCCTCGCTGCCGCTGGCGGTTCCTTCGGCGGATACATGGTCAACTGGATGCTTGGCCACACCGACCGCTTCAAGGCTTTCGTCTCCCACGCCGGTGTGTTCAACCTGGAAAACATGTACGGAGCCACAGAGGAAATCTGGTTCCCGGAATGGGAGTACGGCGCACCGTACTGGGAACCCAAAGCGATGGACGAGCAGTATCGCAAGTTCTCTCCGCATTTGTCCGTGCAGAACTTCAAGACACCAACGCTCATCATCGCCGGGGAGCTGGACTACCGCATCCCGTACTCCGAGTCCATGTCCCTGTTTACCGCCTTGCAGAAGCAGGGAGTTCCCAGCAGGATGATTGTGTACCCGGACGAGGGGCACTGGGTATTGAAGCCACAAAATCACCGACTGTGGATGGGCGAAGTCCAAGCCTGGCTGCAGAAATACCTGCAGACCGGGAAGACCACCAGCAACTGATCGCGGCCCTAGCCAGCGCGCGATCGCACACGACCATGACCGAACTGCAATTCCTGATCGACCAGATGCGCCGGATGTACGAGGGGCGCGCCTGGCACGGGCCATCCATACGCGAGGCACTGGATGGCGTGACGTTGGAGCTGGCGACTCAACGCCTGGGGTCATCCGCGCATACGATCTACGACCTCGTGCATCACATCGCGGCGTGGATCGGGGAGGTCCACGCGCGCGTGGGAGGTCGTACTCCGCAGTATCCCGTAGAGGGCGATTTCCCCTCGCGTACCACGTCGCCGACGCAAGCGGATTGGGCGGCGCTGCGCGCGAAGCTCGACACGGCACAGGCCACGCTGTTAGCGGACCTGGAGTTCCTCGACCCCGACCGCCTGTCCGACCTGGTGGGGACGGCGACGGCACCGAGCCTTGGCACGGGTCCAACCATGCTGGCCATGCTGCATGGTCTGGTGCAACACAACGCGTATCACACCGGGCAGATCGTGTTGATGCGTCGCGCGCTGGGCGCCTGAACGGGACGTACCGTTCCGCGCCATAGGGGCCGCGAATAGTCGCGGCCCAGAAGCGACGGCTGACCTAACGTGCGTCCGTGCTGCCCATCATGATGCCGTGCCGGATGCGTACCGCCTTTGGCGAAGCGCCGGGATCCCACTGAAGCTGGGTGTCGACACGCACGGTCGCCTGGACGATCATGGGGAGCGACAGCACCTGCTCGCCACGACGGACCTTGATCGGGATCGACTGACCCTCGGACTTGGCAAAGCGCGCGCGGAAGCGCTGACCAAAGGTCGCATCGGTGACCGGCATGTCGCCGATCTCTAGCAACAGGTCCCCGGGCTGTACGCCAGCCTTGGCCGCCGAGCCGCCCGGTTCGAGCTGGGTAATGACGATGTTGCCTGTCGAGTCCGCAGCGGTGAAGATCCCAACACGGGGCTCACGGACTGAGTCGGACTTGAGCTTGAGCCCCGCCAGTGGCAACACAGTCGCCCAAGGAAATGGCTCTCGGCCATCGATGTACTTCGTGTTCACGTCGGCGAACGACTTCCCGCCTGCCGCCGCGCTCACGGCACCCCACCAATCCTGCGCGGTGAAGCCGCGGCCGTTCTTGTACGTGGATTGGTACACGGCGCGCATGACGTCATCCAGCGACTTCCGATTGTCACTGGCATCGCGGATCATTACGTCCAGCATGAATCCCGCGAGCGAACCCTTCGGATAATACAGGTAGCCCGTGCCATCCGTGGGATGAATCCACGTGGAAAGCGAGGCATCTTCGAGTGCCACCGCTGGTGCTGCGGCCACCTCCTGGATCTTGCCATTCGTTAGGCCCAGGAAGCCGGCCGAGTCCACGACACCGCCACGCACCAGTGCGAGGTCTGCATAGTAGTCCGTGATGCCCTCGCTGACCCACAACCATGTGGTGGGCTCCGGGCGATCGTAGCGATACGGCACCATGTCGGCCGGTCGCATGCGCTTCACGTTCCAGAGGTGGAAGATCTCGTGCGCGGTAATCGAAGGCAGCGCCTGATTGCCGATGATGAACGGCGTGTAAATGCCCACGTGCGAGTTTTGATGCTCCAACGCGCTGCCACCGCCGAACGACGAATCGAAGACGGTGAATATCGTATAGTGCTCGTACGGCGCCTCGCCCGTCACGGCGATCTCGGTTGGGAGGAAGCGCTCAACTTGACTCCACAACTCCTTCCGAGGCTCGCCAGACAGCAGGCCGGCGGGGTACGACGCCAGCCGAACCCACTTGTCTGCAACGCGCGTCGAGTCCAGCTCAAACGTGCCAACGAAGAACGGCATGTCCACCAGATCGTGATAGTTCTTCGCAGCGTAGGCGAGGGCTCCGGTCGTCGTCATGCCCGTCACCACGCGCCAATCGGCTTCTGTTTTCACCGTGACAGTCGCGGCGAAGTCGGTTCCCCGTCCTTCCGGATACAGGAAGACGTTCGTGCCGTTAAAGAACGTGAAATCCGGTCGCGCCCACGCCATCGCGTTGTCCAACGTGTCGGCCAAGAAGTCGAACGAGACGGTGATGGACTTGGCTCCGCTCGGCTGCACTCGCCACGTGTCGTAGTCGATCTTGTCCCACGTGAGCGGCTTGCCGTTCCCAGTGGCCCCGAATGCCTGGACGGATCGAGCGTAGTTGCTGATCTCGTACGCGCCGGGCGTCCATGCGGGCAAGGAGAGAAGTACCGGATCCTTGCCGGCCGTCGTGAACGTGGTGTTCAGATGCAGCATCCGCCGCGGTGACGTTTGCCGATTGAAGGTCACCTCGTAGCGCACATCCGTTATGGGGGCGGACACCTCGGCAACCTTGCCGCCAGCCGCTTGCCTGGACTGCGCCAAGGACTTCGTTACCGGAAGAACAGACAGTAGCAGCGGAAGCGCGTTACGGAGCATTGGGTTCTCGAAAAGAGGCGGATAGAGCATTGGTTGAAGCTAATAGCGCTGCTGCCTCGGAAAGCCAGCGGCGGCGGGCGGCGGCGCGACCACCCTGATTCCTGCGCGCGCACACATCGCCGGTGACAGGTGTGCGGCCCAACTCACCCCCGCGCCTGTTCTGTGCGAGCGTAGTGATGCCACGTGTGCAAGTCCGTCGATCTGGTGACGTCTCCTCGTCACCGGTCCAAGAGGATCGGGCTTTTTCCTCTCAACGGGCGAAGAACATGACTTCTACCAAGACGCCTTCGAGGTCGCGGCGTTTCGTCAACGCGCTCCTCGTTGCCATCGTCGCTGGATGTGCTGCCGACGTTACCGGCAATCGTCCA